>CAYZGP010000064.1:14938-31734 GCA_964478065.1 uncultured Pirellulaceae bacterium
TGCGAAATTTCTGAAGCTTGTTTTCGGAGAGAGACATTGAATTGGGTGGAAATTGAATTGGCTGGAAATTATTAACCGCGAGTTTGAAATCGATGGCCTGTTATTCTAGTGGCAGACTCAGATCTGAGAGAGAGGCAGTTCAAAGAAAGAAACAGATGAGTGAGAAAAAATGGAAGCACGAATCTCCGAGGGGCGCATCCTCCGAGTCGTTTGTTTATTAAGTTTCGACTCGGAGAGTCGAGCTACTATCTGTGCTACTTTTGCGCTACTTTCCTGAACCCAAAGTCAGAAACTTTTCAACGGCGAGCCGGTTTGATTCGAACGCCATGTTGCTGAGAATTTCTTCGGTTGCTTTGGCAATGCGAAAACTTTCAACTTCACCTTGTTGCGGCTTCAAACCCTCGAACGACTCGACTTCGCAAATGTAAAACGCATCCAACACGCCGACGGTAATTTCGCGGTACGTGTACGTGTTGGGGAACGAACACAGATAATCGACTTTGGTTACGACCAATGACGTCTCTTCCAACACTTCTCGGACCAGCGAATTTTCCAAGGTCTCACCCGCGTCAACAAATCCACCTGGCAATCCAAATTTGCCTTTTCCTGGTTCACGTCCACGAATCAAAAACAAGATTTCATCTTGCTGGTTTGTCACGATTCCGCCTACTGCTGTCGCAGGGCTAAAGAAAAACCGAAAGTCGCAGTTGGTGCACTGAAACGGAATCGCACCCGGAGTTTTAGTTGGAGTACCACAGCTTGGACAGAACTGGAACGCTTCAGAGACGAGCTGTGGCATGTTTTTCTTAACGGGGAACGTGGAAAACGAATTGTGGAATCAAGAAATTGACGACTGACTAACAACTGCTGCCAACTTATTTTCTCAAAAACTCGCTTGTTGAAATCAGCATTCTTGGAGCGGCGTGTGGAGCTCGCATTAAGATCGCTGCCGAAGCCTTTAAAGTCCGATTTGATTTCTCCCGATATGCCGCCGCCTTGTTTCTCAAGGCTTCATCTGCGTCCGTTCTTCCCGCGACCAACTCTCGGCTGAGATAGATCAAGTTTGCCGCGCTGAGACTGTTGCCCGAAGGAATCGCACCATCGACGGTTCGCTTGCTTCGAGCCAGCAAAACTTCGTGGTCTTTGGAAGTGTAAAAGTAACCGCCGCCCTCTTCGTCCCAAAACAAATCATCCTGAATCGCTTGCAACGCATCGGCTTCTTTCAGCCACATGGACTCGCCCGTGGCGCGATGCAATGCGATCAATGAATCGATCAGACAAGCGTAATCAATCACGTAGGCATTCAACCTTGCTTTGCCTTGGGTATGAGTCCGATACAAGTGGCCTTTCTCGTTGACCAATTCCTGCAAAGCGAACTCTGCTGCTTTGGCCGCCGTTTTAACGTAGTCTTCGTTCTTCAAAATCCTGCCTGCATCCGCATAACCCCGAATCATCAACCCGTTCCAAGCCGTTAAAATTTTACTGTCAAGCAACGGTCGAACTCGTTTACTGCGAACGTCAAAGAGCTTG
Organism: uncultured Pirellulaceae bacterium; assembly: GCA_964478065.1. Classification (GTDB taxonomy): domain Bacteria; phylum Planctomycetota; class Planctomycetia; order Pirellulales; family Pirellulaceae; genus Mariniblastus. The sequence continues at coordinate 16,469 of CAYZGP010000064.1, forward strand.
GTCCGAATGACTTGAAGTTTCCCCTCTAACTCAGCCAGACTCAGCGATTTTTCTTTGGCGTGACTGGACATCAGCCGGTTAAGCTGCGGGGCGTAGTATTCGTCTTCGAAATTCGGCTCCTCATTGAGACCGTAAATCGAAGCGAATAATTTGTACTCCTCCGCGGTCAACGCTTCTTTGATTTCCTTTAGCTCCCAACGATAAAACTTTCCTTCTTCGCCTTCAGAATCTGCGTCCAGCGCGGAATAGATCCCGCCGGAATCCGCAACCAACTCGCGATCAACGAACGACAAAATGCCTTCGACCACGTTTTTGAATTCTTCTCGACCGGTCAGCGCATAAGCCTCGGCATAAACGGTGGCCAACTGACCATTGTCGTAGAGCATTTTTTCAAAGTGAGGAATGTGCCAAAACCGATCGACACTATAACGATGAAAACCACCGCCGAGATGGTCGTAGATTCCGCCCATCATCATGCCTTCGCAAGTCTTCACAAGCATATTTTTGGCAAGCGCTTGTTTTGTTTCGTCCGGGTTGTTCTTGATTTGGTCAATAAAGAAAAACAAGTTCGATGGCTCCGGGAATTTTGGTCGATTTGGATTGATCGCACTAAACCCAAACCCGCCATAAGCCGCATCGAAATTTTCCCTCATGCGATCAATCGTCTCGTTGTTCCATGATTTCTGGAGCGGAAGATTCGTGGCTCCGCGAGCTCCTAACGCCGCCACCGTTCGCTTCGTCACCACCTCGGCGTCTTTGTTAATCGCGGCTCGATTGTTGCGATAATGCTCGTCGACCCTTTTTACAATCGACAGAAATCCCATCCTTGCACCGCGATCACCGTCGCGTGCAGGCCAGTACGTTCCACCAAAAAATGGTTTCGTATCTGGCGTCATGAACATTGACAACGGCCAACCGCCTCTGCCTGGTTTGATTTCCGAAAGCGCGTGCATGTAAATTTCGTCGACGTCCGGCCGCTCTTCGCGATCGACTTTGATGCAGATAAAATTCTCGTTGAGAAACTTCGCTATCTCTTCGTCAACAAACGACTCGTTCTCCATCACATGACACCAATGGCAACTTGAGTAGCCAATCGAAAGAAAGATCGCTTTGTCTTCCTTCTTTGCTTTGGCCAACGTCGCTTCATTCCAACCATGCCAATTGACAGGGTTGTGGGCGTGCATAAGCAGATACGGACTGGTTTCGTTAACTAATTCGTTGGTGTATTTTTTGTCGTGTTGATGCGTTTTTTTGGATTTATCAGCCTTCGCCGAATGAGCTTGGCTGGAATGGTCTTGTTTGGTTTGCCCCTGGTTAGATTGCTCCTGATTGGTTTGCTTGTCACCCGTTTGCGAATTCCCTTTCGAGCAACCGGCCACCATGAAAATTGTGGAAACAAGAAATGCAAACAAGAATTGGCGAGTTAGTATTGAACGCATGTTGGAACCATTGGTCGTTGGGCTAATTTTCTTCCACGTTTAGTTATAGCAGCTTGAAGTGCTTGCGTCGTGAATATTGACGCGTACGCTGCATGTCTTTTTAACGCGCGTCGGACTGGAGTATTCAACTTAAGGAAGCGAGTCGGACAAGAATGTCCAACCTGCTTATTGCTCTAAGTTGATTTTGATTTCGAAATCGAACGCCAAGTTAACATCACCCATCTTCGCGATCGACTGACAAAGCGTCTTAAAGCTCGGTTTGTAATCGACAGTGTGGGTTTTGTCGCCAATCTTGATCTCAACTGGCTTACTGGGGTCAATCAATCGTCGATCCAGGAAGATGGAAAACGAATCGCAATTTTCTGTTTTGACTTCAATCGTGTTGCCATCGATCTTTGCGTCAATCAAATTCCCTCGTTTCGGATTCTCAACAGCCAACCAGAAAAAGCGATCGACAACTGAGTCTGTCATCTCCCACGTCACATGTTTAGGTATCGGATTGCGAACGTGATCGTACATTTGGCCAATCATATCCCGGTCGGGTAACCCGCCGTGGCCGAAGCCTTTTTTAAACATGAACTCGACAGGATAAGCGTCTTTGGAATCGGAACTGGACTTCAACTCTTCAATCTGTTCTGAAAATTTCTCACAACGTTTGCGCCGCCCATACGCGGTATCACGCTCGCCTACCATGAACGTGAATCGCGTATTGCGAAGCGTTTTTGCAGAAGTCTGCCCATCTGTCGGCGCAGCGGCACTTGAATGGACTGCCGCAAATCGATATGGAATTTTTGGACCGATCGCAAACGCGCCATAACCACCGTGCGAATAGCCCATGATGAAAACTTTGTTCGGATCGACATCGCCAAACACAACCGACTGTTGAATCAAATTTTCAATCAACGGATAAACATAGTCGTCGTAGAACCCGTTCCATGTATTGTTGGGAGCCCGCAACGCCAAGTACTTGTACCCTGTAACGTCGTTTTGATCCTTGTAATAGATTTGCATGTGTCGCCATTGGCTGTCGTTCAATCTTTGTGGCGCGCCTCCGCCACCGTGCATGGCGATGAATAATGGCCAGCCATTTTCTGGGCGCTTGCCGACTTCTTTGATCGTGTAGGGGCTCAAGTGTTTTTGAAACGTGACTTGGTTTTTGTCAAAATCTGATTTGCGCTTCAAGCCAAGCGGTGACTGGAGATAGTTTTTCCAGGCCAACTCGCGAGCCGCATCCGGGTGGCTAGAAAGCAAAGCATTTGCAGCGTTATCATCGCCCTTATCGACAAAGAACCCTGCAGCCATGTTGTCCAAGACATTTTTCTCATTCTTCGAAAGCGATCCAGCCTCCCCTGCCTCATTCGTTTTCGTCTCTTCAGTCATTTCTTTGGTCGTCGTTTCCTGATTGAACTGAATTTCGACAATCTGACTTGAATCTTCGCCCGTTTTGAATTCGCTGAGCGTGTCGATATTTGGTTTGCGCTTCAAACGAATTTTGTAAACTGAGTTGGGCTTAAGGTCGAACGTGAGCATGTCGTTCATGTCGGCCGTTCCGCCTTTTGAAGTGCCACTGAATTTTTCCGTTTCGTCTTTCGCGTTGAAGACTTCCACCTCCAAGACCTCTCGCTCGGTCTTGTCAGAATTCCAAACACGGAACATGGCTTTAACCGTGTCTTTATCTGACTTGGTAGCACCCGATTTTGGAATGTAGCGACTCGTCACATTTACGGCGTAGACTTTTTTGTCTAACGACCAAACCATTGGAAAGTCAGTATCGGTTTTCTTGAAACTCGTAGCGTAAATAGAATGCATTTTCGAATTGGGATCGGCAAGCGCGGCGTCTCGCTGGAACCACGTGTGATTGAGACCTTGCTTCGATGCCTCGGCGGCGCCGGTAAAGTGCCACTTCTCATCCCAGACTTCAACCCAAGTGTGATTCCCACGTTTGTTCTTCCAGCTTGGAATTCCCGCCAACCGCGCCGGCACTCCGACACTTCGGCAAGCGTCCGTCAAAATGATCGAAAGCCCAGTACATGACGCCAAGCCCTGTTCGATGCTTTCGCGAGGGCTTTGATTTGCACGTTTGCGTTTTGTCGAATACTTGACCGAAAGCTCTTTGAAAATCGTTTCGTTTAATTTCTGTGCCGCTTCGCCTGGTGACTTGCAGTCTTTCACAATCGGCTGACACATTTCGAAGAATTCTTTTCGCCACGGGTCTCGTGGCTCGTCAATGCTCGCATAAGGCAAAACGTCGTTGTAGAACAATTCATCGGAAACTTTCCAATTGGCACTTTCACGTGCACGGAATGCGTATTTGATATTGGAAAGCAGGAATCCGGACGTCAACGTTTTAAGGTCATGCTTGGGCATGTTCAAAATCAAAAACTTAAGTGCATCGAGATGTTCTTCGGGAGCGCTTTCGATCGCTTTGGTCAGTTCGGCAGCGTTGTCGCCAGCCAGTTTTAGTTTGGCCACAATCTCTGGAAGCTTTGCCAGATCCGTTGTACTGGCGGATGCAATTTTGGTTTGATCGTCTTGAGCGTTAGAAATCGCCGGTACGCAAAACAGGATCATCAACAGCGCGGACACGACAATCCGGCAGCGAGCCGATAACTGAGTTTGATTTGGGATCGTTTTCATTTGATTGACTCGGGATTGGTAGATTGATGTGCACACGATATTATTCTAATTATCATATCCACTCTTGATTTAAATTGAATTGCTTCGGTGTTTCCTTATGAAAATTGCACGTATTTCCGCTTACCAAGTCGACCTTCCACTAAAAGAAGGCAGCTACAAATGGTCAGGTGGGAAGTCGGTTAATGTTTTTGACAGTACAGTCGTCGAAATTGAAACCGACACTGGCCTGGTGGGTTACGGAGAAGTCTGCCCACTTGGTCCGTTTTATCTGCCTGCTTACGGTAGTGGTGTTCGAGCTGGAATAAAAGAACTAGCGCCGCATTTGCTGGGAATGAATCCGACTGAACTTGGTCCTATTAATCGAATGATGGACGCGGCTCTCAAAGGTCACGCTTACGTCAAATCGGGACTCGATATCGCTTGTTGGGATCTTCTGGGTAAATCAGCCAACAAAAGCGTTTGCGATTTATTGGGCGGTCGATACGAAGAAGACTTTGTCTTGTACCGCGCCATCTCGCAGGAATCCCCTGAAGCGATGGCCGAGAACGTCTCGATGTACCGCAATGAAGGCTACCGACGGTTTCAACTAAAAGTCGGTGGCGACCCTGACGTGGATATCCAACGCATCAAAAAAGTCGCCGCAGTTTTACACGCTGGTGATCGGTTGGTCGCCGATGCAAACACAGGTTGGCTGATGCACCAAGCCGCCCGCGTGGTGCGTGCCGTTCGCAACACCGACGTCTACATCGAACAGCCATGTTTATCTTACGAAGAATGTTTGTCGATTCGCAAGCGAACAACGCACCCGTTCGTTTTGGATGAGTGTATCCACGGCATGCCAGAACTTTTGCGAGCCAGCAACGATCAAGCGATGGATGCCGTCAACATCAAGATAAGTAAATTCGGTGGGCTAACCAAGGCACGTTTGGCGAGAGACCTCTGCGTTTCATTAGGTGTCGCAATGACGATCGAAGACAGTTGGGGCGGCGATATTGTTACCGCCGCGATCGCAGTGCTTGCTCACAGCACACCGCCGAATTGTTTATTCACTTCGACCGACTTCAATAGCTACGGCACGGTCAGCATTGCCGAAGGTGCCCCTCAACGAAAGAACGGACGTCTTTCAGCATCGACCGAACCTGGGTTAGGAATCAAACCTCGAATGGATGTTCTTGGCAAACGAGTGGTGGATATTTCCGCCGCGTGATCAAAAAATAGTAGCTCGACTCTCCGAGTCGTGAATTCAGTTTCGACTCGGAGAGTCGAGCTACATTAAAAAAACACGCCCTTCAGCCAAAGCCAAAGAGCGTGTTTGTTTTCAATCGCGAACTTCAACTTCTTAATTAAATTTCGCTGTCATATTAAGACTTGCCGGATTCGTGCAAATCATTGTTGGCTACGTTTAGTGATAAAGCACGCAAGCGTACCAAAGCCCGTTAGCGCCTTTGGTGACACCGATTTGTGCCGTCGGACGTGTGCCCCAATAACAACATTTTTGAATCGCATGCTGAGGACTAACGTTGGACCAGCCAACGCCTTCATACTTCGCGCCGCCTAAACCTCCTCCAACATGTCCCATCAAACCCATCTGAGCAGCTTGGACGGCTTTTTGCTGGGCCAGTCCGGGCGATACGTTTCCAGTTGACGTTGAAGTGTAAGTATTGGAACGATAATTCGAAGTCGAATAGTTCGACGTCGGCAGAGTTGAAGTACCAATATTCGAATAGCTCGCGTTCGCATAAGTTTGCGTATAAGCCGGCTGCGAAACAATCGGCTGCGAAACCACAGGATTCGATACATACGTTTGCGAAGTCATTGGGTATGACTGCGTCGGATACGTTTGAACCGGCAACACTTGGGCCACATTCGCTTGGGGTAGCTGAATTGGCTGGGCTGCATAAGTCTGAGTTGGATAACTCTGAACCGGATAGCTCTGAGCTGAATAACTCTGACTTGGGTAGACCTGAGTTGGCTGACTTACTGCGTAACTCTGATTCGAATAAACCTGAGTCGGATAAGTCTGAGCAATGGTTGGACTGGAGCCCAATGAAACGGAGCTCGCAGGGTAAGTGATTGCTTGAGAGGAACTATAGACTTGACTGGAATTGTTGTAAGCCGGAACGGTGGAAGTGTTCACGCTTGAACCATAAACCACTGGCTGAGAGTTGTAGCTCTGTACCATTGGCGTTTGGTAGGAATTAGAAACAGGCACTGACTGCCAAGACTGATAGGATTGAATTGGCGCACCCGAAAAAACGGGCTGTTGAATTGCCGACTGGCTACAACCCACGCATTGTGCGTGAATCTGAGCCGGGCCGATCAACGTCGCCAAAGCTAAACTAAATAGTCCTGCAGCACGTAGTGTCTTCTTCATTATTTGCCTCAAAAAAATCATAGACTTGTTTCAAAGTCCGTATAAAAGTCCAGATTCAGTTCGGACTGAATCTGCACACAATGAATCTTGCTCGAATGCTCTAACGAATCGAACAAGACATACTCTTGAGGACTTGAGAAATCGCCGTCATCCATTTTTGAATCTTCGCGATCAAATTTATCTAATTCAATGACCTCGAAATTCAGAGAGGTGAGAATACGTGATTCATCCCAAGTACTCCTCAGTCGCAAATTATTGAGAAGCTCAGAAAATGCACAATCAGTAGAAAGCCTCAAATAATCCAGACGAATAGCCCCGCATAATCAAACGTTATTTCGGTCAACGTTTCTTCGAACAATCATCGTGTTGAAGTTCGAAATTTTCTGCAAATTTTTTTTGAAAGGGTTTTCCGAAATATGCTTGCCAGACGCTCGATTCAACGTTGATAAGTGGTTCGCCATTCAATTTATGCGCTTTTAATTGTTATGACCAAAACCCAAGTTTTTGCGGATACCAAACACGGAAAACAATTTTTTTAGAATAGTACTGTTAATCAATAAACAGTGTGCAGTGCCATTTTATTGGCATTCAAAATCAGAATTAGTAGCTCGACTCTCCCGAGTCGTTTTTATCAGTATTCTTCGAGTCGAAACGGAATTGACGACTCGGAGAATCGAGCTAACTGATCAATCAGCAAATCCAAAACGCACAATACACCAAATGGCTTCCAAGCCATCGCGCCAGCTGATCTTTTTGCCTTCTTCAAAAGTTCGGCCAGCATAACTAACTGAGACTTCGAAAACACGATCCTTACGCCGGGCAACCCGCGCAGTGATTTCTGGCTCAACACCAAAGCGTTGACTGACAAGCTTCGGACCGATGTCAGCAATAACTTCCTGCCGGAAAACTTTGTAACACGTTTCAATGTCCGTAAGATTCAGATTTGTAAAAACATTCGAAAGTGTTGTCAAAAACCGGTTTCCAACTCGATGCCAAAAATAGAGAGTGGAATGAGCTTTATCACCAAGGAACCGGCTACCATAAACCACATCGGCTCGTTCCTCGACGATCGGTTGAATGAGTCGAGGAAACTCACTGGGGTCGTATTCCAAATCCGCATCTTGCACGATCACGATATCACCGATTGTCCTGGCGAACCCTGTCTTTAACGCTGCCCCTTTGCCTTGGTTGGATTTGTGGCCGACCAATTCGACTTGATTCCAATCGTCATCACGAAACTTCTCGATCAACGAGTTGGCAATTTCGCCTGAACGATCAGTGCTTCCATCATCGACAAGAATAATTTGTTTTCGAATCGGAACGTTCGCAACACGATCGAGGATGGTTTGTAGAGTCGACTCTTCATTAAAAAATGGGATGACGACTGACAAAACCAAGTCAGCCGGAATGACGTAGAACCCCAATTGTTGACACGCCGTCTCCCCCAATAACGACTTTTGGTAGTCGTACCAAGCCTGAGACCAGGGAGTAAGTTGTTTGTTGGGCGAGCGTGACATGGAGTTATTATATTCCAAGCCACAACAATTTGGATGATCAGCTGCCTGTTGGGACTTAGTGTTTGACCCGAAAAATTGCTTGCTTGTGTGTTGCCGATTGCCTTCCCAGAACGACCTAGCCAAAACTCTTTCAATCTTTAAAATTGCAGTCATGAAAGTCGTCTCGCTGCAATCAGGAAGTAACGGCAACTGCTTTTACGTCGAATCGGGTAATGTAAGCCTGCTGTTTGATGCTGGAATCAGCGGAAAACAAGCCGAAGAACGTTTGGCCCGTCATGGTCGTGACATTCGCAATGTCGATGGCCTGTTTATTTCACACGACCATAGCGACCACACGCGTTCGGTCGGTGTGTTTCAACGCAAGTATGGTTTGCCTGTTTATATTACGCGACGAACGTTGCTTGCGATTCAGCGCAGTCAAAAAATTGGCAACATGCAGCGAGTCCGGTTGTTTACCGCTGGCAGCTCACAATGTTTTGGTGACGTCACCGTGCATTCTGTCCCCACGCCGCACGATAGTGTTGATGGAGTCGCGTTTGTGGTCGAAGACAAACAGCATCGCGTCGGGATCATGACCGATCTAGGCCATGCGTTTGATGGGCTTAAAGAAGTCCTTCGTTCACTTGACGCTGTCGTGATTGAAAGCAATTACGACGAAGAGATGTTGAAAACGGGGCCATACCCTGAGCATTTGAAACGACGGATCTCAGGCGCGGGCGGGCATCTATCCAACGAAGACACCGCGCAGCTGTTAAAGCAATCGCGTACCGACCGTCTCAAGTGGGCTTGCCTGTGTCATCTTTCCGAAGAGAACAACGAACCCGAAAGAGCGCGGGCAACGCATCAGCGAATTTTAGGAAAAGACTTTCCGATTCACGTAGCCAGCCGTTACGACGCGACTGAAATTTTTGAACTTTGATTGCCGAGCATCGCTTTAACTTCAGTGAAGCCAACGCATCGAAAACTTTCTGTTTGCCATCAATGATGCCGGGGCGCATCAACCCATTGTCCATCCGTCAAATAGGCAAATACCTTTGGCCAATCAGGGTTGTGAAATAATGAAAGCTCAGAAGTGTCACTAAGAATTTGATCCAAGCCCACCACATCAACAAACAGAATCGGGTTCTTGGCTAGCCAATTCTTGTAGTCATCATCGTCTGGCCAACTGGCAAACGTTTGTTGAGTCATAGCCACTGACAATCCAATACTCAATAACAACAAACTGGATACAAACCTGTATGCACAGCATTAACTACAATCGCGCATAAAAAAAGCTCGGTCAAGAAAATCCCTCGACCGAGCCAAATATAACAGCGAGCTCCGAAAAGCTCACAGAACGTGATTTTAATTCCCAAGCTTTAAATTCGTCAATACAATTTTTGTACGGTTTTTCCTGACTACAAAACACCGGGTTTTACTCACGTTTTATGAATCGTCGTTGCAACGTTTCATTGCAACGTTTCATATTCTCTCTTTCACTGATCTTATTCGTCGTCTTCGTCTTCGTGTTTGATTTCGACTTCGATATCCATCTCTGCCAGCAGTTCCGTGATCGCACCGTCGATCGAGCCACCCCGGATATCGCGATAACGAATTTTGCCTTCCGCATCGAGGATAAAAATCGTTGGCCAACCACGAATGTTCCAAGCGTCCGCAATCGCGCCGTCGGCTTGTTCATTCTGGAAACTTCGCCAAGTCAGATTTTTTCGTTTGACGATTTTTCGGATCTCATCTAAATCCCGGTCACTGTTTACACCGATGATGGCAAACGGTTTGTCGGCAAGTTGTTTTACGAGCGACCGCTCGTGTGGGTACATAGCCCGACAAGGTCCTCACCAATCACCCCAAAAGTCGATCATGACCACTTTGCCACGGTAGTCGGAAAGCTTGAACTCAACACCATCAAGATCTTTGCCTACGATATCCGGTGCGATTTTGCCGACTTTTAAATTCGACAGATTCAGTTTGCTCGCCGCCAGTTTGCCGATCGCGTTGCGTCCTTTTTTGACATCTGCGTATTTATCGCGGCATGTGATTAACAGTTTTTCAATCTCGTTATTCAAAGCGCCTTCGTCTCGACCGTTCAGCGACGCCCAAAGCACTTGTAGCTTTGGCAAATCAGACTTGTCAACGTCTTTGGCCAAATCAGTCGGCTTGATTTCAGTTCCATCTTTTTCAAAAAGATCAAGCAAGAGCGGTTGATATACACTCGTCGCTTCTTGAAGTTTTTCGAGATACTCAACGTACGTCCAAACAGCATTGCCTTGGACTTTTTCAATCGGAGATTTCTCGATCAATTCTTTGAGCCACAGCTCATTTTCCGGGGACGGACTGGAGACTTTGCCGAGCGCCCGAACCAATTCGGACATGTATTTTGACTTGACGTATTTCGGAACAAGCTCGCCATATACTTGAGCGCGTGCTTCGCCTTTGATTCGGTTGATGAACCAAACCAGATCGCGAATATTTCGTCGCTCATCGTCACGTTTTTCAAGTACGTTGATCAGCTGTTGAACGTGATCAGACTCCATCGTCCGACGTTTTTTTACAACCGAGGCGCGAGCCTCTGCATCGTCGGCTGATTTATACTCGTCCGTCAATTCACTAATTTTGTCACGCAAAGATTGTTTGATCGTAGAGATCTCTTCACTTACGTTGACCGTTTCGTCTTGAGCTACGGCAGGTGCACAGAGGCAAAGTGCCAAAGCGAAAACGAAAAACAATTTCGGTTTCAGATATTTCATTGAATCCTCCGGTTAGATCGCTGGGTTGTGTTGATGGCAAACCGGCTGGCTGGCCACCAACTTATGCGGCGTTGGTAACAAGACTGAAAATCCAGTGCTATCCCAATAAGCCAAGGATAGTATATGCAGGATCATACCTCAAAAGGAAAGGCCAAGTTTTCAGGTCGAAAAAGAAACTTCAGCCAAGCAAAATGGTATTGCCAAGGTCACATTCCCGAAGTGGCAACTCCGGCTACAGTACGACCTGCCTACCTACGAAGCGGGATGTCAGACCTGGACTCTTCGCTCATTGTCAGCCCCCGAACGTCTCGGGTAAAACGATCATTAAAGAAAGCCAAATCACTGCCTCCGGATTGCTGATGGCAAGCAATACACGAACTCGCGCGGCCCATCAATTTTACTTTTCCCTGATCTACGGTGGACGCAAAAGCCTGGTTCTTGTCGCCGTCAACGGTTGCACTAGCACGCATCACTTGCGTCAGTTCGGTCGCGACTGAACCGTCCGCGTTGTACTTAACCCAATACCAGTCGTTTGCTTTGGGATTAAAGCCTGGACTGCGATACATCACTGAAATTGATTCCAATGATTTGTCTGGTCGATAATTTTCCAAAATTACAATTGAACCGACCGGCAAATTTTCTGGGCTTCCAGCAGCCTTGCGATTCATGTAACTCTTAAGATACAAACCATGCGGATTGGAGCTGCCTTGATTGAGTGGCTGATTCGCTTTTTGATTTGAAAAAAGATTTACTGTCTTACCAGGACCTGGCGCCCAATGCTTGTAGTTATTGGATAACAAATAGTCCCACAACTTGCTGGCGAACTTGGCCGCTTTTTCTTCCTTGGATTCTGCATCCTGTGCTTTGACATCGTTAGGAAGCAACGAGCACAACAAAATCGTTGTCAGGAATCCAGTGAAAAAGAGTTTTGAAAATTTGAAGCCGCATTTAGAAATGCGATCAAGAGAGGACCGTTGGTGGGGCATGAGGAATCCTTCCAAAGCTGTGCATCAATGATGTTTTGTCTGCCTACAATTAATCGGGCTCCTCCCGATTGCGTGGCATTGTGATACACGACTTCATTCTCCCCAACCCGAATCTGAATTCGAATCAAACTTGCTAGCAGCTCTCAAAAAAACTCGAATCTATCCTAAATAGATATGTGCCAACGTGTTGTTGAGGCTGTGCATTCTCGAAACGCGATTTTACTCCGAAAAAAATTCGCTTTTTCCAGATAGGTTGACCCGATTCACGCGCGAAGCGCAAAGATTTTGTGACTCCTGATTTCTTCGCGCCTTTGCGCCTTTGCGTGAGGCTTTTCATCCCCTCCACCGCGAGACACTTTATTCGTGTGGAAACACACTATCGATTTGGTCGGCGTAAGAGCAGGAACAACTGTTTCATCGTCGGATTCTTAATGACCGAAGGAGTGTCGGCAAAGAACCGGTGTTTCCCATCGTTGGTCGAGATACTGACTTCAAAACTAATCACGTCATCGGTTGTGGATGCTCTAGAGACCGGAGGTACGTTCTTCCAATCAAGCTCTTTAATAAACTTGTGCAGTTGAGCCAACGTTTCAGGCGGAACTTGCCAACTTCTAGGTGTCTCTCCGTCCCAGTAATTAGCCTTCCCATCCGCGCTAATGGTTTGCGTTGGTTTGCCGCCACCTTTGGTACCTGAGATTTTGATAGTGATCGATTCGAAGCCATTGAGTTCGGCAGCTTGTTCTGGCTGACGATTTTCGTTGACGGCTCGGTTTGGTACTCGCGTTCCGCTGCCCTCAGAGCCATTGTCGACAAGTTCAGTGGTTTGTTCCGTTTCACTCGCAGGAACAAGGCTTTCAACGGTGACGATAAAGCGTTCTCGAATTTCGACCCCGCGAATTTTTCGCAAACTTCCTTTGACTGTTGCCAAACGACGACCAATTCGATTCGCTTCGGCAATCTGACTATCCGTAAGCTCCAACTCCCAAACAATTCCGTTGGCCACAATCAAGTTACCAGTCGTTTCACCACCAATCGCATTCATGCCTGTTTGCACAGCCCCGTTAACAATCACATTGACCGATTGGACCGGTTGACGCGTGATGCGTTGAATTGGCGAGCGTTTTGTCGGCATCGTTTTTTCAGGTGACATCTCGCCAGATGACATTCCGCCAGCCGAGTTCTTCATTGGCTTTCTAGTCGGTCGTGTCATCGCGGTCGCATTGTCAACTCTGGCCTCAACCACTTTCCCGTTAACGCGATTGATTTTTTCTCTTGGCACGGCCATTAACAAATAGCCAAACCCATCGCCGGCCATGCGCGAGGAAGCGATTTCGTATTTCAATTGGCCTGCCGAATCCAGTTTTAATGAACTGGTCAAAACGTTGTTGGGACCATTGACTGTTTCGACCAAGACAATTTGTTTTGCGAAATCAACGGCAGCGACTTCTTGTTTTGGACGCCAGGCAGCCCACAACTTTTTCCATGACTCGGTGTCTTTAATGATCCCATCGGATATTTTTCGCAGGCCCGGATCTGCGATCTTGCCCGTCCACTGCTGGGCGATCGAAATTTCTTCTTGGCCATTGCAGGAACTTACCCACTGGCTGGGCAACGTGATGACCAAGCATGTGATGGCTGCAATGAACGCGACGCGTGTTTTGAAAGAGTGAGTCATGGTAGTGGTGCTTCGAAAATATGTGAACCGAAAACGAGCTGTTGTTAGTTGCTACTGCAATTGTAGAGAACAGAAAAACCAATACGATAGAAAGCCTGTGATTTCCAGCAATTAAGCCGCCAAAACGCATCAAATATCGTGATTCAATGCAATCCGGTTGAACAGGGAAAGCCGTGCCTTCCGTTTTTCAACAATGATGTTGGGATAAAGCTGCAACAACGTTGATGCAGTGGGTGCCGATATTAAACAGGGATGACCCACTTTCGTTCTGCACCATATTTGAAATTAACCATGTCCCAACCTGACGATGTTCTGCTTGAGATTTTTGGGCATTCCCAATTTCGAGGTCGGCAGAAAGAAATTATTGAGCGGATTCTTGATAACAAACACTGCCTTGTCATCATGCCAACAGGAATGGGTAAAAGTGTTTGCTTCCAAATTCCAGCGATCGTTTTGGCGCGCGCGTCAAAGCAGAAACCAGAGAACAATCGCTCAATCGAATCGAATTTAAACCAAACGGATTCAAGTAAAACCGCGGAACGTGATCCCAACAAAACCAAGCCACCGTTGACGCTTGTCATCTCGCCATTGATCGCGTTGATGAAAGATCAAGTCGACGCGCTCATGGGCAAAGGCGTGGACGCAACGTTTATTAATTCGTCACTGAATCGCCAGGAACGAATGCGGCGTTACGAAAATGTCAGCAATGGTGAATACGACATGCTTTACGTAACGCCGGAGCGATTTCGCAAATCTGATTTCTGTGAAATGATCGCGCGGCGCGAAATTGTTTTGCTGGCGATCGACGAAGCCCACTGCATCAGCGAGTGGGGACATGACTTTCGGCCCGACTACACACGCGTGGGCGAGATCCGAGAGTCGCTTGGCAGCCCGACCACCATTGCACTGACTGCGACAGCAACGCCTGATGTACAAACCGACATCGTGCGACAATTGAATTTGCTTCCTGAAGACGTTGAACTTTTTCACGCAGGCATCGACCGACCGAATCTCGCACTGGACGTAGTCCAAGTCTGGGACGACGATGCGAAATTTGACTTGATTGAGGAAACACGAAAACAGTTACCGGGTAGCGGGATCGTTTACTTCACTTTGATTCGCAAGTTAACCGAATTCAGCGAGCGGTTGTGGGAAAAAAACATTCCACATTTGATCTACCACGGCGATCTGCCACGCGATCGACGACGACGTCTTCAAGAGTCATTCATGAGCGAGCCAGGCCATCTAGTGTTGGCAACCAACGCGTTTGGAATGGGCGTCGACAAAGAAGACATTCGTTACGTGCTGCACGCTGATCTTCCCGGTTCGTTGGAGTCTTACTATCAAGAAATCGGTCGAGCCGGGCGCGACGGCCGTCCATCAAAATGTTTGTTGATGTATGACGAGCGCGATCTTGCAACACAAATGGAATTCATGCAGTGGAGCAATCCGGACGCCGAATTCTACGAGCGTGTTTACGATTTTCTTTGCAATGACATGGAGCAGTTCAATGCATTTGGAATTGAATGGCTGCGGGAAAAAATTCACTTCAAGCAAAAACATGACCGGCGATTAGAGACGGCGCTTTCGATGCTTGATCGATGGGGCGTGATCGAAGGCACGGTCTTTCCACCGCGTTTGAAAGTAATTGGCGAACTTCCGGAAAAACTAAAGGACCCCGTGCAGTTTGGCGAGAAACTAAAACGCGATCAGACAAAACTACTTGCGATGTTGCAGTACGTTAAACACGAAGGCGACCGCAAAGAGTTTATCCACGAGTATTTCGGGATCACATAAGTCGAACATGCATAAGTCGAACGTGCGTAAGTCGAACGTGCGTAAGTCGAACATGCATAAGTCGAACGTGCGTAATTTGATTGAGCAACACATAAGT
>CAYZGP010000065.1:0-31494 GCA_964478065.1 uncultured Pirellulaceae bacterium
GATGCCCAACGTGCAATTGCCAAATGAAATGGTCGACTTGATTACAGCAAGTCGATCCTACGAAGCGAACTTAAAGGCGTTGACGTCTTTTAAAGAAATGATCGAACAAACCCTAACGTTATTGAGAGTGTCATGATTAATTCTATTCAAAGCTCATCGGCGCTTTCTCAAGTTCAATTTCAAGCGAAACCAGCTTCGCCAGTCGGAGAAACGTCTGGCAACGGATTTGCCGAGCTTGTCGAAGACTTTGTAAAGCAAACCAACGACGCACAGCTTTCTTCAGACTCGGCGATCAGTGACTTGGTTGAGGGTAAATCAACTGATGTGCAGCAGGTCGTTATGGCTGTGGCCAACGCAGAGATGTCGTTTCAGTTGTTTATGGAAATTCGTAATAAGCTCATTGATTCGTACAACGAACTAACGCGAATGCAGTTCTGATTTTTTCCAATTTAAGACGACAAATCCCGACCGGAAGCTTTCATGCAGACTTTGAAGTCCTTTTTAGATCAGTCGCTGCTGATATGGAAAGATTCGACAGCTGCCGCCCGTTTTGGGATCGGCTTGCTAACTTTGATCTGTGTTGGTGCCGTGATTGGTGTTGGTATCTGGTCGTCTCAGCCCTACTACATCGTTTTGGCAAGTGATCTGGAACCGTCTCAGGCTTCCAAAGTCATCGACGCACTCGAAGCCGGAAACATCAGCTACCAAATCAAAGGATCCGGTTCGATCATTTTGGTTGACAAACGGAAATGGTCTCGGGCACGAATTGTCGCTGGCGAACTCGGAATCGGTTCGGTCGATTCAGCATTGGAAGACGTTTCGCCGTGGATGGATCCCAAGAATCAGCAAAATGTATTTAGACGCAACCTCGAGCGACAGCTTGAAGGTTCGATTCAGCGTTTTAAAACCGTCGAGGTCGCGAAAGTTCACCTGAGTATTCCCGAGAAGCAAGCATTCATGCGTGAGCGAGAAGCTCCTTCTGCCTCCGTCGTACTGGAGGTTCGCAGGAATGCAAAATTTGGCGAATCGCAAGCAGCCGCGATCGCCTCTTTGGTAGCTAACGCCGTTAATGGTTTGACGATAGACAAAGTTGCCATTTCTGACACTGCGGGTAACGTCTATTCAACAGACGAATCTCTCGGTCGTTTGAGTAAGCAAGAAGAATTCCGTGTCATGCGTGATCGAGAGCTTTCACAAAAAGCTGAATTGATCCTGATGAAATTTTTGGGAGTCGGAAATGCATCTGTCGCGATCACCACCGATTTTACGTTTCCCGATGGTACTTCGACGGTTACCGAATACGATCCTGACAGCAAGGTCATCGTAAGTGAAGTGATCAAAAACGAAACGAAAACCGGAGAAAATCGGACTGCATCGGGAGTGGCGGGCACCGCGTCAAATTTTGGCACGGCACCAAAGGCAGCCGATGAAAAAGTGGTGATTTCTAAAGTTGAGGATCTAGACAACCAGTACGAAGTTTCATCAACGATGCGAACCGAAACAATCACCACTCCGATACTTAACTTGATGACAGTATCGGTCTTGGTTAACTCGACGACCGTCCAGGATGAAAACAAAGTCATCCCACCCAAGGTCAAGGAAAAAATTGAAGCCTTGGTTAGTCAAGCGGTTGGTTTTCGTGAAGACAAAGATCAAATTGCGGTCGAATTTTTCGAGTTCGTCGATCCAGTTTTGACCGACGTTCCAGTGACAACCGGATTTGCTTGGGAAAAGATCAATCAGGTTCTCAAGAATATTTCCCTTGGACTCGCCGCCATTATCGCTTTGTTTGTCGCCATAAAGGCGTTTAAGAAAGTGCTTCCCGCTCCAGTTGTTGTTGCTGAGCCCAATTCAGACAGAAAAACACAAGTGAATCAATTGAGTGACCTGGTGAAAGAGAATCCCGAGGTCTTTTCCAAAATCATTGAATCGTGGTCGAGTCTCAATACTCAAAGCGGACAAAATTCGCCTGGCCAAAATAACAAAAAAGCGGCTTAGGAATTTTAGTCGGCACGTGGATTTAGCTCTCTTGCACAAAGAAAATCAATCGGGTGATACATCATGTTGACCTATACGACAGAAGAAAGGCTGGCGATGCTGTTGAGCGCACTCGGTGAAGACGCGTCTAAAGCAGCATTCAAGTCGATGAATCCAACTCGTGCGAACTATGTAAAAAAACTGCTGGCCGAGTTTCAAGCTGATCCTCCAAATAGCGAAGAGATTGAGTACGTCGTTCAGGATTTTAATACGTATTTTTCGTTCGCAATGGACACGCTTTCCCCTCAAGTCGCGGAAGCTGAACAAACGGGGGGTGTCAGCAAATCAGTAGAAAAAGGCACGAGTGGGAATTCAAGCTCAAAAAATCGCTTGACTTACTTTACGCCTGTTGAGCCCACCGGCGAAATCGTTGAAGACATTAACAAGCTCGATCCGTTTCAAATAGCAACCACACTTGTTGGCGATCACCCGAAAACAATCGCACTCGTTTTGCGAAACCTTGACACTCCGTTAGCCGCAATGGTTTTGGAAAACTTGGATGAGTCAACTCGCGAAGAGGCGGTGATTCTTCTCAGCAGGGAATCTTCGGTCCCAGAACGAATCGTTGAAAATGTTCTTGTGTCGACTTTTGAAAAAGCGAACGAAATAACGACTCGCAAAGAGAAAGTGGAGCAATCTGAGACGCTCGCGGAGCTGCTGCGTTCGTTACCCAAGGACATCCGCAAGACATTGATGGACCGTTTACTGGAAGAAAACAAAGATCTGGTCGACCAGATTCGTAGCAAGCTCTACGTTTTTGAAGATCTGCTTCGACTTGGCGATCGGGACATTCAAAAAGTGCTCGGCCAGGTCGAAACCGAATCCTTGATTGTTGGATTGCAAAAGGCGGACCCCGCAATTCTAAAGCTTTTGTTTTCGAATCTTTCCAAGCGAGCTCGCCAGACCATCGAAGAGGAAATGGAATATAAAACCGATGTCTCCGAAGAAGAAATTGAAGAGGCTCGCCAGATGCTGGTGGACGCCGTCGGTCAGCTTGATGAATCTGGAGACATAACGCTTAGTTTGTCATGAATACGTTTTCAGTACAATTTGATCGTACACTTTTAGCTGCCAGCGTCATGGCGGATGGAAGTTTTGATTTGCGCGACAAGGCCGTCACTCAAAATGTGTGTAAAAGCCAAAACGCCGAACTGGATTCTGAACGCATTGGGGCACTACTTGAAAATATTCATAGCGCAATCGAAAGTCTGAACGTTCAGTCTAATGAAGTTGCCAGAGAAGCCAGATTGTTTGCGATTCGGTTGGCCTCGACGATTGTAAAAACGGTTTTTGGCAATTCTGATGACGAAAAAATACAGCGAATCGAACACTTGCTCTCAGAAGTCATGGACGCCACGGAGCCAGTCTTGAAAGTGTTCGTCAATGGCGTTGATAGAAACAAACTTGAGTCGGTTGACGCGATCAGCAAATCAGGAATTTTGCTTGAATGTGATGAATCAATCCAGGCGGGAGAATGTCGAGTCGAATTTGCCACTCATGAATTAGTTTCTGATCTTGAGGAACAGCTTGCGTCAATCGAACAACATTTATTGGATGCAGCCGATGAGTTTTAAGATAAGCAGCCCAATAATTGACCAGCGCATGAGCGAATGCTGCGAGAAAGCCAATCCCTTTCGCGCTGTGGGAAAGCTTATCAGCATCCAAGGCGAAATCACGGTTGCATTGCCAGCAAGTATTGGTGAGCTGGTAGAGATTCACTATCGCAACGGTGGTGTTTGTCTCGCCGAAGTCATTGGATTCTCAGGAGACTTGGTTCAAATCATGCCGTTTGATTCGATGCTCAGTTTGCAACGAAACGATCGCGTGGTTTCAATTGGTCGGCAGATGAAGATTCCAGTCGGTAGTAACCTGCTAGGTCGGGTCATCAATTCAATCGGGCAACCTATCGATTCGAAAGGCCCGATTGAAACTGAGTTTTTCGCCTCGCTCGACGGCGAACCACCCAACTCACTGCAAAGAAAGCCCATTGAAAACACGTTTGTGACTGGCCAACGGGTGATTGATGGATTGCTGACAATCGGAGAAGGCCAGCGAGTCGGTTTGTTCGCGGGAAGCGGCGTTGGAAAAAGCACGTTGCTGGGTCAAATTGCACAGCATTCACAAGCGGACTTGAATGTAGTGGCGTTGATTGGTGAACGTGGACGCGAAGTGTTACCGTTTATCAAAGAATCATTGGGAGAAGAGGGGCTGGCAAAATCAATTGTCATCGTCGCCACGGCCAATGAAACTTCACTCTCTCGGGTGCGTGCTGCAGAGACAGCGGTAGCAATTGCGGATTGGTTTCGCAGGAAAAACAAAAGCGTATTCTTAATGTTGGATAGCCTGACGCGTTTTGCGATGGCCCAACGCGATCTAGGGTTGATGCTTGGCGAGCCACCAACGAGCCGTGGCTATACGCCATCAGTTTTTCAAAAGTTGGCTGTCATTCTTGAGCGATTAGGTAACTCCAATAGCGGTTCGATCACCGGACTGATCACCGTTTTAGTCGAAGGCGACGACATGAATGATCCCGTTGCGGATTCAGCCCGATCGATTCTCGACGGCCACATTGTTATGGATCGAGCGCTGGCAAACGCGGGTCATTTTCCGGCGATCAATGTGTTGCCCAGTGCAAGTCGATTGTTTAATGACCTGGCGGATGACCGTCATGGACACAGTGCTATTTGTGTGCGTCAGATTTTGGCTCGTTACAACGAAGTCGTTGACTTGGTTCAGGTAGGCGCATATCAGGCAGGTGTATCGGCCGAAACGGACGCGGCGATTTCGCTTTATCCCGAGGTGTGCAAATTCCTGCAGCAAGAACTTGGGACGCCAGCTGACGTGGAGAGCACAAAAAAATGGATGGCGCAAGTGGCGAAAAAATGGACCGATTCGTTAACGCAACAAAGCCCAATTGACAATTAAGGAATTCGCTGGAATGTCTGAGAGCGGGAACAAAAAGGTACAAAAACTTGAAAAGGTGCTTCAATATTACCAGCAGCAAATGGAAGTGATTCAAGCCGAATGTTTGCGACAAAACAAAATTGTACTGGAAATACATCTAGAGATTAGTGAGTTGGAAAATGAGTCCGAGCTGATTTACCGGCAAACTGAACGAGGTGAGTTTTTGATTTCCAACCGTCTAAGTGCGATTGGATCACTCGAATTGAATCAAGAAAGAATCAGGCAAAAGGGTATTGAATTGAGCCAAGGGCAGACGCAATTAGAAGAATGCAAACGCCGGGTTCATGAGCAGATGTCGAAAGTTGAATCGTTGGAAAAGTTGATCGAACGAAAAACGGATCTTCTCTTTCAGGAAAAAAAACGGCTTGATCAGGGGATCGCGGACCAGCGGTATCTCAGTCAACATTTTACAGGACGTAAATAATGAAATCGTTATTAATGGCAGCCATCGTTGGCGTCGTTTTGTTCGCCGCATCTGCAGGTGCTAGTTGGTATTTGTTGTTGCAGAAGTCAATGGTTGATGCAGAAGTTTCAAAATTGGAAGAAGATCCAGCCGAGGGAGCGTCGCTTTTTGTTCCACCTGTAAAGGATGAAGAAAAAGTAGACAGCATGCCCGTCTCTCTGCGCCCTGAGGTTCCAATCACCGTCGAGGCGGTGACCGAGTTGGCTCAATCGATCATGCAGAAGGAGAAGGTGCTGCTTGAAGGCGAGAAACGTTTAAAAAAGGAAGAGAAACGGGTTGCCTTGCTGTTTGAAGACCTCAAACGGGAGCAAGATGAGTTGACTGCTTTTGGGCAGAGGATCGACGCAAAAATCGTGCGGGCCCGCGAGTTGATGGAACTGCTTAAATTGGAAAACAAAAACATTGACGAACAAACTCAAGCCCTTTCCAAGCTTGAAAAGAAAACAGGGAAGAAGTTCGAAGACCTGGCGAGGGACGAGTTGGACGAGCGCGTGGCAACGGTCAAAAATTGGTTTAAGAACCTCGAAACGGAGGCGGCCGCGAGTTATCTCAAAGAGTTCGCTGACCGTGGCGAACTGGAGTTTGCAGCAAGGCTACTGGATAGTTTGGAAGACCGAAAAATTGCAAAAATTCTTGCTGCGTTCAATGACGCCCCGTTGGTTGCTCAGATAGTCGACGCCTATACAAAAGCAAAAACAGCGACAGGGACAAGTAGTCCCTTGCGGCGATAACAAAAAAGGAATTCTCGATGGAAACCAGTGAAGCAATTATGATTGGGCGCGACCTCATGTTCACGGCGCTATTGTTGGTGACGCCGATCGTGATCGTCAGCTTGGTCGTTGGATTGTTTATCAGCATCGCTCAAACAATCACCAGTATTCAAGAGCAGACCCTTACGTTTGCACCGAGAATTGTGGCGGTCGTCGGCGTCGTGATTCTGCTAACACCCTGGTACCTATCGGTCGTCAAGAAATTTACGATCGAGATGTTCGAACACATGAATCAAATCTTATGATGTTTGAATCCCAAATCCTTACGTTTGTCTTGGTGCTCACGCGCGTCTCAGCATTTGTGGCGTTTCTGCCTCTGTTTGCCCGACGACAACTGCCAACATTGGTCAAATCAGGTTTGGCCCTGGCATTAACGGTTTTTTGGTTTGGGGCTTTGCCGGCGGAACACTACATCACGTCTGAAGTTGACGTTGTGACTTCTACATTGTTGATTGGCAAAGAAATCGGAATTGGCTTTTTACTGGCAACCCTGCTTGGATTCATGTTTGTTCCCGCTCGAATCGCCGGGGCCTATGTGGGCCAGGAAATTGGGCTATCGCTGGCTTCGGTTTCCAGTCCAAGCGGAACGGATTCGTCAACGTTGGTGACTTCGATTTTCGAGTCATTGGCGATTCTATTATTCTTCGGACTCAACTTACATCACTTCCTGGTGGTGTTTTTGCATGTGTCTTTGATTCAATTGGCCGGGAAAATTGAACTTCAAGACCTACCGACAGAGCTGCTGGTTCAATCGACCAGTTCGCTGACGGAGTTTGGCTCATTGATCATTGGGCCCATCGGAGTCTGCATGTTTGTGCTGATGATTGGGTTGGCGCTTTTAAACAAAGCAGCGCCGTCTTTAAACCTGTTTTCGGTCGGCATGTCGCTTCGAAGCGGTTTAGGGATTCTGTGCATGTTCGTTTTCATGCCGGTGATCATTGGGGCGATTCAAATGTACTTTGGCCGTTATCAATCGGACCTTGAAAGCTTCTTGGCTTATTTCAATCAATAGTTTTGGCATTACTAACCGTTTGCATTGTTAACGAAAGCGTCATTTAGCGGGGGTTTGCGTGTCAGAAGAGAAAAACGATCAGCCCACAGAGGAGCCAACAGCCAGGCGCTGGGAAAAGTCCTTCGAAGATGGGCAGATCGCTTTTAGTTCGGAGCTGATTAGCGGATTAGCGGTTCTGGTTGCGATGCTGTTTTTTTGGGGGACAGGCGAATGGTTCTTTAGCAGCATGCTCAATGCGATGCGGGAACGGATTACCTATTTCGACTCGATGATCTCAAGTCCTGAAACGATATTGTTGGCGATCCGCCGCAACGTTGAACAGGTTGGAATTGCCTGTCTCGGATTGATGATTCCATTGGCGTTGATAACGATCGTTGCCGGATTGCTGCAGACACGTTTTAATCTCTCATTCAAACCAATGGAGATGAAGTGGAGCAAGATTTCGGTCAAAAGCGGTTTCAAGCGGATCTTTTCGACTCGCTCATTGAACCGTGGTTTGATCGCAATTCTTAAGTCATCGGCGATCGTGATGGTGGCCTACTTTTTGACAATTGGACGGATAAACGAGGTGACCAACTCGGGCATGCATACGTACAAACAACTGTTGCAGGTCGGAGCTAACTTGTTGCTGGCGATTGGTTTTGTGACCGCGGTATTGATGGTTGTGATTGGTGCGGTGGATCTTGCTTTTCAATTGTGGAAGCAAAAAAAAGACTTGATGATGACCAAGCAGGAAGTGAAAGACGAAAATAAAGACATCGATGGTGACCCACAAATCAAAGCGCGGATTCGTCGGCTTCAAAACGAGATGGCCAAAAAGCGAGTTGTTCAAGAGGTTCCCAAAGCAACGGTAGTGGTCACCAATCCCACACACTTTGCTGTGGCTCTAAAATACGATAGCGATTCAGCTGTTCCAGTTGTGATCGCAAAAGGCGCCGATCATCTGGCGAAGCAAATCATCCGCATCGCCAAAGAAAACGGGGTCGCTGTTGTGGAACGCAAGCCAGTTGCGAGATTTTTGTACGCTAACGTGAAAATTGGGCGTGAGATTCCGTTTGAGCTCTACCAAGCCGTTGCCGAGATTCTCAACTACATCAACAAAGTCGATCGTGCGGCTTGATCAATAGTGCGATGAGGACGCGGAACAGCGGTTGCATTGCCGCGGTGAATCAAAAAGAAATTGGCTCATCGCGACAATGTTCGTTCGCTACTCAAATCTTGACGCGAAAATCTGCATGGAAAAATTAGGCAGTTCTTCTTGAGTCAGATGGCAACACAAAATTTGCCAAAAGTCTTCGTTGTTCCTTAACCACATGTGACATCGTGATCCCTGTCACTTTCCAGATTACTCGTCCATGATTACTTAACCGCCCGACTTCGCCGTGAAAGGTTGATTCTTCGCCATCGCCCCAGTAAATGATTCCCGCGAACCTGCCGGAAACATCAGTGATGGTGCTTGAAGTGACGACGAGCCCGTACTCCGAAATCTCGATCAGGTCGTAGCTCGTTTCGGCGATGGTGGCTTTCAACATTCGGTCGTTTGGCAACCGCAAGCGAAAGACTCGCCTGCGGTTTTTGAATTCCAAATTCATGATTTTTCAGCCCTGTTAGTTGAAGATGCTGTTAAGTTCCTGCAGAATCTCTGTTGCGACCGTGATTGATCTGGCGTTGGCCGAAAAACCGCGCTGGGCAACGATGAGTTGAGTGAACTCCAAAGCGATATCGACATTGGATGTCTCCAATTGACCGCCTCGGATTTCGCCTGCACCGGCACTGAGTGCAGTGTTGATGTCAGGCTCGCCACTATTGGGAGTCTGCTGAAAGTAATTTGAGCCGAAGCTTTCCAAACCATGTTCGTTTTCGAAAGTTGCGACTGCTAATTGGGCGATCTCAATCTGACGACCGTTGGTTGCGACGCCTGTTAGGATTCCGTCCGAAGAAGTATTGACCGAGACGATGTTGCCAGGCGGAAAACCGTCTTGTCCATGAGTGGCTGAATAGTTGGTCGCGAGGTGCGTTAAGCCTTCAAGGTTGATGCTGATCGTCTGAGGCTCGGAAAACGTGTTGAGCGTCAACTCAATGTTGGAGTCGCCGATTCCTGCTCCATCTACGGCTTGGAATGAACCGTCTTCGCGGAAAACGATCCTGGCGACCAAGTCATCTGTGAGTGTAAGTTCACTATCATTGGACGAGAACCTTGCATCCCAAACATTGGAGTCTTGTTTTTCGAAACTAAGCAATAGGTTATGGGCTTGACCACGTTGGTCGAATACTTGAATGGTTGCTTCGGAGGAATCGGCAGGCTTTCCGTCGGTTTCGATCACGAAAACCGAGTTCACAAAATCCGTTTCACCGACATTGGAAGTTCCATCGGAAAGTTGAAGGCTGAGTAAGGCGTTACCTGCTTCATCAGCGTTCACGACCAGGTTGCCGGTTGAAGAGACTTGCACAGAAGCGCCTTCGATTTCGGCATTGATGGAGTCAACCAGATCTCCAAGTGTCGAGGCAGGACCAACTGGTAAACTGACGGAAAACGACGAGCCATCCACATTGGAACCCACGATTTCAATTGTGTCACCGACCTGGTAATCGGCTAAATTTGAATCCAAGTCGTTCAAAAGGCTAGCGATCGTCGCTGGAATTCCGCTGACTTCTAAAGGGGATGCCGTGATTAAGACCTCAGCAAGTGGCGGAGTAGCCGCGGAGGGCAGGTTGCCATTCAAGATCACTTCCGAAGTCGGTCTTCCCGGAACGCTGACGCCTAGCGGAACGGAAATCCGGTTGTCACCAGCGACTTGATAACTCGGGTCTGTCCCATTGCCTTCTCCGATTACCCCAAACCGTTGAACGTGACCGCCGGAAGCAGGATCGACTAAGTATCCGTTGCTGTCAGTTGCGAATGATCCGTCACGGGTGAAAAATTGCTCTTCACCTGAAACAACGAAAAAGCCTTCGCCTTGAATCGCGAAATCAAAATCCTCGCCTGTATTATTCAACACTCCTTGCTGGAAGTTTCTAGTGACTTGGGAAACGCCGACGCCGTTTCCGATTTGTTGCGGATTAATTCCACCGTGCGTATCACTTGGCCCCAACGCTGGTCGGTTGTCGGAATAGATCAGGTCTGAAAATAAAATGCGCTGCGTTTTGTAGCTGTTTGTGTTAACGTTGGCGATGTTGTTGGCCACAACGTCGAGTTTGCGTTGATGAGCCAACAACCCAGAAGCGCCAGTTTGTAAAGTTTGTGTCATTGCCATCTCTGGTTACGGTTGATTTGTTGAGAATTTTTGGTGCCATTCTGCGGCACTGATGTCGACGATTTGAGCTAGACAGGCAGATCGCGAAATCTGCTTAAATAGAAACACCGGAAACGACATCGATCGAAACGCGTTCTCCGTTGATCAGCAAATCAACGGGGCCTTCGTCGGCATACAAACGCTCGACCACTCCAGATTCGCGCTCGCCAGATTCTGGGCTGAGGTACTCGGCCTGTTTTCCAACCAAGTCGATCCCTTGGCCGAGTTGCTGAATTCGAAGAGCATCCTCGAACGAAGAATTAAGTGACTCGATCTCTTCCAAAATCGAAAATTGTGAAAGCTGCGAAATGAAATCTTCTTGGTTCACAGGATCGATTGGATCCTGA
Source organism: uncultured Pirellulaceae bacterium (assembly GCA_964478065.1). Classification (GTDB taxonomy): domain Bacteria; phylum Planctomycetota; class Planctomycetia; order Pirellulales; family Pirellulaceae; genus Mariniblastus. The sequence goes on from CAYZGP010000065.1 coordinate 10,887, forward strand.
TTCCTGAGTTGAATCGTTAGTAGGTTCAGAAAATCAGTCGTCGCGACTTGTGAAGTTATACCTGGCATCCTTGCCTCCAATACTTGATGGTAATTGATTAATTTGTTTTGAGCGTATTTTGATTTTTCAATTTTGACACAGCGTTATGTTACGATGTTGACAACGGATCCTCGCTCAGAAACTCCATAACGAGCTGGAGAAGCTGCCGTTGAAGCCGGCTCTGGGGAATTTGTTGCCGTGTCAAAGATCGTTTGTTGTCCGTTGGACTCGCTTGCGTCTGGGTCGGCGGCGCTATGGCCAATGTCAAATTCACTGAACGACAGACCGTTTTCATTTAGCGTATCCAACAGCAGATTTTTGTCACGGTTTAAGAGGTCCGTCGTGTTCAAATCGGTTGCGATAATGACGGCTTTGAGGGTTTCGTTTTCCCAGCCGACTTGCAGTGTCAGTTTTCCTAGCTCTGCGGGGTTTAGTGTCAAAGTGATTTTTTTCGAGCCAGGACTTTCTGCAGTGGGCGCTTCGTTTGTCAAAGTTTCGACAATGCGAGTTGCGATCGTTCTACTTACGTCGGAATTGTGTTTGACAGCTTGGCCAGTTTCGGGAGTTGTTTTTTCGCCTAACGAAATGGCGGGGTCTTGTGTGTTGGCTTGAGTCAAGGAGTTTGATTTCGCGACCGATGTCAATTCGGTTTTGTTGACATCCACCCTCTCTGGAGCGGTTAGTTTGTTGTCAAATTCTTCGCCTTCCGTAATGGTCAGGGCAAATTCAATTGGCGAATTAGGTAGTTTTCCACCGCCCTCGAAATTGCGGTCCATATCCGAAAGTAACAAAGTGTTCGGATCGGTATTCATAGCGCTATTTTTCTCCTCGTTGCGCTCGATTTGGGAGGGCGAGAAAGTGGGGGCTGGTTCGACAATGATATCTTCGGTCGACGTCTCAACTACAGGATCTTCTTTGAGAGAGGCATCAGTAAATTGCGTTAATTGAACTTCTTGAAAATCCAGTTCGGTTTTGCGGTATTCCGCAGCCACCTCCAATTTGCCTAATTCAGCTGAATTCTGATCTACGTTGATTGGCTGCTTTTTTTTTGAATTTTGCAACTGTTCTATCTGGTTTTTTAAGTGTTTTTCAAAACTGTTAGCGTTTGTTAGTACATCTCCTTTGTGTTGCTTCGGAGAAAAACTATTGGTTGAACTAGTAGCCGAGCGATCCAAATTGGATAAATTGGGGTTTAACATTGAGTTGGGAGATTTGCGAATTAAGTGAGTTACCGGCGGAAGTTGACCGGTTGTTGTTGGTCTATCGCAATTTGAATGCCAATCAGTTTTTTTTCTCAAAGGCATTGAATTATTGTTGAATTCAACAAACTGTTTTGAATGGAGCGATTAGGTAGAGACTGGAGCGGACCATCTACTGAAAAAAGATGGAAAATTTTTCAATTGGTTGGAAGAAATTTCTTTGACTTTTTTTGGATTCAGGTCCACATTTTCGGCGAACTGATTTGCATCTTTCCGCTGAATTTTGCTAAGCTTCCCTACCACTTTTATTTTACTTTGGTTCATGATGTTTAAACAAAATACCAGGTCACTTTTGGTGTCACTTGCCAATGACGAAGGTCTTAATCAGTGTCTTGAAAAGGCGGCGAGCCACTTAGAAGCGGAGTTCATCACGTCCAATGATGTTCGAGAGACGTTAAGCAAATGTGAAGATTTTGAGACGACTTGTACAGCGGTTGACATTGATAAGATTGATATCCTGCACAACAGTTGTTTTGCACAACGCTTTTGTGATGCAAACGCCTTGCTGGTTTTGGTTCCCGCTGGCGACATCCAAGCCGCGTTTCAAGCTGGAAGCTTGGGCGCAATCAATGTTGTCGAAAAACCAATACAGATGGACGAGCTAATCGCCAATCTTCAAACTGCTTTGGCTAGTGAGTCAAAGCTGGAAGAGATCAGTCATCAAGCGCGTTTCAGCTCTCTCGTTTTTGACGGACTGACTCCACGCGAAAAAGCGATCTTGGATCTGCTGATGAATGGAGAGCCCAATAAGAGGGTTGCTGCATTGCTGGATATCGGGTTGCGAACTGTTGAGTCCGATCGAGCTCACCTGATGAAGAAGCTTTCTATTTCGACATTCGTAGAACTCGTTGGCTTCGTTAGCCGCGCAGAAAACAGGTCGGTCCAAATTCGCAAAGATATTTTTTCCGAGATGCTGCCTACCAGGTTCAAGCGACCTGGATGCACTAATCGCACGCTGTGAGTCGGTGCGTATTAGTCTCGAGTGATTGAGCCAGGTTGAGTGCTGCTGGGTAATGCTTCGCGCCAAACCTGACGGAGCTCAAAGGTTTTAAGCCGCGCTGCGAATTCGATGTTTCTTTCCCTGCCTAGTTCAGTTGAGAACCGAACGCAAACCGCGTGAGTGGTTGCTCTAGCAACGCAAGTCCGGCATCGATAATTTCTTTTGCTGACTGGGGATTAAAAATCATATTAGATCCGCTCGGGAATCGATTTCTTTCCCCTTCATCGAGATAAGAGACTAGCAGGGTCCGAGATTCTTTGATTCGTTTGCTAAACGCAAACGTAAACGCTTGAGAAACTTCGATTCCAGTGTAATCGTCTTCTAATTCAGCATCTGTGATCAGCAAGTCTGGCTCAAAGAGGTAGGCAAGATCAATTGAATCTTCAGCCGATCCGGCAACTCGAACATCATGATCAGTTGTCTCAAGATGGCGCAAGACTTCTGAAGAAATCGGATGTTCACCGAGTAATAGTACGATTTTTGACATGTCAATTAATCCAAGGTTTTTCCGAGTGGAAATGGTGGAGGGTAGGCCGCGAAGTAAAACAAGTTGTATTCTAAGATAGAAAGGAGAAGCAATATGTATCATGATCCATGCAGTAGTGCAAGGACATAATGCCCAGCTATTGAGGGGTAGGTAGCGATCCCAAGTTTTCACAAAAATTTGTGCTTGGAGATTTTTTTGAAAAAGTGAATTTGAATAGGGGAGGGAAGAGGTGTTATAGCAGCTTGAAAGTTTTCAGTTCAAGTCTGATTCAACGAAACTAACACGTAACGACTGTTGAGTAGCGATTTTCTTAATGAATCCAAGTAATTAGCTGTCGCTAACGGTTCACTTTTTTATGGCGAAGCCTTCTGCGCGATACTGCTTAAGTTTATTGCTAAGCGTTCTTGGCGTTACTCCGAGTACTTCTGCTGCCGACTTTTTGTTCCAATCGAATTTTTGCAAGCAGGCGACGATCATTTTGCGTTCAACGTCGGCCAAAGGCATTTCTGCCCAATCGATTTCCAGATCTTGTTTTTCTGTTTCGTTTTCTGGTTGGAGGTGGGGAATGAAATTTCCATTCTCGGCAACAACACAACCTCGGTGAATCGCGTTGCGTAATTCTCGAACGTTGCCTGGCCATGAATAATCACAAAGCTGTTTCATTGCCTCTTTAGATATTTGCACCCTGCCATCTTTCGATTCGTGTTGGAACATCTCAACAAAATGCGTTGTGAGTAAAGGGATGTCTGATTTTCGCGCGCGAAGAGGCGGGACAGAAAGCTCCAAGACGTTTAGCCTATGGTAAAGATCGCGTCGGAATTGTCCCGCTTCAACTGCTTCGATCAAGTTGCGGTTTGAAGTCGCAACGATTCTTACATCAACCTGTTTGGCGCAATCGCTGCCTACGGGCTGAACTTCTTTCTCTTCAATCACGCGGAGAAGTTTTGCTTGAAGCGCGATCGGAATTTCGCTGACTTCATCAAGCAGCAGTGTGCCGCCATGTGCACGCTCAAAGTAGCCAGTTCTTTTTTGGCTAGCGCCTGTAAACGCGCCTTGTTCGTGCCCAAAAAATTCGCTTTCGAGTAACTGGTCGTGAATCGCAGCACAGTTGACGGCAACAAAAGCGTTGGAAGCGCGATTACTTTTTTGGTGAACCAGGCGACTGAATAATTCTTTTCCCGTTCCGCTCTCGCCAAGGATCATTACAGGAGCAGAGCTTCTGGCGTATTGAGTTGCCAGCGTGACGCAATGCCTCATCGCTTTTGAGTGATAGGCAATGCCCGTGACGCGTTTTGGATGCGCGCGCTTCACCACAAAACTAATTGCGGCCGATGACGGTTCGGCGCCGCTGTCTGTGAATGTGTGTGTTGTGTTTGGGTCTAACATTTTTACAAACCAATTCGATGTATCGGTGACTCAATGTCGGCACGTTGTTTAACGATAGAATGCCGCGATCGCTGGTCAGAATAACCGAAGTAATTCCTGGCGGGATGAACCAGCTTTTTGTCAGTTTCTATGCGTCTCGGTAAGCCATTTTCATTTGCTTGCTCCGAACAGTTTGGTCAATCTCGGGAATCAACGTTTGGTAGGACTCCCTCGCGCTCGCTTCCAGCTTGGCAACTTTTTGAAGTAAGTTTTGGATTAGAAATTTCGTCTGATTTTGTATTTCCAGGTTCTTGTTAGGTCCAGCGAACGGGATGCCGTCATTTTGTTTTCCATCGGTTTCCGCTTTGGCCGAACTGGGAGACTTGGTTTGAATCACAAGAATTTCGTCGCGCAGGGCCAGCAGGGTACGAAGTTGTTCGTCGATGCTTTGTCCCTTCGATTGCATCACCAGCATGTCATTGATCTTTTGTTCAAACGATTGGTATTTCTCCAGCACCTCGCTAATCGTCGAAGTGGCGTTTTGATTTGAAGCGACACGTTGTTCAGTTGCCATTTGTTCGTCCTTTCAAGATGGTGTCGAATTCTTGTTCAATCGATTCAAATTCTTCGGCTCGTTTGCGTCGTTGTTGTATGTACGACAAACTCCATTTTGAGTGATTGAAAGCGAAAGCACTTTTTTGATTCTTTGTCGAAGAGCGAAACATGGTTTCAGCTGGCTCAAAATCACTCTCCAATCGGAAGCAGCACCCAATCAGACATTGCAGCCAAGCTTTTTCCTCTGCCGTGTGCTGCTGTTGTTGGTTGCGAAGTTGTGATTCAAACTGTTTTCGCGCTGCCGAATAGTTTCCCGTGAGAAACAAGCTGTTTGCCAATTCGAGCGGATTTACTGGTTCCGAAAAAATTAGTATCCCGGTTGAGTCATGTCTTTGACTGTTTGGGGTGGCTTTGTCGGTATCGCCTGACTCTTGAACGGATTCATCTTCTGCAATGGCCTGGCTTTCAGGGTTTAGTTTGTTGGCTTCAATCGTGGCTTGGGCGGCGGCCAGTTCTTTCGCACGAGCAGCCGCTGCTTTCTCTTCTTCGATCAATTGTTGGATCAGGTTGATCCGTTCGTTTATTGAATTAATCCGACCGCGATTGCGTTGACTGAAATCGAATTGGGGTGAAACGTCTTGCCCGCTGGCAACTGAACCAGCGTCAAGAATCCGAAACGTAACATATACCAGTAACACGGTTTGACAAATTTTCATTTTCCCAATTTCATCCAATGGCTACGGCCTGGTTTCAAGCTGGCTTCTGACTTTTTGAAAGCTAAAACGATTTGGGCAACATTCCTGCGAAGCAAATCGCTGCCGAATGGTGTTCACCCTTGTTTTGAAAAGCGCCGCCCAGCAGCTCCAAGGCATATCGCTTTTGCGTTTCGTCCAACTCGGATTGCCAGAGTTGTCGGCATGTTTGGATGCACAACTCGTTTTGATTTGACTCCGAGTAGTTTCTTGCAAGCTCCACAAGCGCAAGTGTTGTCCAGTTGTCGTTTGCTGCGGTCAATAGTTCAAGCGTTTTTGTTGACTCTTGCTTGCGTCCGGTTTGCTTTTGAAGCACAGCCAATTCGAAAGTCAACTGGCGCTGCCATTGGCCAATGTCAGGCATCGAAAGAGCAAGCGAGAGTTTTTCAATCGCCCTGTCTTTAAACCCAAGCTGCTTGAATGAGCTGGCGGCGATGTAACAGTCTGCAAATGAATGGTATTGGTCATCCTGGATCGCAGTTGCTGACCGGAGCAATCGATTTCTAGCGATTCGAATTCCGAAATTGTCTTTTGTTCCATTGAGCCTCGCAAAGGCTCCCAGTACCGATGCCATTGCTTTACTGTCTGCATCGAGAATCGTCTTTTGCTGTTGAAACAGGATGTTGTTTGCTGAGAATGGATCGCCTTGAAGCAAATAGGCTCGAACCAAATTGAGGGTCGTGTATTGTTTTTGGTGATCGCTTGTCGCCATCGACAACCCGCGTCGACTTGACTGAATCGAGGAGTCCAGAATCCCTGAAGAAAGTTGGATTTTCCCCAGTAAACAGTAGCCGCTGGATTGAATGTTCGGGTCTAAACTTTGGTCGGTTGCTAGATAAAGTAAACGACTTGCTTCTTTTGAGTTGCCGCGCAAAAAATGAAGCTTTCCTTCATTAAAGAATAGCTTCGCAAGTATTTCGTCTCGCGGTTGGCTCTGCGCTAGTGCTTGGTAGAGATTCGAAGCGGTATCGAGGCGGTTTTGAAGCATGTTAATATTTCCGCGAGACAACATGGCGGAATGTCGCCTTTGGTTGCCGGGGAAGGACAATTCGAATTGGCGCATGCCTCGCAACGCCGCGTCGAGCCAATACTGGCCTTGTGAAAATTTACCTGTCAGCTCGGATTGACTAACCAGATGCAGTTCCATGTCCACTTGAAACCAAACTAGGTCAAAAGGCGCTAAGAGTTGATCCAGTACAACGCTGAGTGGTCGTGCCTTAATCTCGATCGCCCTTGCTCGATTTTGTAACGCCGAAGTGGCGTTTTGACTGATGACCAGATCCATGTTCGCGGCGGCAGTAATTTCCGACACGAGTTTTAAAACCGGCTCCAAGTTGAAAGAGATCCGCGCACTGATCACATTCAACGACTTTGCTGGTCGTTGAAGTATCGAGATGCCAGGCGCAATGTGACCGTTGCTGAAGGCCGAGTCTGATTGTGCGTTAGCCGTTGTTTTGTTTTCGCGATAAATTGACCCTCGGTCGGCAAAATCAACTTGCGCAAGGAACAACTGAGGTTCGATTTGGTAGTCAGAAAACGCCACTCCCATTGGGTTGACTAGATCGGGACGTGTTGGCATTGCGATGGATTCAAGTGTCTTTGCATGTTGATAGACGACTTGGGCGATCACGTCTTTTGGAATGTCTGGATGTTGATCTGAGGTCAAAACGAGTTTCGAAAGGGCATTCAGAGCTTCTTGGTGTTGGCCTTGTTCCAACAAGCACCTTGCGTATCCTGCCGTGGCAATCAGTTGGTGGGTTTGATTGGAACTGCCGATAATCGAGCCGTAGTATCTCCTTGCGGCCCGGTCAAAATTTCGTTGCTTCTCGAAACAAATTGCTTCTCTAAGAAGTAGTGTTGACTCCGATTTTTCAGGCGCTTTGTCTGTCGATTTGGTAGATCGAGCATAATAATCGAGCGCCAAAGTGTAGTTGCCCGCTACTAGATACGTGTCACCTTTCTGAAGCGGACTCACTGTTAGTGACTCGTTTGGAATGCGCTGGTCGATCAACGCTGGATCGGGTTGTTGACCTGCCAAGACCTTTTTTTGACCAAGTTCAGCCGTATTAGAATTCGGCTTGGGCAACGACGAGTCGATTTTCGAGTCGACTTGGCTCGGAGGCGGGCTAGCTGTTTTGTCTGAATCGATTTGTGTCGTTTGGCTAGTCGTGTCGAGATAGTTCATCCCGGCAACAACGCCAAATGTAAATAATGCGAGTACAACCCAGATTTCGATACGGCGCAAAACATCACCCCAACAAGATGAGCAAAATTGTCACGTAACTGGTTCGATCGTTGTAACCGTCAAACTCATCACGTACTATTTTTGATCGGATAGGGCCATTAGTCCCCATAGGGAATTCCCTACAGGTTGGTTGATTATGCGGTGCACCGCATGAGAAATGCCGGTGTTTTCTGTTTTGCCTACCACCGATGTGGGTAGTTCCAGATTTGATCGCGCCAAATCGGATGACTTGATTTTTGAAAGAATCTTCATCTCGGTAGCAAGTCGTACTGACTGCCCTCGATAACGTTGGTGTCGCAAAAAACCTGTAGGAGAATCGCCATGGAAATTCACAATCATGGAAACAACTTAAAGGCACCGTTTAGCCAGCGAAACAACCAGGCCCAACCAACGGCCGGTGCATCAGCTGAAAGCGGAGTCGATCAGGTTAAGCAAGCCAAGCCACAACGGCTGCTTGAAAAACTTGAAGGCGACGCCAAAGTTCGTGAAAGACTGTTGTTTGAAATTCAGGCCAAAGTGCAGACAGGCGAGTACTTAACTCGAGCTGCTGCGGTAGAAGCCGCTGGGCGTATCGTTGATTCGTAACGCTTAAATTTTGACACATTCAACGTGAATAGAAATCGAATTGAAAATTTGATACCGGATGGAGCTGGTGTTTATACGCAAGGATGCAAACCCCACAAACATTTTAGTTAAATAAACATCATCGGAGATCCAAATTATGTCTTTAGGCATTGCTAACAACGTCACTGCACTTAACGCACAACACAATCTTACCCGTTCATCTGACCAGCTAAACACTTCTATCGAACGACTTTCTTCAGGTTTCAAAATCAATCGTGGTGCTGACGGCCCTGCGGCATTGGTGATTTCTGAAAAGCAAAGAGCTCAGATTTCCGGTCTTCGTGCAGCGGTCGACAACACAGAAAAAGCCGTAGCCGTCGTTCAGACTGCAGAAGGCGCTTTAAATGAAATCAACAGCTTGTTGGTTCAGGTACGAAGTCTTGCAATCGACTCAGCAAACACTGGTGTTAACGACGAAGACGCTCTTGCTGCAAACCAAGCCGAAATCGCAAACGCGTTGGACACAATCAACCGTATTGCTAACAACACACAGTTCGGCGAAAAGAAACTACTTGATGGCTCGGCTGGTTTGAGCGGTACAACAACCGACAACGATGTTACTTTCTTGCGAGCTACTGCCGATACTTCGCCAGGTTCGTATGCTGTCGAAATCACAACAGCTGCAGAAGCAGCTAACGTTACAGCAGGAACTGCTTCGACTGGTGCTTTGGCACAAGACGAAACACTTACCGTCAATGGTGTTGGTATTACTTTGAATGCCGGATTGACTCAAACGCAAGTCATCGACCGTATCAATGAATTCAGCGGCCAAACTGGCGTTATCGCCGAAGACGATCCGGCTGCTGCTGGACAAACACGTCTTCGTTCAAGTGACTATGGTTCATCGACTTCGATTCAAGTCGTTTCAAATGTTGCAGCTTCGGGAACATCTTCAGGATTCGGCACAGCTCAGCTAACTGATGTCGGTGTTGACGTTGCTGGAACGATTGGCGGAAACGCTGCTCTTGGATCTGGAGCCGTACTGACTGGTACAGAAGGCTTGTCCGCTGGAACAAAAGTTTCACTGGGTGCAAACGCTGCTGACCTTGCAAGCACTGTCGGTGGAACAGGTGACGAAGATCAAGGAAGTGTCACAGTTACCAACAATTCACTTGTGTTTCAAATTGGTGCAAACCAAAACCAGACTGTTTCTATTGCTATCGACTCAGTTGAAGCAACAGGGCTTGGTATCGGAGTTAGCAACAACCAATTCACAAGCTTGGACGAAATCGACGTGACATCAGCAACGAAGGCACAAGATGCTTTGGGAGTTATCGACGCTGCCATCGACGAAGTTACCAATATTCGTGGTACGATCGGTGCGTTCCAGGCAAATACACTTGAGTCGACTGCAAACAACTTGCGAACGACACTTGAGAATACAGTCAACGCAGAGTCCGTTATTCGTGACACTGACTTCGCTGAAGAAATTTCCAACTTCACAAACAGTCAGGTCTTAGTTCAGGCTGGTACTTCGGTATTGTCAAATGCAAATCAGTCTTCACAGCTGATCTTGTCGCTCCTCGGATAAACCGTTGACTTGTTTGATTTTGAAACTGGCCTCGCAGTTTCATATAGGCGGTGGGAGAAGCGTCCACCATTCTCCCGCCGCTTTTTTTATTTTTGCGTTTTTCTTTTCTGAATTTTTTTTCTCAACACCAGCCAACAAAGTAACTCAAAATGTTCTCGATTGACGGACTTGTAAGTGGACTTGATACGACTTCGATCATCGAAGGATTGGTCTCCCTGCAAGCAGCTCAAGTCGATCGGCTGAACGGACGTAAGGACGAAATTCTCGTTCAGCAAACGGCGTTTCAAGGTATCGAAGCGAGATTGATCAGTTTGCGATCAACGATTGCGCGTCTTAATCGTTCCGCGGCATCCGTTTTTGAAACAAGCTCGGCAACATCAAGTGACGAATCAGCGTTGGCTGTCAGAGCCGGCTCCAATGCTGCTGAAGGTTCATACTCGCTACGGGTCAATGCGTTGGCGCAAGCCCATCAGATCGGTTCTCAGGGGTTCGATAGCGAGACCACAACCATTACCCAAGGCACCATTTCATTTCAAGTCGGCAATCGACCTGCGACCGAAATTACGATTGATGAATCCAACAACACAATTGATGGACTGGTAAGCGCCATTAATTCCCAGTCATCTGACATCTCCGCCTCGATTGTTCGCGACCAAGCCAACAACGCTAATCGGATCCTGCTGACTTCAAGACACACCGGCGCTGCCAACGAGATTTCAATCGAAAACAACCTTGGTGCTTCTTCAGGGAGCCAAGTTCGCCCTGATTTCACTGGCGAAGCGATTCAGGCCGCATCAAATTCCGCGATCCAACTTGGTTCGGGCCCTGGAGCAATCGTTGCCCAATACGAAACAAACACTGTCGATGGACTCATCGAGAACGTCACTCTGGATTTGGCTATTGCTGATCCCGACAAAGAAATAACGATCAATGTGTCTCGTGACACCGAAGCAGCGACAACTGCAATTCAGGAATTCGTTGACGAATACAACTCTTTGATTGGCTACATTGACGACCAAACGCAATTCAACACAGAAACCAATCAGGCAAGCCCATTGTTGGGCAATCGAAATGTTTCAACGCTCAAGAACAGACTGGGAGCTCTCGTTACCGAGGCGATTCCCGGCCTTGATTCGTCGTTCAACCGATTCTCTCAAATTGGTATCGATATTGGTGCCAGAGGAGAGTTGACGGTTGACGAGGCTCAGCTCAATGACGCTCTCAACGGCGATATCGAAGGCATTGATCCGAGCGACGTTAGAAGACTGTTTAGTTTAAGCGGAGAAAGCACCAATTCAAACGTGCAGTTTATTCTTGGCAGCACTCGAACAGAAAGCTCAGCAGAAAATTACCAAGTCGATATTCTTCAGGCCGCTGAAAAAGGCGCCATTATCGGAAATGGAACTTTGGCTGGTTCAGTCACCATCGACGAAACCAATAATGAGTTTCAAATTTCGATTGATGGCCAGCAAACGGATGTTCTGACTCTCGCCAGCGGAACTTACACGCAAGCCGAAATTGCCGAACAGCTTCAATCCACAATCAACTCCTCAGCGTCGCTGAGTGGGCGGGAAGTTGCTGTTTCACTTGAGGGCGGATCACTCGAGATCACGTCTAATAGCTATGGTCGTAGTTCAGAAATTTCCGGAATCAGTGGGTCCGCGATCGCGACGCTGGGATTTGACGGAAACGAAAGCGGACAAGGGAAAGACGTCGCCGGCAACTTTATTGTTAACGGTGTGGTCGAGGCGGCAACTGGGACCGGTCGAATTTTGGTGGGTGATTCCGAAAACGAATTCACTGCTGATTTGCAACTACGTGTCACTCTCGACGCCTCCCAGGTCGGTGATGGCGTCGAAGCTGAAGTTGGCATTAGCAGAGGTATCACTTCTCGGTTAGATCAATTCTTTGGCGAGGTTTTAAATCCAGACACCGGATCGATTAACACCGTCAATGAGTCTTTTGATTTACGAGTTGAATCTCTCGAAGCTTCCATTGAACGCGTTAACGAAATTAGCGAAGCTCAAACACAATTTTTGATTGAACAATTTACGCAGCTTGAACGGGTGCTAAGCGATTTGCAAAGTACCAGCAGCTTTTTGACCAGCCAACTTGCTTCCATCTGATCACGTTGCCAAACGAGTTTCGAACCCAAAATTTAATACGCCGCTACGAGGACAATAGTGAACAACTTGCAGAATTACTCAATGGATAACATGGTCAAGGGCTGGACCCGAGTCGACATGCTCATTGCACTTTATGATCGAACCATTTCTGCGATTGAGCTTGCCCAACAAGCCAAAGGCCAAGGCGACAATGCTCAAATGGCCGCACATCTGATTCAAGTAAATCGATTCATCCTTGCCTTACATAGCGGATTGGATATCGACAACTCTGAGCTGGCTGGCAATATCGCTCGGCTCCTGAACTTCGTCGCCTATCGTTTGGAACAGCAGAACTTCGGAGAAGCCATTCGATTTTTGACCAAACTTCAAGCGACGTTCGAAGAGATTCGAGAAGAAGCGACCAAGTTAGAAAAAGATGGCAAGATACCACCGCTAATGAGCACGGCTGGTTTGAACACTGTTGCCTAAAAAATACCATGTAGACATCGACCTTGGTTTTTGATTGCTGCTCAAGCGGCTTTTAAAAAACCTCCAACAATTTATTAAGCGTGTGTGTAGACTTCGATGGCGAACCCCTTACTCCGGGAGGCGGTTCGCCATCGTTTTTTTGCGCATGCATTTGATATGATGCGAGCCACGATGGGTTTTACTATGCGTTACCTTCCCGATAAGCCACAAATAGAATCGCGGTTTGACCAGACGTTGATGACAGGCCGAATGTTAAGGTATGTGTGGAATCCTTGGTATCATCAAACGAGACGACAAAGAACTGCGTCTAAGCGATCGGGAGATCGTAGCGATGCGCGACGCGATGGCCGCTCGTGGTCCGGACGATTCTGGATTGGTAACAGAACGTTCCTTTGCCTTGGCTCACCGTAGGCTCGCAATTCGCGATCTTTCGGCAGATGCACAGCCAACCTTTTCTTCCAATAATCGTTTTGTGATTGTCTTTAACGGCGAAATATACAACGACTCAGAAATTCGGAAACAGCTGGTAGACCGCGGCGTTGTTTTAAAATCCCGATGCGACACAGAAATTCTTGCAGAAGCATGGGCCGCTTGGGGGCAAGGCTGTATCGACAAACTAAGAGGCATGTTTGCGTTTGGTGTTGTTGATAGGCGTACCGACGAGTGTTGGCTGGTGCGAGATCGTTCAGGCGTTAAGCCATTGTTTTATTCAGAGCAAGGCGGCGAGTTGGTGTTCGCCAGTTCCATTGCGGCGATTCGAAAGCACCCCCGCGTTCACTCTCAGCCCAATTTTGCTGCGATTCGGCACTACATGCAAACGCTTCGTCTCACCCTTGGTAGAGACACCGTTTTTAAAAACATCTATACCTTGCGCCCCGCAGAAATCATTCACGTCGTTCCTGATCGACCTCTCAAGCATCGTATCTACTGGGAGCTGCCGCATCAGTCCGGAGAAGATGTTCCGTTTGAAGAAGCGGTTGAGAAACTTCAGTCTTGTATAGAAAAATCTGTGAAAATCCGTCTTCAAAGCGACGTCCCTGTCGGCATGATGATGAGTGGCGGCGTTGATTCAAACACGCTCGCGACGTTCGCACGAAAACATCATGCGCAAGAATTTGTCGGAGTGTGCGGCGGTGGCGTTGATCCGGCAGTCAGTGAGGAGGGGGGGGATTTTCATTTTGCCCATGATTGCGCCAGCCAGATGGGGATCGGGTATCGCGAAACTCGTGTGCAGGAAGACAAATACCTGGGCACTTGGGAGCAGCTCATAAGTCAATATGAAACACCGCTTTCGACTCCAACGGATGCGATTATTTTTCATATTGCCCAGGAACTGAAGCAGGCGGTTGGAGTTGCTCTTGGTGGTGAAGGCGCTGACGAAGCGTTTTGTGGGTATGCGATCGCTCATTGGTCTGGGCGAGATTTTGAACGATCAATTGCTCAAGGCGCCTCTGTCGTTCCGCAGCACAAATCTGCGATTCAGGAAAGTATGTTACGCCAGTATGGCCGTGCGTCGTTTGCGTCCGCGTCTGATCATTATTTGTCTACCAATGGGCTCATCCCAAACGCCGCTCAGCAACAATTGTTTTCGCCTTCCTATTTCTCCAACGTTGAACGTTCGACTGAGGATTATTACGATCAATTGTTTGCTCGACAGGGCGACGTTTCGATGACCGAAAAATACGCCAGAATTTTGTTTCAGGTGAATTTGGAAAGCTTGCTGGGAAGGCTCGACAGCGCGACGATGGCCCACGGCCTGGAAGCTAGAGTGCCTTATACGGATCATTTGTTAGTCGAGCAGGCCTTTCGAATGCCGCTTGATTTCAAAATTGATATCTGCCCAAGCGAAAAAAAGCCATGGTTGTCTTCGCTGGAATTGACGCAGCGAGGCAGTGTACGTTCAAAACGAATTCTGCGAACGATTGCCTCTCGATTGATGCCCGCCCGTCTAGCTTTGCGGCCTAAGAAAAGTTTCCCGACTCCTTTGCCTACTTGGCTGCACACAAATTGGCAGTCGTGGATTGCGGACAAATTTCGCTCAAGCAGCTTTGCCCAAGAGGTCTTTCAAAAAGATCAGCTTAACGAAATCGCAAATGCGCCTTCACACCTCGCGCTTTGGAAATGGCCAGTCCTCAACACGATTATGTGGGGCGACCACTGCTTTGGCTAACTTGCAGGTTGATTATCCGAGTCAACCATCAAATGCGGAATAGTCGATAAAAACCGGTTCGGTTTGGGCAAGATAGCGAAACTTTCTACTCAATAACGTCAAGTTTCTTGAAAGGACTTCGATCACTTTGTTGGCACGTGGAACTTCGATAGTTTTGCGGGCCGTGTTGTTTAAGAGACTCGACACCCCGCAGCCAGGTGGCGGACTCGATGAGAAGTCCGCTGCCGAATGTCGAGGTCGTTCAGCCCAAGACGCCAACGCCTTTGAAACATACTGAGAAAAAAAGTGATCACCCATGACGCTCCAATCAAAAAGAAAACGATTCCGCTGGCCCCTTCGCTCATCATCGAGCAATGGCTCTTCGAACACTATGAAGTCACCGAAGGCGTCAATGACGTCCCTCGACAATGACGAGCCGCTCACACTGCCGCGGCAATTGGCAGAAGCCCTAATAAAGAAAGCCCGGGACATTCAAATGCTTCCGGATGTGGCGTTGCAAGCTATCGCGCTAACGGAATCTCCCGATGCGTCCGTTCGGGATGTTGTCGCGATCATCGCACAAGACGTTCAGTTGACTACGGATATCATGTCTTTGTCAAACAGCACCCTGTTTGCCGGCACGTCGAGTGCATTGAGTTTGGAGCAAGCAGTAAAACGGGTTGGGTTTCGACATATCAAGAACATGATTATGGCAGCCAGCATCACTTCGATGATGCAGTCAATTGAGTGGAAAGAGTTGCGCACGAGAGACCTACTTTGCGAACATAGCATGGTTACCGCTGTGATTAACACTCGTCTCAACTCCCTGTTCAAACTCGGAATGCAGGGCGAAGAATTTACCGCTGGGTTGATTCACGATATCGGACGCACACTTTTGGCCGTGGCAATCCCAGATGAGTTTTCTGAATTTGACCCCGTCGACTTTGTTGAGAACCAGGACACGCTTTCGAAAGAAAACAACTTTATTGGCACCAATCATGCAATTGTTGGTGCATGGTTCCTCCAGCGAAACCATTTGCCGGAAGAGTTCGTCATAGTGGCGAAGTATCATCATGACATAAGTCAATGTACAAAATTCAAGCGCCTGGTCGCGTTGACCGCTGTGGCCGATGAGCTTGCGAATCTCTACCAGCGTGAGGGCGTTGGCGCTGCTGGGTTTACCCCAGAATCGTTTGTCGGTTCCGAGAGTCTCGAAATTTTGGAGCAGTTGGGAGTCGAGAATGCGACTCAGAAATTGCGTGAGTCCGTATCGGAGTTGGTAACAGTTTCCGTTGAAGAAGTTCAGCTCCTCATGAAGAGGTCATAATGCGTCGTTCGTGATTTTGGCTCGCGGTTTCGAACCAGAATTTTCCTTAGCTGTAGAAATCGAAAAGGACTGTGAAAGACATGGCAAACGTCGAAACGAAAAACAAATGGGTATCCCAATTGGACGGGCTGGTGCAGCTGAAGCCTATGCCTGCCGTTGCGATGCAGATTATGAAAGCATGTCGTGACGAGCAGTTTAACGTTCGCGAACTTGTTAGTCTTGTTGAATGCGACCCTGCAATTGCGGCGCGTGTCCTTTCAGTTGTAAACAGTTCTGCGTTTGGTTTATCGCGAGAAGTCTCCACGATCAATCAAGCCGTTGTAGTGCTTGGATTCAAAAGCCTTTCTCAACTGGCTGTATCGGCGGCGACGGCAAAAGTATTTTCGGATGGCAAGTCAAGCGAAGAAGATCGAATGCGACTATTTGATCATTCCCTCGGTTGCGCCGCGGTTGCAAGAGTTATCGTCGGCGGAGGACAAACTTCAGCCGATGCGGGCGAGGCGTTTCTTGCCGGGATGCTGCATGACATTGGTAAACTGGTTTTCTTCGATCTTGCGCCAGAGGAGTACAGAAGCCTGGAGCAAAATCGGGGGACTGATTCACTTTTGGACCTCGAGCGGGATGCGTTTGGTTTGGATCACACTGCCGTGGGGATGAAATTCGGCGAGTTCTGGGGGCTGCCCGGAGGAATTAAGCAAGCGATTGCCAACCATCATCTTGAGCAACACGACAGCGAACAACAACTTGGCACAAGCACCACGGTCACCAACATTGCAAATGACTTGGCGAAGATATGGGGAGTTGGGAGAGAGATCGATACGCCACTTAGCCCGCTTGCTGAGGATTGGCTTTCGTCTCACGATCTTGATTCCACTGAAGAAATACGAGCCAGGGCGATCAGTCATTTTGACGAATTGAAGTCATTGATGGGTCGTCAGTGATTGCCAAATTCAAACTTGTTGAAAACATTCTTCAATTTCTCACTTGGCCGGTTAAAAATTTTAGCTTTGCTACGCTACGACATAACTACCTAGAGAAGTATCGATGGAAATGATCGCGAAAAACGATCCACTAATTCGACGGATTATCCATCTTACGTTTTGGGTCCTGATGGTGTTGGTCTTTGGGACCGTTGGGTACGTTTTCATCGAAGGCTGGAGCACTGAAGACGGGTTGTACATGTCCGTGATTACGCTGGCAACGGTCGGCTATGGTGAGACTCAAGAGTTGTCTGGAATCGGTCGGCTGTTTACTTGCCTTCTGATTTTTGTATCGATCATTTGCCTGTCATGCTGGACGGCATGTTTAACAAGCCTTTTTGTCGAAGGTGATTTGACAGGTTCCTTTAAGAAAAGAAAAGCAAAAAGAATGTCCAAATCAATGACGGGCCATACAATTGTATGCGGCTCAGGAATTATGGCGCAAACGGTTTTGGGAATCCTCGTGCGCAAGGGAGCTAAAGTTGTCGTCGTCGATTCCAACTCAGATACGTTGGACGGTATCCAGCGGCAGTTCCCCGGCACTCCAGTCATTCACTCTCCAGCGGTCGACGAAATAGCGTTGGCCAGCGCAAATGTTCTCAATGCCAAGTGTATCGTCGCAGCCTGCGATTCGGATTTTGACAACATGATGATCTCAATGACATGCAAAGATCTGGGCACAGAAATCAAAGTCATTGCTCGCTCCGACGATTCCAATGTCGCAAGCCGCTTGATCAAGATCGGAGTAGAAAAAGTGATTTGCCCTTACCAGCTTAGTGGCGAACAAGCTGCCGAGTTTGCGCTTGGGTAGGTTTTGTTTGCTGAGAACATTTGCCAATCTCGATCTGCATTCGCGCCACAAATGCTCCGCGTCAGTCAAAAAGTAGCACGATTCTCCGAGTCTTATGTGAAAACGATTCGGAGAATCGAGCTACTGTGACCAAATTTTGATTTCCAAAGTCATGTGATACAATTCCATACTTGGTACGCAAAATTCTTTCAAGGAGACTGGCTATGGGCTTTCGAACTTGTTCTTCTTTTCTACTTTCGCTTTTCACACTCTGTTTAAGCGTTTCTCTCAACGCTCAAACAGAAGATCCATTTGGGCTTGAACGGAATCCCGGTCACGTCGACCTAGTTCAGCAGAAGAAGTCGATCGAGAGCGGAAAAGTCAAAGAGTTGAAGGAAAAGCTACAGGGCGTCCAAGACTCATTTGCCAAAATGGCTGTTCGAGAGGCGGCGATGCGGGAATCGGTTGGTCGAATGCGAGAGCAAGTCGACCTTTACAAAGCGGCAAGAGGTGGCAAAAAAATAGATGTGCGCCTCAAAGAGTTGCACGCAGAATTTAATGCCGAAAAAACGGCGATTGAGATTGAGTTATCGCAGTTGCGCTCGGACCGAGAGCTTCTCAAAAAGAAGGTTGAATCCTTGTATATCGAGAAAACCAAAGCCGAAGAAACTGTCAGGAAAGCTGTTGATAAACGCAACGAAATGCACCAAACATTGTTTGAAGAGTTGTTGTATTCAGAGCTTGCAGATCGGCAGGAACTGGCTTTGAATCACTTGTTGGCTTGTTTTGATAAATATGGTGAAGGTCAAGAGCTACCCGTGGATGTTCGCAAGCCGGAAATTCTTCGGAGACTTAGGCGCCTCACCGAGTCAGATAATTCTAAGGTAAAACTTCAGGCGTCCCGATGTTTGTTTGCCAGTAAACGCGATTCCGCTATCGAAATGGGGATCCAATTCGGGCAGTACTGGCGTCCAATGGAAATAGTGAAGGCGGATGCTGAAACGCAGATGATTTGGGCAGCTTTGCAGGAAAAATGTTTTTTTGATTTTGAAGATTCCCCTCTCGTAGATCTTGTTGAAGAAGTGCAACAAAAATACGGCGTCCATTTTCGCTTGGATACGGAAGTCAACGAATCCACTTTGGTTACTTACGTAAGTCACAACAGAACTTTAGAAGCCACGCTCTTGGGGGTGTTAGATGAACTCGAGCTGTCGTACACTGTGATTGACGGCGAGATCCAGGTGATGAAGAAAACGAACCCAAAGGTTCGTGTCTCGAGAACTTACAATGTGCGAGGTTTGATTTCAGATAAGACAGATATCAAGACCTTGGTGAAAGTTGCTGAGCAAGCCGTTGGTCAAGCCCCTGTTGAATTAATGGCAGTTGGCACAGATGTGATTGTCGCAAAAGCGGGGGAAGCCAATCAACTTCGGATTAGCGAGAAATTAGGTAGCCTCGCCTCACCAGCGAAATGGTAGGAGGGACGAAATTCGACACATGTTACGTCGAACCCCGCCTATAGATATAATACCAATGTAATCACGTGAGGCTGAACTTGCGCGTGGTATTGAAATGGGGATCGCTGGCTCCAGTCCGTGATATGGTTGTAAAAATCTATGAAAAAACTTCTTACCAACATTGTTCTCCTTATTGTGGTGATTGGAATCGCGTTAGGTGTTCGTTCGAAGTTTCAAAGGTTTACGATTCCTCAAAACGGTATGTATCCTGGGTTGCCTGCGGGAACGACTCGTTGGCTTGTTAAGAGCAGATTCGAATCCGTAGACGATTTGAATATCGGCGATGTAGTTGTTTTTCAACTGGATACTGACCAAGGGAAGTTCAACTACGTTTGGCGAGTTATAGCGATTCCCGGTGACAGTGTTGCGATTGAGAATGAACAGATACAGGTAAATGGTGTTACCATTGCTCGGGAGTATTTACGGACGGAAGGGGCCTTCGAAATTTTTGAAGAGACTCACGGCGAAATATCGTATGAAGTTGCGTACGACTCGGAAGCACCTCAAACTAATCGCAGAGGATGCCAGTTAACCGTTCCGAGTGAACATGTTTTTCTGCTGGGCGACAACAGATACGATGCAGCGGATTCCCGATACCACGGACCAGTATCAGTAAAAGACGTTTTTGGAAAATTTTGACTAATCGTGCGACAGCTACGCCGAATAAAACTGTGATGCACGCGTATCGGGACTTGCGCGTGTTTTACCAATAAATGTCAGGTGTGCCGGTCACGGGCGTTTATCTGGCTAAAGGCTAAAAAAATATGGGCTGGGCGACACAGTATATTGCAAAACTACAACAAGGTGAGACGGTTCAGTTTCGCCCTCGAGGAAGTTCAATGGTTGGCAAAATTGAATCCGGCCAGCTTTGCACTGTCACACCAATCGAGGATTTTAGCGTGCTAAATGTCGGCGATATTGTCTTGTGTAAAGTAAAAGGCAAGCAATACATTCACTTGATCAAAGCGATTCAAGGCAAACGATTCCTGATTGGTAACAATCGGGGCGGAACCAACGGATGGATCACAGCAAACGCGATTTTTGGAAAATGTATCCGGGTTGAACCTTAATGCGATTTGCCTGAGCGATATGATGCGCGCGGTGCCGGTTTGTGCACGTTGCAGAACTCGTCAAGAGTTTTGGGCACTCATCTGCTTCTGTTTAAGTTCATTTTCACGAACTCAACCTTGGCAGATATTATGGAATCCGCAAAATAACAATGTGATGCACGCGAATCCGAGTTTGCGATACTGTATCTGTATTGACATATAGGCTTCGTCCTTCGAGGGCGATGGATCGTTGGCCTCAAGGACAGGCGTTCGATTTGCGGTTACTCGGAGTCACTTTCTTGAAACAAACTTGGAGAGGTAGATGAAGTTCTGTTTGACGATCAT
>CAYZGP010000066.1:0-13560 GCA_964478065.1 uncultured Pirellulaceae bacterium
ACGAGCGCGACCACCAAGAAAGGTGCGATTACGCTAGACAAGTAGCCCAGAACCCAGAGGATCGGAAGTTGCGCAGGTTTATTGTGGGCTTTACGCTCGATTTGACTGATAATGCGGCGATAGGGATTCGGAAATTTGCGTCGTGCAGCCGGTCGGCACTTACGTATCGTCTTTGCATTACGATTGGCCTTGATAATTTGTTCGAGAGCCAACGATTGGTGAGCAATTTCTTTCACTCCTTACTTTTAGCGGCTGTTGTCATGGGCTTTCCGTTTCATCTTTGACTTCAAGATACTTCGCGCGTATTTTCTCTGCCGTTCGCTTTGCATGTTCTTTGAATTCCTGTGGAGGGGTCGGAATGAAATCGATCTCCTCTACGACAGTTGTCTTAACATCCGTTAACAATTCTTCGATTTGTTGCCGGAAACTCGCGATGTCTTTCACCATCGAGTCGTCCAGGTTTACAACCGTAACCGATTCGAGTTTGTCTAGTTTGAGCAGGCTTTTCATTGCAGATTCTGAAGGCGTGCCAATGTAAACAAGTGTCTTGAGGTTCTTGCATATCGCGAAATCGAGCCCAGTTGCAATCGCGGGATCAACATGGACTTGAAGATGTTCGATTTTCGGAATGGCGCCCAGGAAATTCGAATTGGTGATCGTGCAATGGCGGTCAATGTCCAATCGTTTCAAGTTTCTGAAAAAAGCAAACTCCAATCCGCCAATGGACTTAAGCGATTTCTCGTAAGATTTTTCGCGGGTGAGCCACAACGGCTCAAAACTTAGGGACTCAATGTCTTGAAAGTCTTTAAGGATCGTTTTGTAGCTTGTTTGGAAAATGTCCTCGGCGAGAGGAAGAAAAAGTCCTGTGGCTTTTTCGTTTTCTGAGTCGTCGCCTACTCCCTCTCCAAAGGACCAGTAAAATTGCGCAGCGTGCTGGGAAAATTTTTGATTGCTCGAAGCAAGTATTTGAATCACTCGCGATTCACGCCCGCCGGTGTATCGGTTGGGCTGAGCCGCTTCAGCCTTTGCGAATGCGAGGTCCCAGAATAATTCATGATCGTCGACTAACGAAAAACCCAGTTTGATATCGTTTTGCAATACAAACCGAATGAATTTGCTTCTGGTCTCTGCATCAATTTTAGTTTGCATGAGAAAGATATTGTCCGCGTAGAAAATTGTAATATTCCCAAGATCAAACACCGCTTTTGGGTGCGCCTTACTTTGAATGTCCATGACATTCAAAGCAACTTTGTGGCCGATAAAAACTGGCACTCGTTTACTGACTTCTATCAGCGTCTCCAAATCCTGCCGGTCTATGTCATGACCCCCGTGGCTAATGTAGACAAGGCCACCTGTGTTTAAATTCTCAATGCATTTAAGAACAGAAGCACAAGCTTTTACATTACCTGAGTTAACCCAAACTTTTGAAGTGGAATTGAACTCCAAATCGCCTGGGGCGCCGTCTAGTTGTGCTTTTCCTAGAAACAGATTGCTACAACCCGGCATGAGACAATTTAATTGCTCAACTGTTACGATCGAGTTGTCTAAATATAACGAAATCGGAATGCCCGCGATCGGTTTCACGTCAATTTCAGGGCGCAAGCCATTGATGTTGATCTCAGAGAATAGACCAATCGCTTCGCTGAGGTTTTCAAATACGTTGGGCGGCGTTGAATCGGAAAAACGGCAATTTATGTGACTCCATCCACCTCGCACAATGAGATTGCTACGAATTTCTCCGTTGGAATTCCGCTCGGCTGTTTGTATCACGTACGCCTCCTGCCAGTCCGTAAACCGC
This sequence comes from uncultured Pirellulaceae bacterium, assembly GCA_964478065.1. GTDB lineage: Bacteria > Planctomycetota > Planctomycetia > Pirellulales > Pirellulaceae > Mariniblastus. The sequence continues at coordinate 1,799 of CAYZGP010000066.1, forward strand.
GACATTAAGAGGGTCGGAAGATTGAAGGTGTAGATGACATAACAGCTTGTGATGATCAACGAGATTGGCAGAATTGAAAATAACGTCGGACGTGAGCTTGGTTCGTTGTCCCGCCGCGAATTTATAACCAGCAAGATTGTTGATGTGAAAATGGTCCAAAAAATCAAGGTTGTATAGAGAGGCCGGACCGTCTCAAATCCCGAGGAACGAACAAATGAGGCTGAAGCCCAAACGCCAGTCACAATCACGACTGGGACGATCAAAACTAGAATCATTTTGAACTTAGATTTAGCTTCACTCGCCAAGAAAGAACTGGTTGTCAACAGGACGACCGCGGCCATGATTGCCAAGACAATAGTTGGTTTTCGCTCAATAGAATCAAGTCCAGAAAGTCGTGCGATTTCAAAAACCAATCCGTGCTTGAAGAAGATGTTTTGGAGCATTCCTAGAAAAAGTAACGTTCCTGCAACGGCGATTAGCACCTTAGAACGCGACCAATTGCCAATGCCAAACGACTTGATGGCCATCCCAACGAATGTTCGAATTGCGAGTGTAAATAAAAACATCGCGAATCCCGCCGCGACTACCCAAGCGGACTTAATTAGAAACTTCGATGCCCAGTCCGATGGCAGAGGTTCAATTTTTTCCCGCATCGAGTAGTCACGAATATTGATGTCGGAGACGTTTGTCATGGAAAATGCGAGTAAGCCAAACGCGATAGCGACTCCGATCGCTAATACAACTGCCGTTTTCCATTTCAGACGAGTCCACGCAGCAGCCATCGCGATGCCTAATACGAAAGCGGCAACGGCGACGAGAAAGAACTCACCATCGCGATGGGCTTGCAAACCTTTTTTTGCAAATGCCTCCAGGGCTGGGTCGATCAGGGCTACCAAGCCAAAAAAGCAAAGCAAGCACACCAAACCGTCCGATCGGGTTGGATTGACGCATGAATAAACTCGGCCGAACAAGCCAGTTTTCGTTTGCTCTAATGGGATTGCGGTCATTGCTTTCAGTTCGTTCTAAAATATCGAGTTACTTCAAACCGTGGCGCGTTTCTGAACGGCACTCTCGTTCCGTTAGTTCTGAAGTCAGAAGTGCCGTTAAAGAAATGGCAATAATAAACGAGACTTTGCAAAGAATTCGGTTCAACATTCGCGTGCTTCAAACGAGATAAGAAGATTGTTTTTCTGTTATATAACTTCTTGTGCTGTGACGCCAATTAAAAACCAATGCGCGACAAAGAATAGGTCAACACCGCGACGACCACCGAGACAGCGAACGAAAATACCATCGTGAAAAATCCACCTCGATTCAACAGTCCCATTCCGATTGGAAATCCGATCGCGCCTAGCGTTCCCAGAATGAACTCGATCGAAGTGTAATTTTGGCGGCCAACCACCCAACTGAGCCTGGTAAACGAAACGAAACAAGCGATATTGAACATCAAAACGAATAGATGCCACGTCTGAAATTTACTCAGCCGAAAAGGGCTCGGGCCGTGAGGTTCATGATCAAGCATTGATTGGTTCAATCATGGTTGGTCAAAGGTTTGCATTTACTGGTTAGAGAGATCAGTCTTTTCGTAGCTGATTGGCTTGAGCGTCCCGGCCAATCTCGTCGGTGATTTCGTCCCATTGAGCCGCGACGGCGTTCAACGCGTCTTCTGGTGACCCGGTTCCCGAAATGTATTCACGGACTTTTTCGTCCAACGCTTTAATGTAAAGATGTTGGCCAGAGATTTTTGGAAACATAAAACATAGACTGCGTTCGTGACTGGCTGCAACCACGTCCGCATACTCATCAGCGACATCGGCAGAGATGCTTTCACCACTCCAAAGCCCCATGTCACCGAGTTGGCTTGCCCTGAACGGCCCCACGGACGGCGAATCGGTCACCGTCAAATGGCTGATCTTTTGGCTTGACCACCATTCCAAAAAATCCCAAGCCGTGTTGTCGTTCATGCTGGCCGAATTGACGGAAGCGACCAAGCCAGTAAAGCCAACCAAATCAACATGCACGTCTGCGTCTTTCGGGCGAGCGTGCCAAATATTTGAGCCCTGGTCAAACCACTGGGTCGTTCCAGGGACAGGGCCGATGGTCAGCACGTCGTCGATTAGTTCGTCAGCTGCTTCAAATTCAGGTGAAAATCCTCGTGCGGGCCAGGCCAGAGCGAACGAAGATTTCCCCGCGTTAGCCAGTTCAAAAATTTCTTTAGGGCCAAACTCAAGTGAACGTTCTGAGGCCGTTCTTTTAATTCGCTCCAGCGCCTGAACAAACGGTTGGCTGGCAATCAGCGGTTCCATTTGCTTGCGTTTAAAAACCGTTGAGATTTTTCCTCGATTGCGAATCGCAGAAGAAACATGAACCAAAAATGTTTTCGCAGCCCATCCTTCACTTAGCGGCATGTCGATTTTTGAAGGTAACCCCGATTCGCTGCCGGCCACCTTATTCAAAGTATTCTCAAGATTACTCCAAGTCGTTGGAAGTTTTATCTTAAGCTCGTCAATCAATTTTCGATTTGCCAGCAAGGCATAGGTCGGGCTGCCTAGCGGAACTCCCCAGGCTACATCTTGATAACGCACGATCCTCATTCGAAAGTGCCGTAGCAACGAGTTCTTGTTGAACTCATCCGACTCCCAAAGCCGTCTGGGCACCGCTTGAATTCGCTTCAGTTTTGCCAACTCGCCAATCATCGCGGGCGGATAAACCACCACGTCTACGTCATCGGATACCTCAAAGCCAGAATCGATAAACGACTGGGCGTCCATATTGTTGATCGTCAACGTGCCATCGCGCCGCGCCGACCATTGGCGTTGGGTGCGTTCGCCAAGCTCTTCGTCACCAATCACAAGCATCGTTAACGGCTCGGGAGGGAGAGGACCAGACTGTTTTGTTTGAGTGGACTTGGAATCGTTCTGGGCTTTGCCAGAATTTTTATTGCAACCGACTGACATGCCAACGACAAACATCAGGACAGCCGTGAGTGCACCAAGTGCAAATTTCGTTTTTGTATTCTGCATCAAACCATTGTCCAATAAGTCGTTTGTTATTGCCAGTCGCGTATGACGAGCGGCGGGCCAGTCGAGCGTAATCAGCGTGGCCTGACGTCAACATAGAACGGCCATGATACTTATACGTCCAAAGAAATGGCAGAGTTCGTCTTTTGTGCGATCGTCGTTTTGGCCGACAAATACGTAAGTTGGATGTTCCAGTCCGACAGTCGCAAGCCTAAAAAAACGGAAAAGAATGAATGATGGCCCATCCTAAACCAGTGCAACTTCAAAACGCGTAAGCGAGAAATACTGGCTACTTCAAATCCGATTTACAGAATTCACCCAAGCCAAAACGTCTTCAACCCAACTCTCGATCTTCGTTCCCGCTGCCTTTTGCTCAACCACCAGCGGAAAATGTGCGAGCTCAAGTTTGGCAATTGATTCAGCTTGCTTTTCGTTTCGTTTACCATTGGCCCCTGCTAAAACCATCATCGGCTCAACTGGCGACGTTTTAGGATTGCCGGCGTGGCGAGACAAACCCGAGTCGATCATCACCAACCCGCGAAACAAATCGCGCTGGTTGAACGCCATTGCACTGGCCGCCGCTCCGCCAGTTTTTGATCCGCCAATTACAACACGCGCGCGATCAAAATTGACTTGTTGAGCCAACGTATCCACCGCACTGACGACAAATGAGAAATCGCGCGGGTCCCACTTTTTTTCATCCGTCGATTCCGGCACCAATAGCACCACATTAAATGCTTCGCAATGAGACTGCCAAGTCTTCACGATCGCATCTTTGTTCAATTTGCCAGGGGTGGGCATCCAGACGAGCAATCCGGGCGCGGGGGTGCCAGGCGTGGAATCCGGAACGATCGCGAAGCAGTTGTTGGAGAACTCCGCAGGGGAGACTTTTGTGATTCGTGATCCAGTAGGCTTGCTTTCTTTGAAAGCAGTTTTGATCCAATCATGGTCAGGAATGGAAGCCGTTTGTTTGGCAACCGAAACTGTCTTTGTATTGGTTTGCTCGTCTTCTTTTGTTGATGTCTCGATCGTAAGTTCGTCACCCACTTGGGCACCCGCAATCGCCAATCGAGTTTCGTCAAAGGTCTTAACGGCAGTTCCGTTGATGCTCGTAATTTTTAAGCCGACTTTGATACCGCTGGCTTCCGCGGGTGAATCTTTAAAGACGTTGGCAACCACGATTTCACCACCGTCATTTTCGTTAACAAGTAACCCAATCGCTCCCGGCACAAAGGGCACAATTTCGCCGACCAGCTCAACATTAAATTCGAGTCGTTGTTTTTCACTGGCAGCGTCCGCATCCTCGGTGCGGTCTCCTTGCTCCGAGCGTTGCACGACAAATATTGCTTTGTCGGATTCGTAAAGCGGACCGAGCGCGTGTTTCATCTCCGATTGCCGCGAGATTTTTCGCCCGTTGATTTCAATGATTTTATCGCCCGCTTTCATTCCGGCTTTTCCCGCAGGTGACGTAGCGTGGCAAAATGCGATCACTGCCGCGTCGGCATACGTGTCCGTTCCCGCCAACGAAATCCCAGCCAACCCTTTTCGTAGCGTCTTTCCGGATTTCAATTCATCCAATCGTTTTTCAATGTCCGACATAGGCACCGCAAACCCGATCCCGGAGTCATACCAATCCGTCCCCGCCATCTCGGCGTCATCGTCGGGCGACATGGGCACAAGGACGCCGATCAGTTCGCCTTTGAGGTTCAACATTGGCCCGCCAAAATTTGCGGGCGAGATTTTTGCGTCGGTTTGGATGGCTTTGTCCCAAACTCGATCTTTTGCACTGATGATCCCTGTGGAAACATTAGGCTCTTCGCCGCCAAACGCACGTCCTAGCGCGATGATGGTTTCGCCAACTCGGATTTGCTCTTTGGGAATCGTTTCAAGAGTTGGAAGTTTGGCCGTTTTTGATTTCTCGTCCAATGCGAGCTTCAACAAAACCAGCTTTCGTGTCTGGTCGCGACCGACAATTTCAGCTGACGTTCGCGAACCGTCCGGCAATCGAGCCAGGATTGTCGCTGGTTGGTGGGCGAAATGAAACGAAGCCGAAATGACAAATCCATCTTCTGAAACGATCAGTCCGGTGGCCGGTCCATTGCCGACGACCGCGCCTTCGACTCGATTGTTGCCTCCGATTGTGTCAAACCGGATCACAGACGGGGCGGCCGCTTCGACTGCGCGGCGGATGGCTTCTTCTTCGAGTTGTTCGATGTCTTGAGCCGCCGCGAATGATGCGAACAAACTCAAAACGAAAAACGCTGCAGCAAAATTGAGCTTTAACGTAAACATCGTTTTCAATTGAGTGAAATTGGCCATTGTTTTACCCTAGCGGACCAACTTAATTTCAACGGATTTGAATTCTTTGCCCCGTTGGATCGTCAAATTCATAACGCCATCTCGATCGATGAATGAAAGTTGCTCATGGAAATCTTTTGAGCTGGGCGTCATCCGACCATTGACCTCGATGATCAAATCGTCGGCTCGCAAGCCAATATTAGCAGCTTCTGAACCAGCAATCACGCGATCCACAAAAGGCGGCGTGCGCGAGACGACGTCGAGAACTAAAACGATACCCAGCAAGTCCGTCGTCATCGGCTCCGTTGGCTTGCGGCGTTTTTCATCGGAGCGAACAACTAGCTCGCCTGATCGAATTTTTTCAACCGACTCGGTTAGCTGCTCAATCGGAATCGAAAAATTCAACCAGGAATTCGTTTGCGCATCACGAAGTTCTTTGCCAATCAACCCAATCAATCGCCCTTTGCGATCGGTGATCGCTCCACCCGCGGCGCCCGGATTGTTGGTCACAGCATCAAGAATGTAAACGTCGCCTTGATAAGTCGACTCGAACGCACCACGCCGCGCGGAGAGTTTGGTTTTTGCAGAAATGATTCCATGTTGAACACTGGCTGGTTCATTTCCCGTCGCGACTCCGTACAGATTACTGAAAGCCAGAACACGGTTGCCCGAACGGGAATCGACGGCTTCGTCCAAGTTGAAACTCGAAAGCCCTTTGGCATCAATTTTCAAAATTGCGATCTCAATTCGCGGATCGTAGCCAACCAACTCGGCTTCAAATTTCTGCCCATCATCAAGCGTCACTCTCACCGAGTTGCTGTCCAGAACATAGCTCCAAACCGTGAGGATCAAACCGTCACTGGAAATGAGAAAGCCACTTTGATAAGGCTCCAGCCCTTGGAATCCACCACTGCCAACGATTTTTACCATTCGCGGCTGAGTCTGGGCAACGGTCGTTTTGAAACCTTGTGCGTTGAGTGTTGCTACATTGAAACAGCCAACACAAAAAACGATACAGCAGGCTGAGAACAGCAAACGCCACGCAGTCCTAGCATCAGTCGCCATGACGCTGTAACGGTTCATCCGCAACGCAAAACCAATTTTAGTTTTCGGATTCACCGGTAGATTCGTTTTCCAAAAATTCGATTTTTTCGATCTTGATTGTGTTGGGCGGATTGGTGCCGTGGGCAAAACGAATCGTTCCTGGCACCGTCAAATTTCCGTCAACAACATAGTCTTCAAAGTATACCTCACACGGGTCAACATCCGAATCGGGATACATTTCCATCGCCAATAGCCGCTGGCTGGTTTTATCAAAAATGAAGTTGTTTTCGATCGCCCCCCGTGTCGCGACAAGCACGTCAGCGAGGTTCTGTCCAGAATCTTTGTCGAAGCTCTTTGCGCCAAGCGGAATACTGCCTTGGTAATAAACGTCGCCAAATTTTTCTGGCTCGACCGTCAACATCGTTCGCCAAAGGTGCAAAGCGACCAGCAATCCACCTGATCCACGTGGAGCCAGTTGGCTTGAAAGGTCTTCTTCGGGGTTCAGAACAAACGACTCACCATCGATTTGAATTCCTGATTTAATGTCGGCCAGCACAATCGTAAGACTGCGACCGCCTTCGTCTTTGCCTGTTAACCGCCAGCTAAATTGTTGCTGGGTAAAATCTCCATGCTTCAAAAAACCGTTCCAGATGCGTTTTTGGTTTTGCAGGTTGAATTGGTAATTGGCAAACCCCGCCCGCTTCTTAAAAAGATGCTTGTATTTTTCCGGCCGATTCGCTGCCGCAGTTTTTGCGCTAGGTTCAGCTCTTGGATCAAGTTTTGGTTTTTCTTTGGGTTCACCTTTTGGATTTTTCTTGTCCTTCTTACGCGGTTTTCCTTCCGGCGGTTTTTCCTCAGCACCGCTGGCCATCAACTCGACCAATTCCTCGGTGGCATGTACTCCCGTCAGTCGAACCATGATCTCTTTTTCAACGCCTTCGCGACGAAAGACGATGGGTACCCGCCAGCCTTTGGGGAAAATCCCCAGCACGTTTTTAAATTGATTGACCGTTTGGATGTCTCGACCGGCGAATCGAATGATTTGGTCGTCGTATTCCAGGCCACGGCGAAAGGCCTGTGATGTTTCAAGAATATTTGAAACGCGAACGGCGCCTTGGTCGTCCGTTGCAACGGTCGCACCGAGCGTTGCGTGGTCAACGATCCGTCCGCTGCGAAGATGATCCATAAAGTTATTGATTTGATTAATCGAAATCGCGTAGCCCACACCAACATTAACTCTTCCGCGTTTTTCGAATGATCCACGACCGTTGATCCCGATCAATTCGCCAGCTGCATTGAAAAGTGGCCCACCAGAATTGCCCGGATTGATTGCAGCGTCTGTTTGAATGCAGTCGGAATATTCAAGAATCGTACCGGCTGGATATTGATACCGGTGGGTCCCGGAAACGATGCCCCACGAGACGGTCGGCTCAAAATTAGTCGCCAACAAAAACGGGTTGCCAACGGCAAAACAGTAGTCGCCTTGTTTTACGAGGTCACTGTCCGCGATTTTCGCGGCAGGAAAATCATCACGACCAAGTAGCTTGATCAAAGCCACGTCGCCAACGGGATCGATGCCGACAATCACCGCATCGTACAACACGCCATCGTTCATGCTGCATTTCATAAATGCGTCGCAGGATTGAATCACGTGAAAATTTGTCAACGCATAACCATCGGGCGAGATCACAACACCGCTTCCACCGCCGCGGCTCCCTGGGCCAAATACGCCGACCGCTGATGCGCTTGCCCGCTCGATGGCTTGGATTCGCGCTTCTTGCGCTTTGGCTAACGCAGCGGGAAGATCATCGGCGATGAGCAGTGGCGGGTTGATTGAAAACCAACACCCAATAAGTAGTGCCAAAACGATCGCAAGTGATATCGATTTACTAGGTGTCGATTTACTTGATGGCGATTTGAAACGTCGCTTCATTGTGACACTTTCAAATCAACCAAGTGCAGTTGATCGCCAACCGAACGCGAGTCTTGGTAGTCGACTTGGAATACGATCCGTTTGGCGTCTTTTACATCAAGATCGATTTCGATTGGATTCTTCATTTCTTGATTGACCATGCGTTTCTCTAAAGCGATTTTTCCGTCAACGAAAATCGAAAACGTCGCGTCACCACTCGGGTTGGCTTCGGGGTCGAACCCAACAAGTCCACTTAGCTGTTCGTATTGTCCTTTGAGTGCGAACGCAAGTTTGCCTCCGCCTTGGATTGCGAATCCGTTTTCGAATTGCTTTGTTTGGGCTTCAAATGAGAGCCCCGATTCGTTTTGGATTTTAAGGCTGAGCGGTCGACCGGAAAACGATTTGTTAACGCGTGCCAGTTTAAGCGTTCGAAGTTTTTCGTAAATCCTGGAACTCGTCACCAGTGGAACCCAGTCATTGGTTGTGGGCTTGAGGTTGCTTAAATAAACCGATCGGCCAAATTGAAAATTGATTCGCGAAAGGCTCGATGTTGCGAAGTTGAATTTTGCACCTGAAACGCTCGTTACAACCACTGAATCTAACGGCGCTTTTTTCGGCTTCTCGTTAAGTCCGGAAGTCGATTCGGACGATTGGAGCTTACGCGCGAGAATCCGGCTCTGATCGGGCAAAATGATTTCGCAAACGGGTTTGGCCAGTTCACGATTGGCAGCACGAAAAAACAGAATCGCGTCCAGTTTCGTTAAAGCGACTTCGGCGGTGCGGTCACCGATCGAGAAAGCGATATTTTCACTGTCGATGTCTCCCACTAAGCCTTCAACAACCGATAGTGCGCCAGACCTATTGACGACAATCGCATCGCTTTCAAGAGAATCATCTTCCAGGATTTCTCGCCACTGTTTTGACAATTCAAGATCGTTGTCGTAGGTCTTGAAACGAATCGATTTAACAAAATTCACTTGTACGGACTGCTGGACTCCGCACTGGAACATCGCATTTAGCGTTCCCGATTTCTTCGCTGGTGTTTTAGCTTGAATCGTCGAACCGTCTATCAACTCGATCAGAGTCGTTGATTCGGGCGGCGTCTGTGACGTGTTGCCAAAGTCAATGGAGTCAATTTGCTCGAAGGAGAAAGTTCGTTCGTCCGATTCCGATTGGATTGTGATTGAATCGGTTTCAATCGCAGCGATGTTTCCATGGGTTATTTCACCAGCGGTCGTTTTTAGTTCAACACTGGAGGCTTGGGCGAATCCGGATGCCGGAAAGATGATTTGAGGAAGGACCGCGAAAGCGAAAAGCAATATGCTGGCGAACAGAAATCGGGCGATCGCTTTGGGAGTTTTCATGATGCGTAAATATAACCGAACTTTGTAAGCGACGTTGGCCCACTTGTTTGATGCCGATTACTTTTCCTTTGCAAGTTGGCGGAAATATTCCTCAATGACGGCGCGATAATGGGGAGGCATGTCTTTGGCCATTTCAGCAAGTGCCGCCGCGCGTTTGGCTGGCGGAAGATCGCCCCAATCACCGCCGTCCGTCTGACGCTTGCTCGTTACATCACCCGAGCCTTGCCCGCCGGCTCGCTGGGTTTCATCCATGGGCGAGCTGGGTGTTGTACTACTGGCAACCTCCATGGCTTGTTGTTGAGATTCCAATTCCTCGATCAGTTTGTCGAGTTTCTTGATTACTTCAGCTTCTTTGTCGAGCACCTTTTTCCCGCTGCGGTGAAGTGCCGTGCGCCGCTTGATGTCGCTCATCATCCGCGTGATTTCGTCCAGCGAGTCGGATTCAAGTGGCTTGATGTCGGCCAAAACCAATTTCGCAAGGACTTGATATCGGCGCGGAAGCGAATCAGCATTTTCCAGCAAACGATTAATGGTCTTTAAACACTCGTCTTTCTTAAGGAGTTGATGCTCCATTAATCCGCGGTAGAAAAGCATCGTTGCAGGATCGAGAACCTTTTTGATCTCCAGTTTTTCAAAATGCTGAAGTGCCTCGTCATGGAATTCATTTTGAGCCAGCCATCTGGCGAAATAAAGTCTGATGTGTTGACGGAAGAAATCTTTTTCTTGCGGATTGTCGAGCAGATTCGAAAAGTCCGGCGCTCGCGCGCCGACTCGTTGGGCACGAAGTTTCTCGCGAAATTCATTGACCTCAGGCCGAGCGATTACGATCCCATCAATCACCAAATCGACGACATCTGAATTCCGTTTCAATTCAGAATCTTCGTCAACGAAATTCTGAACACGCAGCGTTGTGTTTTCGCCCGTGTTGGATTGAGTAAGCCACTGAGAAAATGCTTCTTTGATTTCGATCGTTGTGGCTGGTTGCCAACTCGATTCTGGCTCAAGGTCGCTGGAGATCGCTGGCGGCGCAACTAATTCCGGCTGAGCGATTTCAACCTGCGCACTCAAAGGGTTGGTCAGACCAAAAACAGTAATGCAACTGAACACGAAACACAAACGCGATCGTTGTTTAAAAAGTAATTTTTTGAATCTCAGCATATTGAAAAGGAGTAGAAGGATTATCTTGAACGGCAGAATTTATTTTAACAGGTGAAACGTGCCAAGGCTGCCGCACGCTGCAAACGGCGCTTACTTATTCTTCTCATTGACGATGTCTCTGGCAATCTCAGTTAATTGGGCCTGCTTTTCTGCGAGTCGATTGAGCGCCGCTTGGACTTCTGGATCGTCTGTTTCGCCCACCATGTCGTCAGGATCATCTAAAAATCGAGCGTAACGCTTGTGCCGCCGCATGATTCTTTCTTGCAAGCCGCGAAGCATTTTGATCTCCGCGAGTTTGTCCACCAATGGCCTGTCGCCCGGCTGCCCGCCTTTGCCACTTTTGGATCGCTGTTTCATTTTCTCCATGTCTTCTTGTGTTTGAACCAATGCGGCGATGAGGTAGTTCAAAGTGTCGACAATGTCTTCTTCGATTTCGATTGTGATTCGGCCGACCTTGGCAGCCGACAAGCGGTTGGCGACCTGCTGCATATCCTGATGCATTTCATCAACCGTGGCTGGGAAAGCGACAGAAGAGCCGTCTTCGCGTAAAAGCAAAAGTGCCCTCGCTGCGTCGGTCGCAATTGCAGATTGTTCAACTGAAAGTTTTCCCGCGCGAATTTCAAAGTCAGTCGCACGTTGCTCGGGCACGATTTCGTTGAGCTTTTTCGTCGATTCGATCAAGCGAATTTCTCGCTCAAGCATTTTTCGGAATCGTCCTTCAAGCATCGCCAGCGTGCGTTCGATTTCTTCTTCGCGAAGCTGTCTGAGAATTTCTTCGAGCTCTTTTTTTGCCGCCGCCATCTCGCGTTCGGCCTTGATCATTTCCTCGATCGCATCATCGCGTTGGGCTTTGTCAAGTTTCTCCTGCGCCTTTCGCATCCGGTCTTCTGCTGCCTGGATCCGTTTACGCGTTGGGTTTTCTGGTTGAGCTTGCTCACTTGGTTCGCCCGATTGCCCCTCGCCGGA
>CAYZGP010000066.1:13660-16920 GCA_964478065.1 uncultured Pirellulaceae bacterium
TTTTTCTTGCCGCCGCTATTGGATTCGGAGTTAGGCTCGCCGCCAGATTCCGATTCCCCCGACTCATTCTCGCCGATCTCGTTACCAAGTTTTCCCGTTCGCTCGGCAACTTTTTCTTGTGAGTTCGACAAACGTCTTTCGTCAACGCCACCTTCGGTTTGGCCGCGAATGCCTTTTTGAATTCGCAGGATACGTTCAACTTCTTTCAAATAAGCTTGATGCCGCTGGATCTCATCGCGGACACGTTTGCCACGATCTTCGCTTTGAAGCAATTCCAAGAGAGCTTCCAGTTGGCCCAGAACTTCTTTCTGCTCGCCCTCGGCGTCTTTGAGTTTCGACTTGGTCAGTAATTTGACAATCATCTTCATTTGCGAAGACGTCATCTTTTCTTGCGACTGCACGAACGCACGTTGAAGCAGTTTTGATCGTATCGGGTTGGAGTCTTTTTCGAACTCGTGAAGCGAAAAAAGCTTTTCCTCTAACAACTTGTATTGTTCGGCCAACCGTTTCTGATCGGCTTCGAGCTTTTGGGCCTCACTGAGTTCTGTTTTGTCGTCGGTCTCTTGAACGAAAGCCGCAGCCAAAGTTTGATTTGAAAACTGAGGCGCAGAAAATCCAACTGCGAATAAAATCGCAAATGCAAGACTGGTTTTCAACGCTAAAGTTTTCACAACGCTACTCCATGAAGCCGTCTATCTAATTTAATCTAACAACCCATCAAAGGCTTTGTTCTGCCTTTCTTTCTTCGTTCGCTCCATAATTGCCTGTTGACGCTTAATCATTTGGCGAACGATTTCCAGAAGTTCATTTTGTGTCTCGTACTTCACCATCACATTCAGGACTTCATCAAGCTGATTTAAAATCGCATCGGTTTGCTCAATCGAATTCACCGCCAACTGGTCCGACGTTTTAATGATCGCTTCGTCGGTGGGGCTGAGCTGTAAATTTGCAAGTGCACCTTCCAACTCCAACACGCCTTCCTTTAATTGTTGCATGGAGTTGTCTGCAATCAAACGCAAAGGGGCGATGATCTGCTCGGAGATGCGTATTTTTCGGTCTTCGGAATCGATTCGATTGTTTATGAGTTGTAGGCGGATGTTTTCGAAAGCGTCTGCCGAGCCAACGATCTCTTGCGTTGATTTTTCCACTTGCAAAATCGCCCGCTGGGCAAAAAGCAATTGCAGCTCATGTTTTCTGATGCTTGAGCCGTCATCATCGTCGTCACCCGGTTCGGAAACACCATCTCCCGAATCGGTACGATCACCCGGCTCAACCAATTGGCTCCCTGAACTTGAACGCCGCGACTTGGCTCGCACCAAGTAATTCCGCGCGTCGGCCAACTCAAGATAAATTTGTTCCAATCTTCGACGCTGTCCGACTTCCAGACGTTCCAGGATTCTGACGAACTGGTTTGGCGGAACCACATCTAAAACGTAGCGATCGCCGATGCCGACATTGGGAGACTCTTTGAGATTGAATTTGTCAGCGGATTTAATGACCAGCGAAACGGTGCTTCCATCTTCGGTTGGCAATTTATATTGGTTGCCTGCCTTTTGAACACGCTGCTTAAAATCCAAAACGGAATCAAGATTGCCATCGCTGTCAATTGAAACGTTCTCTTCAATCGGGTCCGAACTGGCGACTTCGATTTCAACCCATGTTCGTGTCAGCCCGTAATCATCTTGAACCAACCCAGAAAACGGAATCTGAACATCCGGCGTTACTGCGGTTCCAATTCCAGTCAATTGCGTCTGCACGTTTGGCGGTTGGTCTTGAATCGGTTCGATCGTGACATTGTGCGGTTGCTCGGAAACCAATCCGTCTTCATCGCAAAGATAGAACTGGATATTGACCGGCTCGGTCAGCGGAGGGAGCTGCATATCAAAACTGGTTCCCGACGCCTGGATTGCTCGAATTGTTTGCCGGTTTCGATCGAGTGCATAAACTTTGGTTAGCGGTTTGTTGGAAGTCGCTTTCACGGTCAGCTTCGTTCCTTCAGGCAATCGAGCTTGCCCTGCCCAGGGAATTGTACGATCGGTCCATCGCATCGAAGATTGGTCAACGATGTAATCCGGGAACTCACAAGCGAGCTTGGTCTCAAAAACGCTTGGCTCATCCACGACTTTGATTTGAAACGGACCGAGCCGATGGTCGCCGCCTCGAATGCTGAATGTAATATCGCCCAGGATTCCACGAAGCGGTTGGCCATCGAGAGAATAAAGCTGAAACCCATTGCGAGGCGCACCGATCTTTTTGAAAGCTTGTGTGCCGCGGTTTCCGTCTGCCGTTTGATAAATCATCAAGCAGTTGTTGGGTAGTTTTCGGGTCGTCGTCTTTTGATCGGCGTCACCGTTTTCGATGAAGTCTTCGGCGCGAACCATCAGCGTCAACGTCGAGCCTTTTGCGATCCGAAACTCTTGTGACTTTGGCGTGAGAAACTTGCCAAGCTCATCGATACCCTCGACCGCGTTTTCTCTTTTGACTTTGATTCCCACCATTTCAATTCGACACTGCCGCGGCCACGCTACATCTTTCAACAAGTAAAGCCGCTGTGTCGCAATTTTTAAGCTGGCTGGTCGTGCGATCGCCATTCCGCCGACGCTTAGAAGCAGTAGGCTTGCGAAAATCAAGCTGCGTGTCAGTGGATTTCCATTGATCACCTTCGATAGGTCGACCTCGTTTAGATGCGACTCGGCTTTGACCTTTGTCTGTTCCAGCATTGCGTCATCGACTGGGACATCGAATTCCGCAATTTTATTTTTGCTTCGCCGTTTCAAAGTTCGGTTTACGGTGGTCAGTAAACTGTCATTGAATTGCGGATAACGTCTTTCAATCAGGATGGCCAGGCTTTCGTTTTTCAATCTAACGAAGACTCGGCGCAATACGAATCGATAAAGCAGCCATGCGATCAAGAGCGAAACACAAACGAGAATGACGCAGCGAGAGATTTGTGAAAGTTCGGGGAATCCGAACATCACGGGCAAGTAGTCAACGGCCAGGGAGGCCCAAAACGTGATCAACAACCAAGCCACTGCGATTGCGAGGCCTTCCAAGAAAACGAAGACGCGGATTCGTGAGCGCAGCCGTCCCAGCATCGCAGCGATTGGCGGCGAAAGTTGCTTGAGCTTAAGACGTTTTGTGCGTTTCGAATCCATGCAGTAGCGAATCAATCCTTGCTTGAAACGATGAAGGGTGAATCATGTTTCTCCATGACACAATTTGATTTTATCCGATTGGCTCTTAATTCATAAGCCGCAATT
>CAYZGP010000066.1:17020-27035 GCA_964478065.1 uncultured Pirellulaceae bacterium
ATTTTTGACAGCTTTTGTAGGTTTTGATCCAATTCAAATATCTGTTTCGTTAATCGTTCAACTTCCACTTTTCATTCATCAATATGTCTGAACCAAATCCCTATGCGGCTCCGGTTGCTCCCGGTGGCCATCACGAAGAAGTTAAATATACGCTTACGCCCAAAGATCGAGCGAAGGCTGATGCCGTTTGTAAAGACGCGGGGCAATTCTGGCTGGCCATCATCATGTGCATTGCTTGCTCAGCGATCGCGTCGTTTATCATTCCGATCTGGTTTTCGATTAGACTTTTGCAATGGACTTCATTGTCCAATAAGTATCCAGAACTGCGGCAGCCAGGTTTTCGAGCCGGTACATTTGGCGCACGGTTCCAATCGGCGCAATGGAAACTAATTGTGGGATTGGTGGTTGGTGCCGTCGTTTTCGTAATTGTTGTATTGAGTATTTTCAGCTTGTATGTTGCGGCGCCACCAGCTCCTCAATTGGGCCAGTAAGAGTAGAGTTGACTAGTTTGAATACCGGCTTAATGCTCAATTGAGATTTGCAAAAAAAGTCGAAGAACGCAAGAAACACCCATCCCTCACTAGCGACGCGCGTTGTGCACGAGCAACCGTCAGTTCAGTTTTGACGGACCATTAGTTATTTCCAATATAACCTTTTGGCAGTTCTACAACTTCAAAAATCTAAGCCAGTTTATGCAGTCGCCGGATCGTCCATTCCAGTGCCAATGAAGTCGCCAATAACCCCAGCAGCCACATCATTAGCTTGCGTTGAAAGAAGCGATCAAGCGTGCCCGTCAAAAAAGTCTCTTGGTCCTGCGGCTGTATGATCGCTGTGGGCGAAAGAGGATTGGCATCCGTTGTTTGAAAACTTTTCATGCCAACGTAAAAATGACCATTCGTTTTGTCGGCCAGTTCAGTTAACAGTGCATCGTTGCGTTGGGGTTGCTCTTTTTCCAAATCAGGAATGTTGGCTTGGACTGTCGTAGTTAAAACATCGAGGTCTGGGCTTGCTGGGATCGGCAAACTGATTCGGTAGTCGCCTTCGCTACCGGCGGTGAACTGACCGTTGAATGTACCTGGCCGAACGGCGTTTTTGGTTGCTTCTAGAGCTAGGTCTTGCCGGGTTCCGTCGGGCCGAAGAATCACCGCGTCAACTTTTTTTAGCAGCAACGGCTGATCCTGCGGGTCGCGCAAAATCGCTTGCACAACAACCTGATCACCCATCCAACATCGCTCTCGGTCGGTAAGCAAAACACCGCGAGTCGAATCACGAAGCAAACGACCTTGCGAAGCCCACCGAATCAGCTTCACGTAATACTGTTGAAAGAACTCCACATCAAGTCGCCGGATCCGCCACATCTCACCGCTGGCTTGAAAAAACACTCGCCCCGCACCGTAAAAATGATTGGCCAGATAGATCGGCAAGCGATCATCGATTGACGTTTCAGGGTCGGCGAAATTGGCAAGCACATCGGCGCCGGGTTTGGATTCGTTCACGGCATAATAACCAAACACGCCGCGGAACTGCCCCCAGTTGGTCTGACTTTGAGTGGCAGTATCCCCCAGCCATAAGAATTCAGAGGCACGTCCTTCGCGCGAGAACTCCAGTGGGAACGCTTTTGCGCCGCCGAATCGGCCAAGCTTCAACTGAGCCGTTCCTTGGCTGTAAAAAGAAACGGGATACAATCGCCGAATCTTATCGATGGCAGCGTCACCGCGTGGTTTGCGTGTCCACTCGGGCGTGTTGACTGGCCCAGCAATCACGATCAGCCCGCCGGCTTGTTCGGCAACCCAACGTTCCAGTAATTCGCTTTGTTTTGGCTGTAGCTCAGACCAATCAGGGTCAAATCCGATGATGCAATCGTAAAAGAAAACTCCTTCGCGCGTCTGCGGGAACTCAGTGAGAAGCAAATCCGACTCCTGATCCGCGCCTTCCTTGGACGACTGGAGCCAAACGTGAAGTAAGATATCTTTGTCGCGGTACAATTGATTCCGCAAAAAGCGAAACTCACGATTGGGCCCGCCCGCGATCAAGAGAACTTTCGTCTGCCGTTTGACGATCTCAACCATGGCCGCCCTCTGGTCATCTCGTGGATCAGAATCGCCTTCGACCGATTCAGTTCGAATGATGTATCGCCGTTTGCCTTGCTCTTGACGAGTGACATTGAACTCAACGGAGTTGGCTTGGCCATCATCTAATAGCCGGACGGTCGTTTCGTCTTCGATCGATTCGGCTTCCTTTTCTTTTTCGTCAACCGAAACCAGTTTCACACGAATCGTGCGTCCAGCAAGGCCAAACGATTTGATGATTCCTTTGATCAAAAATTTATCAGAAGGAAACACTTTGGGCGGAGCTTGGATGTCGGCGACCTGAATGTTCTTTGGCGTTTCCGTTGACCCAATTCCAATCGGGTAAACCGGGATTCCGGCATTGGCCGCGGCTGCGATCGCGCGGGCCGGCTGGACGCCCGAGTTATTTCTTCCGTCTGTCACCACAACGATCCCGGCGATCGGTCCGCCGCGTTCTTTGTTGATGACATGCTGGATGGCCGAGCCAAGTTCAGTAGAAGTTCCTTTAGGGGCAAGTTCGATTTTCCAGTCGACGGAATCCCAACTAATTTCGCCGCCTTCGTTGGATTGTTCGAGGCTCGAATTCGCATCTGACTTCGCATTTGAATTGACGCCAACTCTAGCTGGTAAAAAAGTCTCCGCCGTCGTGGGCTTCCAACCAAGCGAAGTCCAGAGGTCCAATTGCGGCGTTTGCAGATCGCTCCAACCAAAAACCGCGATTGCAAAAACGATTCCTAGCACACCACCGCATAAAATGTACGACTGTGTCTGTTTTGAACTTTCAAGATCTCGGCCACGGATGAATCGTACAAAGACCCAACTGATGATCGCGCAAATCGCAAGGATTGAAATTCCTAGTGCAAGCCAACCGATCCGCGACGAAGCGCGGAGGCTGGATTTGAGTTTTTCATTGATTCGGATTTGCGAGTTTGACGCCACCGCGGGCTCGGCTGCTTTTTCGGATTCTATTTTCGACAAAGAAACAATCGACTCGGGCTGTGGTTTGTCGCCGAATCGGTAAACGGTCAAGTCATGTGATTGTCTAAGTTCTTGAATCTCTGAATTCGATTCCATCCAATCGACGACTTCGTCAATTCTTCTTGGCTGACTAATCAATGCGTCCGGCGAGTTGGCCGAGGGGTTCCGGTCTTGGAGTCCCATGCTCAAACTCGTATCAACCAGAACCGCGAGTCGAGAGGTTTTCACGATACGCGTCTCACTGCGCTTTCCCGGATTGAGCACGTAAATGAGAATCGCTGTAAAGGCAACAATGCGAAGCGTACTCAATAGGACCGTCAGCCCCCGTGGCAAATCGCGTGAGTCGCGCAAGTACATCCAGGTTGCAAAAGCAAAAATTGCCAGTACTGCCAGCGCGAAAATCAGCATTTGCCACCACAAACTAAGTGGGACAATTGGCTGGAATTCGTAAAAAGTTCGAATGTCGGTTTGAGCGATCATCAAGTGCAATACTGAAAAAATGGCGAAACCACTACGAAACCTTTTTAATTGTCGGGGAATTAAACCGCAACGTGTCCAAAACCGGCGCTGGCCCAATTCGCGATTTGTGTGATAATTCAAGTAACAACATTGGTTGAATTTGACCGGATTGTGACCACCGATTGCAGCTCAGTCTTGCCGGGAGATTTCGACCTTAAGCGAAAACAACTTTAGATTTACCGACGAAGTAACTCGTGAGGATTCATTGAGTAATAGAGAAGACCCATTTAAGGATGCGGAAACCAACCCGGAGGCACCCAAGCTCGACATGCGAATTATCGCTGGTCTGACTACGGGGTTTCTATGGTTTCATCGCCGAGCAATTATCGGAATCCTTTTGTTCAGCGGTTCGATATATTGGATTTACCATTCATCTCAAGCAAAATCCGAGGCCGATAAAGCGGCTGTCAGTGCACCAAGAATCACTTCGACCAAAGATGAGTCGAAGACGGATGCAAACCCACCCGAACAAGTCAAAGAAGAGAAACCCGAAGCGAAAAATATTCCAAGTGCGAAAATTGGATTAGCGAATTCAAATCCAAAAAATCGTGTTTCCACAAAAAGCGAATTGCAACGCATGTTGGAAACCGGAAGCGTTGAGGAATTGCTTGAGAAATCACTTTCGCTTCGTGAAGAATCTAAAAAGGTCACCCCGCCCATGGCCTACGTGATTTTTTCCGAGCGGTTAAAAATTTCTCGTCGACTTCTGGAAATGGAGACGAAGGAAACGGAAGAGTTGTATGCGATCAGTTCGTACATTGAGTCGGTCAGTATTTTAGATTCACTGAATATCGAAGGCGATTTGAATATCGTTGGCACCGAAGCCGCGATTGATGAAGTCGACCAGAAGTTTTCCAACCATCCAGACGCCAAAATCGCAGCGCGGGCAAACTTGACGGTGATCATTCGTCCTGTTTATGTATGCCTGGCCACTCGTGACATAGATATGTTGAAGATTTTTCGGAATCGTTTTGATGAGCGGATGGAAAAGATCCTTGCCGATCCCGTTAGTTCCAGGCGACTCGCAGAAGTCACTTTATTGTTGATCGATCGTTTGCAGGGCGATGAAGATGAAACTTTGGCGTTGGGCAAACACATTCTGGGTATCTTTGAACAGAATACGAATCCTGAGATCAAAGTGATCGCTGGTTCGTTTCGCGAAAAACTTTATTTTGGACGGTTAGGGTTGGAAAATATTTTAGACCGTATCAAAACCGACGATGAAGAGACACGAGCCGACGTGCAAAATTTCTTTTCGGCGTTTGCCGATAATCCAAATTGCCGACTTGAGCTGGTTCAGTTGGCGTTCTCTATCGTTCAGGTTTATTACGCCGTGGACAAACGGGACGACGCAAAAGCGCTTTTGAAATGGTATCAGGAAATCGTTGATACGATGGCCGATGGCACTCGTAAATCTGAAGTGATCGAAGCCGTTGAGCGTTGGAAATCATCGGTTGGGATCTAGGGCTAGTGTTTTCGCTCGGTCGTCAACGAAGAAAGCTGAGGAAACACTGGCAAAATCTTATGCTCAAAAAATGGTGGCGTCGAAAAGTCTCCCCAGCTACGCGCATAAAAAAACGCGAGTAGGATTTGCTCCAACTCGCGTTTGTTTGTTTATCCTCTTGGGGTTTTGATTCCCAATACAATTCTTAGATGCCGCAATTTAGCCAGTTGCTTTGGCACCCTCGTGGATCGTGTAACCGTTATGGTAATCGTGTCGAACCAATTTTTGTGTCGATTCGTCTTCACTGGCTTCCCCCTTCACGATCATTTCTTTGGCGTTCCAATCGATCTTTTTGCCAGACCAAACAGCCAGGTTGCCCAGCAGAACTGTTTCCGAAAGTGGGCCAGAATATTTCACGAACTCAGAGACCGTTTTGCCATTTCCTCGAATCGCCTCTGCGAATTCATGAAAGTGTGATCTTGCCGGCTTCTGAAATTCAATATTCTTGAATTCAGAGAATGGGCTTTCTTGACCTTCTTTAGCTGGACGTGTGATGGTTCTTTGGCGAGTGAACTCACCGTCAATAATCAAGCCAGTATCTCTGGCGTCGCCACCGTAATCGCCGGGCGAATAGTACTTGCCTTTATCACCGATCAGTAACGCTGCACTTGTATAGTGTCGCTCACGGCCCTTGTCATCTTTGTACTTTGGAAGATCCGCCTTCATCGCTTCGTCAGGCTTCATGGTTCCGTCGTACCAAACCATCTTCAACGCAGGACGCCCGTTCAGCTCTGGAAATTCAAAAACGATTTTTGAACCGGCAGGGTAGCAATTGCCATCATGTTTTTCTGCTTCGGCAACAACCGATGTTGGAAATTTAAGATCCAAAGCCATGTATGACATGTTGAGTGTGTGGCAAGCCATGTCGCCAAGTGCCCCGGTTCCGAAATCCCAGAATCCACGCCATTTGAAGTCGTGAATTTCAGGGCTGTAAGGTCGCTTTTTCGCTGGCCCGATCCATTCGTCCCAGTGGACCATTTTGCGGCGTGCGTTCCATTCATCCTCCTGGCCGGCTTTGGGGGATTCCTGAACTTTCAATCCAAAGCTTTGAGGCCACACAGGACGGTTGGTCCAAACGTGGACTTCAGAAACGTCACCGATGATGCCCTTGCGAATCAAAGCAGCCGACTCGCGCAAGTTACTGCTGGCAGTGCCTTGATTTCCCATTTGAGTAATCACGCCACTTTCTTTAGCAACGTTGCCCATCATCCGCGACTCTTCGATAGAGTGGCTAAGTGGTTTTTGGCAGTAAACGTGTTTGCCTTCTCGCATCGCTCGAAGTGCAATAACTGCGTGCGTGTGATCGGGAGTGCTGACGGTCACAGCGTCGAATTTGTCGCCCATCTCGTCAAACATTTTGCGAAAATCGTTGTAGGTTTTCGCGTCGCCGAACTCGCCCTTTTTCGTACCTAAGGTTTCGTCGTCAATGTCACACATCGCGACAACTTTCCCATCGTTGCCAGCGTTGGTTGAATCGCTCTTTCCTTTGCCGCCAACACCGATGCATGCGAAGCGGATTTCTTCCAACGCAGAAATGCTGGGCTTCAACGAAACGCCTCCTGCCACCCATGCGCCGATTCCAAGGGCAGCGGTGGATTGAACAAACTCACGTCGATTTTGTTTCTTGGTCATTGTTACTCCGGAGTGATATCGGAAAGTGGCAAGTTAAATTTGTCAGTTTGAATTTGAGTTTAGCGATCAGTAAAAAGATTCCGTCTTACCGTCGCTTTCACTCGATCAGGTTATCCAGAATTGCACGGGAATTCAATTGTTGACTCACTATTCTCGCAAAAAGAGCCTATTTGCAGCCCAAGACGTCGTGAAACCGACGGCTGGTCGGATGAGATAAAATGGGAGCGTGGAGTATTGAATGCGGAGTGAACGTCGAATGGTGCGAAGTGGATTGGGGTGCGACGTGGATTAGGGTGTGAAGTGGATTGGGATGCGAAATGGAGGTTTGGCCAAGGGCCATATTCACCGTAGCCTAGGGCACCGCCGGCTTGTGCTCTGGGCTTTGCGTATGCGTCGTTCGATGTACTCATGGCGTTCTAACAGAGTGCTCAGCGTTTGTTCCCAAAGTTGACAGATTTACTCAACAGACTGATATTAGTCCCAACCGATAAATCAGCTGTCAGAACTGATAACAGCGGCGTCCTCGACAACTCCTGTTCGACTCTCGTCCTCCAACGTCATTGGAAAGCTGTCAATAAAGAATGGTCACCCAGATCAAAGAAGTTAGTTGCCCCATCGGCCTAATTGATGTGTAGTTGTTCCTACCAAATCGTAGCGAAAGTTCGTTTGAGCTCTCCTCGGAGTGTTCATATTTGCCTCTTACTTGTCACCTTTTATTTTCCTGGACAAATTACAACTCGGTTTTCAAAAAATCTTTCATCGGCACGAAACAAGCTAACCACATCGCCGAATCGCTCAATCAAAGTTTGAAGCGCCATGTATTTGATTCCAGCGATTCGGTCTGCACGCGATTGGATATCCAATTCCTGATTCAAAAACCGAACTGCCTTGACTTGCTCGATGACTTTCGCCTCGGTTTTTGAACCGCCCCGCTCAATAACGCGATCGGCCAGCACCAGCTTGGCGTGAAAATTCCAGTGTTGTGGTGTGAACTGAGTCATTGCCAGCGGTTCAAACGATATCGAATAGGGCTTGGATTCAAGCGGAATTCTTTCGTGCCAAGCCATTTCGGACAGCGGCTGCTTTTGCATTTTCGCGAGCTGGTTCATCACAACGGATTGTCGCCCCTGAAAGTACCATTGGCTATGGATTGCGTGTGCTGTCGCATGCCATTGCTTCTTCAACGCATCAGAATCGGGATAAGCCCAAACGATGGAATCTCCATCATCCTCCCGTTTCAGAACAAGATCGCGATCAGCAAATTTGCGGTCTTGACTCGCGGTCAACGCAGTGACGACTTGTTCCATCGAATCTCGATTGGCGACGTGATCAAAGGCCAGGAACTCCCTTCGACCGCCTTCGGTAATTGTCTCGACAACAACTCTTTGATCTGTTCGTTTCCCTAAATGCTCAATGAACTCATCGTCACTACGACCATAATAGGCCTTTGTAGCTTGTTGATAACTGCCATCCCCGTAAACCTGGTCGTAAAACTTAACTCGCTGAGCAATCGCACTTGCGCTATCAACTCCATTAGCAATAAGTTTTGCAAAGCCGCCCTCCACAATCGGAATCGAAGAAAGCGGACGATATGTCAACCATTGAGCGGCCGTTCCGCTTGGCGGAACGGTCATTGTTATCATCGTATCTGCGATAATAACGTTTTCATCATCAATCGAAACGTGAGTTGCGGCAACGGGCATCTCTTTGACACCGAGAGCGTTCCATAATTTTTCATTCTTGTCTTGATCGAAAAGTGGGCGAAGGTTTTGCGGTTCGAAAAAGGCCATCATCAACGGTTGGCCATTTTTCTTGGCTCGTTTTTTTGCGAAAAGCTCGAATGTCTTAAAACGACGAGTTGAATCGAGTCGGCTTTTCTTCGGTTTTTCTGCGACTAACTCTTTGCCATTCACCAATTTTGCAGTGTTGGAAATCATTAAGCAATTTCGGCTGCCAATCTCCAGGGTGCAGATTGCCAAATGTTTATCCTGTTGAGAATTCTCTTCTTGTTTCAAAACCTGTTTTTTGGAACCGTTGTCCTGCAATTCCAACTCATCCGCGTCAAAGGCACCCTCTTTATTGTTGGCTGGCAAAAAACGAACGGCAAGAGTTTCGATTGTTTTAGAGAGCTCGACCATTTCTTCAGCTGACTCTTTTTCAACGTAGACGAACAGAGTGAACTCTGGTGTTTCGTCGATTTCCCATGCGTGGAGGATCAAATCAACTTGATCAACTGTGGTCAGGATAGATCTAAGCGTTTCGGCATTATTCCGAAGATGTTCGGATTCTTGTTCAGAATACAGCGCATGGGGTTCTTGAGCCCCATATTCAAAAAGCTGCTCAACTCGTTCCGATAACGCATCATCGTAAAACTCAACTAAGCGATCAAAGTTTTCGAAATGCACGATTCCTGCGGTGTTCTTTTCAACGCGAGACAGAATCACAGAGTCCAACTGTCCATAGACACAGTTAGTTTCACCAAAGGCTACCACCATCCATGTGACAACTGCGAGCGACAATGTGGCGACTTTTAACACGATAATCCCTTTGACTGATGAGAAGTTGGATTCCAGGTTATGCTTTCACTAGAGCTGTATTCGAGGAATGCATAAATGAAGCAAAATACGCGATTAAAGAAACCAGGATCAAGACTGCAACGTTCCAAAAACTGGTCTGATGTGGAAGCCAGACGAAACATCCGCAGTCGATGGGCTTTCCCGTAGAAGCGAGTTGGATCAATTGCGCACAAGCAAAACATGCGAACAGCGTCCCCGCAAAAAAAAGGGATGCACGCGTAAACTGCCCAAGAATTAGTGCGCCGCCGGTAACCGCTGTCAAAGCAGGAAGAACCGATGCAACATACGGCACAATACCATTTGGTAGCAATTGATATCGATATAAGCTGTCCAGAAATATGTGTGTGTTTGCCAAGTGCCCGATGCCGCTGAGCAGGAGTGGTAAACCGAGCGCCAAACAAACTATCAATGACAGAGTTGATCTTAATTTACGCTCGTCAAACTGCTTAGCAATTTGTGGTTTTTCTAATTCGATTTCGATTGCCATTCCCGATAGCCTCCGCGGAAAATAAAGACATTTTTTGCACCACGACTTGACAGGCGAATAGCAATTGCGTCCGCCCAGGAACAACGATCACTTTCACAATAAACGATGACCGGTTTTCGAGTACTCAATTGTTCGAAAGCGGCTCTTGACTCAATGGTAGAAGCGTCTACTGGCCAGTTAATAGCATTCGGTAAATGCCCGAGTCCAAAAGCCGATGGCAGCCGCGCATCAATTACTTGAATAGATCCAT
>CAYZGP010000066.1:27135-31069 GCA_964478065.1 uncultured Pirellulaceae bacterium
TGCCCGAGTCCAAAAGCCGATGGCAGCCGCGCATCAATTACTTGAATAGATCCATAAGGTAAAAAAATCGGTGGTTTACTAACCAGCGAAACAAGATATATGGGTCGGTAGTTTCGGACTATTAAAATTCGAATTGATTACAAAGCGATGGAATAAGTAACAACGTTGGAGAGGAAGTTATTGTTTCAAAAACGGAAGGTCGATTTATCTTTATGCATTCGGTTTGACAACGCAAGAAAAATCATTCAATTACTAGAAGAAAGATTTTGCATCTTGCTAAGTTCCACTTGCCTCATGAAAAAGCTTCCCCATTGAGTATTCGTTCCCATGACGATTATTTCTCTTGGGCTACTGGGCTTTAAGCTTTCGTCCCTTCCGAAACTGAGCAGACGCGCAAGACTGAAACTCGCCCATCGACGTGTCGAAGTGCGAGAGACTGAATTGTTGTTCATGCGTTGTCTTTCGTTGGTCGAGTCGGATAACGGCAACGATCACCGGGCCGCGGCGATCGACTTGCAAGCAGGAAAAACCGCGCGGCCCGCGGCTCCGTGTGCATCGCATTGTTATCCGGCAATTAGGTGTGTTCGTGTTTAGAGCCTGAGTGTCGCGGGGAATGAAATTAGGAATTGGTCTCAGTATAGAGTTCGGGGGCGTGCATTTCCAAGTAGCATGCTGGTTGTTTGATGAAAGCAGTAATGTCGATCAGCCTGCCGGAACAGCCGCCGCCAGATCCGTCGGGATAAACCATCCGCGAATATTTCAACAATGTAGGCTGTGTTGCACAGAAAGGATCTAGAAGGATGTCAATTAGTAGATTGAAGTTCGGAGCCGGCAAAAATGTGTATGCCTCAATAGTCATTTCGGTCGTGTAGTTAAAGCCGAAGATTTCCGGCGTTCCTCCGGTAAGGTTAACCAACAGAAGGAATTGATAGAATCGCTCAAGGTCAATGTTGACAAGCTTTAAGAGCTGTTCTCGGCAGGCGGTCTTGTCGTATTCCGCTCGCTTGAGGTATTTGTTGTAGCCCGTCTCTGGGGGTGGGGCAATGTTCTCTGTTTTCACCGTCGCAAAACTGATCGCATCAAGCGTTAGGCCGGCCATGTTGTGGAACTCGATCATGCAGTGTTCCATTCTCTAGTGACCGCCGGATAACGTCCGTGATCACCGAGCCGGAATCAGCGATCATCCATTTCAAAAACACGCGCAAGTCCGGCTTCGCGCGCATCGCATTGTTATCTGTCGGATTCCATGATTCGGCCACCTCTTAACCGAGGCAGTGATTCAATAATTGATTGGCGAACCTCTTCGTCATCAACCCATAGATCCAGCCAAGTCAAATTTAGATCTCGAAACGATTTGTGAAAAGAGTCATCTCTAAATTTTATGGCCGTGAGCGAAAGGCAATCCAGGTTGGTGAGATTGCGTAGAAATTTCAGATTTTTCATCCATACAGATTTCGGCATCATCGGCGCGCCCTCAATCAGCAACCGATTTAATTGTTTAAGTTTTGCAACCGGCGAATAGTCCTCAGTTCGGTCAAAATTGCCAAGTGAAAGATGTTCAAGACTCGCAAGCTGACCCAGCGGCGCTATATTGACAACTGAGCATGACCCAATACCCAACCGCTTCAAAGATTTAAGCCTTTTTATTGAGCTCAGGTCAGTGATTGGGCCCCAATGAATTTCCAATGAAGTTAATTCACTGCATTGGCAGGCGGCATCGAAAAGTTGCTGAGTGCAACGTGTTCCAATTCGTAGAGTTTTCAGTCTTGGTTTCGATTTCAGATAGTCTAGCCACTCGTTTAGGATGCGTTTTTTTTCCGCCGGTGTATCATTGAGTTGAGTACAACATAAATGTAATGACGAACCGCGACCCAAGTCGCACCGCTCAACCACTGGAGGTGAATTGAATCTCGCCGGCAACGGCCATGGAGTCCAGAAAGGATCTTTGCGGTTAGCCATTTATAAGCCAGATAACGGCAGTGATCACCGAGCCGAAACCAGCAATCTAAACTTCAAAAAAACACGCGCAAGTCCGGCTTCGCGTGCATCACATTGTTATCCCGCGGATTCTGATTGTTTTGCATCGGCTGCAACGGCAGGATTGGTAACGCTTGATTGTTCGTTCAACCTGGGAGTTGTGCAGTGCAATCGCCGCTGCCGGCACCACGCGGTAGTCAAAACAGCCCACAACACAACCCAGCCGATGGCGGATTGCAAAAAGTTGTGGTGAGAACCAGGATCGTGGGGCGTCCATGGATCAAGCATCGCGTAAACATTCCATGCTACGGCAATCCCAAGAATCAAACCGAACCAGAATTCAAATTTCGTTGTATAGCTCATCAGCACAGACCTAACGTTTTAATTGGCTCACTCAAAAAGCAAGTACTCAACCAACATTGCAGAGGTTTCAGCAATTCCTCCAAGCGGGATAACGTCAGCGATCACCGAGCCGGAACGGTAATCTAAACTTCAATTCACAAATGCAAGTCCGGCTTCGCGTGCATCGCATTGTTATCCTGCCATGTGAGCCAAGAGGTTTGGCGTCAGCATTTCTTGTTGGTTTACTATGTCACTACGGTTCTTTATAATCCAGTTATGAATATCCCCGGCTTTAGCGAGTATATTGTTTACGTTGACGAGAGCGGAGACCATGGTTTAGCGTCGATTGATGATTCGTATCCTGTTTTTGTTTTGGCGTTTTGTGTGTTTTCGAAGGAACAGTACGTCGAGGAACTGACGAAACAGGTTCAGAATTTCAAGTTTAAACACTTTGGGCACGATATGATCGTGTTACATGAACATGAGATTAGAAAAACTGTTGGCCCATTTCAAATCCTTTTCAACAAAGAACGCCGTGATGTTTTTTACGATGATCTGAATTCGATTATTGTAGATGCTCCTTTGACGATTATTTCGGCCTTTGTTGACAAGCGGAAGTTCCGAAAAAAGATGGGAGTAGAGCATAACCTCTATCATGTTGCATTGTCGTCGTGCCTCCGTCGGTTGCAGCAGTTTCTCGAAAAAGAGTCGCAAAAAGACGTCACACATCTTGTGTTTGAAGCGCGAGGGAAAAAGGAAGACCGAGAGTTGGAGCTGGAATTTCGGAGATTGTGTAGCTCACATGGCTATTCGTTTGACATTGTCGTAGCCAAAAAAGGTATTAACTCGTGCGGGCTACAAGTTGCTGATTTGGTCGCACGGCCAATTGGTCGATTTTGCCTAAATCCCGAACAGCCGAACCGGACGTACGAAACACTCGAAAAGAAGTTTGCCAAAGGCCGAAACGGAGAGGCTGATGGTTTGGGTCTAGAAAAGATTCCTTGATAAAATTGGTCATTAAAGCGAAAAACCCCGGAATTCTCCAGGGTATTAGCGCCGACCGGGAATTCCCAATCCACTTGTATTAGAGTATATCGTCGGAAATCGACGAGTCAAACAGTATTTGCAATTGATTTTCGTAAACCTCTATGTAGCAAAGGTTTATGCGGGTTCTTAGTAGGTCGCCCGGGGTTGGTACTCTCCACTTGTTAACCACAAGTGGAGAGTACCAACCCCGGGCGACCTAGTCAATATGACATAAAACCCGCGAATAAGTTCGCTGGGCGGAAGTGTTGAGAATCGTGAAGCGCCTGAAGCGAGCACGAACGAAGAAGCAAATGTTTCGAGACACTGGAGCTTTCCGCGGAACCCTTGGAGGGAGTCAACAGTACGTGGCGACAACGACCTCAATTGTCATCGAACCCTCTGTAGATTCAATGTTCGTTTCGTCGCGTTCTGTTGCGACCGGGCATAGAATCGCCGGAAAGATATTCCAGGTCGACATCAGCTGCTCGCATATTCGCCTGATTGATAGCGTTCCATCCCGAGTGATTCAGGCAGGATAACGTCCGCGATCACCGAGCCGGAACGATAATCATGCAAGCAGAAAATCCAC
>CAYZGP010000067.1:0-5923 GCA_964478065.1 uncultured Pirellulaceae bacterium
ATCGCCAAA
Organism: uncultured Pirellulaceae bacterium; assembly: GCA_964478065.1. Lineage (GTDB taxonomy): Bacteria > Planctomycetota > Planctomycetia > Pirellulales > Pirellulaceae > Mariniblastus. The sequence continues at coordinate 10 of CAYZGP010000067.1, forward strand.
CTCAAATTTGTCTTGGTATTCATTAATCACGCGGCCGATGTGCAAGCCATTTTGAACCATTCGTTGGTCGCGTGTTGGCAATGTCTTGAATAGTTCGTGAACGACTTCCATTGCTGGTTTCCCGCCAAGTGCCTCGATGATGTTCCGTTCGGCTTTGGTGATCACCATTGGCTCGCCAATCGGACGGCAGCCTTGTGAAACGACCGTGCGAATCGGGGCGCCAGAAATTCGCACGGCCACGAGGCCTTCGGCAAACGTTTGGTCGTTCAGTAACAATCGAGCCTGCCCGGGGGCGTGGGCGCCACTTGCGATGCCGCCGGCAATCCGAACGCCAGGTCGGTCTTCATTCATTCGCTCCAGCAATACATCGGTTGGAAAGCTAAACGGGTCGGCCATCATCAAGATCAAACTGTCGTCTGGCCAGTCGCCGATGGTCTCGTCTGGCCATCCGACGATTGCACTTTCACCTCCTTCACGGACATAAGAAAGTTGCATTGGCACGATCGCTGCATCGGGAATCTTTGCCGCCCAAACGGTAAGTGCTTTTTCGTTCTCAAGTTCCAATTCACCGCCGATCGCCGTTTCACAAGTACAACCTAAAACGGTTTTCGCGTTGGTCAACGTTTTCAAAGACCGCATTGCTTGATCAAATTCGCCCGGTTCGTATCCAGCAGCAAAGGCGAAAACGAGATCGATTTGAGAGTCGACATTCTCAGCAGAAGGGAGGGCGTTAGAGAATTGCTGTTTGATCGATTCGGTTGTTTGGGTGAGCGCATTTTCCAAGTCAGAATTGATGCAATGAGATTGGGCGAATTGACTTGGCACGTTGTGGCCTCGAGCTTTGATTTAAAAGCACGATTGTAATGTTGTGATGATGTTTAGAAAGGTCAGTGGGAATCCGACGCGTTAACGAGGGAGCCTGTCTAGCGCCTCGTATCCCTCGCAAACGCGTCGGGTTTCCAGTGATCGGTTACGCGATTAACATTTTTTAAGATGATACCATGCCTCTTATGAATGGCAGAGAGCTGAATACTCCCTCATATCGCTTCTTCAATTTGTTGAGTTGACTCTTGTTGAGGCCATCAGTCTCCAATCGTATCTGGCAAAGCGATTCCAGTTTGTGCTCCTTCCAAGTGGCTTTGAGGTGGCTTGATGAAATCTCGTTGGAACTCAAATCGATCGCCTGAAGGTCACAAAGTGCTTCCGAGTGAAGGATTGTTTTCAGGCCTTCTCCTGACAAACTTCCCTTTGAGAGATTCAGGTGGCGAAGTGACGCCAAGGTTGGCAAATCAAAAATGCCTTTTAAGTCTGTTTGTCCTAACGAAGTCACACCAGACAGATTCAGCGACGTCAACCCAATTGCTGTTCGAGATTGAAGGAGCGTTTTAATTCCGTCGTCACTGATCTTTGCCGCCGAAAGGTCAAGCAGGTCTAGCTCGGTTAGGTGCTCCGACGAAGCAAGAATGTCGGCGGTCTGATCGTTGATTTTCGTGTTACCCAGACGCAGAACTTTTAGGTTGCCTAGCTCCGGAGCCGACGCGATGGTCTGGACGACTTGTTTGGGCATTTCCCAGCCAGTTAAATCGAGTTCGGTAAGATTGGAAAGCCGTCCACGGTCGAGCAGTTTGCGGATTCCAATGTCCGTTGGATTAGTTCCAAACCACCAGCCGATGCCAAGCTTCGTGAGGTTGGGCATGTCTTGATTAGCAAAGAAACCCAATCCTTTATCGTCGATGTTGGTCATCTTGATATCAAGCGATTTCAAGCTGCTCAAGTTTCTTTTTTTGGCCAGGTATTTTGCACCGCCATTCCCAATCGGGTTGTCGATCAATCGAAGATGCTCAAGATTTTCAAAGCACCGGGCCTTGTCGAGTGATTTGATGTCGGCCGCTGAAATACGATTGCCGCCCAAGTCAAGCGATATCAAGTTCGCAAAAGGTGTGCGTTCAATTCTCTGTTTCAAACATTCGACAGCCGAATGTTTGCGGAGTCTCAAAGACTCCAATTCTGGCAAATCAAGCGCATGAATTATTTGTTCAACTTTGTCGTTTGAAGCCCGTCCAACTTCAATATCGATATGTCGGATCGAAGCCAACTCTGTTAGTGCGTTTGATACCAGACTCTCGTCAACGAATGATGCCTTTAGTTTTACCATTCGAATCGGCGCGACCAGTTTGACTTTCGAAAGTTGCTTTAGTTCGCTGTAATTTAACTCGAAATGATCGATGAATCCGAATCGAAACCGAAATGCAATGTTTGGTAAATACTGGAGTGAGGGGTTGATCCTCGTCAATCGCTCGTCTGCTGGAAAAACCTGTTTAAGGAATTTCCTGAAATGTGATTCCCATTCGTTTTCATGTCGCTGGAAAAGATTCTCCGACTCGAGCTTTGCATCGACAAACGCCGGCGACCAAGGCGCTGATTCTTCCATGTCAAACTGGCGCAAAATAAACTCGCCTTTTGGATCACCGCGCTCCGAAAGCATGTCCGCGTAAACTCGACGGGCTTCGAGGTCGTACGGATTCTGCAAGATCTGATCAAGCAAAATGTCTTGATCGTTTGGGGATTGGCGTTGATTCATGGTTTTTGGAACGTGAGTTTCGGAGGAAGTTCCCCCACCGCGGTCGATGGAATCAATGTAAACGTTGTGTAACGGCAGTCAACATAATATTGACCTCGTCGTTGCAAACAAAAACAATGGAGCGGCAGGATCATAATCCCAGTGGCGGAGAACTCGATGACCAAACTCATAGCTTCCCAGATGTACATTGTTCATGCAGTTGCCTTTGCGAGTTGTTTATGTTGGCTCGGTTGGCTGGGCGGATCTGGTGAAACGAGCGCCCACGAGATTCCGTTCATTCAAAAGAAACCAGACTTTGGAGGCGAAGCCTGCGTTGCGATGGCGCTCAAGGGTTTGGGGCACGCCGTTGATCAAGATTTTGTTTTTGATAACTCTCGCGTTAAACCGATCCTTGGCCGCGGCTGCGTGACCAAAGAGTTGGTTCGCGCCGTCAAACAGATTGGGGTTGCTCCGGGGGAAGTCTGGTTTCCTGTTAACGACAACGTAGCGCTTGCGAAAGTCTGGCAAGGGATTGAAAAAGATCTTCAAGACAACATTTCAACCGTCGTTTGTCGCATTCAAAATCAAAGCGAACAGTTTGTGCTGGTTGTTGGTTTCGACGCGACGAACGATCAAGTTATCTTTCACGATCCCAATCGGGCAAACGGCGAAAATCAGAAGGCCAATCGGTCTGACTTTTTGCGGAGCTGCCAGCTTGCGAGTTCCCGCGGCGGCACCGAAAAATCCTTTGTACGAATCCGTATGGATGCTGCCAACGTTACGAAGGCCAGTGTCACGCCTGCAAAGGGATTTACGGACGCAGATTTTGCTCAGCATATTCGCCAGCTGAAAACGCGATTGCCGCATGATGATTTCAAAATCGTTTTGCAAAAACCGTTTGTTGTTGTTGGCGACGGGACGATGGCTCAAGTCAAACGTGCGTCGACCGGAACGGTGAAGTGGGCGGTCGATTCGATTAAGAAAGACTATTTTGAAAACGATCCGCAGCACATTATCGATGTCTGGCTTTTCAAGGACCCCAAAAGTTACCAAAAACATAACTTGGAGTTGTTTGGCTCCAAGCCTACGACGCCTTACGGTTACTACTCGCCAAGCAATCGGGTTTTGGTGATGGATATTTCAACCGGCGGCGGGACGCTGGTTCACGAAATTGTGCATCCGTTTATGGAATCAAATTTTGAAGCGTGTCCGTCCTGGTTCAATGAAGGTTTGGCGTCGTTGTACGAGCAAAGTTCCAGTCGCAATGGGCATATTATCGGACTAACGAATTGGCGATTGCGAGGTTTGCAGTTGGCGATAGAAGACGGTCGGTTGCCAAGTTTCGCTGAGTTGTGCGGCACGAGCAGGCGCGAGTTTTACGATGGGCACAGTACGAATTACGCTCAGGCGAGGTACTTGTGCTACTACCTGCAAGAGCGTGGGTTGCTGATCAAGTATTTTCATCAGTTTCGAAAAAACGTTGACAAGGATCCAGGTGGATATGAAACCCTGAAAGAGATTTTGGGCCGCGACGATATCGCGACCTTTCAAAAAGAGTGGCAAGTGTACGTTTCGAAGCTGCGATTCGGGCGTTAGGGCGCGGATCGCTTTTGCGTGCGTACACTACTTATGTCTTTTGGGCCGGCGATTGATTTAAAGCTTTGTAGCAATCTTATTTGAGCTTTGTCGCTTTGATCATCTCTTTGATGCGGCGTCGCTGTGAATCGTCATCGGTTTGGCTAAGCGCTTCACGATACTTTATTCGAGCATCAATAAACTTACGCTCGTCTTCGAGGGCTTGGGCGGCAGCGATTGTGTCCTCAAGCAGTTTCTTTTTCGCAGCCAACATTCGTAAGCGTTTTGCTTTGATGCTTTTTACGCTCAAATCAGGTTGGGTCGCGGTGCTTGTCGGTGAGTTGTAAGTCACCGTGCGGGCTGGACGGGTTGGTTCTTCGTATGACCTGAAATCGCTGCTCAGCTGGCCGCTTCGAATTGCACGCGTCACTCCGTTATCGGGTTGATACGGAATGGAAAAATTGGGTTGCCCGCCGCCAACGATTGGTGTGTTACTGATAACAAAAGGTCGGACTTGTCCGTTGCTAAGCGTTCCACCAAATCCGTTTTGAACGGTGAGTGAAGGAGCGGTGGTGATGTTGCTGCGAGTACTGCCTCTGCTGCCGACGATGCCAAGCGAAAATCCTCCGCCGTTGGAGCCTTGTCGACCGAATCCAAATCTCGCTGCTGAGTTTGGGTCAAATCCACCGAAAACAGGTGCGGTGTTTCCAAAGCCGTTGGAGAAGGTAATGTTGGGTTGCAATCCGTTGGGTCCGTAACCGACGACGCGCGATCCGTTACCTCGACCACCAGGAATTGAAAACCCAAAATTGACACCCGTGTTTTCAAAGAATCCACCGTTGGTTGTCGTGAACGGGGTGCCAACGTTTATGTTTTGGCCTAAGCAAACGGAGCCTAATCCAAGTAGCAAAGTGGCCACGATTGTTGTAGCGAGAAACAGACGATTTTGAATTCGAGTCAATGTCACGGTTTCATCCTCTGGGGAACTTTGCCTTGCTGGTTGAATTCTATGCGAACTTGAGATTTGCGGCAAACCAATCGAATTTTATGCGGAAGTTGGACATTCCTGCCTGACAATGACGAGCTTGAAACGACAGCCAACCTGAAAAGACGGATGGGAATGTCCATCCTACGCGTTTCTGCAAATTATGCCCCCAAGTCATGCCCGCAAGTTGATGCTGGTATCAAGTGCTATTGGGAGAAGATGGTGGGTTCTGGTAAAAACCGTGTGCGAATTCCGACGGAGTCCATGCAAAGTGTGGTTCTGTCGATAAATAAGATGCGCAGACACAAACGCACGATTGAGGATGTTTGAGGAACTCAAAATGGATTTTGATCAGCTCGCCGTTTACGCCAATCTCGCTTTAACGTGGATTGGGTTTGGAACCGTTGTTGGATTGGCCGCCAAGGCTGTCATGCCTGGCCGCGATCCTGGTGGCGCGATCGCCACTGTGTTAATGGGAATCGCTGGAACATTGATCGGATGTGCATGCCTGCAATATTTTTCGGTCGGGCCACGCGCCGTTGAGCCGATCAGCTTGGAAGGGTTCGCTGTCGGAAGCGGCGGGGCTCTGGTTCTGCTAACGTTCTACAAAGTGCTTGGTGGATACTGGTTCACCGAAGGCGAGCGATCAACTCTCCGCACCCGTCGACGTCGCCGAAGCAGTCGGCGCGCTGTTTATGATGACTAAGTGACGTTTGATGACCAAGTGACGCTGGAGTTCGAAGCTTCCAAGAAGAAAAATTGAGACACGAGAAAGCCCGCTTGATTGAGCGGGC
>CAYZGP010000067.1:6023-23525 GCA_964478065.1 uncultured Pirellulaceae bacterium
GAAGCTTCCAAGAAGAAAAATTGAGACACGAGAAAGCCCGCTTGATTGAGCGGGCTATTTTTTTTGTCTTGGCCGAGCCTTACATCGTGGATCCTGGTTTTGGCGTGACTTGTGGCCTGTTCAGTTTGCGCATGAAAAAGCCCGCTTTGTGAGCGGGCGGAATATTTCGACAGAATCAAAACGCTTGACTAAGTCTCTATCCTAAGTCTCTATCTAAACGCCTTGCTGGCGTTGACGTCGGATTCGCTCACTGACTCGATCGAGAATTGATTTTTCTTCTTCGGTCAAGCTCTTGATGCCGTCGCCGTGAAGCTTTTGTAAAATCTCATCGGCGCGACGATCTTCTTCTTTCTCTTTACGAAGTTCATCCTCTCGTCGGGCTTCCTGTTTTTCATTGAGCCATTGAGAATAAGCCGTGTTGTCATTGTCTTCATTTGAAAAGTCAAAGAATGAAGTCTCGTTGTAGAGCGACTCATACTCCATGTCTTCCATCTCATCCCAGTCGGTGTTGACGACTTGAGTTTCAACATGCAATGAATGGCGTGCAGCAAATATCAAAACGATTCCAAATATCAAAAGGATCATCCAAGTCGGCTGGATCGGGCCTGAGTCGTATTCTCGACAGAGCCAAGCCAGTCCGATGATCGAGAACGCTGAGAGGTTGCCGATAAGTTTGATTGCCGTCTCGATACGGTATCGAGGAAGGTCAACGTTGATCGAGTCGATGATTGAACGAACTGCCTGGGCGCCGTCAAACGGGAAGCAGGGAATCAAATTGAAAATCATCAACTGAAAATTCACCCAGCTCGTGATCTTGATTAACGAGACTTGCCATGCGTCGGTGTTGAACCAATGCGGTTCAAACGGATTGATCAGTTGAGCGAGCGTCGAATGTTCCGACTGAACTAGTAACGCCATGCAGAATAAAAAGATCGCTCCGTTAATGAACGGGCCTGCCAAGTGAACAATGGTTCGTGAGACAGGAGTTTGAGGCAAAACGAAATCGGAGTTACCACCCCAAGGCATCAATAACAAGTTGTTGACATGGCCACCGAGATTGGCAATTGCAAAAACGTGGGCCATCTCGTGAATGAGAATACTTCCAATGAGCACAAAAAATGTGACCATCGCAGTGCCCGCAAAGAAGTTCAGGTTCGAACCGCCAGAGTTCCACTCTGCGCCGAACAAAAGGACTACGAATAGGAATAGGAAGAGATGAATCCGAACAGGGATTCCCATCCATCTTCCAAAATTCGCGCTCCAGCTAAAATTTTCTGTCATCCTGTCGCTCCGCCGTGCCTAAGGCATACGCTGATCCCAAAGAACGATGGGATCGAAAAGTGTTATAGAAACTCTCCGTAGTGCTAACAGTTTATATTCTGAGCCCACTCCAATCAATCTTGCCAACCGTATAGATCAAGCGGAATGCAACGGACTCCACAAAAAACCCCGATTTAATCCGCACAATCGGATCATTTAACCGCAATTTCTCATAAATCACCCCGTAAAACCGGTGGGCGATCATACAGGTCACTTTTTATCAGATCAGGGGTCCCGTTCACTTGGCCATCTCGAACGTGGTGCCACTGACGGTCGGAAGGATGATGCTCGGGACGAAGCGGCCAGTCGCAAAACGGTTCTCGGCCTAACGCATCACGTAGCTTGCTCGAGTCCATTGTTACGTTTCCGGCTCGCGGCGGCATCGGTCCGGCTTCTATTCTTGGGCATCCGATCAAGTGAGCGGGATCATAGCCACCGACTCGATTTACGATCTGCGCGATTTGGTAAAGCGAAAGTTTTATATTTCCGCCGGCGTGAAACAAGCCGCTAAACCGACGCGTGATGACTTCTTCGATCGTTTCGTTTAAGCACTCGACATAGGTCGGCGTGCGAACCTCGTCAAAATACAAAGTCGCCGGTTTGTTTTTTGCAAATCGATGTTGAATCCAATCGATCGCCCCAGCGTGCCCGTTAAAGCTGATTCCCATCGGCAATGAGATTCGCATGATGCAGCTGGCTGGGCGATGTTCGAGGATCAAGTTTTCGGCTTTGACCATCGTCTTGCCATACACCGTCACTGGATCGGTCTCGTCTGTTTCAACGTAACCACCATTGCCAACGCCCGAATACACCAGGTCGATCGAAAGATGTAGAAGCTGAACGTCAGTGTCTTTGATCGCGGCCAACATACTTGCGATTCCATCAACGTTGACTCGATGAGCCATTTCTGGGTCGAGCTCGCAGGCTTTGAGTGCACAGCTTCCGCCGCAGTTAAGGATGGTCTTGATCTCGTGGTCTTCGATAAGTCGTTTTAAGGTGTCTTTGTCTTCTACATCGCAGCCAAGGATCCCGTCGCCTTGAAGCGGCCAGTTCTTGACCGGGCGAACACCAATGACTTGATCGCCGAACTTTTTGCGAAAGTGAAAAAACGCGTTGTAGCCAGCCACGCCCGCGATTCCAGTGATCAGCATGGGCAGTTGATCGCTTGAAAGTTCACGCATAATTTGATCGAGACATTTTGGATCGACCGCGTCGGGCGCTGAGGAACTTGCTGAGCGAGCTTTGGAGTCGGTTTGGTAGGGCGAGTTCAATGGAGGCTTTTCGTGATGCGAGAACAAACTGCAAGAATGCGATAATGTGAGATACTGCGATTTAATTGTTGACGCGAGTGCTTGTAATTTGCGATCGTGTTAAACTGGAGGTCGCGGTAGGTTGCCGCTTTTCAATGACTAATCCTATACGCTGACACCAAATGCTTCCATTTCAAATTAAGATTTGCGGGATCACTTCGGTGCAAGACGCATTAGGGGTTTGCCAAAGCCACGCCGATTCTGTCGGCTTGAATTTTTATTCGCCAAGCTCGCGGTATGTCGATCCAAGCAAGGCAAATAAAATTGCTGATGCGATACGCGACGCAAATCCGTCAATGAAAGTCGTCGGCGTGTTTGTAAATATGGCACTGGCAGAGATTGTCGATATCGCCAAAGCCGTTGGGCTAGATGGAATCCAGCTTCATGGGGATGAACAGCCGGATTGCGTGAACAAGCTGAGGAGCCTGATCAATGCGGCCGAGTTGGAATTGAAACTGGGAATCATTCGAGCCATCAGAGTCAATCACGCATCGTCTTCGGGCGTTGGCCATTACGGAGTGGATGAGGTGGCACGAATCAAAGCTGAAATCGAGCGTTGGGCGAGCGTTGGAATCGATGCGGTATTGCTTGACGCTGCCGTACCAGGTGAGTTTGGCGGGACCGGAAAAGTTGTTGACTGGGCCGCCGTTCCTCAGCTCAATTGCACTATCCCGTTGGTGCTGGCGGGTGGGCTCAAACCAGACAACGTTCGCAGCGCGATCGGAATTGCGAAAGTCCAGTCCGTCGATGTTGCCAGTGGTGTGGAAGCGTCGCCGGGTGTGAAAGACATGGGGATGGTGAAACGGTTTGCCGAAGAAGCCGCATCTGCGTTTTGATCGCGGTTTTCTCAGGGTGGGCTTCTTGTAAAACACTTTGAACGACGTCCATATTGTGCGTTGTGAAACATGCGTCCACTACGGTGGGTTAACGTCGTAAACTGGGCAACGTGCTTGCATGGCGCTTGATTTACCGATGTTTTTTGCGAAAACGGCCATGTTGGTTAATTTCAGCGGTTGTAAAAAACGTTTGTTGCTAACTAGAATAGAACGCGGTTTAACCACCTGGTGAAGTGCATCTTTTTGGGCTTCAACCCTCTGTTGTTGGCAGAAAAAACAGAAGTCTCTGTCTCTCTTACCAATGCTTAATTTCCATGTTGCGCCAAAATAGCGCGACGAAACTTTTTAAATTAGAGAAGCATATATGAGTACTACAGTTTCCGAGCAATTCGTATTTACACCAGATCAAAAGAATGGCATCGACTACAAAGTCGCTGATCTTTCTCTCGCCGACTACGGTCGAAAAGAGTTGTCACTTGCTGAGCAGGAAATGCCTGGCTTAATGGCGCTGCGTAAAGAATTTGCAGGACAAAAACCACTAGCCGGTCAGCGAATCATGGGTTCGCTTCACATGACCGTTCAAACTGCCGTTCTCGCTGAGACTTTGGTTGAGCTTGGAGCAGAAGTCCGTTGGGTTTCTTGTAACATTTTCTCAACGCAAGATCACGCAGCGGCAGCGACTGTTGTCGGGCCAAAAGGAACCGTCGACGCACCAGCGGGCATTCCAGTTTTCGCATGGAAAGGCGAGACTTTGGAAGAGTACTGGGCGTGCACCGAGAAAGCCCTTGATTTTGGCGATGGCAAAGGCCCAACGCAGATCGTAGACGACGGTGGCGACGCGACCATGCTGATCCACAAAGGCGTTGAGTTTGAAAAAGCGGGTGCCGTTCCTGGTCCAGAAACAACTGACAACATCGAATTCAAAGAGGTTCTCAAAACGTTGCAGTGGTGCTTGGAGCGAAATCCAAACCGCTGGACAAAAGTTGCTTCAGAATGTCACGGCGTTTCAGAAGAAACAACAACGGGCGTTCACCGATTGGTCGAAATGGCTAAAGAAGGCTCGCTTCTTTTCCCAGCCATCAACGTCAACGACTCTTGCACCAAGAGCAAGTTTGATAACGTCTATGGGTGCCGCCACTCGTTGATCGACGGACTTAACCGTGCGACTGATGTCATGATGTCTGGTAAGGTCGCAGTTGTTTGTGGCTTTGGCGACGTCGGCAAAGGCTGCGTTCAATCGCTTGTCGGTCAAGGCTGTCGCGTGATCGTGACTGAAATTGATCCGATTTGTGCTCTTCAGGCCGCAATGGAAGGCTACGAAGTCACAACGCTCGAAGAGACTCTGCCTTACGCGGATATCTTCATCACAACGACTGGAAACTTTAACATCATCCGCGCTGAGCACATGGCGAAGATGAAAGACAAGGCGATCGTTGGAAACATTGGCCACTTTGATAACGAAATCGAAATGGTTGAATTGGAGAAAGTCGCCAAGCGTACCAATATCAAGCCTCAGTACGACATGTACACTTTCGATGACGGTCACAGCGTCATGGTTTTGGCAGAAGGCCGATTGCTGAACCTTGGTTGTGCCACTGGCCATCCGAGCTTCGTGATGTCGGCTTCGTTCACAAACCAAACGATCGCTCAGATCGATTTGGCGTTGAATGCACAAGGCAAACCGACACTTTCTGGCGAGACTTACGAAGGCGGAAACGTATTCATCCTTCCAAAAATTCTTGACGAAAAAGTTGCACGACTTCACCTTGACCAGTTGGGCGTCAAATTGACGACCCTGACGAAGGAACAAGCTGACTATATCAGCGTTCCAGTCGAAGGCCCTTACAAGCCTGATCACTATCGTTATTAATCGGTAGTGTTGCCTGTCGTTTCGATGGGCAAACAAGAAAATTAACGCGGCTCGAAATTTTCGAGTCGCGTTTTTTTTTGAATTGTTGCAAACCCTGGGATGGGAGAGGTTGGAACACTAATTTCCGCTAATCACACTAGTCGAAATGCGATCAAAATCACGACGCGCGTATTCAAATTGACAATAGAGTGATCAGCCCTCAGTGGGGAATGGTCGCAAATTATCGGGGTTTTTGGTGTTTTTAGCGGTCGAAGATTTGGCATGAGCGTTGCTAATTAGATTGTCGTTAGACCCAAAACAATCTTGAAAGGGATGATCATGAAAGTTTTCTCTATGAGAATGAAGACCTTTGCGGTGATGGTTTGTGCCACGCTCGCGATGGCAACCAATGCGAACGCTGATGTTAATCGTCAAGCGGCTTTGTTGATCGAGCAAGCCGAAGCATTGAATTGTGCCGCTGATAAACTGAAGGACGAAATCAAGGCACACTTTCGTTCGTCCCGCAACTACGGAAAAATGATCTCGACCACTGCGAGAATTCGTAGTCGTTCGGCTGCCGTGGCAAGACGCGTTAAGCGTAAATCGCATTATCGTAGCTTGTGCCGTGACGTTGAAAAACTGAATGAGCTGACTTGCGAATTGAATACGCTTTACAGGGAAGCGATTTTGCGAGTAAAGAAGGGCAAAGACCGTCCAATCTTTGCAAACACTTATCACGTCATGGCTCAGATTCGAAGCATGCAACAGACTTCTGATTTCATGTTAGGGGTAGCCAAAGGCGAAGTAATCCTTGTGGGCGAGGTCTTGGTCGGTCCTGATCAGCCGGCGATTCAAGAGGGCACGGTTTACGAAGATCAGCAATTCGGAATTCAAGAAATTGTTCCCAACAACCAAGTCGCGCCCGGACCTGTGACGCCTGAATTCCAATCTCCTGGTGTTCGATTGAATCGTCCTTGGATTGAGTCAGCCAGCCCAATCGACGAACCTCGTCCTATCGAACCTCACTCGGTTTTGCGAAGACCGATTGGCAAGTAGTCAATCCTACGAAGGCCAATTCAAAATGACGTCCAGTGCAGAGTCAGAGCCATTCTGTTGGCTCTGACTCTGGTCCTGAGAAAGGACAGTTGGCATATCTCGACGTCAATTTTCTACTTTAACCATCGAGTGGTCGTTACTATTTAATCGCTTAGAATCTGAGTTCCATGTGTGAGCGCGGCACCACACCGAAGCGCTCCGGCGATCATGATTGTCTCCGCGATTTCTTCTTGCGATGCACCCGCTTTTTCGGCTGCTTGACGGTGTAGTTCCAGGCAGTATCCACACTGGGTTGTCAACGCAACCGCTAACGCGATCAACTCCTTGTTCTTGACTGATATCGCGCCTTCTTTCATGACGGCCGAGTTGAAATCTTGAAACGCTTGCCAAGCATTGTTTCCGGCTTTTTCAAGATTGCCAAGCTTTTTGAGGTTGTCCATCGACTGCATCGTATTGTCTTTCGTTTATGTGAATTGTTTGTTTGCGTGGAGTTCTTCTACGCTACTGAATCAGTAGCGAAATTTGAACATATGAGGCGTTGGTGGACGAAGTCTTACTCGCGATCGAAGCGTTTTATTTTTCGTGTTTCTCATCACCCATGTCGTCCTGTTTCACCCGGTTACCGCGGCCGCCAATCGTGAATCATTCCACTAATTGCATTTTGCTAGCAACTACCCTTTGACACGCCAAGTTGCCTGCGGGATAAAGACGCGTTTGGTGAATGAAAATTCGCGTACAACCGGTATTTTGCAGGCATTCTTATGGCGGACATCCAAGCGTTTCGAGGCTTACGTTATGACCTGGGCAAAGTGGGCTCTTTTTCCGACGTGGTTGCCCCACCCTACGACGTGATCGACAGCGACCAACAGGCGGCGCTCTACGAAAAAAACGAACACAATGTTGTGCGGCTAATTCTCAATAGTGGCGACGAATTAATGGAAGGCCAGACCATTTACCAGCGTGCTGGTGAGCACCTAAAAAATTGGCGTCGCGATGGGATCTTGAATACCGAAAACGTCGGTACGATTTACGTCTACCACCAAACGTTTGAAGCCGAAGGCCAGACGTATACTCGCCGTGGCTTCATGTGTCGGGTGCGGCTCGAGGAGTTTGGTGATGGTACGATCTATCCGCACGAAGAAACGCACTCCAAGGCGAAGGAAGATCGCTTCAAATTGATGAGTGAATGTCAGTGCAATCTTAGCCCGATCTTCAGCATCTTTCCTGACAAAGAGAACGCGGTTCAGGAGATCCTCGAAGCCGCCATCGAAGACCGAACGCCGTTAACGGCCGTTGAGCCCAGCGGTGTGAAGCATGAAATGTGGATGGTTACCAACACCGAAGCCATCTCCAATGTGGCAAAACTCATGGGGCCAAAACCGCTCTACATTGCTGACGGGCACCACCGCTATGAGACGGCTTTGAACATCCAGAAAGCACAGTCCAGTACAAAAGGGGGTGGACCAGATCACCCGGTAAATTACGTCTTGATGATGTGCATTGGGATGAACGATCCAGGCATGGTTGTGTTGCCAACCCATCGACTTTTCCGTGGCATGAGTCCGATCAGTTCGGATGAGTTTCAAGCAAAAATTTCTCAGGCGTTTGATTGCGAGGTCGTCGGTAAAGGTCCCGGTTTTGCACAAGACGTTTGGGAGATGGTCGCGGTCGAAGATGCCCAGGAGACGATGGGTTTCTACTGCCGCAAAGACGACGCTTGGGTGCTAGCAAAACTCAATACCGCAGGTGCTGTGTTGATGGAAGAGATCGCTTCGAACCAAAGCGAAGACTGGCAATCCCTGGGCGTGGCATTGCTTCATAAATTGGTTGCCCAGCGGCTACTTGGGTACTCCGATCTTGCCTCACCCAAATATGTTCACTCGGTAGAGGAGGTCGTTGATGGATTGACCAACGGCGACGATTCTGGGCGAGACGCTACAGGCCAAGCTGGAAGCGGAGCTCCGTTCGAGTTGGGATGCCTGGTGATGCCGGCAACCGTTGAACATGTCAAAGCGATTAGTGAGAAGGGCGAGCGGATGCCTGCCAAGAGTACTTACTTCTACCCCAAGCTGTTGAGCGGGCTAGTGATCAATCCGCTTGATTGAGACTCCGTTTTTGACCAAAGCGTTCCAAGCAGATTCTCCGTCGGCTTTCCTTGAACTCGTAAGATATAACCGTGCTTGCAGATTAGTTTTGGTTATGGCTCTGTTCCACGTGAAACTGGAATTGGTGCATTCAGGGGGTGATTAGGTTTGGTTTCACGTGGAACTGAATCATAAGCGGGGTTTGGTTTGGTGGGGTTCATTGGGCTTGAAAGGGAGCTTAGTGGAGTGCGCTGAATTAACGTAACCACAGAGGACACAGAGTAAGCACAGAGGTTGGGCGCGTAAGGCGGTGTCGTAGAGATTCAGAGCATCACAAAGATCGTGTGAGCAAAGTGCCAAGGGGGATCGAGATTGTTGTTCCAATTGGTCCTGGCTGTTTCAACGAGTCTGACCCCAAGGGGCTTTGCAGTAAAACCCCTTTTGCGGATGGCGTTTTACGTGCGCTTGATCTGCCTATTTTGCACCCACTAATTGCGCGCACTCGATCTGTGCACTTTTTCCATGCACTATCACTTTGACCCTCCGTGTTCTCTGCGGTAAATATCCCCGCACCAGCCGTGTTTGGTTTACACGCGACAACTCCTTGGATAAGTGCATCGGTGGGCGCACGTTAAGTTTTTTCGTTGCTATCGTTTTGTAATCCATAACGTCGATCGACGGCGGCCACTAACGGCGCAGTCAATAACCAACCCGGGCGATACGCACGTGGATCAACGTTGGCACGTTTCTGACAGCATCCGTTCGCCTGGGGATCCGCGAAACGGACTTTGGCATTTCAAGAATACGGCGGAATTGTTAGCTTGGAATTTCGAACTTTGTTGCACCAAAATGCACAGGCGTTGCGAGCGAAGAGCCATTTTCTGCCACGGAAAATGACAACTTTGCGGAGAACAAACGCCCGTCGTTTTGCCAACGAAACGGTGCTTTTAGCGTCTAAACCGTCGAATTTGTGTCGAAAACCGCGTGTTTTAACGATCGTCAACGGTTTCGTCGCATATTTTGAGTCACCCATTTACCAATCAACTATTTACCAAGGACGGTAACGTGAGCCGAACGCTGTGCGTCGCAAATCAGAAAGGTGGAGTCGGCAAAACGACGACTTCGATCAATCTGGCCGCCGCCTTGGCGCTGTCCGGTAAAAAGACATTGCTTGTCGATATGGATCCGCAGTGCAACGCGACTTCTGGTGTGGGGCATGCTCCGGTCGATCGACACCCGCTGGTTATCGATCAAGCAATTCGCCATACCGTCCTCGATACTTCGGTCGAAGGGCTCAGTCTATTGCCAGGTGCGAAGTCGTTTCGCGATGTGGACATGCTAGCAACTGCGGGGTCGGACGAAAGTAAGGTGCTTATCGATCATCTTGCTAGCGGAACTGCGGCTTATGACTACGTGTTGATCGATTGCCCACCTTCTCTTGGGCACTTAACTCAGACGGCTTTGTCTGCTTCCAACGAAGTATTCATGCCTATCCAGTGCGAGTACTTTGCGATGGAAGGTCTGACTCAGATGATCGACTTGATTCGCAAAGTGATGCTTGATCGCCCAGGCCAACTTACGTTCGGAGGGATCTTGTTAACGATGTATGACCCTTCATTGGAATTGACGGTTGAGGTCGATGATGAGGTTCGAGAATTTTTTGGAGAAGTTGTTTTTGATACCGTTGTTCCACGAGACGTCAATGTCACGGAAGCTCCAAGTCACGGCAAGAGCGTAATTGAATACGCACCGCGATCGCGTGGAACAAGGGCTTATATAGAACTGTGCATGGAGGTGTTAGAACGTGACTAGGAAAAAACGATTGGGCCGTGGGCTTGAAGCGCTGCTGAACTCAACGGGCGAGCCGGTCAAAGGCAACATCTCGGCTGGGGCTTCTCCTGGAAGTGTTGTCCTTGTTGACGCGTATGAACCAATCACGCGCGACGACGTTCCAACTCCAAAGGATGGCGTTGATAAAGTTCGAGACAACGTTCGCGATGAAGTGCGAAACGAAACATCAAACACAAAGCCCGTTGCTGCTGAGCCGGATGTGGATCCACGTGGGAAACTGTTGCACTTGGGCGTATACGAAATCGAAGACAACCCGTTTCAACCAAGGCGAGTGTTTAGCGAACCGGAAATTGCTTCACTCGCCGAGAGCTTGAAAGAGCACGATATACTCCAGCCGATCCTCGTGCGCGTTGTTGACGGTCGTTATCAATTGATTAGTGGCGAACGTCGATTACGTGCTGCAATAAAAGCGAATTGGCAGACTATTCCAGCTCGTGTGCGTGAAGCAGATGATCGTTTGGTTTCCGAATTGGCCATCGTAGAAAATTTGCAGCGTAAAGACCTCAATCCGATTGAAAAAGCGCTATCCTTTCGACGCTATATTGATGAGCATCAGTGCACACAGGAAGGGCTTGCGAGTCGGTTGAAAATTGATCGTTCAACTGTAGCAAATCTAATGCGTTTGCTTGAGTTGCCCATGACGATTCAGGAGTCACTTCAGAACGGTTTGATTTCTGCAGGACATGCTCGGGCGCTGTTGCCACTGGGTGATGAGCAAATTCAAATTGAGTTTTGCGATCAGATTATGAAGGACCAGATGAGTGTCCGGGCCGTGGAACGTTGGGTGTCGGATAAGATCGCGGCCGAAGATACTTTCGGAATCAGCAATTCGACAAGAAAAAGGCGAACCCGCGACCGCCAAATTCAGTCTCTAGAGCAGGATCTCAAGTCCGCTTTGGGGACCAAGATCCAGATCAAACAAGGCAGCCGCCAACGTGGGCAAATCGTGGTTCACTACAACAATGCAGCCGAATTTGAACGGTTACGTGAGTTGTTAATGGGTCAAGATTCTGTATCCAATAATCATGTAGCCTGAGAATCGGACGCGGGCAAGATTGTTGCGGTGGGCAGTGAAAAATAAGTTGAGAATTGAGTAAAAAGGGGTGAAAAACCCGATTGCAACAAAAGGTCACTGTCGGTAGAGTATTGATCTGAATTGAAGGCGAGTTCGCTCGGTTTCACATTCTCGGGGTGTAGCGCAGTCTGGCTAGCGCACCTGGTTTGGGACCAGGGGGTCGAAGGTTCGAATCCTTTCACCCCGACATTTAAAACCGCTTGGGAGAAATAGTCTCCCAGGCGGTTTTTTTTTTGCTCAATATTCTGTGCGGATTTTCTTGTGATTAGCTTTGTTATCCAAAAGCTCTAGTTGTCCTAATTCGAGCAATTTAATAGGATTTGCGTAACGAGGGTTACATGTGAATACAGCAGGGATTGCGCGGAATGGATTCTCCCTTATTTTTTGATGACATTGAGGTAGGAAAGGTTTGGGTTAGCCCGGGCCGAACGGTTACCGAAGCGGACGTAGTTCAGTTCGCGACATCCACCGGTGATTTCAATCCGCTTCATGTTGATTACGAGTTCGCATCTGAAAGTCATTATCGTCAACCTGT
The DNA here is from genome assembly GCA_964478065.1 of uncultured Pirellulaceae bacterium. Taxonomy (GTDB): domain Bacteria; phylum Planctomycetota; class Planctomycetia; order Pirellulales; family Pirellulaceae; genus Mariniblastus. The sequence goes on from CAYZGP010000067.1 coordinate 17,940, forward strand.
TGCTCATGGGTTGCTTGGGCTCTCTTGGGTTGCCGGTTTGGGTAGCTACTTTCCAAACGTGAACACGTTGGCGTTTACAGCTGTACGCGATTGGGAGTTTCATCGCCCATTGTTTTTTGGCGACACGGTGCATGTTGAAACGACTTGTCAAGAAAAGGTTCCAGGGCGTCGGTCTGGCAAAGTCATATGGCTTCGTCGATTGTTGAATCAATCAAATCAAGTTGTCCAACAAGGTGTGTTTGAAACTTTGGTTGCTGTGTCGCCTGTCGTTCCCAAGAACCATCTTGGGTCTGCCCAGCACATGCAACATCGAGATCCGTCTGGCGGGACATCTGATCGCGCTCCCGGCGTCAACACTTTCATGGACAAGCCTTCTTCTTAAGCTGTAGGTAGCTTTGTCCGATTCGCCGGAACGTTTCATGATGTTGGACGAATTGGAATTCGGCTTCCAGTTCCAGTTGCGCAATTTCACGCATCTAAATCTCAAGCCCGTGAGCAAATGACTGATCCGCTCATTGGTTTCACGCCTAATCTGAATTTGCGGTCAACGGAAACCTTGGATCATTCAATATGGAACGGGAGATCTTTACCTGCTAATGTCCGCTTGAGTTTCTGATAGCGAGAATCCTCAGCATGAAGTTCAGATTTAACAGTGCAGGCAGATTTGAATCAGACTTGCAAAACATCGGGGTTTCCGATGCTAGCTCATCGGATCATCCCGAGAATCGTTAAAAACTGAATCAAAGCGCTCAAGCTAAGTTTATGCGAGCGTCGAATAAATCGATTGGGTGTTCCTATGGGTTCGCTTCCTTTCCTATTCACCAAACGTAAACATCAAGCACAATTTGAATATGGTTCAATCATCTCACCAGTTTAGCCCTTTGATTGCAAATACTGATATCCGAATGCGGATGTTGGCGTTTTTCGTCACAAGCATGGCTGTATTTGTTTTTGCGATGTTGTTTTGGCCTTTGACTGTGACTTCGTTTCGCACAAAGGCCGGGATCAATGTATCCACCGCAAGTACCATCGATTCGAAATCGATGGAGGACATACTGGTCGCAGCCGTTCGTGGTGTTACCGGACCTGAGTCAATTGACAGTATGCTGTCTGAAATCCAGGAAGAGGGAAACCTTAAGTCAAAACCGTTTGAGTATCACGATTATGAAATGATCAAGTCGGCGATACAGGTTGGCGTCGATTCACGAAAAAGCGGCTATCGCTTGAAAGTCGTTTACGATGGCGAAGGCGGTGAAGACGAACGAGGTTTGGTAAATAAGATCGCATATCATGTTGCACAACGTGTCAGTCGTTCTTCTGGGGCGGCTCACGACTCGATGGACATGCAAATGGACAAAGTTGCCGACGTTGGAGTTTCTTCTGGAGTTCAAGAAGACATCGAGCGAGCCAAATATATTCTGGGGCAGGTTGAGAACGATCTAAAATTCGTGAGCAGTTCCCTGGCCGAATCCAGTATGAGCAGCCAACCATCTACACCAGGGCGGCTACCCTCGATGGACGATGGTTCGTTTGGCAATGATACGCCAAATTCGAGATTTATGAATGCTTCGAGCAGTCGAGTCGTTACTGATTCGGAACGGTTGCATCAAGCGATCGAGTCCATTGATGTTGATTCGTTGCGATCAATCATCAACCGAATTGAGATGTCAGTGGCCTCAGCACCAATGGGAATGGGAAGTTCCAGCGTCATCGTAAATGGGATCGAGCCAGGATACACGACGCCAGTCGATAGTGTGCCGGGTATCGCTCCAATTTTGTTGATAGGAATGTTGTCCGCATTCATTGGTTCGGTGGTTGCGTGGAATCTTAATCCATTTGAAACAACAGGTTTCAATGGCATCCAGGAAGTTGCAGATCGCCTTGGTGTGCCGGTTTTGGCGACGCTTAGGGGAGAGGATGGAAGTGAAGCAAAAGCAAAACAAAGAGTCTCGTGGCCGAATCAGATTGCGAGGATTGCTGGTTTGTTGTTGTTTGGCGTGCTTGCTGTGGTTGCGGTTTTCGTGATCTTGAATCCAGGAGTGCGTGAAACTTTTTTTGCTAACCCGTTTCATGGTGTCACAAAAATCTTTCGGATTTTTGCTGGATACTAGTTGGCCGTTGTTGATTGACCCGCGAGGCTTGGTTGAATCAAGGATTGATTCGGTTTGGCTTTTTGAATAACAAAATTCGACAGGATGTCGTGATGTACGAAAATGTATTCCAATTTAGCTCCCGCCCATTTACAACCGCCCCGTTCGTAAAACATTACTTTGCGGCTGAGGCGATTCATGATTCGCTGGGACAAGCCCGTTTGTGTATTGATCGAGCATCGGGCCCCGTTGTGGTGGTTGGATCTGTAGGAACAGGTAAATCGCTACTGCTTGCGATGCTTGAAGAGCAGTATCAGTCACAATTCAAAGTGGTTACGCTTGGCTGTTCACGCCTTGGGTCAAGACAAGAATTCTTGCAAACCTTTTTGTTTCAATTGAGCTTGCCATTCAAAGGCATGTCCGAAAGTGAAGCGCGTCTGGCGTTGATCGACTTTCTCAAACCAGGTGAGCAATGCCCCAACGGAGTGTTGCTGTTGATCGACGAAGCCCATACGCTTGGCGCCGATTTGCTGGACGAAATCCGTTTGGTCACCAACTTTGTACGGGATGGTCAGCCGCGTGTCCGTTTGGTGATGGCAGGAACAAATCGCCTTGAAGACAATTTGACTGACCCAAAACTGGAGTCGTTCAATCAGCGAATCGCAGCACGTTGCTATTTGGAAAAACTTAACCGTGACGAAACGTCTCGTTATGTGATCGAGCACATAGATCGTGTTGGCGGTCAAGGTGAGCAGCTTTTTAATCCTGAAAGTTTGAAAACGATTCACGAAGTCTCTGACGGTTGCCCACGTTTGATCAATCAAGTCTGTGATCACAGTTTGATCCTTGCAGGAACTCGAAACGAATCGGTAATCACTGAAAACCTCGTGCGGGAAGCTTGGGCTGATGTTCAAAGCATTCCTGGCGGCTGGGCTCCACCAGCGGTTCAGCCGGAAACGCCTGCGGTATTGGAAGGCGACGAAAGTTGGACGGTAATTGAGTTTGGCCAGCTTGAGGAAAGCACTGACGAACAAGCGTCCAGTGAAGGGTTAGGGGCTGCAACGGTTTTCGATTTCAGCAACTCTGATGGTTCTCCGTCGACTGTTGAGCAGGAGTCAGAAGCTGTAGACCAACGGACGAATCTTCAAGAGGAGTCGGAGCCAGAGATTACTCGCGCTGGTGACGAGCCCGAAGAAAGAATTGTTGGCTGGGAGGAAACGGAAGAGCAAACGGATTCTGAGGTTCGTGAAACCGAATTGGAATCGTCTGAACCAGCGGAAGAAGGGCCGTCGCAAGCGGAATTGGAGCGAGTTGCTGAAGAGAAAGCTGAGAGGGAGCTTGAGTTCCGTTCCGTGTTTGGATTGCCAAACAACGAGACGCAAGACACTGAAACGACAGGTGAATCAAACGATTACCAGCACGACGAACCCGAAACAAATGAAGCATCCAGCACGATTGAGCAGCTTCAAGCCGAACAAGAGAGTTTGCTTGATCAGGTCCAATCTGAAACTGGGCTTGGCGTAGCCGCTGGGACCCTTGGTCTTGGTGCCGCTCTCGCTGGGATGGCGTCTGCGGGTCAGGATGATGCCGAATCTCAATTGCATCGCGAACCAGAGATGCAAGTTGAAGCAGAGACTGGCATGGAAAACGCGGCTGAGTCCGTCGAGCAGCCAACTGAGCAGAAACCGGTTGCCGAGGACGTGCCGCAGCGAACCGTTGCTCAAACTTTCGTGATGGAGTCACCCGATGAGCTTCCAACTCCAGCAGCAGAAGAAGAAACAGCTACACCTGAGCAAGCAACACCAGTCCAGGAAGCGGACGATCCATTTGCGGAGGCATTTGCAGAAGAAGAGCTCTTGAAAGAACGTTTCGCGCCGTTTGTCGCGCACCAAAATCAAAGCTCACTTTCTGTCACTTCAAATGACTTGGAAAAGATTGTTCCAGTTGACGAAGGGACGTGGGAAGAAGCCGCGGACGTCGCTCAAGAGCATGTCGAATCAACCGTTGCTTTTGATCAACGAGATGAATCTTCGCCCGAAAGTCAGGCTCAAGCACCTGCTCAGCCACAACGGTGGGGTGACGAAAACGTTTATGACGAGCCACGTCAGCCAGCATCGACCCCCGAAAACTTTTCAGTCGCAAAGAATGATGAGCCTTTGGGCATCGATGTACCTGCTGCACCAAATGTGTTTGTGGTTGGAGAGCAACCGACGGAATCAGAACTTGAGGCAAGTGCTCAAGACCGAGATCCAGAATACGTGAATCCATTTACGGCCGAATCAACCCAACGCCCAGTTGTACCGACTGTGGAAATCGCCTCTCCGCAACAACATTCGGTCGATGAGAATATCGCACAGTCAGGGCTGGTCCATCAAATGACTGGTCAATCGACTACTGAGCCAGGCTATGATTCTTCAGCCGGATCAAGCCAAGGAACGGTCGAACAAATTGGTGACGCGGCTGAGGCGAAAGCGACTGAGCAATTTCATCAACACGTTTCTGAAGTAGACTCCAGCGACATTCAACGTCAAGCTGAAGAGATTCTCAAACGGCTTAGCGTTAGCGAGAGCGTTTCACATGAAACGAGTCAAGGTCAAAACGATCGCGAAGCAAATCCACCCGTAGCTCCACTTCAACGTAGCGTTCCAATGACGATGCCAATGGTCGACGTAGACGCTTCTTTACTTGGCAACGCAGCAGATCAATCTACAGCGAACGCGCAAGACTCGGCGGATGGTTCGGAGTTTGAAAAACAAAAATCGGCACTCGATGAAAGCCAGAAGATCTTAAACGAAATCTTGGCTCAAAAAAGTATGTTGGCCGGTCAGCAACCACCGCAACCGGAACCACCGCAACCGGAACCACCGCAACCGCCTAGCCGAGAAACTCCGGCCACGATGCAAATCGAATATCCGATGGAGCCTTCGACAAACCAAGCCGAAGGTCAATCACCTGACGATCGTGAAATGCTCATCATCAGTCGCATGGAGCAAGAGGCTGAGTCAAAGAAAAAGCCAGAAGAGCCAATTGCTTTTCCAAACACGCCAATCTCAACAGGGAGAGCCGAACGAATGGATTATCAAAAATTGTTTGACCAACTAAGAGATATTTCAAACAACGAGTAACGACAGATGTTTCCCAGGCTGACTCAATGCAGCTTGATCTAATCCGAAGTTCAAATCGACGGACAAATTTAGATTTTCATTATGAGCACTCAAACCAGTAATTCATATTCCGCGACCGGCGGAAAAAGATGGCTTAACAACGTTCCTTTTGCCAGTGGTCAAGATGCTCAAGCATCTCCAATGGTCGTTGTTGAGATTCCTGACGTAAACTCGGTTCCAGTTTTCGGAGCCGACCCAGCGGCATGCAATGACATATCCGAAACGATCGCACGGGCACTCAATGCCGATGCCTCTCAATCATCCGTGGGGCAACCGACTCAATCACAACCAAAACCAGTACAAGCAGCCGATACAAACTCCTCGGCAGTTTC
>CAYZGP010000067.1:23625-26793 GCA_964478065.1 uncultured Pirellulaceae bacterium
CTCAATCACAACCAAAACCAGTACAAGCAGCCGATACAAACTCCTCGGCAGTTTCCTTCAACGATGCAATGTCACTGTCTGCAATCCAGGCGGCGATGCGCAAAGGTGCAGAACTGCGGCCTTCGATGGGTGCAAGTATTCCCAATGCCACGACGATGGGTTTTCAAAACGCAGATTCGAACGTTCCAGGATCGAGGCCTTTTGAGTCCAGCCCCACTGCTTTAAACGTAGTTGGCGATGTATCTGAACAGCCACGTGAGTGGACGCAGCCACCTGACCCAAGTAAATCTTCGCGAACGGCGCCAGCGGAATCGTCGCCCAAAGAATCGGGAGGCAAAGCGTTGTCTCCCAAAGACGAATCCATCTCGACGCTTGTTGGCGCGATTCTTGATCGTTTCCCGGTGGGAGATCCAACCGTCCTCGTGTTTGTTGGATCTGAAGAGAATATTCACACCGACGAAACCTGTGCTCGTGTCGCGTCACAATTGTCAGAGCATAACATTGGCGGAATCATGTTGATTGATTCGGACACCAAAGGCAAAGCACTTACTTTGGCCAGCGGGTTGGAGGGGAAGCTTGGCATTGCCGATGTCGTGAATCGTGATAAGAGTTGGGCGGATTTAGTTTATGGTCGCTCAAGTAGCGGTTTGGATTTCATGTGCGTAGGAACCGACAAATTTCACCACTACGATAGCCAAGAACGTCAGGATCGACTTCGCGCCGCGATCAGCGAAATGAAAAAAGAGTATCAGTTCGTCTGCATTTCGGCTGGTGACGCCCATGGAAAGTCAGCAAGAATCTGGAGTGACATCTGCGATGGGACTTATCTTTTGGTAAGCATGAAAAACACCAACGAAACGATTGCAAAATCAGCCGTGGCGGAACTTCAGTCAAGCGGCGCTCGGCTTTTGGGTTGCGTTGTCACAGATGCAATCTAAAACGGATTGGTTGCTGACGATTTCAAGAACTTTAAATTCGGTTCGTTGATAATTAGCAACTCAAAATCGGATAATTTTGTACAATAAGCCTGGTCACTTGGCCTTCCAAGCCAGTCATCACGTTCTCGCCATCATTGACGCTTGTCAAACATGGCCACTCACCATTTTCCTTCGAGGTTTTCATGAATGTTTTGGTCACCGGCGGAGCAGGCTACATCGGCAGCCATACTTGTCTGGAGTTGCTTAACGCCGGGCATCATGTCACGGTGGTCGACAATCTAAGCAACTCTTCAGAAGAGTCGTTGCAACGCGTTTCGACGTTGACTGGCAAGCACATTACTTTTTTTAAAGTCGATTTGCTCGATGAGGCAGAGTTAGAAGCCGTATTTGAGACGGCCAACTTCGATGCCGTGATCCATTTTGCGGCGCTCAAAGCCGTTGGTGAAAGCGTTGCCATGCCGCTTGAGTATTATCAGAACAACATTACTGGAACGGTTAATCTTTGCCAGATCATGGCACGGCATAACGTCAAGCATTTTGTGTTTAGCTCCAGTGCGACGGTTTATGGAATTCCAAAGTCGCTTCCATTGACCGAAGAATCACCGACGCCACTTCATGAGGTTACCAATCCCTACGGTCGAACCAAATTGATGTTGGAGTTCGTACTTCGCGATTGGAACGCGGCCAACCCAGACACCAATGTTGCACTGCTTCGATATTTCAATCCAGTGGGTGCCCACGAGTCGGGACGAATCGGTGAAGATCCCAACGGCATTCCGAACAATCTTGTGCCTTACGTTTCGCAAGTCGCGGTTGGAAAATTGGAACAGCTTGGAGTGTTCGGGGGCGACTACGAAACGCCCGATGGAACAGGGATTCGAGATTATATTCACGTCGTAGATCTGGCGGTTGGTCACGTGTTGGCGCTTGATAAGCTCGCCGAGAATCCGGGGGTCGTGACTTACAATCTCGGAACCGGCAACGGCTACAGCGTATTAGAAGTCGTCGCTGCATTCGAAAAAGCGTGTGGCAAAAAGATTGCTTACCAAGTCGTCGATCGTCGTCCCGGTGATATTGCGGCTTGTTTTGCCGATCCAAGTTTGGCGAAAGTCGAACTGGGCTGGGAAGCCAAACGCGGCATCGACGAAATGTGTCGCGACGGTTGGCGCTGGCAATCTGAGAATCCCAATGGCTATAAAGTGCTGACAAAAGTCGACGGCTAGGCAAAGCGTATTAACCTGAGCCGTTTTGGCACTAGCTACAGTTCTCGCGCGAAGTGACCTGTCTTAGCACAAGCTATTGCTTTTCCCCTAACCAACCGAGGTTATCGCCTAAACGGCTCGCTGCGTGTGCGGTTTCCTATTTCGGTAGATCTGTTGGATCTGGTCTTTCGCGCTGGCCCCAACAACAATTCGCAACACCGCCATCGCCAGCCACTCGGCTGGCTTCAAAAGCACGTACGCTGCGTCCGCCAAATAGCGGTTGCAAATACAACTTGCTGCCAATGGGCCGACGTGGTCGTAGAATTTTCGTAGTCCACAATGAAACGCAGGACAAAGCGTTCTAACGGTTAACTCAAATGCCTTGAGCCGACAAAGTTGCAGGCTGACGGGAAAAGCATTGCAAAGATCGTCTTGAATGCCAACGAACCCTTTGTGCCCACGAGCCGCAGCCGTTGCGACATAACATCCTTCGGGTGGCTCGAGTGGCAGTGTCGAATACTTCTTAAGCGATAGAACAACGCTTAAACGGCATAGTCCCATAAATGCGCCCAGCCAAGTAACGACTGAAAGGAATTGGACCAACGAAAACGTTTTTGATGATGAACTTGAATCACGAAACACTTTGTAAGCAACATAGGAATACGTCAACAGCGCAAAGTAAACACCAAAGTACAGTGTTCCAAAGATTAAGCCGCGCAATATGTAAGGAACGAAAAAGATCGACACGACCAATATCAAACTGAGTATGCCAAAGATTTGAAACGCATACCGTTTTTCAGCGACTGGTTTGGTGAGTGCCACCCAGGTCACAAATAGGATTGCTCCGCAAACTCCTGCGATTGCAGCGGAGATCACAATCAGCAGAACGTTGGCTGCAATTCCGGCTCCCCAATTCTCAGCCATCTCGTTGATAACGACACCAAACAAGAACCAGTACCAGAGTGCAACGATGACGCCACTGTAAATTCCCAGTCTCCAAATGAAGCTTTCTAATTTTTGGTTATGAT
>CAYZGP010000067.1:26893-31054 GCA_964478065.1 uncultured Pirellulaceae bacterium
CTTAACAACCGATTGGTCGTGAAACACTTTGTCGTACAGATCGGAGTCTCTTTCGAGTTTTGCTTTCTTTTCTGTCACGATGCTGCTGTGTTGCGATTAAAAAATTACGCAAGCGTCTCCAAGATGTACTCGGCTGTAGGTCGATCATGTGGATCGGTGCTGACGTGATTAAAACGCACAATTCCATTGGGGTCGATAAGCACGTTTCCACCAAGCTGCCTGAGGTCGCACCCCGGTTTGCCAGGCCGATAACCTTGGAACATCGTGACCATATAATTCCAAGTGACTGCTGGTTTGATCAAAGTCCACAAAGTAGCCCGAGGGATTCCATAGGCTCGGTAAAGCTGGCGTTTGGTGTCAACGATAATTGGCCATTCCAACTTCGTTGCCTCTGCATAGTCCAAAGCAAGCTCGCGAGAATCAAATGTTACCAATAACGTTTTGATGCCGCTGTCGACCAAGCGATCTTCTTGTTCTCGCAACTGCGAGACGTGTTTTCGACACGGTGGTCAGCCTAGGTGTCGGTGCAATACCAATAACAGCCATTGGCCAGAGTAGTCTTCAAGTTTGTGTCCAACCTCATTGGCGTCTTTCAACTCAAAAGGATGTGCTGGTTTCCCGCTCCACGAATCGGTTGTCATGTTTTGAGGCTTTGTAATCGAATTTCATTTGAAAAAGCAAACATATCTATCGTTGCTTCGGCACAAACTTGGCGTAACTATGTTTTACATTGAGTTGGGAACACGTTCTAGGTTTTCGCTTTGTTTTTTAGGTGAATGTACGACTTGCATCTGCGTTTTGACACGACGTAACTGACTTACTTGCTTTCGCCTGATTCAATCGAATCAATAAACGTGATCAGTTCTGTCCAATAATTCTGGGGAAGCGGATCCCAATGAGTCATTCCTTTGACGGCAAAAAACTTCTTGTTCGTCGTCGGCGAGTTGTCGAATACCTGCTTTCCTAACTCAATCGGGATCAACCTATCGGCATCGCCATGCGATTGAAACAGCGGTGCTGATACGTCTTTGATTTTCTCGGCAGAGTGAAACTGATTCCGCATCAACATTCGCACCGGCAACCACGGGTATTGCTTTTGCCCAGCGTCGGAAATTGAGCTGTAGGTGCGCTGCAGAATGATCAGTCGGCAGCCATACTTCTTTGCCAAGTGCACGGCAGGCCCGCCACCGAGCGAATGGCCGATCAACGAGATATCGGTCGGCTGCTTATTGGTTTTCTCGCAAAGCCATTGAAGTGCCGCCTCTGAGTCTTCCAGCACGCCGGCTTCAAACGGTGTCCCTTCACTTTTGCCAAATCCGCGATAGTCAAACGTAAACAGGTCCGCGTTGAATGTTTGACGAAACCTGTCGCCGCTGTACTGACCAACTTCTGCGATGTTCTCAGCGTTGCCGTGACAATGCAGGAATGTGAGACCGTCGTTGAAGGCTACTGTTTCCTGGGAATCGGTCTCTGTTAAAGTGACTTCGCCGGATTGGTTTGGTTTAGTATCACCTTGATCAGTTTTAACAGGACGATGAAGGTACCATCCATAGAGTTTCGTGCCGTCTTTCGAATTGAATTGAACTTCTTCGTAGTTGAAATTTTCAGGTTGCCAATTGCCTTTGGGATATTTCGAACCGGGGTAAACGAGAAAAGTCTCATTGGCCATCAGAAAAACAATGATCCCGATGTAGCCAAGTCCAATGATCAGCCCCGCACGCAAAAGCTGCCGTTTCCAAGTCATTTTTTTGCGAGGAGGACGAGCATTTGCACGAGATTCACGTTTTTGGCGCAAAATGTCATCAATGTCGTCAATCGTTGTGTTCATTGGTCATATTCGTGTTGAGCCATTGGCGTGTTTTACAATAGAACAATAACTTATGCATCCAACGATGCAACTGAATGGAAAGTTACGTTTGAACTTTTAGTTTAATGCTTGCCAAACGAAACGGGGCGATTGGCCTGACGTTTGCTTCAAGTAATCGCTCAACGTGTTTCACAGTTCCATTTTGTATCCATGTTAAACACGTTAACGTTATCCTTTGTTCCGGTAAATTGATTGTGGCACGATCTGAAAAGTTGCTGATCATCGTGGCGACTTACAACGAGATAGACTGTTTGCCGCGATTGATTCATCAAATCGATGAAGTTTTGCCCAAGGCCGACATTTTGGTGATCGACGACGGTTCTCCCGACGGCACAGGTAATTGGTGTGAACAGGCGGCTGAGAAGTACCCCCAGATGTCGATAATCCATCGCGAAGGAAAACTTGGGCTTGGATCGGCGGCGGTCGTGGGGTTTAAACACGCACTTGATGGTGACTACGATTTGGTAGCCACGATGGATGCGGATTTAAGCCACTCCCCTCAAAGCCTTGTCGAGATGGTTAAGCTGATTCGACGGCCGGCTAATAAATCTGTCGAAGTTGTATTGGGCAGTCGTTATATCGAAGGTGGCGGAACCGAAGACTGGCCACTTTCCCGGCGTGTTGCTTCGCGGACGGTCAATGGGTTCGCTCGTTTCATGTTAGGACTGAAAACGAAAGACAATAGTGGTGCGTTTCGGGTCTATCGTTTTTCCGCACTCAAAAAACTCGATTTGGCCAAACTGAAAAGTTCTGACTTTGCGTACCTTGAAGAGATCCTTTGGCGGCTTGCGAAAGCCGATGTGAAAATGATCGAGCATCCAATCATTTTCAAGAACCGCGAAGAAGGCAGCTCGAAAACTAATCCAATGTTGGGGCTAAAAGTTTTCTGGCAAATCACGCTGATGGGGCTTGGTCGTTGGAAATAGTCGCTTGACGATTGGATCTCAAATCGTTTTGCGTACTGCCGTTTCTCACTGCTCGACGATGGTGCTTGTGCGTTACTTGGCGAACAGCTGACTCATGTCTTTGAAAGCTTTGAACTCAAGCGCGTTGCCAGCTGGATCCAGAAAGAACATGGTCGCTTGTTCACCCGTTTCGCCTTTGAAGCGAACGTACGGCTCGATCACAAACTGAATGTTGTGTTGTTTCACGCGCTCGGCTAATTGCTCCCAGACGTCCCATGGCAAAACGACGCCAAAATGCGGAACGGGAACATCGTGCCCATCGACTGGGTTGGAGATCGCCTCGTTGACATGGCCATCTTTTAAGTGGGCGACGATTTGATGGCCGAACAAACTAAAGTCGATCCAATGGTCACTGCTTCTGCCTTCTTCGCAGCCGAGAACGTTGCCATAAAACTCGCGCGATGCATCTAGATCGTTGACTGGAAACGCGATATGAAAAGGAGCAATTTCGTTTTGGAACATAGTGGTTGCAGTTGTTAGTTGTGATTGGTGTTTTGCACGAACATGTTTGAAAAGATAACAGATTTGCCTGTGTAGTTTAATTACCTGATTGAATGTCTTGGCCCAGGCAATAGCCATGTGAAACTACGAAGAATTAACGGGTTTGTTCATGGGGTTATTGACTGAATCTCCCGTTGCCCGACATCGGTCTTGTTCGGCATATTCAGAATAACAGACAACTTAATCGCCCGCTGCGTTTTCGATGTCGATAATTGTTAATGTTTACCGTTAGCGGAAATCGGGCTTAGTTTTAGCGAGGAACACAATGCTGGAGGGACTTTTTGAAACTGCCACCGATGTGGATCGCGATCGCGACATGCTTAAGTACCGGGCTTACGGAATTATCGAAGTCTGTGATCAAGAGTTGCGTCAAATTCGATTTCGACCGTATCCGAATCTAGTTTCTCTTGTCGAAGTCCATTGGGCGAACTTATGGAAGAAACGTTCCAGGGTTTCAAGTCGCGCCGATCGGGTTTTGCTTTACTACAACCAGCCGATCATGCACCGGAATTTCTTAAGCCTGAGTTATTTCGTCTCTGATCATAAGTCAAGTATCGCGTCGATCGCGGTTTGTCTCTCGGTTTTGGATTTTATTGCCAAGGTTAAGCAAACTGATGCGATTGTCACTGAGATCACGAACAATCGAATCAAAGACCGGCACTTAGAGCACTTTGGTTGGGAGCGGCATCTTCTTAAGAGTAAAAAGCGGCATTGGATCAAGCGGTTTTACGGAGAGTATCCAGAGAGTTTCCTGTTTCAGGAAATTGGCGGCTCGCACGATGTTGGAAAAAAAGATGCGCCAGCGGTCGCGAAAGAGGAAGAGCTTGT
>CAYZGP010000068.1:0-17820 GCA_964478065.1 uncultured Pirellulaceae bacterium
TCAATATCATCCGGCTCGAACGTCGTGAAGAACGCGATAAGTAACCTGGAGTCCAAGAGCTTACCTTATTTCTGCGACCCTTAAGCCAGATAGTACGGGAATTCCCGGCCCGATCGTAATGTTGCAAATTTCTCCATTGTGACATTTTTCCGCCGCAATTATCATGTTCGGTTTCGATTGCGCCGTTCTCAGGCGACCCTTACACAATTTCGGACTTCGCAATTGCCGACTAAACGATCGGTCGTTTCGTCACTGATTTACGCCAACAAAAACGAGTATTCCATTGTCCTCTTATCAGCTCACTCACCTCAAACAACTTGAAGCCGAAAGCATTCACATCATCCGTGAAGTCGCTGCCGAATTCGACAACCCGGTTATGCTTTACTCCATCGGTAAAGACTCCTCGGTGATGGTGCACTTGGCATTAAAAGCTTTCTATCCCGCCAAGCCTCCATTCAAGTTGATGCATGTCGACACGACTTGGAAATTCAAGGAGATGTACAAGTTCCGAGAAGAGTACGCAAAGAAAGAGCTTGGCCTGGACGTCATCACGTACGTCAACGAAGAAGGCCGCGCTTTGGGGCTCGATCCAATGGTATCTAGTGGAAAACACACCACGATCATGAAAACAGAAGGGCTTAAGCAAGCGCTCGATCTCTACAAATTTGACGCCGCGTTTGGTGGCGCTCGACGTGATGAAGAAAAGTCACGAGCCAAGGAACGCGTTTACTCTTTCCGAAGCGAAGACCATCGCTGGGATCCGAAAAACCAACGCCCGGAGCTTTGGAGTTTGTACAACGCCAAAGTCAATCAAGGCGAGAGTATTCGCGTGTTCCCAATTTCCAACTGGACCGAACTGGACGTTTGGCAATACATCCACCTTGAGAAGATTCCAATCGTGCCGCTTTACTTTGCGGCAAAGCGTCCGGTTATCGAGCGCGATGGTGTCATGATCATGGTTGACGATGATCGGCTAAAGCTAAAGCCAGGAGAAAAGCCGGTTGAGAAAGTTGTTCGTTTCAGAACGCTTGGGTGTTATCCGCTTACTGGAGCCGTTGAGTCGACTGCCACGACGCTGCCTGAGATCATTCAGGAAATGCTGCTTGCCACGACTTCTGAGCGACAGGGTCGAGTCATTGACAATGACGACGAAGGATCGATGCAGCAGAAAAAAGAAGACGGTTACTTCTAAAACTTCGCAGCGACCAATCATCATCAAATTCACGCGAATGAACTTCATTCCGCACTCCGCATTCCGAATTCCGCATAAATAAAACCATGTCTCATCAAGACGACTTAATTTCATCCGACATCAACGCCTATCTTGACCTGCACGAGAAAAAGGAATTGCTCCGATTCTTGACTTGCGGAAGCGTTGACGATGGAAAAAGTACGCTTATCGGCCGACTGCTTTATGATTCGAAAATGATCTATGAAGACACGTTGGCCAAGCTAGAAAAAGAGTCTGCTGTTCACGGTACGACTGGCGGCGGCTTTGATCCTGCGATGCTTACCGACGGTTTGAAAGAAGAAAAAGAACAAGGCATCACGATCGATGTCGCGTATCGATATTTCTCAACGGCCAAACGCAAATTCATCATCGCCGACACGCCGGGCCACGTTCAGTACACTCGCAATATGGCCACGGGCGCGTCTACTGCCGACCTCGCAATCATCTTGATTGACGCGCGACCGGGGCATGGAGTCATGGAGCAAACGAAACGGCATAGTTTTATTGCTTCGTTGCTGGGCATCAAACACGTGTTGGTGGCGATCAACAAAATGGATTTGGTCGATTACAGCGAGGACGTTTACAAGCAAATCAGTGATGAGTACCGCGAGTTTGCCCAACGACTTGAGCCTACCGATCTGCACTTTATCCCAATCTCCGCGCTCAATGGAGACAACGTCGTTGACCGCAGCGAAAATATGCCATGGTACGACGGTTCGACGTTGATGAACTTTTTGGAAACGGTTTATATCGGTTCAGATCGGAACCTGAAAGATTTCCGTTTTCCCGTTCAATCGGTCATCCGTCCAAATCTTGATTTTCGTGGGTTCGCAGGCACGATCGCTTCGGGAATTGTGCGCGTTGGTGATGAAGTCATGACCTTGCCGTCTCGCAAGAAAAGCAAGATCAAAGAGATCGTTACCTACGACGGCAAACTCGATGAAGCACACGCGCCTCTCTCCGTGACGCTGACGTTCGAAGACGAAATCGATTCCAGCCGCGGCGATATGATCGTCAAACCGGGTAACCTTCCCAAGCTCGAACAGAAATTCGATGCGATGTTGGTTTGGATGTCCGAGACACCAATGGTGCCCGGTAAGCAATATGTGTTTAAGCACACCACGAAAATGGTTGGCGGAAAATTCTCCACGCTTCGTTACCAAATCGACGTCAACACGATGCACAGTAACCCCTCACCGACGCTTGAGGTCAACGAGATTGGCCGAGTCAACGTTGTGCTTAACCAGCCCATCGCGTTCGACCGTTACCGCAACAATAAAAACACGGGCGCGTTCATTGTTATCGACCGCATCACGAACATCACCGTCGCTGCAGGTATGATTCTCGACCAGCGTACTAGCGAAAACACCGGCGCGAGTTGGGAACAGGAATCCGTCAGCAAGTCGTTGACTCAAGAGATCAGTAAGGTCACATCGGAAGAGCGTGATGCTCGGTTTGGTCAAAAACCAGCCACTATTTTGTTCACTGGACTTCCAGGAGCAGGTAAGACAACGACGGCTTATGGTGTTGAGCGTCAACTGTTCGATATGGGCCGAAGTGCGACCGTAATCGACGGTCAGAACTTCCGTATTGGCTTGAGTCGTGACTTGAACTTCTCCAAAGACGATCGTAGCGAGAACGTTCGACGTGCTGCGGAAGTTGCGAAGTTGATGAACAAAGCCGGCTTGATCTGCTTGTTGTCGCTTGTTTCGCCCAACGATGAGATTCGAAAGAAAGCCGCGGAGATGGTTGGCTCAGACCGCTTTATTATCGTCCACCTATCGGCTCCAGAAGAGCTTTGTCGTGAGCGAAACCAATCGGCGAAAGCACTTTCCGAAGACGATGTTCAAGAAACTCACGTTAACTACCAAGCCCCAACGGACGCAGATCTTGTTCTCGAAACGGACAAAACATCACCCGTGGATTGTGTTGCCAAAGTGATTGAATTGCTTGAGTCGAGAGAGTTTATTTCGTAGTTCACACCTTTGAAATTCCGCGAGTAAAATGGCCGATGTCCCTTCGAGATTTTGCTCCATTATTCGTCAGTAGTTGCCTGTGCTTGTTGCCGACTATCCACCATTCCGACCGCTAAGTGTTTTTAGCTCCGCCCATTTTCAAACCTTGGGGGCGTTTTTTGTTCGCGGCAAGCAACGGGCGTACAGTGCCGAAAAGCATATCGTCTGGCTGGCTGATGGTGACAGGCTGGTTATCCACGACGACAAACCAGAAAACTGGATCACGGGCGATCGAATCGCAATCCTGTTTCACGGGCTTTGTGGCTGCCACCTTTCGCCGTACATGATTCGCACCGCTGACAAGCTCAACCGAGTCGGCGTACGTGTGATCCGAGTCGACATGCGCGGGTTTGGTGACAGTACGTTGATTTCAAAATCGCACATCCACGGCGGTTACTACCCAGACGTTTTTGCGGTCGTCAATTTTGTCCATCGCCTTTGTCCGATTTCGAAACTAAGCCTCGTTGGATTCTCAATTGGTGGAAACATTGTCTTGAAAGCCCTTGGCGAATGGGGAACGGCTCACCCTGAATTCATTGACTCAGCGATTGCGATTTGTCCTCCGATCGATTTGATTCACTGCTCGTGGAATCTTCGCCGCATGGGCAATCGAATCTACGAAGCGTATTTTATGAAGAAGTTGAGTTCGCAGTTGATTCATCGTCGGCGTCACGTTGAAGACATGAACGACAACAACGTCAATCCGCTTCCGTCCCGTTTGATTCATTGGGATGACCAAATCACAGGGCCATGTTGGGGCTACAAAGGAGCCCGTGAGTACTACGAAGACGCCAGTTCTGCTCCGTTGCTGTGGAAAGTCAACGTTCCGACAATTGTACTGGCCGCGGCCGATGATCCTGTCGTTCCTTACGCGATGTTCGACGAATTTGAAATGTCAAACTACATCGAATTAATTTCCACCAATAAAGGCGGCCACCTCGGATTTATCGGCAAAGGTACACGCGATCCCGACAGACATTGGATGGACTGGCGAATTTGTCAGTGGGTGACTTCGCAAGATGAAGACTTCGGGTTGCCAGAGAAATCAGCTGCCCCTCGACCTCAATCGGCTCGTCGTTCACGAACGCGATATTAGTCAAGAGTTGAAACTCGGATTGGGTTTTGGTTGTGGACGAACCTATTTCATTGTGCCCGAGATGTCGCGAATCTCACTATCGAATGGCAATCTTAAAAACGGATCATGATATAATCGCTCGGTACAAAATCGACCGATCAAAGGACTCTTTCATGACGATGCGAATCTCATTTCTCACGATCGCGCTAGTTGCTTGCTTTATCGCTTGCACTGCGAATTCGGGAATTGCTCAGGAAAACTGGACGCGGTTTCATGGACCCAATGGAACTGGATTGGCCAGCGATGCAAAATTGCCAACTCAGATTTCGGATGACGACTACATTTGGAAAGTCGAGCTTGCCGGGTCTGGCTCAAGTGCACCTGCCATTTGGGGTGACAGAATTTTTGTTACCGGCAGCGATCCGCAAACGGCGACTTTGACGGTTCAATGTCTTGATGCCAAGACTGGCAAAGAGCTTTGGAACAAGTCATTTGATTCAAAACGTTACAAAGTTCATGGGCGGAACAGTTTCGCTTCCAGCACACCGGCAGTCGACAAAGACAACGTCTACATCGCTTATGCCAATCCTGAACACACGATGCTTGTTGCGTTGGATCGCAATGGCGAACAAAAGTGGGAGCGTGATTTTGGGACTTGGGTTTCGCAACATGGATTTGGCGGTTCACCCATCGTCTATAAAGATAAAGTAATCTTTTTCAATTCACAGCAAGCTCAGCGAGTCCGAACGGGCAAGCCAGGCGAAAGCCACATGATCGCTGTAAAGGCTGAGTCAGGCGAAGACGTTTGGAAGACCAAGCTCACTGCGACTCGATCTTGTTATGCCGTCCCAAGTGTTTTTACCGACGAGGCTGGCAAAGAACAAATCGTTTCCTGTAACACAGGCGATGGTTTCTTCGGTCTCGATCCGGAAACTGGAAAGCAAAACTGGTCGGGAATTCCGTTTTCAAAACGAACCGTTGCTTCGACTTTGGTCGCCGATGGGCTGATTATTGGAAGCTGCGGGTCGGGCGGCGGCGGAAACTATTTGGTTGCCATTCGACCGGGCAAAGAAAACGCTCAACCAGAAAAAGCCTACCAAGTTCGATCTGCCAATTATGTTCCCAGCCCTGTCGCCGTCGATGGCAAACTCTTTCTCTTCACCGACAAAGGGATTGGGCAATGTGTAGATTTGCAATCGGGAAAACAGATTTGGCAGGAACGTTTGGCTCGTGGATTTTCTGGTTCGCCCGTTGCGACAACGGATCATGTTTACGTAATGGATGAAGACGGGAATCTGCTTGTGATCGCCGTTTCAGATGAATTCAAACTCGTGTCGAAACATGAATTGGGCGAGACGACTCGTTCGACGCCGGCGATTGCCAACAACAAACTTTACCTTCGTACGGACGCGCATCTTATTTGTGTTGGGAAAAAGTAAATTAGCAACGTGGACTCTCAATGGCAGTTTTGGATCGACGTTGGCGGTACGTTTACCGATTGCTTGGCGATCAATTCGCTCGACCCAAATACTCAACACCAAGCCAAAATCCTAAGTGAACTTGATCGTTCGACCCCTGCGCCACTGCTTGCGATTCGAAAGATTCTCGATCTCCAGCCCGATGAACCGATTCCTGATTGCTCGGTTCATCTGGGCACAACGCGCGGGACCAATGCGCTTTTGACTCGAACGGGTGCCCGAACGGCATTTGTGACAACGAAAGGGTTTCTTGATTTGTTGACCATCGGCGATCAGGCCCGGCCGCATTTGTTTAAGCTGACGATCGTTAAACCGGAACCGCTTTTCGAGACGTCAATCGAAATTGATGAGCGAATTCTGGCTGATGGAACCGTTGAGATTTCACCCGATTCGAGCCGAGTGCGCCAGCAATTGGCAGAGCTGAAAGCAAACGGCATCGAGTCGGTCGCGATTTGCCTCATGCATGGATTTCGCTTCGCCAAGCACGAGCAGTTGGTTGGAGCTGTCGCACGTGAACTTGGGTTCAAAGACGTTCGGCTTTCATCAGAAGTCGCGCCACTGATTAAGATTTTGGCTCGCGGCGAAACCACAGTGTTGGATGCTTACCTGAATCCGGTGCTCGGCGATTATCTCGACCAAATCCAAAACGGGCTTTCAGCCGGAAGCCAATTGCGACTCATGACTTCAGCGGGCGGATTGGTCGGTCGCGATCAATTTTCTGGCAAAGACTCAGTGCTTTCGGGGCCTGCTGGTGGAATCGTGGGCGCAGCCAGAGTTGCTCAACAATCTGGATTCGATCGCGCTCTGACATTTGATATGGGCGGAACCAGCTCCGATGTCGGGCGGTACGACGGCGAAATTGAGTTGGAGTTTGAAACTCGAAAATCGGATGTGCGAATCATGACGCCGATGGTGGCGATCGAAACAGTGGCAGCGGGCGGCGGTTCGGTTTGTTGGTTTGACGGAACGAAGTTGGTGGTCGGTCCGCAAAGTGCGACATCAGATCCAGGGCCAGCCTGTTACGGCCGAGGCGGTCCACTTGCCGTGACGGACATCAATCTATTTCTAGGTCGGATCGCCAAACACCGTTTTCCTTTTCCTTTGGACGAAGCAGCGGTTGAGACTCGAATCGAAGAAATTTGCGCGCAAATGAAGGAAGCTGGTTTCGAGATGACGCCGCACGAAGTGGCAGCAGGCTTCCTTGCGATTGCCAATCAAAATATGGCGTCAGCGATTGGCAGTGTTTCAATTGCTCGCGGCTACGACCCCAAAGATTATGTTCTGGTCGCGTTTGGCGGAGCCGGACCACAGCATTGTTGTGCAGTGGCCGAAGCGATTGGTATGGATAAGATTCTTGATCATCCGCAAGGCTCCATTCTCAGTGCTGTTGGAATTCGATTGGCGGACCAAACTGCAAACGCCGTCCGCTCGGTGCTGAAACCGTTTGACGATGCCGGCCTGGATGCTGCGAATCAAATTTGGAATGCAATGCAATTGGAGCTTGCCGATTCGCTTGATCCAACCGAACAAGAAATTCAATTCACGCGCAGTCTTGACCTTCGCTATGTCGGAACAGAAGCCTGTCAAACCATTCGGCTTCAGGATCAAACCAATCAGGATCAAGCCAGTCAGAAAATCTCGTTGAAAAATGATTTTGTCAATGTCCATCAGCAGTTGTTCGGATTCACTTCTGATCGGCCATTGGAAATCGTTGCGGCCCGAGTTGAAGCACGTCAGATTGGAAGCCGCTTAAAGCCTACGCCGGCCAACACCGAAACGCGTCAGCGACATGGAGAAACGTTTCAGATGATGTGGCAGCGTCGGTCGGATGCAAACATTCTTTTGGCATCTGAGAGCGAAGCGAGTGAATGGGGTAATTGCCCTACCGAGATTATCGACCGAGAGACGTTGGTGGCGGGTGATCGAATCGTTGGCCCGGCGATGGTTGCCGGCGAGTTATCGACGACGGTGATCGATGCGGGTTGGGAAGCGGTTGCGCTGGCAGACGGACAAATATTGCTTTCGCGAAACACGGCGAAAAACGAAGACGATAGAGAATCAACACAGGAACGAGAAAGGGACTCACGGACGCAAAAAGAAGCCGCCGATCCGGTTAAGCTTGAGATCTTCAACAATCACTTTTCCACGATCGCGCGTCAGATGGGAATCTCGCTCCAAATGACTTCGATGAGCGTCAACGTGAAAGAGCGTTTGGATTTCAGTTGTGCGATTTTTACTCAGACGGGCGACTTGGTTGTCAACGCTCCACACATTCCTGTGCATCTCGGAGCGATGAGCGAAACGGTGCGAGCAATCATTCGTTTGAACGAAACGGTCAACCCGGGCGATGTGTTTGTCACCAATGATCCGTTTCAAGGCGGATCGCATCTGCCGGACGTCACGGTGGTGACGCCAGTTTTTAGTGCAGGAGCAACGCTGTTATTCTGGGTTGCCAGCCGGTCACATCACTCGGAGATCGGCGGAATTTCGCCAGGCTCGATGCCACCCAATGCGACCTGCCTTGCTCAAGAAGGCGTATTGATTCGTAACTTCAAATTGATCGTGGGCAAACCGAATGGTCCAAATTCGAATTCAACCGACGAATCTGGATCGGAGAACAAATCTCTAACGGAACGCTTTGCCGAACTGAAAGAATTACTAACCGCCCCGCCCTACCCGTCACGTTCTCCAGCCGAGAATCTCGCCGATGTTCGCGCTCAAGTCGCAGCCAATCGCTCGGGACAGCGAGATCTTTTGGCGTTGGTCGAGCAATATTCAGAGCAGGTTGTGCTTGACTATATGAATTTTATTCAATCGGCTGCCGAGCAAAAAGTGCGAGTCGCGATTAGGCGCATGTCCGATGGACAATTTTCCTTCGAGGATTCGCTCGACAACGGCGCCACGATTCGAGTTCTAATCGATAAGGACAAAGACAATTTAACGATTGATTTTTCCGGCACTGATCCGGTGTTGGATGGAAATTTGAATGCCAACCCGGCGATTGTTTCTTCGGCCGTCATCTATGTGATGCGATGCTTGATCGACGAAGATATACCGCTTAACGAAGGCGTGATGAAGCCCGTTACGATCAAGCTACCCGAGTGTTTTTTGAATCCACACAGCGATGAAGATCCAGAGAAATGCCCGGCGATCGTTGGTGGCAACGTTGAAACGTCGCAGCGAATTGTCGACGTGTTGCTGGGTGCGATTGGCAAATCAATCGAAAGTGCAACCGATTCTCAAAGCATGGAAAACCATGGCGCGAATCAACAAGGGCTCGCCGCGGCCAGCCAGGGCACAATGAACAATTGGTTGATGGGCGACTCGACGTTTGGCTACTATGAAACGGTTGGTGGAGGTTCGGGCGCAACCCCAATTGCCGATGGAGCCGACGCAGTTCACACGCATATGACCAACACCCGGCTAACAGACCCGGAAGTGCTTGAGACACGTTTTCCGGTCATCCTCAGAGAGTTTTCAATCCGCGCTCTTAGTGGCGGAGTCGGCGAACATCGAGGCGGGAATGGAATGATTCGAGAAGTTGAGTTTCTCAAGCCTTTGACTGTTTCGCTGCTAACGAATCGGCGATCCAAAGGGCCTTATGGAATCCAAGGCGCCCAGCCAGGGAAATGTGGCATCAATGAGTTGATCAAAACCGATTCAACGGAAGAACTTCCCAACGTTTGTGAGATCCAAGTCCAACCCGGTGACCGACTGCGGCTCCAAACCCCAGGCGGAGGGGCTTGGAGGAAGTAAGTTTGACCGTGGAATTCAGTCCGGTGAGCACTGACTCATTCCCAGCAGGTGCTGACTGGATTACGACAACAAAACTATGCTTCAGTGTTATTCTCAGGTTTAGCCATGTTTCCCTCAGTCTGGGTCTTTTCCTTAAACCGCTGTCGCATTTGTTCGCGAATTTTGAGGTAGCGTTCGCCGATTTCTTTTTTCAACTCGGGAGTGAAATCATTGTACGAGGTCAAGAACACCTGTGTTTGATAAGCTTCGCCTTGAAATAATTGAGCACGAATTCGATGTGACATACGGCTGCGAGCACGAATCAAAAACGAGTTCAAGGTACCCCATGATTCCGGTGCATCCATGCCTTCTGCGAACGCGTCGAAATCGCTGAATAGCAAATACCCCTTCTCGCCCGTTTTACGATCAAACGTTGCTTCAATCATTGACCATTGCTTGCCTTCTGATTTTTCGCCAGTGACGTCCGAAGGCATGATTCGTTTTCGGCTAAGTAAACGCCAACCCGTGTTTTTGTAGCAGGTTGTCAATTCATGCCAGCCAGGAAATGTCTGGTCAAACGAAGCAATTGCCGAATAGGTATACGTTCCAGAAGAAGCACCAACGTTGGCGAATTGCCACACATCAGATCGTTGGCCCAGGTCACTACCAACAGAGCGATCTTGCGAATCGTATTTGATACTCTTCCAACTATCGATGGTTTCAGGCAAGTCTTTTTGTGTAAAATCGATGACTTTGTTGTCATCGAAAAATCGAACCAACAAAGTGGAGTTGTAAGAACGTACTACGTCCGAGAATTCCCATAATCCAAATGCAATAATCAATCCGGCAAATGTCCAAATCAATGTTTGACCTGTCTTGGTGACTACCCGGCGACCGCTTCGCTTTTTCCGTCGCGGCTCGTCGCTGTCGCCAGCGGATTTTTCGCCAGACAGAATCTTGTTCCAAAATTTGGTAATCATTCGACCGAATGCTCCCGATTCACCGCTTGTCTCTTCGACGGGTCCAAACAGGAACAGCAAAAATTGGTCAGTACTGAATAACATCAGAATGCCCAGCGCCAACGAACCGTATCCGAGTAATGCGTGAGGAACACCTTTAGACAAATCAACTTGAAGAAAATAATCAGAAAGCGGAATGACGAGAATTCGGATTGTGTTCATGAACACAGCCCAAAATACAGCGGACAGAATTAGAGCTGCGGCTCGGAAACCCAGTAATGTCAGAATAAGAAAACCAATTCCGGCGATCAAGAAAATCTCGTTGAGTATTCCCGATGTAAACACCGTCATGCGAAGTAAAAAACACGCGATCGATGCGACGATTGAGAGGACACCGACTCCTAACGACGGAATATTGATTCGCCTGGACATCACGATGAACACAACAGCAACCAGCAGCAAAGTAAAAAACGATTGCACGCCGCTACATGCTTCTTCGATACCATACTCTTTTATCGCAGGCACATTGATGACAGTTCCGTCCATGTGATGGCCCAGTCCAACCAGGTCTAACAGATGGCTTGTGTATACGGCGCTGTATTGTTGAAGTTTTGTGATCAGCCGCGTGTCGATTCCGTTGGGAAGAATCAGGTAGACGTAAAGCGGAAGTGAACATGGCCAAAGCGTCGTTACGCCATCGCGGTCGACCGTTCGAGAAAACAAGCTGGTGATCAAAAGCATCACACTGAGAGCTGCGAACCATGGCTCAACAAACAACATCGCTAAAAATGCAAATCCCATTCCTAACGCCATCAATAGATCGCTGAGAAAGCTCCGATGGAACGGCTGTGTTTGAGCCATTGGCCAGCGGTAAAACGCTAGCGCGACCACCGCAAGAATGGCAATCGCGAATGGTTGGTAGTGAGGCCTGCTCCAAAGCGATTTAAAATACAAGATCAACATCGGCAACTGGATGATCACTGCCAATGCATATGGGAGAAAGATTTTGATCATCTCTGATTTAAGGTTGCCTGAGTTAACAGGAGATGATTCGGCGGGTACGTTGGTCATTGGTTTCAGACGATTGAAAAAGGGGCCAGGCTGGTTGAGCATGGAAAAAACACTACTCAATTTTACTTGAGGGGCGATTTTAATAAAAGCTGAACTGACGCTAATTGACGTATAGAACGCAAGCGTCCCCACTGTTTTCGCGTTTTTGTGGGCTTATCAAGAGAAGGCGTTTTTGCTTGCCCCGACGCAACTAGGATTATTGGAATATCCTCAATCTGAATGTGGATATTCTTGCATTCAGGTAGATGCTGGACGAACTGAACTTCGGAGGCGTTTGCTTGTTAAGGCAGGATGATGTTGGCTGACCAAGGCAGGTTGTTTTTGTGCCAGTCAACACATTGAGCCAATCCGTCATCCAGTGAAACGGTTGGTTGCCAGCCGAATAATTCATCGGCTTTGGAGATATCGGCCCACGTTGTTTTGATGTCTGCCTTATGGAATGGCTTGTTCTCAATTTTGGCTTTCTTGCCCAGCAGGTTTTCAAGCTTTTCAATAACTGTTAACAGCGAAATCGGCTGGTTGCCGCCGCCCAGATTGACAATTTCGTAACCAATCGGCTTTAACGCGGCAATCGTTCCGCGCGCAATATCGTCCACGAAAGTAAAATCGCGCGACTGAGTTCCGTCACCAAATAGTTCAATTGGCATACCTTCATCGATCCATTTGATGAAACGAAAAATGCACATGTCAGGTCGGCCTGCTGGGCCGTAAACCGTAAAGTACCTGACAACCGAAACGTCGATGCCGTAGAGAAAGTGATGGGAATACGCCATCACTTCGGCTGCTTTTTTAGATGCCGCATACGATGAAATCGGAGTGTTCACTGCTAACGATTCAGTGAACGGCATTTCCTGTCCGGCGTATAACGAAGACGTCGAAGCCAAAATGTATTTCTTGATTCCGCGTTCTTGCATCTCTTCGAGCAGATACAAATTGGCCATCGCATTGGTCGTCATATAGACCGTTGGATTAACCATGCTGTAGCGAACACCCGCACGAGCCGCGAGATTGATCACGGCATCAAACGTGTGTGCGTCAAAGATCTTTTTTAACGCATCACGATTCTCAAGGTCTTCGTGGTAGAACGTGAAATTGTCACACGTCAGTTTTTCCAGCCGATGTTGCTTAAGCGACACATCGTAATAGTCGTTCAGATTGTCGATTCCAATAACATGATGTCCCGCGTCAAGCAAAAATTTGGCGACGCGATTGGCAATGAATCCGGCACATCCAGTTACGAAGTAAGTTTTGGGCGAATCGTCCTGTGTCATGTTTGGCTTTGTTGGGTGCGTTTAAGTTTAAAATGAATTGGCCACAGGGCGTCCGTGTCGTTTGGGCTCGTTTCAGGCAAAGGCAACTTTTTTCGCTAGTAATTACCCGCTTGGCAAAGCTAAAACTAATTCGACAAAGATCAGGTCGCGGACTGTTCTACGCTTTGCAGATTTTCTCGTGACCGCTCTTGAGATCCTTTGTTGCGTTGCGAGTATCGACAACCAATTTAGCGTGCGGGACAATCTCTTCCCAGTTGAACGCCGTGTGGTCAGTCGAAATCAAAACGCAATCCAACGAACTTAAATATTCAGGGGTTGGTTCTTGGTGAGTCAAATCCGGTACGTCAAAGTGCCGCATCTGAGGAAGTTTTGGAATGTGTGGATCGCAGTAACTCAATACCGCGCCACGTTCTTCCAGCAATTCCATTAGTTTGAACGAAGGGCTTTCGCGCGGGTCATCGACGTCTTTTTTGTAAGCCACTCCAAAGATTCCAATTTTGCTTCCGCTAATGGGTTTGCCAGCCTTGTTTAAAGCTTCAGCCAATTGATGCACAACGTACAGCGGCATGCTCGTATTGATTTCGCCTGCGAGTTCGATGAACTTGGTTTGAATTTCGTGTTTTCGTGCGATCCAGCTGAGATAGAACGGATCGATCGGAATGCAGTGGCCGCCAAGTCCGGGGCCAGGATAGAAAGCCTGGAAACCAAATGGCTTTGTTTTGGCTGCGTCGATTACTTCCCAAATGTCGATGTCGAGTTTTTGGAAGAGAACTTTTAGCTCGTTGACCATCGCGATGTTGACGCTGCGGTACGTGTTCTCAAGAATCTTGCAGGCTTCCGCGACTTCGCATGAGGCAACCGGGATGACTTTGGTGATCGCTTTCTCGTAAAACCTGGTTGCCAGTTTAAGGCTGTTGGCTTCAAGGCCACCGACGACTTTAGGAATTGTTCCGGCCGTGAAATCCGGATTGCCGGGATCTTCACGTTCAGGGCTGTAAGCCAAGAAGAAATCTTTGCCTGCTTCGAGACCTGACTCCGCCAGGATCGGCAACAATACGTCTTTGGTAGTTCCAGGATAGGTCGTACTTTCAAGAATG
Source organism: uncultured Pirellulaceae bacterium (assembly GCA_964478065.1). Taxonomy (GTDB): domain Bacteria; phylum Planctomycetota; class Planctomycetia; order Pirellulales; family Pirellulaceae; genus Mariniblastus. The sequence goes on from CAYZGP010000068.1 coordinate 13,933, forward strand.
ACCATTTGACCAGGTCGCAAATGTTTCGCGATCGCCTGGGCAGTCATTTCAACGTACTTCAGGTCGGGGTCACGACTATCGGAAAGTGGCGTGGGAACGCAAATCAGGATCACGTCGGCTTCCGACAACCGCGCCATGTCTGTTGTCGCGTCAAATTTTTCTCTGTCCAGCCAAGACTGAATTGTCGTGTGCTCGATATGAGCGATGTAACTTTTGCCTTGTTTGAGCGAGTCTGTTTTTTTGGTGTCGACATCGAAACCGATTGCTCCGAAACCCGCCGTGATGTACGCGTCAATCAGGGGCAGGCCAACGTATCCAAGTCCGATCACACCGACTTTGGCGGTTTGATTCTCAATCGCTTGGAAAAGCGCTTCACAGGTGGTCGATTCAGTCGTTTCGGTCATAGCTTTGATCATGATTTTTCAGGATAACTGGTTTCGTGAGAGTATAAGAGTCAAAAACGAGCCGCAAACACAATGGGGCTGAGACGTAACACTTCGTTTCTAACGGTCAAAAACTGACACGAATCTAAGTACGATATTTTAGCTGGATCCCCAAACAGACGCTACGACACAATGCTCGATTGCTTCAGTTCTGTCAGTCCTTCTTCGGGGTGATCGCGGGTGATTGTCGATCCGGCGTTGAATTGGGTGTCTAATTGAATTCAGAGCGTTGTGGCTTCTTTGGCGAGAATCTGGGCGATTCGCTCGGCTGCTTTTCCGTCCCACAATTCTGGACATTGTCCCTGTTTGTAGGTTCCGGCAATGACTTCGTTGAGGTGCAATTTCAGCTTTGCGGCGTCGCTTCCTACAAGCGTACTGGTGCCTTGAGTTACGGTGATAGGACGCTCGGTGTTGGGCCGCATCGTCAAGCAAGGCACATCCAGCGCCGTGGATTCTTCCTGCAACCCCCCCGAGTCTGTCACGATCACTTTGGCCTGAGAAGTCAAACACAGGAAATCGTTGTAACCCAGTGGGCCGAGGCAATTCACATTTGCCGCAGCTTCAAGTTTTGCGTCAATCGAAAACGACTCGAGCCGTGATTTGGTGCGCGGGTGAATTGGAAAAACAAGTGGCAGCTGATCGGAGACTTCGACCAAAACATCGATCAACGACTCAAGCACTTTGGAATCATCAACGTTGGCTGGGCGATGCAGTGTGACGACACCGAACGTTCCCGCTTTAAGATTTAACCGAGTGAGAATATCGCTTTGCCGAGCGCGCTCAACCTGGTTAAGCAGCGTATCGATCATGACGTTGCCAACCAAATGAATTTTGGATTCGTCGTGGCCTTCGTGCTGAAGATTTTTAACACCATCAGGTTCCGACGGCAGAAGCATGTCACAGATGGAATCAGTAATCATGCGGTTTATTTCTTCTGGCATCGTGCGATCAAAACTTCTCAGCCCAGCCTCAACATGAGCAACGGGGACCAAAAGTTTTGCCGCCGCGATCGTGGCAGCCATTGTTGAGTTGACATCGCCAACGACGATCATTCGGTCGAAGCCTTCTCCTTTTTCGCGAGCTTCGACTAATACGTTTTCAATGGCAACCAAAATGTCGGCCGTTTGTTTTCCGTGACTCCCCGAGCCAATCCCCAGCGAAATGTCTGGCCGACTGATACCAAGCTCTTCAAAGAAAACATCCGACAGGTTTGCATCGTAATGCTGCCCGGTGTGAATCAAAGTCGGTTTAAGAGACGGATGTTTTTCGAAGGCGCGAAGTATCGGCGCGATCTTCATAAAGTTTGGGCGGGCGCCGACGATGCAGGCGAGTCTCATTGAGTTAGCTTCCACTTGAAAGAATGAATGTCGTCGGATGCCGGCGACGATAAAGTGATTTGAGTTTCGTGGTTAGAGGTCGTGATTGTCAATTCGTCGATTCGAGCATCCTGGGCGGTGTTGGGCAACATCCACCAACCAGCAATCTGAAATTGGCCGGGTTTATTGGCCTGATTCGACGAGTTCGAGTGATCGGCGAATTCGTACTCGATCACTACGTTTTTTTCACGACGACCGAATTCGGGACAATACCAACCATCGATCAATTCGATTTGCTTTATGCCGACAAAGCAAATTTGATTGACGGTGTTACCACATATTATTTCAAATTGATGGTCGTTGATCTTTGAAATTTCAACATCGGGTGCCAGATGAATAAAGCCGTTCAGTCGTCTATTGGTGTGACGTACCCGATCAAAACAATACCAGAAACGCCCCTTTTCGATTCCGATCAAACGGTCGATTTTTTCAACACCCATTCGACGAAAGCCATCATGAGAGGCCTGCGCCCAGCAAAAACGATCCGCTCGACCGTGCTGCAATTGAGTGGTTGATCCGCGGTAGCCCATCCGGAACTGGGACCAAACATCGTTTTGATTTTGATCGTCAACGGTAATGACGTTGTGCGCCAACGAAGACCGGCAGTACCAGCGCATCGGGTCATCCGAATAATTGTAAAGCCCGCTGTCGACGAAACATCTCGCTCCGCCAAGGCTGGCTTCAAATGTAAGAAGATCGCAATGTGCGTGGGCCGGAAGTGTGTCGGCTCCAGCGGCTCCTCGATCAAAAATCAAGAAATCATTTTGATCGCGAAAAATCCAATACGGACCGGCCGTCGAAACATCCGGGTCGTTTTGATTAGCAGGTGAAAATTCAATTTCAGCGGCCGTCGCAAGTTGCTCAAGACAACTAACACTTGGCGCCTCGCCGAAACAGGAATCGCCTAGCAAAGGGATTTCGCCATCCGGATGCACGATCTCAACGCAGAAGCCAAACATCTCAGTGGCGACGGTTCGAAGCGATTTCGCAAAATTTGGAATCACCGCTTGGGTTGCGATCACGGTTTCCAAAAAGTTTCCAAGGATCTGGCAGTGATACATTGGACAGCGTTCGTAATGCTCTTTGTGCGGTAAAATCTGCTCTTTGATTTGTTTGTTAAGGATGGTTTGGACTTGCTTCAACCAACGCGCCGAGGACTTTGTATCAAAAAAGCAACCGGCTAACGCGAGGGCTCGAAGATTTTCCAACAAGTGATTTCCGCCCAAATCCCACTCAAGATTTTTCGACAAAAATTCGGCTTGCAAGTGTGCACTTTGAAGCATCTTTTCACGAGTGCCGCTATTGAGACCCTCCAGCGTCAAAAGGCAAAACCAGACAGGTAGCCGTCGTGAGATACAGTACGGATGCCATGCGTCGACATGACTGGCCGGATCAGAAATCGGATTCGCTGCCAGCCACGAATCGATGGTTTCCGTAATTAGTTGAATCGATTCAGCGTCGATCTGTTTTGCAGACGAATCTTGACCAGGCGGATTTTTTACCGACCGATCTTGAGCAAGCGGCAAAAGGTATTCGTGGTAATGCAGTTGAAATTGCCAAAGCAGCGTTTTGTTATCGTTGATTCGCCACTCAAGCGGATGAGTTTCGTTAAGCACACAAACGTCGCCGTTGGCCAACTGCTGACGGATGGTTGCTGGGCTGTTGAAAGCCGTCGCACTGCGGATTTTTCGCAGTAAGCCAAATTCGTTTTGTGCGCGAAGCTTATTAGCAAGTCCCGCGATCGGTTGTATGTCCAGCGTTGAATGGGATTTCTTTCCAAGCCCAAGCTTGCTTTTCAGAGTCTTTGTTGCCCGGCGGATTATTTGCGAAGTGCGATAGTAACGCAGAATATTCAGGCCGCGATTCAGCTTGGTCGATAGCCCACTGGCACTGTGATGTACTTTGGCCGCGCGCTCTACCAATGGAGATTCCGCTGATTCACTAGCGGATGATTCAGCGTGAGCCGATGAAGAAGCTGGATCGATGTGGCTTAGCACAACAAGCAGGTTCGAAAAGTATGGCGGGAAGGATTCAAGTAGATTCCTGGTTCAATGACGTTAATTCAATGA
>CAYZGP010000068.1:17920-31028 GCA_964478065.1 uncultured Pirellulaceae bacterium
TTCAATGACGTTAATTCAATGAGTTAGTGATTGCGTTCCATTGGTTTCTTTTGGATCGCTGGACGGGGTACTGGAGAATCGGTTTCCACAGAATCAGCTTCTGGAGAATCGGAATTGTCAACAGGCTGACCTGTCGCCACTGATTTGATAATCGAATACATCCGACCGGCCAAAACATCGCGGGTATAGTTGGCAGCAACAAACGGTCGACCTGATTGCTCCAGTTTTTGCATCTGCTGTGGGTTGCTTGCCAGTTCACAAACTGCATCTACCAGATCGCTCGCCTCGTCGGGGCGCATGTTTATTCCAGAGCCGCTGGTTGTGACGATGTCGCGTGCTTCGCCATCCACGCCCATGATGATCGGTTTGCCCATCGCCATCGCTTCGAACATTTTGGAAGGAATGACGGTCGTGAACAAATCACACTTTCGAAGATGGATCAAAAGTGTGTTGGAGCTTGCCATGACCGACGACATTTTCTCTTTGGGAAGCCGACCCGTGAAAGCGATATAGGATTGGAGCCCTTTTTCTTGGACGGCTTTTTCAAGCATGACACGATTGGCTCCATCGCCGACCAGGCAAAATTTAATATCGTCCCGACCTTTTTGTCTGAGCATCTCGGCTGCTTCGACAACAACACGCAAACCGTGAGCCATTCCTATCGTGCCCACGTAAGCGCAGACGAATTTGTCGTTCAATTTCCAGGCGTCCAGGAATTCCTGATCAGCCACTCTGGGTTGGAATTTGTCGAGATCGACGCCGTTAGTGACGACGGAAATGTTAGTCAATTTCGGAGCCCGTTTAAGAATCGCCTGCTTATAACCCTCGCCTACCGCGACGATATGGTTGGCGCTCTTGTACATCCATTTTTCCAACACTTCCAAAAATCTTGTGGCAAGTCCTTTTTTCATTGCACCAACGGCGATGATTGACTCTGGCCAGATGTCGCGAATCTCAAGCAAGAAAGGACACCACTTTACGATCGACGAAATCGTTCCCGCCCAACCGCAAAAGAACTGAGGGCTGGTCGCGATAACCAAATCAGGACGCCGACAACGAAATACAAATGCGAAAATCGCAAACAGCATGTAACTGACGTAGTTTATGACTCGTTTTACACCACCCGCATTGGGAGCGATGAACGACCAGACGCGAATGACTTCGATATCGCCAACGATCTCGCGTTTTGGCCAAAACCGATTCTTGTAGCCATCATAGACAACGCCGTTGGGCACATTCGGCGCGCAGGTGATGACGGTAACTTTAGCCCCCTTTTCGATCCAGCGAACGCAATGGTCGTAAGTTCGTGACGCGGGTGCGTTACCTTCGGGTGGAAAATAGTGAGTGAAGAAAACGATTCTCATAGTTTTATGTTGCTTGGAAACAACATTAACAACGCTTTGGTTAAAGCAATTTTTGTCGTGTGACTAGGTAGTTTTTTTTGGGTAGTTAGTAAGAAGTCAGCTCCCATTTGTGCGCTGGTGAATTTGATAAGCGGCTTCGAGCGTCGCTTGAGAAACTTCGATAAGTTCTTCTCGTGCAATCGGCCAAGTGCCAGTGCCGATTGCATCAACGAACGCAGCTAATTCGTTGGCATGACCTTTGTCTTGACTCTTAGTCTTCATTTTACCTCTCCCACCAAATTGTTGGGACACCCGAAAGTTACTACATGTCATTATTTTTCCAGATCCGAAAACTTCAATTCGTTCTTTCGGGAAACTCTTGTTGCCATTGGCCAGATAATGAACATTAGCTATTGAACCGTTCTTGAAGGACAGCTGAATTGAAACGCAATCGCCTAATCGCCCTTCTCCGCCCATCGCAACGGCGTTGGTCTCAGAAATTGGAGAGTCAGCCAGAAATCGAGCCAAATCGATAAAGTGACAAGCTTCACCAATGATCCTTCCGCCACCGATTTCCGGATCTTGCGTCCAATGGTCAGCCGGAATTGCGCCAGCGTTGACGGTGATAATAATTGCTTTTGCTTCTTGGCATCCTTTTAACCAATTTTTCATTTCAATCATGTGTGGTGAGAAGCGTCGATTGAATCCAATCATCAACATGCGGTCTGGATTTTGCTGCAGTGCGGTTTCAATTTCGGCAAGTTCCTCCCGATTCATCGCCAATGGTTTTTCAACAAAAACATGCTTGTTCGCGTTTAAAGCTTGGCAAACAAAACGGGCGTGGGAGCTGTGAGGCGTCGTGATGAAAATCGCGTCAACTTCCGTGTCGTTGAACGCGGCATCAGAGTCGGTTGAGATTTCTTGAAAGCCGTATTTTTTCCCCGCGTGAGCAGCCGACACGCCGGTTGAACTAACGATTGTTTTCTTGATTACGTTTTTGGGTAGCAGTGGCAACAACATCCGGGTAGTGAATCCACCCGCGCCAATAAATGCGACTTTAAGTTGGCCCGATTTCGGTTCGAAAGTGTCAGCCAATGCGACTTTTTGATTTGCTTTATCCGATTCAATCGTGACTTTGTCCGCATCGGGATACTCCAGCAGAATTCCCATCGCGCCTTTTTCACCAACTGCTTTGTAGCCATCAAGCGCGTTGTCAAACGAAAACCGGTGCGTGATCAAAGGTCCCACGTCAATTTTTCCATCGGCCATTAAATCAAGAACAGCTTGAAAGTTTCGCTGTTCCGTCCACCTGACAAAACCGATCGGATAGTCCAAGCCACGTTTTTCGTAGTTGTCGTCGTACCGTCCTGGACCATAGGAACAGGAAACCTGAAACGAAATTTCTTTCTCGTAAAAATCTGCACGTTGAATGTTCAATCCAATCACGCCAACCAAAACCACTCGACCTCGCTGGCGGCACATCGTCGCGGCTTGATGGATGAGTTCATCGCTTTTAGTGGACGCCGTAATCAACACTGCGTCAACACCAACTCCGCCTGACCAGGTTTCTGCGACTTTGATAGGATCCTGGCCGGCGCTCAAATCAACGGTCTCTGCACCGAACTGTTGGGCTAGTTTCAATTTGGCCGCATCAAAGTCGATCCCTAAAACTTGGCAGCCTTGAGCGCGAAGCATTTGAACGGTCAGCAATCCGATTAATCCCAAACCGCTAACGACGACTTTTTCACCCAGTGTTGGTTGAAGCAAGCGGATGCCTTGCAAGCCAATCGCCGACACGACAGTAAAAGCGGCTTGTTCGTCTGAAACGTTGTCTGGGATTTTGGCGGTGAGGTTCTTTGGAACGGATACCATTTCAGCGTGGGGGCCGTTGCTGACGATTCGGTCTCCCGGCGACAACCCACTGGTCGTGTCGGCTTCGACCACGCGGCCGACGTGGCAGTAACCAAGCGGGATAGGCGTATCGAGTTTGGCTTTGACGGCATCGAGTGTCGTCCAAAGTCCATCGGTTTTGATTTTTTGCAATACCTGTTTGACTTTGTCCGGCTGCGATCTGGCTTTGGCGATCCAGCCGCCTTTGCCAAAATCAATCAGCATTTTTTCTGTGCCCAACGAGACTAAAGTGCGCGTTGTTGCGGCCAGTACGCTACCTGATCCTCGGCGCGGACATGGCACCTCGGCAAGCATAGTTTCGCCGTTTCCCAGGTTCTGAAGAATTTGTTTCATGGTCAGATTAACTATTTTTTTTTCGAATCAAAGCACGTCGAGCGTTGTAGCAACTCTCGGCCAAATGACATCAATGTCGTGATTGTTTTCAACATGGGACCGATTGGCGGTTCCCATTTTTTTCCTTCGCTCGGGATCAATTAAAGTTTGTTCGAGTGCGTTGGCGAGTTCGTCAGGCGATCCCGAAGGCACCAAGATTGAGCCATCATCGCAAACCAGTTGTGGAATACCACCGACGGAAGTTGCGACGATTGGTAAACCGCACGACATGGCTTCTAAAACCGAATTGGGCATGCCTTCATGGTAGGACTGGAGGACAAACACGTTGGCTTCGGCTAAGGCAGCCAGTTTTTCAGCACCCGAAATCCAGCCGCGAAAGTCGACCGAATCAGCCAAGCCCAACGACGCGGCTTGTTCAATCAAGGGTTGATGCTGGGATCCTGAACCGCCGACAACCAATTTGAAAGCGATACCTTTTTGCTTGATCTTACTTAGCGCAACGAGCAAATCGTGTACGCCCTTGTTCTTTTCCAACCAGCCAATGAAAAGTATTTTTGGTGTATCTGTGTTCTGACGATCAGGTGGGTTGATTTGATATTTCTTGGGTTCAATCCAATTAGGAATAATGGTGATGTTTGGCTGGACATGTGGAAAAAACTCGGTCAATTTTTCCGCTGCCGCAGTACTCTGGCAGATCACTCGCGTACCAAGCCGAAACGAAAGACTCATCAGCGGATGCAGGATCCAGTCAGGTTTCCCAAGTCGACGGACTTCGGAGCGGTAGGTTGTGACCATTCGTTTTCTAAAAACTCGACCGATCAAACAGATTGCCGTTTTCTCCAGCAGGCTGAATGTTTGGTACGACGAAAAAACCAATCCGCCTTTGACGCTTGGCCGTATTAAGTTGAAAGTTGATTTGAATATCCTGGCGACTGCTGGCCATGCTCGCATGATCACGGGCGGCGGCGGTTGCGATTTTTGACTGGAGTCGATCAACTGCCAATCGATCCGCTCCTGTAACGGGCTTTCTAACAAAAGCGTACAGGCGAAAAGCTGTCCTCCCAGCGTGCCATCAGCAGGTTTGGAAACGGCGCCAACGAAAACGTATTTTTTTGCAAGCTGGCTCATACGTTTTGCACTTCTGTTTGGCTGTCTTCATCGTAAGCGTCAATCAGTTCGCTTACGTCCGAGCCATCACCGACTAAGGTGGCGACATGGAACGAATCGTCAGTCCGTTGCCAGATCGTTCCATTTTCGATTTCACCTTCGTTTGATTTTCTGTTTCGCGAGACGATCAAGTAGCCGTTGTTTTTCACGTACTGTTTGGCGACGTAAAGCCCTTTCTTGATCAGGTCATCTGAAAAGTAGCTTCGATTCAAGACGTTAGATGCCCTGACGATTTCGAACTGATCGACAAAGTCATTATCTACTTCGAACAAATTGCCTTGTTGTAGAGAGACTTTCTGGCTGTTGGCAACGATGGGGTTAAGCAAAGACCAGCTCTTTTGCACATTGGTGCTTTTGCCGACAAAGCCAAGTTTCGACAAGCACTTGCCGACTAGTTTTTCGACTGGCCGCCGGGCAACGGCAATTGGGCTTAGTTGAATTCCAATCGGGCCAAGGCGCAGTAGAACCGGATAGCCGTCGTTAAGCCGATATTCGCAGAACAAACCGGATTTGTATTCGACCAACTCCACGTAAAGATCAAGTGCGATCGCCGACGCGTCCACGTCACATTCTTCTTTGAGGCGAGTAAGTGCCGTCATGGTTGATGACCCGTCCGATGCACCCATGTCCAGCATTTTGATGGCAGCGTTCGAGAAAGAACCCGGCGTCTGTTTGATCAGCGTCGTTATGGCGATATCCATTTCACGCATCCGATCGATGCGAGTCGTTTTGGTAGTGATGCCAACGCAGATGCGCCCCACGATGTTGGAGTACTCTTTTGCCAGTTTGAGTTTTTCTGAATCTGAAATAGAACCAGACATCTGGCTGGAGATTCCGTCCAAACGTCTAGGATCGACGAGGAAGAAGAGTTTCAGCCAGCGCCATGGTGGCAAGCTTTTACGGGTAAGGATTCGCACTCTGTTGCTTTGTTATTCTAGTTGAAAATTTGTTTGTAGATTTTTGATTAATTGGTCGCTTGAATGCTTGCGCTGTTGGCTGGCGTTTTGGTTTGCCAGCGCTTTTTAAGGTTGATGCAAGGCCGTTCGATAAATCGCCACGATAGCGTTGCCAACACAATAGTAGTTAACAAGAGACAGGCGAGTGACGAATATGTTCCTGTGAATTTCATATGAATGAACGCGTTGGCGACGATCATATGGTAAATGTAAACACCGTAGGAAATGTCGTTGTGATTCAAAAGTTTGTCTGCCCATTGGCGGCCAGTGAATCCGAACGCAAGTGTTGTACCGGCGAGGGTTAATGCGACTCCAGGAAATGGATAGTTCGTTCCCGTTGGTCGTCCGAGTGACCAAGCGATATAGATCATGATGGCATGAACGATCAGCCAATAATGCAGTTTTCCTGTGAAGAGATGTTTGATTGAATCAAAGTGTTGTTGAAGGACCACGCCCAAAAGGAACAACCAAAAGTGTGGCAGCATGGAAACGCTGATCAGTTTGTACCACATTTCTTCGCGATGACCTGTGAGTCCGACGAAGAGAACTTGATTGGCAGCCATGAAAATCAGAAAAATGGGAACCAACCACGCAAGGTTGAGCTTGGAATCTTTACGTTTGAACACTGCGTACACGATGGGCAGTACGATATAAAACTGGAGTTCGATCGGGATCGTCCACAGGCTTCCATTGAGTGCGCCAACGCCAAACGGCCTCAGAAATTCTGGATTGTAAAATTGAAACATCGTCAATTGAGCGATGATCCACGTACCAAGATTCGTAACGGAAGCGTTGGCAAAACAGCCGGGCATCAAACAAAGCACGACCACGATCGAAAATGCGAAACAGCACCAGAGTCCAGGAAAAATTCTTAGCGCTCTGTTTAAAACGTACTGCCCAAGTGATTTTGATCGTTCCCATGAAGCTGATACGAGAAAACCGCTGAGTACAAAAAAGATCGGCACGCCTGGGAAGCACTCCAAAATGAAAAGCAACCAGGTATCTTTCAGACCTTCGATTTTCAGATGCTCAACCCCGTGGTAGATCACGACTTGAATCGCTGCCAGGAGCCGAATTAGATCAAAGTTATTAGGACGCATGGCTCAGGATTGGCTGGCCAATTTTTCGTTGTAATAGTTGAGGTACTTTTCTGAGCACGTTGCAATGTCAAACCGATCGTTGAACGACTCAATACATTTTTTCTTGAGTTCAGACAGTTCGTCTGTGGAACGGCTTTGAAAATCGTTGAGCAACTCGTAGTAGCTTTCGGACGTGACATCGTGCGACAAAAATCCAGTCACCGAATGTTCCACCAAATCGGGCATGCCTCCAACGGGCGTGCAGAGAGGAATGGCTCCGACGGACAAAGCTTCAAGCAACGTAATTGGGCAGCCTTCGTAGTGAGAGGAAAGGCAAAATCCATCACTGAGTGCCAGGAAGTCGCGAATGTTCGATCGTCGCCCGAGGTACTTCACTTGTTGTGGACAGTTTTCAAAAAGCGTTTTTTCCAGCTCCGTTTGATCGGCGGAGGCGTAACCTAAAAAAATCAGAATTACGTTTTTTTGTTCCGTTTCCATGCGTCGAATCGCTTCGATCATCATGGCTTGATTCTTAACCGGATTGATCCGACCTACGTGAGTGAGAACTCTTGTTTCGGAGTTCAGTTTGAGCGATTCGATTTCCTGTTTTGCACTTTCGAAATCTGGGCCAGGTTGGAACGGTTGGATCCCGTTTTCAATTTGCCGCAAGTTTTCAGCCTGTCGTGTTCCCGTCAATCCATAAAGCTCACGAGCGTTCTCCGCATTCAATTTGGAAAGCGCGATGATATTCAGCCAGCTGCGTTTGATGAAAAATCGTTTGATGGTTGTCAGGAACCCACGCCGATCTTCTTGATCGGGCATCGTGTGAATGGTGTGGAAGAATCTTGTTTTTGAGTACAAGAACAGCAGCGGAAAGAAGTAGTAAATCGCACCCATATGCGTGTTCACAACATCGGGCTTCAATTTTCTGATCAATCGGTAAACACGAAAAAAGATAAAAGGGTCCAGCCCCTTTTTTTTGCCAAGCTCCGTGATGGTAACGGATCTGTCAAAGTGATCTTTGAGACGCCCGTATTCTTCGTTTTCAAATCCGTATAACGAACAGACAATTATTTCGTGATGAGATTGCTCTGCCATCTCATTGCAAAGCGATACAACAAATTTTTCTGCGCCGCCGATGCCCAGTGTTGGAATCACTTGAACAATTTTCATTTCGGCAAACTAATATTATCGTTTGAATTCATGCATGGACTGGTTGAGTCAAACCGTGTGGCTATCATCTGCCGTACTTTTTCCCTCGGTGACTCGCGGCTAGCGTTTTGTCAAGACTCAGAAATGCGAAGCAGACTCCCAGCAGGATGTTGAGATTCCTGTCTTCCAACATGTCGTGGCTCACCATTCCCCAGGCACCCAGCATCAAGAAAAAGAATACGCAAAATGTCCGTGTTGGCATGTATTTCATTTGCCAGGTTTTGAGCCCAAAGACAAACAAAAAGAAGACATAGGCCGCCATTCCGAAAACACCGGACTCTCCTAACACCATGACGTGTGTGTTGTGACAGCCCAAGCCACCAAAATAGCGAACAGGCATTCGGTGCATCGAACCCAAGCCGTGGCCAATGATTGGGCTCTTCGACCAATAGGCAAGTCCACCAGAGATGCCGTTGTAACGACCACCGTAGTCAGCGCTATCCGCGTTACCTTGAATGATACGCTCAACACTAACGATGCGTCGAAGCTGTTGTGGTGCCCAGTCAAAATTTTCGTAGCCACCAGTAAAAAACCAGAACGTGGTAACGATCAACAGAATACCACCAAACAGAATACTAATCGTATGCTTATTCATTTTAAATGTAAGCGCACCGTAACACATGGCGAGCGTTCCAAACAAAAGAATCGCGGTGCGGGAAAACGTCAGCAAAACACCCACGCCCAGAAACGCAATGATGAATGGAATGGTTCCCTTGAACGGAAACTCGCGGCTGTTCATGGTCAATCCCGTAAGGCATGTCGCTAACCCACAAACTCCAGCCATGCCGCAAGAGTTCGGATTGGCAAAGAACCCCATCCAACGCCCAGCGTGAAAGTTCATTCTTGAGTTGCCAAGATTGTTATAAGCGGCACCCAAAAATGGAGTCAGAAAGACCGTCCATGCCCCCAGCGTTGTCAGGATCAAAAGTATTTTCAAAAAGAAAGGAAACCCTCGGGACAAAATGATTCTGCGCGAGGCAATAGCGCTTACACCAACGATAAATACGGAGTTGACGTGGCTGACGATCATGCCAACTTCCGGTCTGACCATAGCGCCGATTGCGAGATACAAAAAGATAAATCCACAAAACGCCATGCCGCTTTTACCAATGGACTTGCCCCACTGTTTGCTTCGAACAAGAATCAAACATCCCAGTCCAAGAAACGCCAACGACATCAATCGGTTGGCTTCGAACAGCATGGAAGTCAGGCCGTTCAAATTCCACAATCCAATAATGCAAAGCAACCAAAAACTGCCAGACAGAATTTTGTCTTTTCGTACGCGCACGGGCTGACTGGGCATTTGGTAGACCCGGTTCATTGGCATCAAATTTGGATTCATTTATCGAAAACCGACAGTTTTGAGCGACTATTCTTGATCATCTAGGATTCAGTATTCTCGGATCATTCGCAAGATCGAATGAAGTTGGAATACCAGCAAAATTTGACCGCCAGCAAGCAAAATCTGACATGTGACCGGCAAAATGGGCATTCTTCATGGATTGGATCCAATTTCGCAGAGGAAGTTCCATTTGTTCAATTCGCTGGTTGAGCTTCATTGATCGAACTTTTTAGTAAATCGACAACCGAAGCAATTTGAAACTGTTCTGCAGCCACCAACGCATTAGAAGCAATTTCGGACTGGCGCTGCGGTGAAGAAATTAACCGCTGGACCGTGCCGACCAAATCTTCTGTTTTTTTGGTATCAACAATCTCGGCACAATCATGCCGCCGCAACCACTTTGTCAAAAAGGCATTAGGGGGCGAGTGCGCCACGATCGGCACGCCTGCTAGTAGATAAGGAATGGTTCGTGTCGGAAAAATCGTTTCGTATTCGATCTCGTTAAAACCGCCTTCGAAACCGTGCGGCAAGAATAACAAGTCATGTTGCTTGAGGGCATCAACGACTTCGTCAAAGCCAACTTTTGTGTGGGTCACATTTTTTCCTGAGACTCCCGCCTCTCGAAAAAGCGAATCCGCAGCGCCCGAGTAAGTTGTCAATTGGCAATCAGGAAACGCCTCGAGGATATGCTTAAAACGCGAAAACGCATCGAGATTGGAATTGTTTAAATTGCCCATGAAACCGATCTTCATTGACTGGTCAGGGATCGGTCTATGATTCGACTGGGGAATCTCGCCGTGAAAGCTATGGACCAACGGTTCAAATCTGACGCCGGGATATCGCTTGGTCAAAACAGTCTGCATGCCTTCACTCATCACAAATACGATTTTGGAATGGCGAAATATTTTGGGTTGTAGCCATGAAGCAAACGTGCGTTTGATTCCAAATCGGTTGTCGAGGTAAGTGTTATGGAAATACGAATAGAATGGAACGCGATTCCATCGGGCGATGATCAATGCCATGAACGAATAAATTTCGTTTGGAAACACAGCGAGGATTTGGCGGCATTTTGTTTTTTTATAAACGCGAGACATTCGCCAAAGGATGAATGGAAACAAAAACAATCGCACCGTTTTCTTGAATTTCCACGGCCATTGCTTGTGGATGAAGTAAACAGCAGGCTTCTTGCCGCCTTCGTCATCCCACTGGTTGTCTTTGGGGCCAGGACCTAGCTCTCCAGCCAAAACCAATTCGTCAGCGTCAAAGCCTTTTGCAAGGTTGGAGACGATGTTCGACGAACCGTTGAGTCCAGGTGGTAGGCACCAACTGGTAACGAGCGTTTTTAGTTTCAGTTTTTCCGACATCAAAAGTTGGTTGCAGTTTGAAACTTCAGTAGGTCATGCTGTGTATGACATTACTTTCTTAACCTATTTGAGCTTGGACTTGCCCGTAGCTTGGTTCAATTCACTGCCAGGTCTGTGCAAAGAAATTGGTTAGCTCGACGCAGCCATTTCTGCGGCGACCATCTGTGCAACGATTTCGGGCAAACTGTACTTTAATTTCCAGCCAGGAAAATGCTCCTGAAGCTTATTCAAATCGCTGTAATAACAAATGTGGTCACCTGTTCTGTTCTGTTCCGAGTAAGTCGTTTTTGGCCGCCGACCGCATTCTTTTTCGATCAAGTCAATCGACTCCATCAAGCTGGCCGCATTGTCCCTGCCGCCGCCCAAGTTGTAGACTTCGCCTGGCCGCGGGTTCTGTGCGAAATGCCAAAACGCATTCACGACATCGTAACTGTGAATTTGGTCGCGAACCTGTTTGCCCTTGTAGCCAAAAATTGTGTAGTCGCGTTCTTGGACGGCGACTTTGACGAGATAGTTCATGAACCCGTGAAGCTCAACGCCAGAATGGCTTGGGCCGGTCAAGCAACCACCGCGAAAAACACCAGTCTTCAGGCCAAAGTACTTTCCATATTCCTGGGTGATAACATCGGCGGCGACTTTGGATGCGCCGAACAACGAATGCAAACAATGGTCAATCGAAAACGTTTCTGGGATCCCGTTTGCATATTGGTCGTCGTCGTAATCCCAACGTGTTTCCAATTCCTTGAGTTTGATTCGGTTGGGGCCATCGCCGTAAACCTTGTTGGTGCTCATGAATACAAAGACGGCTTCGGGACGATGTTGACGACAGGCTTCCAACAAATTCAAAGTCCCCACAGCGTTGACGTCAAAGTCATCAAATGGGATCTTGGCCGCCAAGTCATGGCTTGGCTGGGCGGCGGCATGAATGATCAAATCGAAATCACCTTTTGCAAAAAGCTCAAGCACGTTGGCGCGGTCGCGAATATCTACCGTCTGGTGCGTAAAGTTTTTACAATCATTTTCCAATCGTTGTCGATTCCAAGTTGTATCGCCGCGCTCGCCAAAGAATTCACTGCGCATATTGTTGTCGATTCCCGTGACACGGAAATCCATCGCATCGAAAAACGTGACGGCTTCCGAGCCGATTAGGCCGCTACTTCCTGTTACTAATACGTGCATTTTTCTCTCGACTAATGGAAATGATTGGGTGGTTGGAAAAGGAACGCCGTGCGAATGACGCTAATTTGTGTGGCAAATACTAGGTTGGTGTGAATGGGCGTGAATTTGGCAAGCTTGTCGATTGATTCAAATTGCTTGGTTCAAATTGAAAATATCAATAAGTTGTCGTAGGTCAGGCTGGCGCCAGGCGTTACTCCGTTCAACGAACGAACGCAATTTTGTCCTTAATTGTTTGTAACCAATTGCTGTAACGCCGCGGCGGTGCGCCTACCGCTTTTTCCATCAAGTCGTCCCAGTTGTTGCTCGATAATCGCGTTTCGTTTGTCTTGGTCAGACATCGGGTTGGTCAAGTATTCTTCCATCGCGATAGCAAGTTCTGATTCGTTGTGGACTGAGCGAATGCCGCCCGTTTCCAAAATGATTGCGTAGTGGGTGTACTTCTTGAACCGAGCCACGGAAACTGCGGAGTCCACTTCGATTCCATCGTAAAATAGATTGATGACAGGTGTGTCTACACAGGCAGCGTCAATGCTTAATGTGGAACTGGTGGTCGAAAGAATGTTGGCCGACGCGACCAAACTGGCCAAGTGATGTGAATCAGATTTTGGCAGATCCCAATTTAGTGAACCTTCACGAACTGGCGGGACTTCGACGTGAACGGAATCCGAATCCAGATCAAGAAATGGCTGAAGTGATTGCTTGAACGGGCCTTGTACAACTTGCGGATGCAGACGGATCCACAGGTAAACTTTTTTGGAGAGTTTACCCGATTCGATTACGCGAATGATGCTGTTAACGATTTCGATTTCGTGTGGACAAATTGCCGGGTTGATCGTGCCGTAAACCATTAACTGGTGGTTGGCTGGGACGCCGTTTTCTGATTTCCATTTCTCAGCGTCAAAATTCTTGTTTCGATACTCATCATAAATGTCGAACTGAGCAGCCCCGGTCCACTGAATGTTCTCGCGTGGGTAATCGTGATATTCAACGGCTTCGTTGGCCATTAAATCACTCCAGACCAATAGATGATCAGGAACTCCATTCATGTAGCCTTTGGATGTCAGGTTATCCCACGACAACATTACGGTTGAAGTTTTAATGTTCTTTCGTTTGCAAGCCCGCAGCAGATGGACATCGAAGAGATTGAATCCGGGCGTGCCGGTAACGACCAAATCAGGTTTGTGTTTCTCGAGCAAGTCATCAAATTCTTTGCCGGGAAACA
>CAYZGP010000069.1:0-5906 GCA_964478065.1 uncultured Pirellulaceae bacterium
AAATGACGCCAGATAGGCATCTATTTCTCAATAAAACAGAATTGTTTTCGAAGATGACGCCAGATAGGCATCTATTTCTCAATAAAACAGAATTGTTTTCGAAGATCGCCTCAAGCCGGTAGACTTAAAGTCGTCTTCCAAACAAGATCACGCCCATGTCGGGCGTACTCACGGAGCCGCGCCACGCGGGTTTTCTGCTTACATGTCTTTCGCCGCGCCCCGGTGAAAGTTGTCCACCTCAGACATTTGTTTACTTTTTCTTCAATAATGACCGTAAGGACGCGAACAACTGACACCTCTGTTTTAGTTAAGTCTATGTCCAAAACCTGCTTCGAGTTTCGCCCGCCATTAAAGATGACTTTGATCTGGTCGGTTGGGGCAGTGTTGTGCATTCTCTTTGGGATTCTCCCTTGGATGCAGTTCGCTTTTCAACCCGGAGGAATTCCGCTGAAACCAGGCTTGGTCATTCTCGTTGCTTGGAGTTCGTTGCCTATCGCCTTGGGCGTTCATCTGTTTTTCATTGCTATTCGCAAAACCAAGCTAACAGTAGGAATTTCGAAAACCAAAATCATTCAACAGCATTTACTCCCGTTCAAACCTTTAAAATGCAAAGAAATCAATACTGAGTGCGTCTATCTCGCCAAACATCGGCAATATCGTCGACGCAGGGTCGATGAACAGCTTGCAGTTTTTGTGCGTGACAGTTCCCGGAAACGTCTGCTTGCCAACGAACACACTTGTAGCGAGATTTTGGAATTGTTCGCTTGGCTCGAATCGGCGATGGCAATAAGGTGTATCGATTTGAAGAAACGCAAACCCGTTGGAGACCTATAAGAAACTGGACACTCGAAGATGACCTAACCCTCAGTAGATGGATTGGTAATGCATTCGACTAACCCGCGTTCGTCCGCTCTTTTAAACAACTTGAGTTCTCGACCCAATTAATTTATGGCTACACAATTTTTTGATGATTCAGTAAGACAAATCCTAAAACTCGCCGCTACCGAGGCCAAAAAACTCGGTGCGGACCACATAGGCACAGAACACTTGTTTTTAGGATTGTTGGCCGCAGAATCGAGTGGCACGGCAGCACTGCTGGCCGATCAAAACGTGACGCGTGCCATGCTGCTGAGTGAAATACTTAAGATCGCTCTATATGACGGTGGCGACGGCGCAAACGTACAACTTCCATACACATCACGAGCAAAACGAGTAATTGAATTTGCAATCGGCGAAATGAAAAAATATGGGAACAACATGGTCACTCCCGATTATTTGCTTCTTGCAATTCTAAAAAACGCGAATATCAGCGTTGCGACGCAATCATTAATAAACACAGGATTTAACTTACGCGTCGCTGAAGAAAAAATACGAAACAGACAATCGTCGGCAACGGACGAATGTCTTAAGCCAGAGAAATAAGCCCAAGTTTTCAAGCTTAATCTTCGGGCAAGCCGTCTTCGGTTTGTCGCGGATTTTTTTGGACGACTAACTCTACTGGATTTTCGCCCGGCTCGATCGTGCACTCCAATCCCGAGGTCCGATAATCGAAATACTTCGAATGGATAAGCTCGCCGTGGTCGTGCTCAATCTGATCAGCTAGTCCTGCCGTCAAATAGCTTCCTGTTATTTGCAAAACGACAATCTTGTGCGTACCAGCGACCGCCCCATCGCCATCGGAGTACGTAGTAACCGTGAACGTTCCGTCACGATTGACTTTGCCTTGCGCGTTTAGACGGTGATCAACACTGTAAAATTCAATGTCACCAAACCTGACGTTTGAACCGTCTTCAAACCGAATAGTGCCTTGGACAGGATAAGTTGGTAACTGACCAGAATTGCATCCAGCGAAACTTACCAACAAAGCAACGGCGAGACTTGCCAATGCAATTGACTTACATTTGGCAATCTGACGTTTCGATTTAAAATTCACTTAACAAGCTTCCTTGATAGCTGTTTGGTTGGCTTATTCAACTCGTTGAGCTTCGCCATCTTTGCGATTGCAAATTTGACCCAAGGTCACCGTGTCCAAATTTTCGTTAAGCGCATTTGTGCTTCCGTCCGCGTTAACAAAATTGCAAGTGCCAGGGTGCCAGCTGCCAAATCCAACAATTGAAGTCGCTGGTTCCGAACGAGAACGGAGTGGAACGCCTGGGCCACCAATACGTGTGAAAGCTGCCAAGTCCTCACCATTGAAGATGGGGCCATTGTAAGGAGACATGTTGATGGTTTCTGGAGTAACGTGAAGCTCTCCCAGCAATGCTGTATTGCTTGAGCCATCAGTAATGCTCGTGTAGCTGACTCGATCAGCCTCAATCCAAGTCAAACTCCTGTCTGAGTTAATTCTTGCCCGGCAAGAAATGATGACTCCTGTGGCATTGCCAGCGTAATAGTAGTCCGAAGCAGCACCTGTTGAACCGGGTGACAAGTCACCATTATTTCCGCCGTAGTCGCCCGTCGCACCTCCAACAACCCTAACGAATGACCAACCGCCACATCCACAAGCAGCTGTCACTTCGACTTCTCTAACTGCAGTTTCTACTACAGCTCCTTGAGTTGTTCGTCGCGATGGACAAAGGAACGATACCACTGGGCGAGACACAATCGCGTCATCGTGGTCTGTATAAGCTTTTGAGAGATCCCATTGTTCAAAGAGCGCCTGCTGCTCAAGGAAAGGCAAAATTCGCACAAACCATGAGGGGTGCTCGCCTCCACCATTGAGCGGTGGAATAGAGAACTTTTTGGGAAACAGTCTCCCAGGTGGAAACGCTTCATGAGAATCGTGAAACATGATCGTTGCCAATCCGATTTGACGCATACGATTTAAGCATTGCGTCCGTCGGGCAGCTTCACGAACATTCTGCACAGCCGGTAGAAGCATTCCAACCAACACGCCGATGATCGCAATAACAACAAGAAGCTCCACCAACGTGAATCCTTGCCTTTGCTTTCGCGGAATATTTTTCATAATAAGCCAATCTTCAACTGCTTAAGCAGTTCCCCAAGATAAAATTTAGTATACACCACGATAGTGGATATCGCCGTGGTCGTGTTCTCTGATCAGCTAGTCCTGCAGTCAAATAGCTTCCTGTTATTGCAAAACGACAATCTTGTGGGTTCCAGCGCCGGTTGGCTTAATCAACTCGTTGAGCTTCGCCATCTTTGCGATTGCAAATTTGACCCAAGGTCACCGTGTCCAAATTTTCGTTAAGCGCATTTGTGCTTCCGTCCGCGTTAACAAAATTGCAAGTGCCAGGGTGCCAGCTGCCAAATCCAACAATTGAAGTCGCTGGTTCCGAACGAGAACGGAGTGGAACGCCTGGGCCACCAATACGTGTGAAAGCTGCCAAGTCCTCACCATTGAAGATGGGGCCATTGTAAGGAGACATGTTGATGGTTTCTGGAGTAACGTGAAGCTCTCCCAGCAATGCTGTATTGCTTGAGCCATCAGTAATGCTCGTGTAGCTGACTCGATCAGCCTCAATCCAAGTCAAACTCCTGTCTGAGTTAATTCTTGCCCGGCAAGAAATGATGACTCCTGTGGCATTGCCAGCGTAATAGTAGTCCGAAGCAGCACCTGTTGAACCGGGTGACAAGTCACCATTATTTCCGCCGTAGTCGCCCGTCGCACCTCCAACAACCCTAACGAATGACCAACCGCCACATCCACAAGCAGCTGTCACTTCGACTTCTCTAACTGCAGTTTCTACTACAGCTCCTTGAGTTGTTCGTCGCGATGGACAAAGGAACGATACCACTGGGCGAGACACAATCGCGTCATCGTGGTCTGTATAAGCTTTTGAGAGATCCCATTGTTCAAAGAGCGCCTGCTGCTCAAGGAAAGGCAAAATTCGCACAAACCATGAGGGGTGCTCGCCTCCACCATTGAGCGGTGGAATAGAGAACTTTTTGGGAAACAGTCTCCCAGGTGGAAACGCTTCATGAGAATCGTGAAACATGATCGTTGCCAATCCGATTTGACGCATACGATTTAAGCATTGCGTCCGTCGGGCAGCTTCACGAACATTCTGCACAGCCGGTAGAAGCATTCCAACCAACACGCCGATGATCGCAATAACAACAAGAAGCTCCACCAACGTGAATCCTTGCCTTTGCATTCGCGGATTATTTTTCGACATAAATAATTAAGCCAATCTCAACTGCTTAAGCAGTGTTCCCTATGAATGAATTTATGTTCCCTAGATAAAAATTTGGTATACACCACGATAGATTAACTGCAAAATATACCGGTCTTTTACCAAAGTGGGATAAACCGGAACAAGCTGATTAAAAGATCGGTCTGTCCGATTTAGAACAAAACCGTAGCATGAGCCCACACTCCAAACCAATGCCAGTTGGGTGAGTGCGAGATGCATCACAATTAAGACCGTCGTCGTCGACCAGCTACGAACAATCCTATCAGCCCCAAGAACGTTAGTGAGCCTGGCTCAGGAACAACTTGGACCACAAACAATCCGCCTTGACGATCGCTGACGATCACGGTGTCGCTATCGAAGTACGGAAACACTGACCAGGCTCCATTGAAGGAGACATCGTTGTCAGCTGCGTAGGTATCGAAAAATCCCCATTCTTCAATATCCAACGTCGCGGCATCGTTGACTCTTAGAACGCGCAAGCCACTGGTGTAGTTGGCTTGGAAAATGAAATCGTCTTTGACATAAAGGTTGTGATCAATTGTGGTTTCAGTGCCCTCGTAGAAACCAAGAAACGTCGGGTTGTCCAAATCCTCGACGTTCCAAACGATTGTCCGCGTTTGGATCAACGTATCCGAATTTCGCTCGTCCAATTCATCGTTCATGAAAAAGAATCTCTGGTCTTCCGAAAGCCACCCCTGATGTGCGTACTCGGAACCTTCGTATCCATTGCGAGAGATTTGGGTAATGTTTGATTTGTCAGTCACGTCAACGATCGTCAAAGTGTCTTCGTTGGAATTGAATGCGACTTCGCGACCAGCGTAATCGCCATCTGGCCCAACGTAGTTGACGACTTGTGTGTCGTGCGTGTAACCATCGCCACTAAAACTACCGGCAAATGTCGGGATGGATCCAGCCGTTCCACCGTTGAGGTCCAACACATGCAAACCGCCTGAGGCCGTGTTTGATCCGACGACATACGCGAAACCTGATTCTTCATTGATCGCAATGTTGTGTGCTGTAGTGACTCCATCGTATACACCGACTGCGGAAAAATAATGTGGGTCGGTTGCACTGGACTCAGACGCCGTTAGCAGTTGATTCAAATCAAACACCTGAACGCCATGCGCTCCGTTTAGGTCAGAGACGATATAGGCTTGCTCGTTGTAGACTTTGATATCTCGCCAAGCACGATTCCCTGTGCCTTCTGTTGTCCTCAATGTTCCCAAATAAGTCGGCGCCGTCGGGTCAGTGACCTCAATAAACGAAGTCCCATTGGTCAATCCAAAAAGTGCAAACTCACGTCCGCTGGCTGCATCGGTCCATCCCCAAATGTCATTGCCGATTACGTTAGACGCCCCCAAGTTCCCAATCTCATCGAGTTCCAAGTGTGAAAGCAATTCAACGCGGCTTCGGGCAAACCCAGCACTTCCGCCAGAACCTGCGCCAGAAGATCCGTTAATGCCCGTTCCGCCCTCGTCGTCATGCGCGACGGCTGTCGAAACAAAAGAAACCAAAACCGCCAAGACGAAGGTCAAAACGATGCGACCTAGTCGGCTGTTTTGTTGTACCAACGATTTCTTACCACAAATCATTTGCCACCCCAAAAAAGAATTTGCTTCCCTACCTGCGTATATATTAATCAGAATTTGCGACAACGTCTAACCTTTGGATGGCAAAACGTTGTTTCAAAATCAAATCATGGAATAAGAAGGCAAAAGGGCCGACAAAAGCGAATTTTTTGCAGGTGTT
>CAYZGP010000069.1:6006-14950 GCA_964478065.1 uncultured Pirellulaceae bacterium
AATCATGGAATAAGAAGGCAAAAGGGCCGACAAAAGCGAATTTTTTGCAGGTGTTTTTTGCAGGTGTTAACTCACCGGGTTTCTTCGCGTGCCGATTAACGAGTTCCAAGATCACAGGACTTCATCAATCAAGTCGCGAATTTCACGAGACCGATAACTTGATTGAGTCGGTATTCTCAAGAGTGGCAAATCCGCAGATTCGAAGGCGTGGTTAACAAACACATCGCGTTCGATTCGATCTGGGCGGCTATGCGAAGGGTCGTCAAGCTCGATGCAGACGATCGGCTGAAGTGACCCCGGATCGCAGAGCACAAAATCAATATGCTTTGCCAGAATCTTGTTCAGCCATTTTCGATAATTGGGTGCACCTTTTTCGACGCGAAGCAAATCCGCAATACGCACCATCGCGAAAATCTCAAAGTCATCTTGAACGGCTTTTGAAAGCGACTTGTAAAATCGCAGTTCGGACTTGGTGACCAGCTGGCCTCTGGCGACGTACGGAAGTTTTCCCGGCTTCGCCCACACTCGCATCAGCAGGATGGCAGACACGAAAACAGCCAATCCGACCCAAAACGGCCAGTAAGCAATCAGAGCAGCAAAAAGAAATTCCAACAAAGCTTCTCTACCTCATCTCGGGCGTTGCACGTAAGATACTAGGGAGCAATTTTCGCACAGGCATAGCGTAGACTTTTTCTTGCGAACCGCACAAGGCGTTTGTGAGTCAAACTTTCATTTGCCGACTTTTCCAAAGACCGATCAAGCACAGGCTTTCAAATTCACACTGCAATGCAAACTGTACAGCTACAACATCTGAAAATAGGCAACGTTGACATTGGATTTCCGATCGTTCAAGCGGCACTTTCCGGCTACAGCGACTGGCCGATGCGCGTGATCGCCCGGCGACTTGGTGCTCCCTATACCGTTTGCGAGGTCATGCTGGACGAGTTCTTGGTCAACCTCAAAGAGCGAAAACGAACCAGCCACTTTTTACACATTTCTGACGAAGAGCATCCTGTCGGTGGCCAACTCATGGGTGCCGAGCCTGAACAATTCGCGCTTGGTGCGATGAAGCTGGTCCAAGCCGGATTCGACATCATCGATATTAACTTTGGCTGTCCTGTCAAAAAAGTCCTCGGTCGTTGCCGGGGCGGTTTTCACTTAAGCCAACCTGCTGTCGCACTTGAGATTATCAAACAAACACGCGACAACGTTCCCGATGAAATTCCCGTCACCGTAAAAATGCGGCGAGGCATCGACGACACTGATGAAAGTCGTGATAACTTTTTCGAGATCCTTGACGGCGCATTTGACATCGGCGTGGCTGCAATCACCGTCCATGGCCGAACCGTTAAGCAACGTTATGTCGGGCCCAGCAAATGGGAATTTTTAAAAACACTAAAGGAACACGCGGGTGACAAAATCATTCTTGGCAGTGGTGACCTTTTCACAGCGCAAGACTGTCTGGACATGATCGCTCAAACTGGAGTTGATGGCGTGACGGTCGCGCGAGGTGCGATCGGAAATCCTTGGATCTTCAATCAAGCTCGCGCGCTGGCCGAAGGAAAACCGCTTCCAGACCCTCCATCGCTGCTGGAACAACGCGAGATCATGCTGGAACATTATTCTCTGGCCGAGTCGCTTTATGGAGAAGCACGTGTTGGCCAGTTGATGCGAAAGTTCGGAATCAAATACGCAATCCTGCACCCAGAACACGACACAGTTCGGTCGGCGTTGGTTCGAATCAAGACTCGTGAGGAGTGGGAGTCTGTTTTGGATCGGTTCTACAGTGAGGACCTTCCCGGTTGTCATCCCGACGGGCGTATGCACAAGGCCCAAGGTAGTTGCAAAAACTAGAATGAATGTAACTGAATTCGCCGAGCAAATTGTTTTTGGCAAAACACTGGAAGACAAACTTCAAGTTCCAGGGCGGTTAAGTTTTAGCAAACAGTACGCCGCACCCAATGTTGAAACGCTGGCCACGCCGGGACGCCCAAGTGGCTTGCAAATGAGCACTGGCAAAGGCGGAAACATTCAGCCGCCGCACGACAACCAGCTTGAGAATGAATACTCGCGCGGTCAGTTGTTGCATTTTTTGGCCAACCACGAATTGCTGGCCACGGAGCTGATGGCGTTAGTGTTGTTAAAGTTTCCGGATGCTCCTTACGCATTTCGACAAGGCGTTTTGGTCACGCTTCAAGAGGAGCAGGAACACACACGCATGTACATTCGCCGTATGAAAGAGTGCGGTGTCGAGTTTGGCCAATTCCCTTTGAGTGGACAGTTCTGGCGGATCATCGAACCAATGAAGTCGCCTATGGACTTCGTTTCTCAACTTAGTTTGACGTTTGAGCAAGCCAATCTCGATTACAGTTTGCACTTTGCGAATCTGTTTAAAAAAATCGGCGACCTCGAAACCTCTTCGCTTCTGCAAAAAATTTACGAAGACGAAATCGGGCACGTTCAACATGGCCTTCACTGGTTCAGGCAGTGGAAGAACCCAGAGCAAAGTGATTGGGAAGCGTATCAGGAGTCGCTTGAATTTCCGATGTCGCCTAATCGTGGTCGCGGACCAAAATGTGCTTTCAATCGTGATGGAAGAATTCAAGCCGGATTGAGCGAAGAATTCATTGAC
The DNA here is from genome assembly GCA_964478065.1 of uncultured Pirellulaceae bacterium. GTDB lineage: Bacteria > Planctomycetota > Planctomycetia > Pirellulales > Pirellulaceae > Mariniblastus. The sequence continues at coordinate 8,639 of CAYZGP010000069.1, forward strand.
TCGATCGAGGTCTTTCGTCAATCTCGAGGGCGCACGCCAGAAGTGTACTGGTTTGACCCTGCCGCTGAAGCAGAACTGGACGGCGGTTTATCGGAGCGCGAGGTTGGAATGCTAGACGGGCTAGCCAAAGACCTGGAACTGGTGATGGTCGCGATTGCAAAAGAAGACGACATCGTGCTGGTGCGGCAGACGCCATCTCGCGAGATGTCCAAACACTTGATCGATGCGGGTTTCGATTTACCCGAGTTCATTCCGTTTACCGAAACCAGTAAGCTCGTAGGCCGCAAGCTTCATCGGTTCTATCCTTGGGCTTGGACTCCGAACAACCATAAGATCACGAACTCATTGAGCGACATCGTTCAGCGAAAACCGATTCCTTGGCGAACTGATTCTGAGAATGCGTTTCGCAAATCATTTGGCGCTCAGCGATTGGCGAATTGGTTAACCGAAGATCCAAACGATCTGTTCTCGACCGCAGAAACAGCCGGTACTCCCGTGTTTCGAATCAGCGATATCGAATCAAAGTTGGCTGAGTTGAAACAAATTGGTTACTCGGCTGCAATTTTCAAAAGTGATCTCGCCGCTTCGGGTCGCGGGCAAAGGCGATTTAGCTGCGATGGATTGGATGACCAAGATCGACAATGGCTTCAATCTGTTTTCTCGAAATACGAATCAACCGACCAAGCGTTAACAACCAAGCAAGCAACAACCAAGCAAGCGCCATCGGACATTCAAGCTTCCGATTCACTTTGGCCTGTTGGGATTATTGAACCACAACTAGACCGCGTGATCGATTTGTCTTTCCTTTGGCATTGGTCAGAGAACGCGAGCACTCCGGACTTTCTCGGCTGGACCCGACCGCTGATTGCACCGGGCCGCCGGTATGCAGGAACGCGATTGGGCAATTCACTGCACGATTGCGATGTTGAAATCAAACGATTTGTGCTGGAGGAGCGTTGCTTACGCTTGCAAACGACGATTGATTGGTTGCAACCCAAATTGGCCGCAATGCTCGGTGGTGAGGGAGTTTGTAATGAATCAAACATTGAAGAACCATGCCAAGACAAATCGCTCCGCAAAGATCGCGACCAGCAATTGTTCCATGGGTACTTTGGCGTAGACGCATTTGTTTACCGATCACTTGCGGGCGAGTTGAAGATCAAGCCGATGGTTGAGCTTAACCCGCGAATGACGATGGGCCACGTGGCTTTGAATTTACAAAAAAGAATTGCCCCAGGGGCTGAAGCAGTTTTTCGAATCTTCACCCAATCGGAATGGTCGGAAGTTCAAAGTGAACTTGAAGACGTTAAACTGGAACGGTCGCGCGATGGGCATTGGAAGTCAGGAATGATTCGTCTAAGTGAAATCGGCCCACAGTCAAAACTAATTCCAGTCGTCTTGGTTGGTGATCGTTCCAGTTTTGACCGCGTTGACATTGACTTTTAAATGCAATGAAGGGTCTAAGTTTTCTTTCAGAATCTCATTTTTTCGAAAGCTAGTTTGTGGAACTAAATTCTGAAAAATCTGCTGCTGATAAACCAGACGGATCCGATGATCGGCGTTTGCCTGTCAAGAAAAAGCTTTTGCTACTCATCGGCGTCATTTTTGCTTCCTTCCTGCTGCTCGATTTTAAATTACCCGCTGCGTTCAATAATTCGGGAGAACCTTTTGTCTTCGTCTTTATGTTGAACATAGTGGTAGCGCAGCTGACGCTGATCTGTGTCTGGGGGACTTTAGTCGAAGGAACGTTCTGGATTCGATTGCCATGGACCATTTTGATGCTGGTCATCTCTTGGGCTGTACTTGCTCGCGGTGCGTATCTGGCCAATGGATCCACTGATTCAGCCGAAGTGCTGGGGCTGGGATTGGTTTGGTTCTACGCCTTCGCGATTAGCTACATCCCGTTAAAAGTTGCCGCATGGGGTTTTGGCTGGCGAATACTAAAAGAAGGCCAAAAGGATTCCTTAGAATCAAAACCCAATTACCAGATACGCGACATGATGATCGGAACAGCAATCCTGGCGGTCATATTCGCCATCGGTCGAATGCTCCTGCCTGGAGATTTGCCTTCCTGGGAAGAAGTGATTAGCAGCAGTGGACTCGGTGGCCGTCAGCTGCTAGCCGTGATGTTTATTTTTAGTGTGGTAAGCCTGATTGTAAAACTGCCCTGCATCTGGATCGCTTTGGCAGTTCCGCTTTCCAAGGTCAAGCGATATTCTATCTGCTGGATTGCTGGCGCAGCAGTTTTGGGGCTTTTCGAAATCGGACTGCTGACTTTTGTTCTTCACTCGTCAGGCCCAGATCAGTTGGAAGTCACTATTGCGCTTATGCTTGGCCATGCATCTATGGCCGCAATCATGATTGGAGTGCTCTATCTCTTGCGGTCTTTTGGCTACCGCATGTCACGGCGCAAACGCTTGGCCGCAGCCTGAAAAAATCTGTCACGATTCGGATCCGTACTGCTGCTGTTGCTTCAGCTGTAATCCGATTCTCTGAAATGACCGGCGAAGTGGTTTGAGTAGAAAGTCGTTGCTCTGCCAAACTGAGCTACAGCGCCAAATCAAATTTAGTAGCGCTGGTGGGACTCGAACCCACGACCTACGGATTGGAAATCATGTAATCCACTCAGGCAGTCGATCATGTCTCAAAATCAAAAACAATTCAAAATAACCCAACGAAGGAGTTTGCCGAGACGCCGTTCTTACCGTGTCATTTTCGTTTGTAAAATGAACACCGGCAGTGAACACACAGCTTTCGTCTACGAGAGACTTGGCCGCTCACTAGTCGGTCGCCCGACATCGATACCTTAGGACCATCGTAGTTATGTAATCCCAGCAGGCAGTTGAGTTGTTTGGATAGACAACTTTACTGGATTTAGGTTCACACCATTTATTCGATGTTACTTATCGGCGACGATATAATCTGCGGGATATTAATCCACGATGCCAATGACCGCTCACTCACGACTCTTTCGATAAATCTCAACCATTTCCATCTCATTGGTCCTCACTGATGGCCCGATTTTGACCCAAGAATCGTCTTGAACAATTCGCTCTCGAAGCTTAACGAGGTATCGATTGATGTAGTTGTGCGCCGCATTGGTCTCAAGCAAAATTGCAGTCTCTTTGTCCGGCAACACGAGATAGCCCATCCGATTATTGGCGTCCAGAATCAAGCCCGCGATTTTCTCTTCATCAGTCTCACCTCGAAGAATCCTCCAGTCGGCTTTCGCTGGCTGAGCAAAGGTCGCGATTCGTTTGATCTTGATTTCGCCAATCGTCACGCCATCCAACTCTGGTGTCCCATCGGCTCGATCAAACAGCAGCGTGGAATAAAGCGTGTTTGAGTCAAGGTCCGTCAAATGCATCACGCCAAAAGCAACCTTTTCGCGCTGGCGTTCTTTCGCATCTGCCAACATGGTATCGATCAGTTGGTTGTTCATTGCCATCGTATCAAACCGCTTGTTGGGCGAATGACGTACATAACCACGTGAGACCGCCATCCCAACGCAAATAACCATGATGGCCCAACAAAATAAAGTCAGGTTTCGAACCTTCAAGCGATCAATCTGCTTGAGCACTGGCAAAGTAAAAAACAAAACCAGACCGAACACGCAGGGCATCGTTACAAACGGATTCAAACCCGCTCGACGGGCAATCATCATCACAACGGGAGCCATTCCAATCCAGGCAATCCGCAAATCGATTTCCTTTTCCTGCAATGCACGCGTCAACCAGTTTGCAATCGCATTTTGACCCGGCGTTGTAGATTTGCCCGATTTAAAAGTATGCCAAAATACTGCGGCCAGCCAACACCCAATCATCAAAATCAGCGGCTCACCAATGCTTCGACGGGTCAAATTCAAATGTTGCATAGCTGCAGCCAAAGGAATTTTCGCGTTTGCATCCGTGTTCCAGTCGACGTAGTAGAACTTTAGAAATTCAAAGTTCACAACAAAAAACCAACCGGCCAACAATACGACTGTCGCGACCGCCAACCCTAATCCGACCAGTTTGGATTTTCTTTCTTTACTTGAAAATAGATCGATTAAGCAAACCGGTGCCAGTGCAAAAACTAAATAGATCGGCGCCGTAGCGCGGAACAAGCAGCAGATGGAAGCCGATACGCCAAGCAATAAAAAATGTTTCTTTGTAGGCTCTGACATGGACGTCAAATACCAAGTGCACGTCATCGCGAACCCCAGGTACAGACTTAGGTCCATCCGGAAATCAGAAAGCCCGCCGTTATAAAGAAACAGACACTTCGCGCCCAAGAAAACCAAACAGCCCGCCAACGCAGACCGTGCACGAACTCGTTTGATCTGCACTAAAAAGTAGAACAAGCTCACCAAAAACAGGTACAAGAGGCCGGCTTGAATCCAAACACCCACCATTCGAGATGGCGAAACCACTGGCGCGATGGCAGCAGCGATCAAGAACGGAAGGCAATTTGTGTTGTTGGCAAAACAGGCCGTCTCAAGTGATTCAACAAAACCTGAATCACGCGAAATCGTCATCACGCGAAAGAGTTTTTCATTGTAGCTAAGCGAATCATAAAACGGTTGATGGTGCTGATACAACCGACGATTCAGCTCACAACAATAAGACCCCGTGAGCACACAGGCGACCAGCAAAAACAAACTCGCGCCAAACCACGCGGATTTGGTCGTCTTTATCTCGTCACAATCGACAACCGCGCAAGCTCCGGACGTCGAAGTGGAAACAGATCCGTTCACATCGGAATCAACGCATTGCCCAACAGAACCTTCACCAGACACGGTCCGCTTTTCATCACCCACGTTGATCACACGTCTCTCGATTGAATGCAGGTGATCAGACTAACCCGCCAAGCGACTTGGGAATTTCTCGGGCTGTGTATCGGACTGGGAATTCGCGGTAGAAGTTTGGTGAACGTCGGTGTGACGTTGCTGCGACACAATGTACTGAGGACGTGCTTTGACTTCATCGTAAATGCGTCCGATGTACTCACCCAAAATCCCCATTCCAATTAGCTGGAAACCGCCCAGCCCAAATACTGCACATGTCAAAGTTGTGAAACCAATCGAAGCCGTTTCCCAACCTGCCACTCGCTTAAATATAAACCAGCCAGCCAGCATAAACGATAGCGAACAGATCACCAGCCCGACACCGGTCAACAACCGAAGCGGCTTGAACGAGTAACCGAAAACAGCATCCAATGCGTACTTTAGCAATCGGACAAACGTCTGTTTTGGCTCACCACCCGCACGAGGCGGCCGCTTGAATTCCAACATCGATTGACGATAGCCAACCCATGCCCTAAGACCTGGAAAGAATCGATGCGACTCGGGAAGTTCGTTGATCGAATCGGCAGCAACTCGGTCAAGCAAACAAAAGGTGCCCGTGTTGGCCGGAATTTGCGAATCAGAAAGATACCGAAAGCAACTATGAAACGCTTTGAAAGCCAACCCGCGCAAGAATGTTTCTTTTCGCGATGTACGCTGGGCAATGACAACTTGATCTCCCGCCTGCCATTGCTCAACCATGGCTGGAATCAGCTCGGGTGGATCTTGCAGATCACCATCCATAAGCACAACACAGTCGGATTGGCTGTGACGAAGCCCAGCCAAAATCGCGGACGGCTGGCCAAAATTTCGTGACAGCTCCAACAAGGTAACTGAGTACTTACTGGTTGATGTTTTATCGAAAACAATTGAGGCGTTGAGATCTTTCTGGCTAAGTTCGTTTTGGCCGAGGTTACTCTGGCCGAGGTTACTCTGCCCAAAACCTTCCGCTTTGGAATCGCTGCTGTCGGGTCGACCAATTACGTTTTCGTGAATCCACGCTTTGGTCCCGTCGGAGCTTCCATCGTCGACATAGATGATTCGAAAATTCAAGCCCGTCAAATTGCAAGCCGAAACCACTCGCTCATGAAGCTGATCAATGATTTCGATCTCATTGAAGATCGGAATAACGATGTCGAGTTTTGTATCGAGCATTGAGCCGCCTTGTCGAAGGAAGTTTCTTTGGTTGATATTTAGAAGACCTACGCAATGCAAGCAATATCGACCTTTCCGCTAGCGTCCTTAGACCAAGCCCTCAGTTCGGCACACGAAGTCTCTTTTTCTCAATACGTCTTCGATTGGGATCTCAGAAGGCAGAGATAAGGGTAGCAGAGAAAAGGGTAGCCCAGATTCTTGAATCTGGGTGCGAAGCACAAGAGGCAACTTGATTCCAACCGAACCGAGTAGATGGAGTCATCACGCCGATGGAGTCATCACGCTGATGCTTCTTGCCGCTTCGCGGCACCGATTCAAGAATCGGTGCTACCCCT
>CAYZGP010000069.1:15050-31018 GCA_964478065.1 uncultured Pirellulaceae bacterium
ACGCTGATGCTTCTTGCCGCTTCGCGGCACCGATTCAAGAATCGGTGCTACCCCTGCTCAGTTCGGCACACGGAGTCTCTTTTTCTCAATACGTTTTCGATTGCGATCTCAGAAGGCAGAGATAAGGGTAGCAGAGAAAAGGGTAGCCCAGATTCTTGAATCTGGGTGCGAAGCACAAGAGGCAACTTGCTTCCGGTCGAACCGAAAAGATAGGGACACTGCATCGCTTGCGCAATCGCCGCCCACCAATTAATGGGGGTCACCACTTAACGGTAACAAAAACGTAGTTTTTATAAGTGTTTATATGGCCTAACCTCAAGCGCTGTAGTTCGTTATACTTTCCGCTCCCTCCTTGCTCCCCCTCTTACCATCTGGCACTTGCCATTTGGTTGGAATCATCTTTGAAACACACACCTTGAATTCCAAAATGTCAGAAGTTAAATCGTTTTTCGTTTTTGTTTCTTTCCTCACCTGTCTTGCTGCATCGAGCAACTGTTTCGGCCAGATTATCGACAACGGTTCGTTTGATGAGGGACTCAACCATTGGTTTGCCAAAGGCACTGGCACTATTGAGATAACCAATGACGGCTACGAATCCGAAAATGCGTGCCTGATCGCAAATCGGACACAACATTGGCACGGCATTCAACAATCGATTGCTGCTGATCTTGTCGAAGGCAAAGATTATCACTTGGTCGCTTACGTCAAAACGACCGATGTACCCCGCGGCCCACTTCGATTTGAGATTTCCCAAACTGATGATCGTGGGATGCGGTTCTTGTCGGTTGGTGAAATCGAAGCCGTCGATAGCGAGTGGACCATGCTCCAAGGCGGGTTCACACTTGAAACGATTGGCCCGCTTACCGAATTGACTTTTTCGATCGTGGGAACGCCAGAGACTGAGTTTTTTGACTTTATCGTTGACTCAATTGAGGTTACCGAAAACGAATGGGTTGCCGAAGCCAACGCAAGAATCGAGCAGATTCGCAAACGTGATATCGAGTTGACGGTTCAAAAACCCAATGGTGATCCTGCCGAAAATCATTCATTGGAAGTCAATCAAATTCGCCATCACTTCAAATTCGGTTCAACGCTCAACGCAGCAGTCATCGACAACACGACGTACGCTGATTTCTTCAAAGACAATTTTGAGTTCGCAACAATCGAATGGTATAGCCAATGGAAACCAGTTGAAAAGAAACGTGGCGTTGAAGACTATGCAATCGCCGATGCTTCTTTGGCGTTTGCCCAATCCAACGCGATTCCAGTCAAAGGTCACGCTCTTTTCTGGGGCGACCCGATATTCAGGCCGACTTGGCTGGATCCTCTTTCGCCATCCGCACTCGAAACCGAACTCGACGAGCGAATTACCAATATCGTTTCGCGTTACCGCTCCAAGTTTTATGGATGGGACGTTAATAACGAAATGCTCAACCACGATTATTTTCAAGAGCAGCTTGGCGAATCGATCCGCCCTTGGATGTTTCAAAAAGCCAAAGAGATCGATCCCAACACAAAACTGTTTACCAATGAGTTTGCACTCACTGTTTCTCAATTAAAATCCAAACAGTATCGCAGCCTGGTTCAATCGCTTCAGGCCAACGGAGCACCCGTGGACGGAATCTGCTTGCAATCACACTTTAATAGTTTCGTTTCTGTCAAAGGTATAGAGATTGCACTTTCTGAGCTGGAAGACCTGGGAGCCGAGATTTGGTTTTCAGAATACGACACTGTGAATCCTGACGCTGACAATCGAGCCGACGCGTTGGAATCGTTTTATCGCTACGCTTTCAGTCGTCCTGAAGCCAACGGAATTGTGATGTGGGGATTCTGGGCGGGCACACATTGGCTAGGCCCAGATGCATCCATCGTTGACCTCGATTGGACGGTTAACGCAGCCGGACAACGGTATCTTGATTTGATCGACGAATGGTCAACGAATTTTTCGGCCGACGCCGAACATATGGGACAACTTAATTTTCGCGGCTTCCACGGTGACTACATCGTCACCACGACCGACTTGGAGACCGAGATCGTCAACCATCATTTGCTGCGAGTCGAACCGGGCGAGACCGCATTGCAAAGAAATCTTGTAACAAGCAACGAAGACAACGTGCTGTTGATTTACGGCACCGAAGGCGACGACTTGTTCGAGTACGATTTTGAAAACCCATTTCAAGTCTTTATCAATGGAACTGGCGTGATGGTCGACCAAAATTTTGGGTCGGTTCAATTCGTGGGCCTTGGGGGAGCTGATCACTTCGACATCAAATCCAAGACCACAAAACAGAACTTTTATACGACTTCGAGCTCCATCACACCTTCGGGCAGCTCAAACCGAATTCGTTATTCACAGATCGAAACAGTAAGCTTCATTTCGCAAAACGAAGAAAGCACAACGACCTTCGTCGATTCACCCGCCGACGACTTACTTGTTTCATATCCAGAATCTACCCTGTTGATAACGCCATCTCACAGCGTATCCGTCGAAGGCTTTGAAACCGTCCGCTGCATCTCCAACACTGGATCGGACCTTGCGACGGTCTATGACTCACCTTCAAGCGACTCGATTCAGTACCAACCGTCAGAAATAGTTGACCCTACGGTCACGATTGATGACGAAGATTCAAAAAGACGATGGTTTCGTGGATTTTCGGAGACGATTGTAATCTCCGAATTAGGAGTCGACGTCGCAGACATTTTTCTCCCAGTCGGTATCAAGGCAATTGATGTTTCGCCAGAACTAACCACCCTGACTGTTGACGGCGACGTGGTTCAATTTTCGAACACTCCAAGATCATATATCTGGGGTTCTGATGACCCGGACAACCCTACCGACAACATTAACATTGTCGGCTCTCCAAGTTCAGAGCGTCTGAGAATCGCGCCGGCAACCACACTGTACGAAGGCGATTCTTTCTGGAAACTATTCGTGGGCGTCGATCAATTCACAAATTCAAATGACACGACGGGCAACGATGTTTTGTTATTTTTCGATTCGCCAGGCGATGATCAGCTAAGCGTCAATCAGGATAGCGCAACCATAAGCTCCCAAGGGTTAACACATACACTTAATTTCTTTGACGCAATTCGTGCTTATGGAAACCAAGGCGACACAAATACGGCAGTGCTCAACCAGCCCACTGCAAACGTGAGATTGTTTGGTGATTGGATTGAGTAGAAAGAGTCCGTCCAAATAGCCAAACTGCTGTGATGGACAAAGAAACATGGCCACAACAGGATCGGCTGTTTGAAGCCTTGGTGGCTTGGTCGCTATCGCTTCTGGTCTGAACTGATCTAACTGATCTCAAGCAAATGCGCAAAGAACAATCTTTGCGCCACGCGCCTTTGCGTGATCCTTTCAAAGAGTCAAGAACCCTTACCCAGCCTCTCAGTAACCTTCGTTATCGCACTTTTTTTGGCCGATCAATCCGACCAAAAACCACGAAATGTCCATTAAGATCAGGCGCCCAATTGCGACAAAAAAAGAGGTTCACTAAGCTTCCTTCATGCGCGGTGATCAAATGAACTCACAGTCGTCGTACAACCTTGCGCTATCAAGTTATCCTTAAATGCCTCAAAACGAACCACTCCCTGCCCCGCCCTATCTTCGTGGCGTATACCTGCGCGAGGATTTTGACCTAAGCCAGTCCGGGAGCGCGTTCGAGCAATTCCACGAAGAAGAAGTTGAAGTCAATGAGGATTCGACCGAGCCAACTTCGACAACGCTGATGGATGACGACGAGTTTCTTCAATCGCTTGTTTCACCTGAGCCACGTTTTGAAGACGATGTCGATCAAGTCAACAAAGACACCGAGGAGGCAAGCCCCAAAGATAACTCCGCCGACGATTTTGACCAAACGGACAAGGAAAATTCGAATTCCAAGCTCCCCCGCTCGCAACGATTTCCCTTTTCGATTCCATGGATCCACCAAGAGTTTGAATTACGATTCCCAAACGCCGTTACATTCTTGGTGGGCGAAAACGGAAGTGGCAAATCAACTTTGATTGAAGCCATCGCGTCGCTGTGCGGCTACCCAGTTAGCGGCGGAGGCACCAATGATGCTACTTCGCGGTTTGGACCCGAAAGCGACAGCGAACTTGCCCATGCCTTGTATCCCGAGTTCAAACAACGCCACCGAGACGGCTACTTTTTCCGCGCTGAGTTCTATGCACACTTTGCTTCGTTATTAGAGGAACGAGAGCGCGACCCAGACTTTAAGTCGGATCCCTATAGACGATACGGCGGCAAGTCACTTCATCAGCGTTCGCACGGCGAGTCTTTTTTGGCGTTACTTCAAAACCGATTTACCAAAGGGCTATTCCTGTTGGACGAACCTGAGTCGGCACTTTCTCCTCAACGCCAGTTGACTTTGCTGGGAATGATCGCTGATCGCGTTAACAAAGGAAAAAGTCAATTTATTATTGCAACGCACTCACCAATTTTGATGACCTACCCCGGCGCGACGATCATCAATTTCGATTCGAATAACCTGGCAGAAATTCCGTTCGAAGAGACAACGCACTACACACTCACTCGCGGCATTCTCGAATACCCGAAAGTGTATTGGAAACATCTGCTTGACAGTGCGCAGGAAAAATAAGCGGGCCTTTAAAGAAGACTAAATAAGTGATTTCAACGACCACGTTGTCGTCGATATTCTGCCATTTCTTCGCTGTTTAATCTAAACTTGCCGAACTCAAACCAATTCATAATCAAGCTGACAACCACGAGGCCGGCAACGATAAGCAGAATTTCCCAGTTATCAATCAGCCTTTGGTAGTTTTCGATTAATTGTTCCATCTTGCACCGCTGTTGAAAGGCAAAATTGAAATCTAGGTCATGATTGGCGAAAGTCAATTTGATGAACCGTTGTTTTGCCTCGCGCCCAACTGCATCTACCAAGTGTGACATTCGTTTTTTGCACAGCGGACAAACCCCAGCCGCGCGTTTTTACACGGGCGATGAGTACGAAAAAACGTGTTGACCGACGACCTAACGCCGAATCGGGGAGATGGATGGGGCTTAACGCGGATGCCTCTTGCCGCTTCGCGGCACCGATTCAAGAATCGGTGTACCCGCTCGAAATCAAGAATCGGTGCTACTCGGAATCAAGAATCGGTGCTACTCGCGTCCATTGAGAGGAGCGTTCCAATGACAGAAACAATCGCCGGCAATTTGGCTTGCTGGTGATAGTTCTTGCCTACACTCTTTATGTTGCAAAGTAGTTGACTGCATTTTCGAACACAACCAATCCCTCGCCCTTTTCCTTTAACCCTTCGCGTGTCCAACGTGGATGGTGGGTTGGGTCGATGTGGCGTTCTGGATGCGGCATCAAGCCAAAAATTCTACCGGTCTCATCGCAGACCCCGGCGACATGAGCGGTTGAGCCATTGGGATTGTGCGGATAGGGGACCTGTCCGTTGAGCCCGCCAGGTCGACAATATTTCAAAGCCAGTTGGTGGTTGCTGCTCAAGGCATCAAGAATCGAATCGTTTCGCGGAACAAATTTTCCTTCGGCATGTGCAATAGGCAAGTACATCTGATCGACGTCTTTGAGGAATACGCACTTCTCATTGTCAGTCTTCAGATTCACCCATAGATCAACAAAACGCCCACTATCGTTCCAAGTCAACGTTGCTGGCAATCCGCTTTCATCCGCCGGCAAAAGGAAACCGGACTTGATCAGAATTTGAAAGCCGTTGCAAATGCCCAAAATCAATTTGCCCGCTGCATGGAATTCGAACAACACTTCCGAAAGCCGCGATTGCATTTGGCTGGCGAGAATCCGACCCGCCGCAATGTCGTCGCCGTAACTAAAACCACCAGGCAAGCACAGAATTTGATAGTCCTTAACCATCGCAGGATTCTCAATCAATTGATTGATGTGGGCATAAGCCGGTTTGCCACCCGCGGTTTGAAACGCGAATCCTGTTTCTTGATCGCAATTGGTTCCCGGTGCTCGGAGAATTAATACGTTGGCCATTTTATTTATTGATGTGTTGAAAGTTGATATTGATTGCGGCAAGAGAAAAGATGTGATTGAATCTGGATTCGCTATACCCTGGCGAACTTCGATTCCTTCATATCCCTAACTCCAGTCAAGCGTTCCCTGCCAAGCTGATTTGAGCGTGGCCAGATCACTTTCGACTACCACGTTGCGTGCCATTTCGATCGTAAGTTTTGGCTCTTCGATCACGCTGCCAATCCACTGAATGTCGACCCCTGACATGGCTTTGCTGAACTCGCCCATATTGTCCGGTTCGACTTCGACTACAAAACGCGTGTTGGATTCGGAGAAAAGCAAAGCCGCCATTGCGTACTGCAAGTCGATTTGATCATCGGGCTGCGAGTTTGTAATTTCCATCCCAATCTGATCCGTTTCGACTTTCGCTCCCAGTCCTCCGGCAAAAGCCATCTCGGCGATCGCGACAGCCAATCCGCCTTCACTCATATCGTGGCAGCTTCGCACGAGGCCCGCTTTGATTGCTTGATGCAAAACGGCAAACGTTGTTTTCGCTCGCTGTGGATCGACTGTTGGAACTTGGCCGCCTTCGATGCCTCGAATTTTCGTCCAGTGAGAGCCGCCAAAGTGGTCGCCCGTCACGCCGACTTGGAATAACTGGTTGCCGGCTTGTTTCAAATCCATCGTTACACATCGCGCCACATCAGGGACTTGGCCCATCGCGCTAATTAACAATGTTGACGGAATCGAAATCGTTTGGCGGTTGCCGTCTGCGTCGGTGTAACTGAATTCGTTGTGTAAACTGTCTTTGCCGCTAATGAAAGGCGTCTGTAACACGACCGAAAGGTCCTGACAAGCAATCGCGGCCCGGACGAGAGAGCCAAGTGTTTCCGGGCGATCGGTATAGCCCCAGCAAAAGTTATCCAAGATTGCGATACGTGAAGGATCGGCGCCAACGGAAACGCAATTCCGGATGGCTTCGTCGATGGCACTGGTCGCCATGTGGTAAGTATCAAGGTCACCGTAAAGTGGATTCATGCCGCAGGAAATTGCCAACCCGCGTCGCGAATTGAGTACGGGCCGCACAACGGCAGCGTCACCTGGGCCGTCGTTTTGAACTCCAACCAACGGCTTGATCACGCTGCCGCCTTGGACTTCGTGATCGTATTGGCGAATGATCCAGTGCTTACTGGCGACGTTAGGTGAAGCCAGAATTTTGCAAAGGTCTTCAGTCCATTGTTCGCATGTTCGTGGTTCCAACGATGGTAAAGCTTTCGGTTCAGCCGGACGATAAGTCGCCGAGCGAATCACTGGTGGTCGCCCGTCGTGAAGAAAGCTCATTGAAACATTGCCCACGGATTGGTCGCCGTATTTCAGCTCCAACTGCCCGGTCGGTTTGAACATGCCGATCACAGTGGCTTCGACTGATTCGGAAGCGCAAAGAGCTTCAAATTCTTTCCAATTGGATTCTGGAATCGAGAAAACCATTCGCTCCTGGGCTTCCGAGATCCAGATTTCGGTATAGGAAAGACCGTCGTATTTCAAAGGGACTTTATCAAGCCAGACTTCGGCACCGAGCTCTTCGCCCATCTCGCCAACGGCACTTGAATAACCGCCCGCGCCGCAATCGGTAACGGCAGAATAAAGATTACGATCGCGAGCTTCAAGCATCACGTCCATCAACATCTTTTCCGTGATCGCGTTGCCAATCTGAACGGCTCCGCCAGAAGTAATATCACTAGATTCGGTAAGCTCAGCCGAACTGAAGGTCGCGCCGTGGATTCCATCGCGTCCTGTTTTTCCGCCGATGGAAACGATCAAGTCATTGGGTTTGACTTCTTTGAACGACATCTCTTTGGGGATCAAGCCAACATTGCCGCAGAACACCAACGGGTTACCTACGTAACGGTCGTCGAAAAACACGGCTCCATTGACCGTCGGAATTCCCATTCGGTTTCCGTAATCGCGAACGCCAGACACGACGCCTTTCATGATCCGGCGCGGATGCATGACGCCGGGTGGCAACTGATCGTATTGGGTATCGGGCGAGGCAAAACAGAAAACGTCAGTGTTGCAGATTGGCTTGGCCCCCATCCCGGTGCCGAGCGTATCGCGAATCACGCCGCCGATGCCAGTGTTGGCTCCGCCGTAAGGCTCAAGTGCTGACGGACGATTGTGCGTTTCGACTTTAAACGCCACATTGAAGTCGTCATCAAACCGCACGATACCGGCGTTGTCTTTGAATACGCTTACGCACCAATCGTCAGCGCCAAGATCAGCGCGAATCTGCATGGTGGCAGAAAAGATGGTTTCCTTGAGCATACATTCGTAAGTTCGTGGGCCGTTTTCGTCTTCGTAAGAGATTCGTCCGGCCAACGTTTTATGGCTGCAGTGTTCGCTCCAAGTCTGAGCGATGGTCTCAAGTTCAATGTCTGAAGGCTCTCGACCAAGCGACATAAAGTGATCGCGAATTGTATTCATCTCGACGGCGTTGAGACTAAGCGTCCATTCCTGACTGATTTTAAGCAACTCGTCGTCGGAGAGACCAGCCAATGGGATATCGCGTTTTTCGAATTTGTATTTTTGCCCAAGCTGAAGTTTGTCGAGCTTTAGTGGACCGACAACAATTGTTTCAATCGAGTCGTTGCAGAGAATTTTGCTGTGTAAGAGTTTCTGGTCCGAATCCGAAAGATCAGAAACCCAATATTTGCTAAACGTCCGAACGGCTTGAACGTCAAAGCCGAGATTCTGCATGGCAAGCATCGCACTTTCGGCTTGCGGATCCGTCACGCCGGGCAAAGGCATCACGTAAATCAGGTTGGCGAGATTTTCTGGTGCTTTGGAAAGTGAATCATCACCAACGATCGCGAACTCACATCGCTCGACGACTGGTTCGACGAGCAGATTAACGGTCAACTCACGAATCTGATCCTCGGTGAGCGTACCTTGGACTAGAAATCCGCGAGCGGCCGAGACGGAAAGCGAATCGTCGATCCGCAGATCTTTCGCGTTATCGAGTACTTCGGCCGCCAGTCGGTTGGGCTGTCCATCAACGGGAAAGATATCAATTTGCCAAAGCGTGTTGACAGAATCGGAGGGGGAAGAAGACGAATCTTGCTTGGAAATCGTGGTGTTTGTCACGCGACCAATCCATTTTTTGAAACATACAAATCACAAGGTGACATTCTATCGGAGGGGCGTTTTTTCAATAGGGGTTAACTGGGGAACCGGGGTGGGAAGTTGGAAACTTCGGTAGTCAGCAAATCGGCTGGCTGGAATAAAGCGGGTGGCTGGAATATTAAGCAAAGGTTGCCGATAAAGCATCCTCTGTTCCGCGGGTACCGGTAGAAGAACTCGTCAAGAATTTTGGGGACTTGAGCTGGGTGTCAACAAGCTCGAGTCTTGGTGGCATGCTCAAGTCTGGCGTCATGCGAAAGAATAGAAGTCTTGACGAATTCCAGCCACGAGCTAAGCGGGCATACGTTCGCTGACCTATGGGACGCAGGCTTATGTTTCGCCGGCTTCAGTTTCGCTGGCTTCGATATCCTGCTGCCGTGCGAGCTCGTCCTCGATTTCCTTTAAGCGCTTTTTCACCAACCGCTTAAGTTGGTTTTGCATCTTGTCACCGGAAAAAGTGAACGAGTGATTTTTGAATTCGATTCGGTCTTCGTGCAAAAACGTAAAAGGTCTCGTCACGTTTCGGCAAGAAATTTCCATGTGGGCACCTTCGGGCGTGTATCGCCCAACTTCGCCTTCTTTCACGGTTCCACGCCACTCGATAATTTCGACACTGGCCTGAGAACCTGTGGCGTCGAACGTAAACTGAGGGTCGCCGCTGGGATGAAGCGTATCTAATCTGGCCGCGATTTCAATTCGCTTCGTTTTCTCTTCCATATTGGATTTGTGTGAAAACAATGTGGAAACGTCAAAGCAAAATGCACCGACTCGTCGCATCGCGTACAAGTAACGAATGTTCTTCCAGTTTTCACTGGCGAATAAATCAACTTCGTCTTGATTTCCTAAAGTAATAAACGTCCGATGCTTGCCGGCATCATGATTGGCTCGGCGAAAACGCAAAACGCCACTTTTATATTGGAGGTACATTGAATCGGACGAGCGTAGAATCTCTTCCATCTCTTCCATCCAATCGGGCACTTCTTCGTTCACGGCTGCCGAACGCAATTCAATTGGGGCTTGCGCCGGATCGACGCGGATTCGATCCTTTTGACTGTCTTTCATACCAGAATCAATACGGCCAAACGCCCAAGGATTATCCTCGCGCGTAAAGTCGATCCTTCCGGTTGAAAAGGCGTACCCAATTAGCTTCATAGTTCCCGGCTCAAATTCGTTTTATCGTGAAAAGTATCGTCTTGCGACGGCACCTGGGCTTTTTCCGACTCAAATTGACCGCGCCCACTCACTAATACGAGTATATCACACATGGCTTATTTAGGCGACAATTTCCCAATTCCAGTCGTCTTGACCTCAAGCCTGATGAGAAACCTTAAGGCTTTGACCCGACTTTAACGGGATGCAAATCGGCCCACAAGAAATGGCTCAAGAGTTTTGTAACTCCCAAGCCATTGGTTGTGAACTGTATTGGTGCATCGAACGGCTCTTCAACCAAGCTCATAGCGATGAAGCCAGCGGATGAAGCCCAATCGATGAACCACAATCTCTCGGATCTAAGCACCGCCCTGAAAGTAAACTTCTTCAAACGGCTGAATGACGACGAAGCCATTTCCTTGAAACTGCGTTTGGATCGATTCGCCGCTCCCCCGTCCAAAAAATGTCTTGAGCGAAACATCTGTTTTGATTTGCGGCTCAAGCGTTCCCGACCAAGCCACCGTTGCATTGGGGTCGGTGACGACCGGATTGTCAGGCGTGACAAGCAACGTGATCGGATCGTAGTGCGTGGTGAACGCGACCATGCCTGAACCTTGGAGGTGGATGTTAAAAAGTCCACCCGCCAGCATTGCAGACATTTTCCGCATCATCTTGATTTCGTATTTGATGGACGGTTCGAAAGCCAACAGGTCGTTGCCATTGACGAACAGCGACTCGTTTTCCAGATTCAGAATCGTAATCTTCTTTCCACTATCGGCCAGGTAAACCTTGCCACGACCTTCGGCTTTGGTCAGCCTTGTTCCTTCTCCGGAAACCGCTTTTTTGAGCAGATTACCGATCCCCTGTTCCATAATTCCTTCGCGCGTAAATTTGACTTCGCCTCGATACGAAATCATCGAGCCCATTTTGGTCCAGATAGCACCGTTAAGATTGAGCTCCAGCATTCGCTCTGTCTCAAGCTCAAAAATTCCTTGTCCTCTGTCCTGCTGTTGCGTCTTGGCAACAAATTCCTGAAGGCTATATCGGCTCACCCATCGCTCCTTTGAAAAAATACATTCGAGGCGCTATTGGAATGGACCCAATTGGCGGAGTCAATCGTTTTCGTGAAAACGAAATTGCGCCGTGGTGTTGAAATTGGAGGTAGATAAACCTGATCGCCCCCGCGGCACTAATCACCCGGGCGGTCGAGGCAAGTCCGTTCAAAAGAGCGGTAATCGATTGTCTGCGCGGAGCGAGATTTCACATTCCGAATTGATACTATTCTCCGACCGCCGTTGCGAACGCGGTCGCGAACGTTCTGCAATGAGAAATGCTGATCAAGATATCCGTGATCCCGAGCGATTCACAGATGTTTTTTGCTTCTCCGCCAAGCTTCACATATGGTTTGCCGCCCATGTGATTAACGATCTCGATGTCGGTCCATTGGATACCTTTTGCCCAGCCGGTTCCGATCGCCTTTAAGATCGCTTCCTTTGCCGCCCATCGACCGGCGTAATGCTGGGTGGCAGATTTCCGAGCGCCGCAATATTCAATTTCACCTGGCGTATAAACTTTTTGAATAAAGATGTCTTCGTGTTTCTCGATCATGTTTGCCACTCGCAAACACTCCACGATGTCGGTTCCAATTCCGATGATGCTCATAATTCAGATCCGCTGCGCAAGTTAAAAACCCAAATTACAAACTAAACGCCACAAGCTTTCTTGGCCCGCGCCAAGACTTCACTTGCTTTCTTTCGGGCAGCCGAAGCCCCATCGTTCAAGATCTCGTGAACTTGATCCATGTTGGCTGCCAATTCGGCTCGACGTTCCCGGGCGGGTGCGAAATATTCTTCGGCTGCCCTGAATAAGGCCTTTTTAACGTCACCATACCCAAATCCGCCGGCGCGGTATGTCGCATCCATTTCAGATTTGGCTTTGTCGTCAGCGAACAGCGAATAAAGATCAAACAAGTGGCAAGACGCGGGGTCTTTGGGTTCTTCCATTGGGCGAGAATCCATTTGGATCTTCATGATCTTTTTCTTCATCACTTTGACGTCTTCGAAGACTTCGATAAAGTTCCCATAGCTCTTTGACATCTTGTCGCCATCGAGTCCCGGAACCTTCGCGCTACTATCGAGAATCTTTGGCTGGGGCAAAACGAAGACTTCACCAAACGAGTGATTGAAGGCCTTGGCGATGTCACGACAGACTTCGATATGTTGCTTTTGGTCTTCGCCAACGGGAACAATATCCGAATCGTATGCAAGGATATCGGCGGCCTGTAGAACCGGATACGTGAACAGTCCTGTTACCACAGGAAGTCCCTTGGCGATTTTGTCTTTGTAAGAGACACAACGTTCGAGCAAACCCATTGGCGCTCCCGACATCAGCAACCAGCAAAGCTCACTAACCTGAGGAACGTCAGACTGGATAAACAAAGTGGCTTTGTTTGGATCCAGCCCAAGGGCAAGCAGATCCATCGCGGTATCGAGCGAATTTTGACGAAGTTCTTCGGCGTTTCGGATCGTTGTCAACGCGTGAAGGTTAGCGATAAAGTAGAACGATTGCTCTTCGTTTTGGAGGGCGATGTATTGGCTAATCGCACCAAAATAATTCCCCCAATGTGGACGGCCGGTTGGCTGGATTCCAGAAAGTACTCTCATTAGACGAAAATGCCCGATATATAGTTGTGACTTTTATTCATTCCATTAATCTGCCAAGTTTAACAGACCCGACGCGAAAACAGAATGCTTACTAGATACGATGGATGGAGAACTCGTTAGGATGAACCTATTGGATTATCGAATTGCGACCGTCAGACATCTGACATTTAAAACCCGCCGAGGTTCGCCAAGGTACTTTACTGTATGAACATTGCTATTGAGACACGCGGTCTCACCAAACATTTTGACGATTTCTTTGCCGTTGAGTCGGTGAACCTGACAGTCGAACGAGGTAGCCTTTACGGGTTTCTCGGGCCCAACGGAGCCGGCAAATCGACGACGATCAAGATGCTGACCGGAATTCTCTCGCCGTCATCTGGCCAGATCAATCTGCTTGGCGGTAACCCATGGGTTCCTAAAGACGCCCTCGCGATCAAACGCCGAACCGGTGTGGTGCCTGAAGACCTCGCGCTTTTTGATAATCTCACCGCTCGCGAGTACATGACTTTCATTGGGCGGATGCACTTGATGGAGCAAAGTACGATTATCAGCCGGACCGAAGAGCTGCTGAATCTGCTTAAGCTTGAAGCCGTTGAGAAAAAATTGGCCGTCGAATATTCGCACGGCATGAAAAAGAAGCTTGCCCTTGCCGCCGCGCTGCTCCCCAACCCTGACTTGCTGTTTTTGGACGAACCATTCGAAGGCGTTGATGCGGTGACGGCGAGAGTGATTCGCGATCTGCTTGGTAATTATGTCTCTCGCGGGTCCACTGTTTTCGTAACGTCGCACGTACTTGAAATTGTCGAACGAATTTGCACGCACGTTGGAATCATCGCCAACGGAAAACTCGTTGAACAAACTTCGCTTGATCAGCTTCGACAAGGCAACTCGCTGGAAAAGCGGTTCCTGGAATTGGTTGGCAACCCTGAAACGGAAACGGCGAACCTGGATTGGCTTGATGGTGGTGGAACCGATAGTGCAGCTGATCGTTTGGCTGGGGCTGATCAAGAGATTGCACCTGCAAGTGAAAGTGAACCAACTGCCGAACTTAATCCACCTCCCGAACAAGGCTCACCCACCGAACAAAGGCCACCCGCTGAACAAGACTCGGAGCAGCCTTCGTGAACCTGAAAAACACCTTTACACAGCTCAAGGCACTGTGGTTGCTGCGATATCAATTGACCGTCAACCAAATTAAAAAAGGCGGCAAGGCTAACGTTGTACTCTCATTCATCCTGATTGCGCTCGGATTGGTCAGTTCGATAAGTGCCTTTTTCACTGGAATGATCGGCGGCTCTTTTTGGTTTCAAGAAGCATCCATTGATACGATTTCGATGACCTGGAACATCATCGTGGTGGCTTTCCTGGGAATGTGGTTGGTCGGTTTGATGACCGAACTTCAGCAAACCGAGTTGATGTCGATGGATAAACTATTGCACCTGCCCATCTCGCTGCGCGGTGCGTTTTTTCTTAACTACATGAGCTCGTTTCTCAATACGACTTTTATACTGTTCGTCCCGATGATGATCGGGCTGGCGTTTGGAATGCTGCTTGCGCGAGGGAGCCTGATGGCGATCTCGATTCCTTTGATTGTTGGGTTTTTGTTTCTCATCACGACGCTGACCTATCAACTGCGTGGCTGGCTGGGCCGGATCATGGAGAACAAGCGTAATCGCGGGACGGTGATTGCCTTTGTAACCATCTTTTTTGTTGGGCTTTCACAAGTGCCCCATCTGGTCACAACGACGATGGACCGTCAAAAAGACGTTGCCGAAAAAGCATTTGAAGAAGTGCTTGACGAAACCCGAGAGGCAAATTTGGTTGGCGCTGAAGCCTTGATCGAACACGCTGGCGCCGAGCCCTCGATAAGCAGAGCTTGGCTCGACCAACTAGACAACAACCTTGCGACTAAAAAAATCGCCTCAAGAAAGACCAAGAAAGTTGAGCGTTGGCAAACGATTCAAAAGAGCGTTAGAACGGCGGACGCCTATTTTCCTCCAGGCTGGTTGCCCCTGGGCATCGTACGAGCGGCAGAGGGAAGTTTGATTTTTGGAATCGCAACTTCGATCGCGATGGGATTGATGGGATTGTTAAGCCTGGCTTTTTCATATCGCTCGGCCATGAAAAAATATACAGGCGTCGATTCAAAAACGAGAAAGAAAAAGAAGGTCACTCAAGCGGAGCCTGGCCTGGAATCCAAATATCTGCTTCGGCGTCTTCCATTGGTATCGGATCAAGTTTCGGCTGTTGCACTATCGACACATCGCAGCACCCTCCGTGCGCCCGAATCAAAAATGCTGTTAGTATTGCCCGTAATTCTGTTCGTTCTGGGCATGACGTTTTACATGGGCAATGACGGACTTGTGATTCCTTCTGCAGTCCGCCCGTTTCTGCCAATTGGCTTGATCACGATGACCATGTTTTCATTGACGGGCATGCTTTGTAATCAATTCGGGATGGACCGAGACGGATTCCGATGCTTTATGCTTAGCCCCATCGATCGCGTTGACATCTTCATTGGAAAGAACATCGGGCTTGCGCCGTTGGCACTGGGATTGTGTACCTTGATGATCGTTGCTGGTCAGTTTGTCGTCCCGCAAAATTTCTTTTCCTTCCTGGCGACGCTCGTTCAAATTCCCGCCGTGTATTTGCTTTACTGCATCATGGGCAATACGGCGTCGATTTATTTTCCAATGGGAATCAAACGCAGTACGATGCAGCCGGCCAATCCAAAACTCATTCCCATGTTGGTGATGATGCTCATCATGATGTTTGGCATCCTGTTGTTTGCCATTCCGACTTTGGTTTCCTGCGGGCTGCCGATCCTCTTGAACTTTCTTTTGGAGACACCGATCGGCCCCGTGTATTTACTGTTTTCACTCATTCAAATCGTGATCACTTATTTTTGCTACCGTTGGTTCGTAAAACGGCAGGGGGAATGGCTTTGGAAGCGAGAAACTTTAGTTTTGGATACGGTTGCCAATTTCCCTGAGTAGGTCTTTGCAATTAGAAT
>CAYZGP010000070.1:0-30748 GCA_964478065.1 uncultured Pirellulaceae bacterium
AATGCATCCTCGATCGCATAAAGCCCAGACTGGTCGATGTGATTGGTTTTGGCCATTCGTACAATGACGACCGTCGCCGATTGCGGGATCTGTTTCATCAGCGTTTGAAAGTCGCTGGTTGAACCAAAAAAGAGTGGACCGTTAATGTGCTTGATAAATACTTCTTGCTTAAGTTTCTCAGGGAACTCCCGCTCGTCGTCCCAGGAATCCTCCGGCCCCAGCGGCAGAAGCTTGGATTGTGATGCGGTGAAATCGCCAATCGTTTTCATGAACAGGAAACAAGCGATTACAAGCCCCACGCCAACCGCATAAACAAGATTCCAAACCGAAGAAAGGACCAACACGACTAGCATGATCGCGACTTCCGATTTTGGCATATAAGGAATCGCTTTCAAACCTTTGTAGTCCATCACTCCAATTCCAACAGTGATCAAAATGCCAGCCAGAACGGCAGCCGGAATTTTTGACGCCACTGGCCCCAAAGCAAGCAGTACCACCAACAACAAAGAGGCCGCAACCAAACCCGAAATGCGTGTGATGCCACCGGCCTGAATGTTAACAACCGTTCGGATCGTCGCACCGGCTCCGGGGATTCCGCCAAAAAATGCTGCGACCGCATTTCCAATTCCTTGCCCGACAAGTTCCCTGTTTGGATTGTGCCGCGTTTTCGTCATGTTGTCGGCCACGATCGAAGTCAACAACGAGTCGATTGCTCCCAGCAACGACAGCGTAAGTGCCGTGAGGATGTAAGGTGCAACGCTTTGTAAGTTAAACTGCGTGAACACTTCAAAGTTGGGCCGAGGCAATCCGCTTGGGATCGCCTGGATCGGTCGGTAGTCCAGTTGAAACGCCATCGCAGCACCCGTCACAACGAACAGTGCGACCAAAGTGGACGGGACTTTTTTGGTAATTCGTTTGAATCCAAAAATAATGGCGATGGTTGCAAACGCCAAAATGGCTTCTAACCAATTGATGTTGGAGAGAGCACGCGGCATGATTTTCAATGCCCCAATTACGCCGGCTGTGTTTTTGCCTGCAATTGTTTGTGATTCTTTTTCGATTTGATCTTGGGAAACACCGTCCGCACGTCGGACCGTTTCGTCAAGGTTTTCCAGAATATTGCTTCCCTCGTCGACTTGCTCTCCCAAAATTCTTTCGACGATAACTTCTTCGGCTTCCGGCCTGAATCGTTGCACGTACTCGGCGTCTTCTTTTGGATAGTAACCGATGGCCGGCAAGACCTGTGTCACAAGAATGATGACGCCAATCGCCGTCATGAATCCCGACACGACCGGATAAGGGATATATTTGATGTACTTGCCCATCCCCAGCATGCCCAATCCGATTTGAAAAAATGCGGCGATCATGAACACGCTTAAGATAATCGGGAGCGCGGTTGCGACTTCACCGTCGTTGGCAGCAATGATGCCCGCAATGATCAGCATGCTAACTGCCGTCATAGGAGCCGTTGGGCCAGAGATCTGGGTTGCCGTCCCGCCAAACAACGCCGCGAAAAAGCCAATGAAGATAGCGCCATAAAGTCCAGCGCTGGGGCCCAAGCCGGAACTCACACCGAATGCCAACGCCAAAGGAAGTGCGACAATACCCGCTGTGATTCCACCGAGTATGTCACCGCGAAGATGTGAAAAGTCAATGAAGGGTGTCTTTTTTTCGTTTGCCATTGTGCCGATTGTCGCCGCTGCATTTTGTGAATATTAAATCCAAATTGAATAGGTTAACGTTCTATGGCGGAATTGAATAGGAACGATAGTTTCAGTTCTCTCCAGCGATAAAAATCTGCCGCCATTCCTTTCAACGGGCTCATCTGCGTTATCAGTCGTGAAAGTAAAGATAGAAAACCGCGAATGGACAGCTGTTCCTGAAAAGGACAAACGCAACAAATATTGGATATTAAGATCAACTCAAAGAAGTAAGAATAGACCCTTGCTGCATTTCAACCACTACGTCCGTTACGGCTGGGCGCAGTCGATGGCTGGCTGAGGCGATTTGGATCTACCAAAGCCTTTTGCCGTTTGGATCGAATTCGTAATTCCGTTTTAGCACCGAGTCAGGCTCTTCGGTCATCAAGATTCGGGCGACCAGCCCTGCCGCTACGCCGGCAACGAAACCGCCGCTG
The DNA here is from genome assembly GCA_964478065.1 of uncultured Pirellulaceae bacterium. Classification (GTDB taxonomy): domain Bacteria; phylum Planctomycetota; class Planctomycetia; order Pirellulales; family Pirellulaceae; genus Mariniblastus. The sequence goes on from CAYZGP010000070.1 coordinate 2,138, forward strand.
TATGCCATATATGCGACACCGCCAGTCGATTGCGTTGTTAAACATCAACCCGTACCCGTTAAAAAACTGCATCGCAATCCAAAGCCCCAACACGGCTACGGCTGGAACCGAAACGATGTAGTAAAACAAAACGGCGTTAACTTTGTTGCGCGGAAAAAGAACGACGTACGCACCCATAATTCCTGCAATCGCATTCTCGCGAGCTAGATCCAGCGAGCATCAACAGGAAAGTCAAACTCGTCAGCAGTCGAGTTCAACTCTTTAACCTGTAACGTGTTGGCTAGAGCCGAATTGGTTCCTGCCAAATTGGGCAGCACCGAATCGCAGTTGTAATTAGATTCGAGTTCAAGAAGAGCCGCTTCAAATTCAGAATTGAATTTGCGAAATCGCTCGTTGTTCACCTCGAATAAGAAAGACGAAGTGTAAGAGTTTTGCGGTGGCGTTAGTCTTGCACGCTGAAGAAAACGATTGGTCATTGGAGTCTCCTGAGATTGGAGACATTCCCTGTCTGTGAAATGGGGGCAGTCGTTGCACCCAATCTAAACACATACGCATGTTTAGTTGTTCCATGATCTTTGAATATCTGCCGATTTAGGGCAAGACCAATATTTTTTGAGGCTAAGCTTCCCAGACCAGTTGAGTTAAAGCTGATAGCAAGCGAACAAAAAGAAAGTTGCGACGTAGTTTAATAACAATTAATTGCGCACTAAAGCGCTTTTTCGACTCCAAACTATTAACTCGTATTCGGATTACGAATTAGTCTTACGAACGAGCTGCATTCCATTGCGACCGTGGTAACTTAAGAGCAATGCATTGCTGGCGGCCTTGGCTTGGAACAGCGCCTCGTAAAACTTCTGATCGCCAGGCCACGGGAAGACAAAGAACAAGTCAAAATCCTCAAACCCCATTCCAATCTCTTCGTAAACGTCGCCTTCATTGTTTTCGGCTTGCTCCACTTTGCGGGCCAACTCAAGCAACTCGGAAACCCCGTGGGGCACAAAACTCCCACTGTAAAATTTAGCGGTCGAGTTTAATTCTTTGGCAAATTTGTTGGCTTGATCGACCAGTGCAGAATCAATCTCGATCCCAACGGATTCCAGTCCATGTAATGACGCTAACAAGGCGGCCACCCCCAAACCACTTCCAAGCTCGCAGAATCGGCGACCGTTTAGCAATTGATTTTGCTCCATCCAAGTCAACGATTGATCCAACAAGTGAAAGTCGCAGGGGATGAAGCTGTCGGTGATGGAATCGTCGGCCAACATCAGAGCTTCGATTCTGTCGTTTGCCTGATCGATCAAATTTTCAGCGCTTGGCGAATGCGAAAGCCGCTTGATATCTTGGGGAATGTTGATCGACTGTAGCATGGTGGGAAGTAGTATAACGCCAACTGAAATTTTCGTCTTGGTGTGAAGGCGTATGTTTTTTGACAGGATGAACATGATTAGGCGGATGGTTAAACTATCCATACACGACTCGAGTTCGTCGCTTCATTCAAATTGCAAATATTAACAAGAGCCGTTTTGGCGTAGCCACGGTTTACCTAACATAAAACGATAGCCCGCTATCGCAAAACGACGAATAAAGCGACATTCTAAATTTAGCTCAGCTAACTTTTTATCTACCCAAGTGATGATAGATGCGTCCATCTTTAAAGCCTCCCCAAAGCGATGGTACTTCCCTCATTGGCAGATTCTTCGGCGTCTTTCGCTATAGCAAAGAAGCACTCAACCTTGTCTGGACGACCGACAAACGTCTGACCCTCCTTCTGTTGGCCCTGACCATTTTTGCCGGTGTTATGCCAGGCGCGATTGCTTATGTCGGAAAACTCATTGTTGATGCAGTCGTTTTGGCAGTCGAGACACAACTTGCAACCGATCGCTGGACCGTTCTCAAATGGATTGGTATTGAAGCCATCTTGATCGTTTTGATGGCTGCAGCCCAACGGATCCTGATGGTCTCAAATTCTCTTTTGCGAGCGCTTTTAGGCCAACGCGTCAACGTAATGATTCTGGAGAAAGCTCAAACCCTGGAACTCTCGCACTTTGAAGACTCTGAGTTCTACGACAAACTCACACGCGCCCGGCGCGAGGCTTCGTCTCGCCCGTTGAGCTTGGTCACTCGGACATTTGGTTTGGTTCAAAACGGTATCACGCTGGTGACATATGGCTGGCTGTTGATCAATTTTTCCTGGCTGGCTGTCGTCGGTCTCATCGTCGCAGCGTTACCTTCGTTCTTTGTCGAAACGTATTTCTCGGGCGCGGCGTTTAGGCTTTTTCGCTGGCAAGTTCCCGAGACACGCAAACGAAACTACCTTGAGTGGTTGTTGGCCCGCGAAGACTATGTCAAAGAGCTCAAACTGTTTGGAACGGGCGAGTTGTTTCTTGGTCGCTACTGTGAAATCTTTGAAAAGATCTACGCAGAAGACAAATCGCTCACGTTGAAACGTGGCATGTGGGGATTTTTGTTGGGCGTACTCAGCAGTGCAGCCTTTTATGGGGCTTACGGATGGATCGGTTGGAACGCTGCCACGGGCGAAATCAGTTTAGGCGAGATGACAATGTACCTGTTGATCTTCAAGCAAGGTCAATCGTCGATCGCGGCGAGCTTGACCGCGATTGGCAAAATGTACGAAGACAATCTTTACCTCTCCAACCTTTACGAATTCCTTGAAGAAGAAATTGACACCCAAGACGGTACGGCACTCTCTGGGCCAACACTGGGCGATGGGGTCCGTTTCGAAAATGTCTCGTTTACATATCCCGGTCAAACCACTCCAGCGGTCGACAACATCAGCCTTCATCTTCAGCCCGGTCAAAAACTCGCGCTGGTGGGAGAAAATGGCTCGGGAAAGACAACGCTGATCAAATTGCTGACGCGACTTTACCTTCCAACCCAAGGCCGTGTCTTGCTCGATGGAAGAGATTTGAACGAATGGCAGTTGGACGCGTTGCGCGATCGCATTGGTGTGATCTTTCAAGACTTCGTTCGCTACCAGTTGGAAGTCGGTGAAAACATTGGCGTCGGCGACGTAGTCAATGTGGACGCCCGCGATCAGCAGCAAACTGCCGCTGAAAAAGGCATGGCCCATCCGTTTATTGATGAGATGGAAAACGGCTATGACACGCAGCTTGGCCGTTGGTTTAAAGACGGTCGCGAGTTGTCCGGCGGACAGTGGCAAAAGATCGCTTTGTCGCGTGCGTTCATGAGAAAGCAAGCCGATATTTTGGTGCTGGATGAACCGACTTCCGCGATGGATGCCGAAGCTGAAGCAAAGATTTTCGATCACTTTCGTGAAGCAACCCAAAAGCAAATGGCGATCTTGATTTCGCATCGTTTCTCAACCGTCCGCATGGCCGATGAGATTGTCGTTTTGGCTAAAGGCAAAATGATGGAACGCGGATCCCATGAAGAGCTGATGAAGCAAAACGGCCACTACGCCCACCTGTTTACGATCCAAGCGAAGGGTTACCAGTAGGCGGTAAAGTTATCAGTAAGCGAGGCGCAGAATCAGCGGGCTGAGTTTTTTGGCAGGAAGATCGATCAACAGAATTTAAAAAGGATTACCAACTCGATGCTCAGTCTCGACGAAATTGATCTGGTTTTTGAACAGTATTACTTCGAAGGCATGGGAGCCGTTAGCCGCTATGATGCAAAATTTTTGTGCGAACTAATCGAGGAAACCCGACCAAGTAAATGTTTCGAAGTCGGCGTTGCGTCAGGAATGTCGACAACTTTTTTGCTCATGGCATTGGCAAAGGTTAGCCCTGAAAGCGAACTAATATCGGTCGACATTAGTCAGCAGTACTACGCGGACCGAACGAAAGAAGTCGGCTACGTGGTCGACGCGGCGATTCCTGAAAAAGGGTGCATGTATGGGCTGCATTTTCATCATTGGTCTGCCGACGCAGAAAAATTCGCTACCGATTCGAAGTTTGATTTTGTCTTCATTGACGCCCATCACAGTCACCCTTGGGCCACGCTCGATACGATGCTGATATTACCGTTTGTCAAAACTGGCACGTGGATCGCCGTTCATGATATTGCTCTCAAGGACATCCCAAGGTTCGCCTCCGAAACCGGGCCGTTTAACGTTTACGAAGTGTTCTCGTCACCCAAGAAAAAATCACTATTCGAAAACCAGAACATTGGAGCGTTCCAAATAACCAAAAAACACCGCGACTACGAGGGCCAGCTATTGGAGTCTTTGACCCAAAAGTGGACGGTATCAGGCGTGATCAAGCAATCGTTTTACGATCGTATTTTCGAGACGGTCGAGCGTTTTTATAGCGCTGAGTTTGCCGCGCAGGTGCGTGCCATGATTGAAGCCCACAACAAAAACATCGTTTCGCGCGTTTCATGATGTTGGGTCTCCTCGTTAAAAACCAACCCTGGCACAAAACACAAACTTCAATTAGCGCGAATTAGTGTTCCTAAATCTCCTTGGTTCGGCGACGCCTACGCGTCATCCAGTTCTTTGATTTGAACGTTGGCAACTGCGGTATTCAGTGACCGCCAAATTAAATACGACGCACCGTTTCGATCCCAGTCTGAAAGGTCCTGGCGACATTCGGCAAGGAACCCTTCTTCATCTTCGTAGTCAACGTAGTCCGAGTATAAATTGTTTTTCACATCAGATTCGAACATCGCGAGATGAAGATAATTTGCCATGGAGCGCCAGGCGCACTCCAGCGTCTTGCCACGGACGACTAATTCAACCGGGAACTCTTCACCGACGTCCAGTGTCGTAGTCAATCGGTAGGATGGCATGCGTTTTTTACTTTCGGTATTCCGTGTTCACTAATTCCGAATGCCAATCAAAACAGGATCATGGTCGGAACTACGAAAGGGATCGGGTTGGTAAAGCGATTTGGGATTGAATTCTTCGTTGTAGTCCAGGAACCGCGGCTCGTCAGCGTTGATGTGCCAAGTCCCAATGCCGGTTACGTCAGCCGCTAATGATTCGGTCGCCATCGCATGATCCAAGCTCCCGCTTTGCCCGCGATAGATGTAGGAATAATGAGGGGCTTTGCTTGTTCCTTTGCTGCCAGTTTCCATTTCAAAACGCTCTTGGAGATCCACCAACCCCTTGGCACGCATCGCATCGATTGGATCTTCCTGAGCGTAAGCATTCAAATCGCCGACCACTAGAACTCGTGGTTGCTCGTCACCCTGACTCTGACTCAGTTGGCTGATGTAATCGCAGATCGCCAAAGATTGCGCACGTCGGGTGGCGTTGAAAGCACCTTGCCCGTCGCCTTTATTTCTGTTGGCAGCATCGGCTTTCGATCCGCCTTTGGATTTGAAATGGTTGACGATGACGGTGAATGGTTTGCCAGCCGTTTTTGATTTGAAAGTTTGAACGATCGGTGTTCTTGCCACGTCGAAGGCTCCATCGCGAACCATTGAAACGTCTCCGACGGGTGTGACGCGGTCCGTGCGGTAAATAAAGCCGACCCGAATCGCGTTATTGCCGCCAGGCGTTTCGGCAAACCCGTCAGGAATGCCGCAGCCTTTGAATACTTCGCTGCCAATTGCTTTGTTCAAAGCGGCGACCAATTGAATTTCAGCTTCGAGATTGTTCTCGATCTCCATCAAACCAACGACATCCGAATTGAGTTCGATGATGGCAGCAACTATTTTTGCTTCTTGGCGTCGAAATTCAGATTGGGAATCGGCCCCGCGAGCGTTGTTACTTCCGTTATCTATTGTTGTGAAGTAATTGAGCACGTTGAAACTTGAGACAGTCACGTCTGCTTTGCCGACATCAGGTCGCTTTGGCCGGGTGACGGGTGTCCATTGAAGTGGTTCACTTGGCACGAGAAAGAATCTTCTCCGCTGCTTCACCAATTTTCCCGTAACGCCTTTGAGAACGGATCCGACGCGGACCGATGGATGCGTCTTGCCAAGATTGGGAAACAATTTCGGCGGGAAAACATTTTGATCGGACGATCCGTCATCAAGGGTAATCGTGGCCGAGTCGTTTTGTTTTTGTCTCCTCACCACTTTCGCTACGTTACTTCCACCTTCAAACGAAGTAGCATCGGCATCTGCATCGTTGGGATCGATTTGGCTGGTTGGGACGTGAATTCTTTCTCGCGCCAATTTGACTTGGCCGCGACGAGCCAAATCGTACGTATCCACAACCACTAACTCGCCGGTGATGGTAATCTGCTGACCAACCATCGAATCCCAGTCAACCGAACCAAGATCACCATTGATGGCACCAGATTCCACACTCGTCTCGCTTGTTTCTAAAGCATTACTTTTTGGAGCAACTGCAACGTCTTCTGTTTTGATTTGTGAATCTACCGTGGAAGTCTCTTCAGTCGTTTCTTTGGTAGTTTCCGCAGCAGTCGAATTGTCGGAACTGTTATCCGGGGATGATTTATCGGTGGAAGTTTCATCAGTGGGGACAGCTTTGCCAGTGGTTTTTGGCGCCTCCGGTTTACAGCCGCAATAGCTAAAAAGCGTGATTGTCAGCAAGGCGAGAAACACGGTGTGAATTGTTTTGTTTTTGCGGATCATCGTTTGATGGTTCTCAGTGCTCACATAGAAACAGGTTTTTCATCTCGCTTTTGGTGCCAATCCAGCTGGTCAAACCGTCGAAGTCACCCTGAACGAAATTGCGAACCCAAATTCTATATGAAAGAGACTGGCCACGTCAGCCGCATGAGCTTTTTTAGATTGGTTGAATTCGATAGGGGAAGCTAGTCGCTCATGTCAGAGGCCAACTTTGAGCCCAACCTTGAGCCTCTGGTTCTTGCTGCAATTACCAAATTGGGCTGTCGCTAATGTGTCCATCGCTTTTTTTCATCAAAAATATTCGAGTCCAAGGCAAGTTCGCCCCAAAGTATGTGAGATGTATTAGTCGGTTATGTCTTCACTCGCATTAGTTCGTACCTTTGCTGCAAACGGATCAATCCCAGTGGCTGGGTAACAAACCGATGCCGCCTCTATTCACCGGCGGTATAATCGAATACCTTCTGATTCTTATCAGTTGAAACAACTTCCCAACACGATTTTGAAGAATTTTTAAAATGAAAAAACTTACTCAAACCAGTTTATTTTTATTGGCATTGATGGTCGCATTCACTGGGTGCGAAGCTGCCAAAGAAGCAGCGAACGATGCAAAAGAAAAAGCCGCAGGCATGGTGGATATGCCTGACATGGGCGACTTTGACTTGGTCGGAATGAAGGAGAAATTCGCTGGGATTACTGACGGATTCAAAGACGTTACAGCCGACAACGTTGATGGCTTGACATCAAAAATCACTGATCTCAGCGGCTCGATGGACAGCATGGGATTAGATGCACTTCCTGCCACTGCAAAGACTTTCGTTGGCGGTTTGGTCTCGAAGTTTGGTGAAACCGTTACGTCGGCAATGGGCGGCATTACGGAAGAAGGCATTCTTGGCAAGCTCAAGCCAGCTGTTGATGGCTTGATGGAAAAGGTTAACGCTTTTAAGTAACCAGCCTGTAGAAAATAGATACCTGAAGGGACGCCAATTGGCGTCCCTTTTTTTGTCACCTCATCAAAGGTGCGCTTACCGACTTGGAAACACCTTCACACTTGAAAAACGAACATCATGCTTGAAAAAGCATCAGGTCCGCTGACAAAGTCACTTTCGTAGATCCAATCGACGCAACCAGGCTTTGTTCCGACCGTCGGCCTGCGCGATAGGTCATCGCCAAGGCATCGGCGATTTCTTCGGGACCAATTTCAATCTGCGTTCGCCATTGATTTTGTTCGACGCAAGACAACCCATTGGCTTTCATCTCTTCAACAATCGCTTCGACGCGACTTCGGCGTTTGCCTTCTTTTTGGACTTGCTCCCGCAGCTCGATCAAATCGTCTTCGCCCGGAACGGCAACAATTAGGCAACCGCTGGGGCTTAAGACGCGACTGATTTCAGCAACCGGTCGTCGCCCAAACAAAGACACTACGCAATCTACGCTTGCGTTGGGAACTGGCAGACCACGATCTGCATTTGCGAGAACCCAAGTCGCTTCGGGCCAGCGTTTGGCGGCGAGTTTAATAGCCGGCCTGGAAAGGTCGATGCCACAATAGTTAGTTGCGTGATCCAGAAAAAGTGAAGGACCAAATGAGCCGTCTCCACACCCAAGATCCAGAATTCGCATGTTGGAATTGGATTCAGGAACCCACGTTTTAACAACCGTGATCAAACCGGCGGCATGACCGCGATTGAGCCAACGATGCCTGGCGAGTACTGCTTCACGATTGTCCCCCGGGTTTGCCGATTTTTTATCCTGAGGCTGCGTAAGGTTCCAATACCCTTCTTTGGACTGATCAAAGTGATGGCCGGCGGCACAACTGAGCCCACTTTCGGAGCGAACCAGGGGGTGACTGCAGTTTCGGACGGTACAACGTAATTCAAACATGTTCGAATTGTATCGCCGTTGCGGAATAGAAAAAGGTCGAAGCGCACCAAGCGAAAGGCCAAAAGCAGTGCAAGAATAATTCCAACGCGGCGACCGGTGTGATTTCAGTTTTCTATTGTGAGAACCCAAAAGGAAAAACGATTTTAGTGAAATTTTCAAATTTGGCACTCAATGAGTTTCCAAACGATTGAGCCAATGCTGGATATCGAGCGGCCAGTCCGTTTGAAACTCGATAAGTTTTCCAGATGTCGGATGCGCGAACCGTAAATCTGCAGCATGCAACGCCATACGCCGGATCTTGCTTTCGTCAACAATTTGCGGCTTTGCAAATGGGCCGCGGTATTTAATATCGCCACAAATCGGATGTCCAAGTTCCGCCAAGTGGATGCGGATTTGATTGGTGCGCCCCGTTTCCAATTTACATTCCAATTCGCTGTAAGCGCTGATTCGTCGCAACGTTCGAAAGTGCGTGACGGCTCGTTTACCTGTGTCCGCCGTAGTTGGATCCGCTGTCGCAACGGTCAAACTTCCGCGCAAGCCATCACCTCGATCGCGAATAAAATGCGTGGTCACCGTTTGGTCTTTGATCGTGCCGGGGATCAGCGCAAGGTATTTTCGCACCGCTTCATGGTGAGCAAACTGAGCAATGATCCTGGTTTGAGAATCTTTGTTACGCGCAAATGCGAGTAAGCCGCTTGTGTCGCGATCAATTCGGTGCACTGGCAGCAATCGCGGAAGTTTCTTCAGGTTGTGTTCTGAATTTCTTTTCCCAGCTGCATGCTTTCCGATCAACCGAGGGACGCATTCATCAAGCGTCGGCTGCAGGTTCTTTCGCGCCCACGACCAATTCAAATCAGAGTTTCGCCTAAGCGTCACCATGCCCGATGGCTTTTCAACGACGACCAAATCGGCGTCAACGTAACGAATGTTGACATCTTTGTCGGTTGGCGGTGGTGGCAGCGGGTGCTCAAAAATCGTGATCACGTCGCCTTTGGACAACTGTCGTCCTTCGTCCACACAAAGCACTCCCCCAATGGCAACTCGCCGTGCGCGAAGCATTTTTTTGATCGCCGACCAAGACGGAGCATCCGGCAGCTGTTCGCGCATCGCGGCCAACACCATTTGTTTGTCTGCAGAAATCGTGAAAGATTGAATGGGCTTCATGGGACGATCAAAAATGAAAGCGGGATAGCATTGTACTCGCCAACGATCGCTTGTAAGCCCTGTTTATTCTTTAGTGAAAATCAGTGCCAATTAGAGTTCCGCATTCCGTGCGTTTACACATGGATGTGGGCAATTCAAAAATGCCATTAGAACCAAAAAATACGACAGTGCCTCAACTGGAATCAATTGATAGGGTTGGTGTATGGCATTTTATAACTTGTCATCCCGCACCGCCGTAGCCAACCTCAAAAAATCTCAACGGAGGATTCGAAGCGCACCCAGCAACGAAGTGGCGGACGTTTTCAGCCGCGAAGTGGCGCCACACTCACTCAGCCACGAAGTGGCGAAATGATGTAGCCATGGGCGTCAGCGCGTCAGCCCGTGGGTAAAGGGACAGATACGATTGCAAATGTTTGGACAGTCAGTTGAAGAGTCAGCTGAAGAAAATGCAATGTCTGTAGTTGAAGAAACTGCAATGTCTGCATTTACCATGGAGCAGACTGGAGCTTTTGAAGAAACCGGCATCCAGTTTCAGCTTCCTGGGTTGAATAACATGAGCGCTGTAATGTCCGATGGAACGGGGACTTCGGTTCCATGGGCTGACGCGCTTGCACCCGTGGCTACAACATGCCGTCCCTTTGGGACTAACGTGCTGTCTGAGAATCCACGGACGCCGGAACCAACGTGCACAGGGCGAAACTCGAAATCGGCAAGCTTCGCCGAGCAGAAAACTCGCAAAAAGAAAACAAAAGCCGCACCGCCGAGAACGTGTGAGTTCCGGCGATACGGCTCGATAGGCCAGGCAGGACTCGAACCCGCGACAAAGGGATTATGAGTCCCCTGCTCTAACCAACTGAGCTACTGGCCCTTGAAACGGAGATTGTAATTAATCTTCGTGGTCTCTGCCAATGGGATGCCGCAGGAAATGTTCTGGCGGAATGAAGCTGTAGGTTGGACGTTCGTTCCTGTCCGACTTTGTGCCGACGGACAACTATGAAGTAAGTGACATGTCGGCGGTTGGCTGAGTTCGTCAATTGGCATCGTCTAGATCGCCAACTATGACATCGCGGAACGATAGTGCCGGTCAAAAGCGATCAACATCGGCTCAAGATTTGAATAAGGGCCGGGGCGGTAGGCAGGCGATTGAATGCCCAGTTGAGTCAATTCGCAAACTTGCCAGTCTTGTTGGTTCACGTCGTCCCAAGTCTTAACGGCTCTCGCGAGGTCGTCAGGTTTCGTTTCTTTTGTGACGAAAAAATGACACTTTACAATCGTCTGCGAATTCGAAACACGCGTTAAATCATGGATCATGACGTAGTCTGGATGCGCACTGACAAACATAGTCGGAAACAATGTGTAGTAATAAACGCAGCGTTGCTGTTCTTCATCAAGCGTCTTAAACGGGGGTGCAATTCGCTTGCCATCGGTGCTAACCGTTTCATAGTCATCCGAAAGCCCCATCGGTCCGCCAAGGATCGGACCAGATTCCAAATCGTTGGTCGCACCACGATAAGGCGTGAGGCGGTTGAGGTCTGGGTGAACCGTCGGACAGTGATAACATTCGCTGTAGTTTTGAAAAATGACTTTCCAGTTTGCTTTGACATCGTAGGTCAGCGTTTTGGCAACGACTTTTTCGTCCAAATTCCAATCGGCAATCCTCTCGATAATCGGCGCGAATTCTGTTTCAAATTCCAATTCGGTCTGGCTTAAGTGAACCATTAGAAACCCATTCCAGTTAACACAAGCAATAGCATTCAAACCATGTTGTTGACGATCAAAGGAATCGTTTTCGTGCATGTTGGGCGCACCGATCAAACATCCGTCGAGGTCGTAGGTCCAAGCGTGATAAGGACAGGTGACGCAAGAGTTTTTCAATCCACCAGCGGGCTGGTCAAGCAATCGAGTGCCACGGTGACTGCAGACGTTATGAAACGCGGCGAAGCTGGCGTCGGATCGGCGGACGATAACAATATCGTAAGGTCCAACAGAAACGCGGCGATAGGATTCTTCAAAATTAGAATCGAATTCTTCGGCTCGTCCAACGCACAGCCAGTTTTTGGCGAATACTTTTTCGGTCTCCGCTTCGAATAGCTTGTCGCCTACAAAATATTCGCGCTCCAACCCAAAGATTAAATCAGCCATCGGTTTTTTCACTATGAAGTATTGTTTGCCTGGAGGTCGAGTGCGTCAGGCCTTGCCGTGATTCTAACTGATTGAGGTCTGGCGTATGGAGTCCGTCAGCTCGCAATCGGTTTCAGTTCAGACATGCACAAGTTCAAAATTGCAGTGTCGTTTTTTGCCACACATAAGTAAGTTGGACATTCCTGTCCGACAGCCCGCGCCCTGAAAAAGACGGCTAAGAAAGAACGAATGTCCATCCTGCAAAACACGAATGCCAATCCTAACATTTAGCCTCTTGAAAGAACGTTTTTCTCGTCGCCACAAAAGCTTGCGAAAAACCATCACCTTGGATCCCGCGGAGATGTTTTCTCCATCGGATACGAGTGTAAAATCGGCTCCAAACAGGCATTTTGTGGAACAAACGTTGACATCTGGATGGCGGTTGAAATAGTTTTTGCAATATACTTTTGGCGTCGTCGAACAACCTGTTGTTGTTACGCTCGCTATCAATCTTGCAGCTTCTATGGAAATATTCTTGGACCCAGAACCCAATACGCCACGGCCAGAAGAGGCCAATCAATTTATCGAGTCCGGCGAACAAAATCGATCACCGTTGGCACAAACTGATGATGCCCAACCGCGCGAAATTTCTCAACCGGCGATTTTGGCTGAACCTGTTACCGCAGATTTGGCTGACACAAGCCTTGCGTATCCGAAAAAACAGTCAGAAGAAATGCTTGCCGGAAATTTGGGGAATGATTTTCATTCGCTGGATCCTCGAAACATCCAAACAGAACGGATTGCTGGATTGATTTTGGCCGGCATCGTTTCAATTGGTTTGCTGGTCGGGGTGATTGTGGTTTGGTTCAATATCGGCGCGAATTTGATTTGGATTTTGATCGCTTCCGCTGCTGCCCTGTTGGCGGTCGCTTTTTTTGCCTGGGTTTGGTTTTGGCCAACCATCTCGCATCGCCACTCAAAATGGCGGCTGGATGAAGAAGGACTGGAGATTCGACATGGCGTTTTGTGGCGTCATCAAATCACTATTCCCCTTGGTCGCGTTCAACACGCTGACGTTTCACAAGGACCACTGCAACGCATGTACGGCTTGGGCACGATGACAGTGAACACGGCCGGCACGCAAAACGCGTCTGTGGATTTGGCAGGACTCGCACACGAGAACGCAATTGCATTGCGAGACCAAATCGTTCGCCAGCGGAAAGATCAGCATGTCGTTTGAAGAACCCCCTCAAGACATTCCGCCGGTGTTGGGAACAAATCAGAACGACGATCAGTTCGTGATGACTCCCGTCGAAAATGAAGATACTCCGACGCTGTCAGGTGATGGACTTTCGTTTTTGCATCCGACTTCATTGTTTTTTGATTTCCTCGCACATGGGAAAACGTATCTCGTTCCGGCTTTATTCGGATTGTGGGGCGCCGCGCAAGGCGACCTGACTTTGATCATCATCTCGGCAATAATTTTCGTACCGGCGATTGTCTTTTCCGTGTTTCGATATTTTACGCTTCGCTACAGTATCCAAGGTGACAAACTGGTGGTGAATGAGGGTTTGATTTTCAAAAAGAATCGAACTGTTCCGGTAAAGCGAATTCAGAATATTGATTTTGTACAAAACCCGCTTCATCGTTTACTACGTGTTGCTGAGGTCCGCGTTGAAACGGCAAGTGGCACCAAGCCTGAAGCAGTCCTGCGTGTGATCACGCTTAAGCAAATGGAGCGTCTGCGAAATTCCGTTTTTGGGTTGCAGGCCAAAGTTGGGCTCTCTGAAAATTCCATTGGCCAGCAAAACGAGATCGGCCGGACAGGTTTTGACTCAGCTGCAGACAATGCGAATCTGCCTCAACCAACTGGTGCTTTAGCGGGATCGGATTTGGCAGGATCCGATTTGGCAGGATCCAGTTTGGCAGGATCCGGTTTGGCCGGGTCGGCTCAACCAGGCAGATTGGGTCGAACGAATGATGAAACGCTTTTGAAAATCCCGCTCAGCTGGCTGATCAAAGCAGGACTCGCGAGTAACCGCGGCATGATCATGGTTGGCGTCGCGTCTGGTTTCTACTTTCAATTTGGCCCGGAAAGAGGCCGTTTCAATTTTGACTGGCTCAAAGCGATTGTGCCGGCCGAAGCTTCAATGGGCTCCTTGATTGCGTACGGGATCGTTGGCTCGATCGTATTATTTATTTTGCTACGACTGTTTGGCGTTGGCTGGTACATTCTTCGCTTTTTTGGATACAAGCTGGTTCGGCACGGGGACGACTTGAGAATCAGTTGTGGCTTGTTCACCAAAGTCAGCGCCACCGTGCCGCGCAATCGCGTTCAATTTATCAGCATTCATCGCAACCTGATTATGCGTTGGCTTGGTTTAACATCGATTCGAATTGAAACGGCGGGCGGCGCTGGCCAGAATCGCGAAAATGCAACGGAGACGGTGTCGAAGCGTTGGTTTGTCCCAGTGATTCCTGAGGACCAACTGCCTGGTTTGCTGAGCGTCTTGCGCCCTGAATTGGCATCGTGGGATGAATCGAAACTGGAATTCAAATCGCTTTCGCCCAAGGCCGGCAAACGACTTTGCCGCTTAGCGGTCGTACAGGCCATCGGTGTCTCGCTCGCTGGACTTTTGATTTCTTTATACTGGGGCTGGGCGTTAGGAATTTTGGCTTTGCCTCTGTTAATCGCTTGGGCTTTTAAGAAAAGCAAAGCCATGCGATATGCCCGTACCGAAAATGGAGTCGCCTATCGCAGTGGGATCTTCAACCGAAAAACCAGCATGACGTTCTTTGAGAAAATCCAAACGCTCCGAATTGATCAGTCGCCGTTTGATCGCCGCTGGAACATGGCTAGTCTTTCGGTGGATACCGCAGCCGCCGGTCCCGCCAATCATCGAATTGAAGTTCCGTATTTGGAAGAAAGTTTTGCCCAAACAGAATTTCAATATTTACGCGTGAAGACCGGACAAGAGCAGCCAGTTTTTGGATAGGCTTCCCGCTTTCTTAATTTCCAATGTCGGTTCGACTACTCGACAGCCGGTTCAACGACAGCCTGTTCACTAACTATCGGTTCACTCGATTCTGTCTGGGGCCGGTTGAATTGCAGGAACGACATCCAACCTACGATCATTAGCCACTGGAACATGTTGAGGTTCATCATGTATTCCAGGGACAAGTGAAAAAGGAACAGCACGACCAACGCGAGCATTCGTGTCTTTCGAAACCAAACCAAAATTGGCAACGTAAGTTCAATCAAAACGGCCGACCAAGTTCCAATTGCGATCATCAAAAACGAATTGAACATGAATTCAGGCACGGGAAATCGGTAGAAAAAGTCATCCAATCTGGAGACGTAATAAAGTGCCGTTCCATCTCGCCACTCGACGCCTTTCATTTTTTCGATACCCGAAATGAACACGATTGCGGCTGTTTGAATTTGAATAAGCCGTAATGGCCAAATCGCAAACTTCTTGGGTTCTGAAGAAACCAGACCGTCCGAATCAGTCGCTCGCCTTCGAGCCAGCCAGCTATGCACAGAAAGATATTTTCCTACCGGTGCAAAGAACAAGTAAAACGTGAACATGCGAAAAAGGGAATCTTCGCCGTCAAAGATTAAGTTATTCCGGTGGCAAAACGATGTGAATAAGACAAAAATGCAAGCCAACTGGATTCGCGGTAAGAACCCAACCATTAAAGCAATCAGGTTTGCGATCATCAACAAGTAACAACTCCACAAAACCGTCGTGGTCTTGGGAAGCCATTGGAAAATTGTATACGTATCGGGGTCGATGGCGAGCTTGGAGATTTCAAATGTCATCACTCCGTTTTCGCCAAACCATTTTTCAAGTTCGGGCCACCACAGCAGCACGTTGATCAACAGCAGAATAGAAAACGCGATTCGGATTGGCCCAAAGATTGAAAGATCTTCGTGGCGATGGAAAAAGTGATTCCAGGCGTCGATCAATTTTTTGATTACAAACAAGTCAATCCTCGAGCTTGAATTGTTCGACGCACATAATGTAGCTTCCGGTCATCATCGGCGTTTCGGGAAATTCCTTGAGGTTAGCTTCAGTAGGCGGGGCGAAATCGACCCATCGACGCGAGAGCAAGACTTCTTTGACGCGTAGGTTTTCGTCGGTTGGGTGTTTGACGGTGCGCCGAAGATATTCAGCGTAGTTCGGCCAGATAAATCGGTTTGAATCCAATCGAATCGAGTCAATGAATTCGGCTTGGCGAAAACGGACCAAACGTTCCCAAGCCGAAATCTCTCGCCACTTGGGCGTTCTCAAAAGCACAACCTTGCCATCTTCGAACGCGACTTCTGCGGTCACTGATGCATTGGTTTTGTCTGGCGAAGGCGCGAACAATCGCCAGTTTCCTTGCCAAAGGCCGGTCGCATCGAGGTACGGATCAATGGCTTCTTTTAGCTTGCCGTGCAATTGGCCAACTTGTGGTGTCGGGTCGATGATCATGATCAACAACCAGGCAACCAGAAAGCAGTTAATGAGAACTTTTTTGAGCATTTGCGTTTTGGTTTTTATGCGAAACAATCGCCGGTTTGTGTGGCGGGATTCTAGCATTTTTGGCTCAACAAGTGACCACGAGTTTTCGGGCGCACAAACAGAGCTTTTCAGCCGCAAATGATTTTGACGCGTGCGGGAATGTGGAGTGGAGCTTGTTAAAGGCTCTTAGCTCGATGCTCGACGAAACTCGATATTATGAGGTGCGAGCTTCTATAGGATGACCCTTTATCCCCTTTATCCCGTGATCGCCCATTTCAAGATTTCGCTGATCTTCGGCGTTTTCCCTTGCCAGAGAATCCCAACGCGGAAAATTCGTGAAGCGATAATGACGATGAAAATAGTCGCGATCGCGGTCAGCATCATCCCAAGAAGCGGCTGCCATATTGGAATCGTTTGGCCGGTCGCCATGCGTAACATCATCGCAGTGGGAGCACTTGGCGGGAAAAGTGAAAAGTAAGTCGCCAAAGGGCCTAGCGGATCGCGAACGATAAAAAGCCATACGAACATCGGGCTCATCATCATCATCCAAACAGGAAGCAGCATTGCCTGGGCTTCTTTTAACTGAGAAACCGAAGCACCAATTGCCAGGAAAATTGCTGCATAGAACAGCACGCCCATGATTTGAAAGACAACGAACCACGGCACGATTTCAAACGGAATTTGATCGGACCAGCCTTTGTACAGCGTGAATCCGAACGCGCCGATGAGGTAGATGCCGAATACGGTAAGCGAGCCGGCTACCGTTCCCAGAAGTTTTCCGCTCATCAACTGGAAAGGATTCGCGCTACCCAATAGCACTTCGGCGATCCGCTGCGATTTTTCTTCTAGCACGCTTTCCAACATCGGCTGGGCTGCCATAAAGATGACCATAAACATCAAAAGCATCACGCCCATCGGAAGAAAAATGGCGCTCATCGGATCGTTTTCCTCTTCCGATTTGATCGACCCATCGGCTGCTCGTTCGACCAATCCCATACCGATTACATTGACCGGAGTGCTGGCTTGTAGAACTTTGACCGGATCAATGTCAGATTTTTTTAACCGTTCGGCTCTGACTTTTTCGTTAACGATTTGCGCCAACCAACCACGGGCTTGGGACAGACTGGAATCCTGCGCATAAAACCGGATTTTCTCGGTCGCATTAGGAACGGTGGCTTTCGCTGGGATTTCTACAATTGCGTAAAGATCCTGATTACGAATCCGCTCGGAAAGCTCCACCATCAAATCGTCATTGGCAGTTGCCGGGTCGACCGTTTCAATGAGGTACTTTTCTTTTGAGAACCCCATCAAATCGTCGTCAGCGGATGGCTGCGTCTCGCTGTTGGCAATCGCTTTAAGATCCGCGTCCATCTTCTGGTTTCGCTCATCAGATTTCGCGCTGATGAGCTCTACAAAGTCACCCGTGTGATCGATGACGGCAATTTTTCGTTGCTTTACCTGGCCAGCGTTCTTCAACACTTCCATAGCAATGAGACTACCCATCATCAAAACCGGCATCATGATAATGGAAAGCAAAAACGCTTTCGTGCCGACCATGGCTCGGTACTCGCGCACCGCGATAGTGAGAATTTTTTTCAAAGGTTGCCGATCCCGTGCTGCAGAATACTACGTGCATTCAGTTGGTATTGCGCCTCGACTTAGTTTCGGGTGCCATGTTTCACGCAGCATGAGCATGCTTACGCTTGCGTAAAAATGACACCCGTCAATTTAGGTTTGACGTACCACTAGCATGGTCGCGATTTCGATAAATTGCAAACCTTGAACTGTAATATCAGCTGGAATCAGTCGAGTTTTACTGAAGCCCAGAAGGTATCCCTCTGGGAAATTCTTTATCAATGATCTGCTTGATATACTCACGGCGATTTGCTGGTCGCGGGTGAGTACTCAAGAATTCTGGTGTTCCGCCGGCACCCGCCGACCGCTCAAGCACGTCCATGACGTTGATCAAATGCTCAGGATTGTATCCGGCGATGATAAGCAATTGGACGCCCCAGCGATCAGACTCCAATTCGTCTTTGCGACCGTACTTCTTTCCAATCACCCCCGTAATCCACCCCGCGGCTCGACTGCTGTTCAAGTCTCCGCCCGCAACGCCCGCGGCACCAGTGATGCCTTTAAACAGATTCCCTGTCGCCATGTGCTCCGAACCGTGGCGCTCAATCACGTGACCGATTTCATGGCCAAGCACTCCGGCAAGTTCACCATCGTTGAGCTGACGATAAAGGGCTTCGGTGACAAAAATCTGCCCGCCTGGAAGTGCAAACGCGTTGACTTGACGCTGGTCGGCCAGCAAATGAAATTCAAACGGATAAGGAACTTTGATGTTCTCTTGGGCAAGCCTTTCCTGTAGCGCTCTAACCAATTGAAATCCGATCCGATCAACGCGGGCTTGGGCTTCTCGATTAAGCGATTGTTGTCCCATGGAACCAACGGCTTGTAGTCCCATCACGATTTCGTCTTTGACTGACATGTCGACCCGTTGCTTTTCGCCAGTAACCGGATTGACTTGCCCTTTCATCAAATAAGAAACAACGGAAAACAGAACGATCGCTCCACCAATAAGCAAGCGAAGTTTCAAACCGGAGAATCCGCCACCACGACGGCGCCGTGTCGGCTGTCGTTGACGTCCGTAAGACTGTTGTTCAGATGGGTAATAACTCATTCGGAGAATCCAATTGGTCAGCAATGATGATCTTGATCACGATGTTTGATACGAAGTGCAAGTCGCAACTCGACATTCGGTCAATGCTTCTGCTTCGCATCACGCCATATTTTAGGTCATAAAATTGGAGAGACAAAGGCGCTGTAACAGTACTCGCCAAGAGTTTTGGACACTTTGAGTTTGGGTAATACCGAAAAAAACAGAAGTCTTGCCGACGTCTACTACCAACCTATCTTAAAGCGGCAGGTCACCGCGTTCTTCGGCTGGCGTCCAATGAAATTGGTAGGCGGGCCCAAGCTGCAAACGGGTCAGCTGAATGATCTGGTGCGTGTGTCCGACGAAATGGCTTGAGGCGTGCAAGATCGCATGCATATGATTGACGTCAAAGCCCTGGATTTCGACCGGCCGCAAAAGCTGGCCATGTGCGAGATGCTTCCATTCTTCTTTGGCTTCACCGACAACCGCAACCAGCATCTTCAAAAGCTCGTCCTGCGCAACCCGAATATCATTTTGAAATTCTGATTCCCGGTCGCGTCGATCACTTGCCATTGTGAATGGAGTAACCCCCCACTGCCGAAGATTACCCGCCATATGCAAGACCAGGTTTCCAATGCTGTTCATCGACGGTTCCGGTCGCCACCAAATTTGCGACTCATTGAGCTGGCCAAAACAATGTTGGATCTTGGACATTGCCTGCGTCAAAAGGTCGTCGTTCAATCGCGAAAACTCAATGCTCATTAGCGATTTTGGAAAGTCGGGTTGTGAGGAATCGCTCATGGTTGTGGTGCAACTTTTGTCTGAGAGATAGTGGTCGTCAGTCGTTGGGATGATTAAGATGATGGCTTCAGGTGGTTGGTGTCAAGTCGCATTATCAATCGCGATTTGACTTAATCAAGTTTATTTCACTTAATCGAGTTTAAGTCTTAACTGCCTGAATCCAAATCACTTTCGGACTTTCAAAAGTATCTTCCTCAGCCAGCCGTTTTATCGCCGAGAATCAACGTGAAAAAAAGACAACCTATGCTACGAGTTTCGTCACCGCTTTCAATGTCGCTGTTAGTTGCCTTGCGGACCACGGGAATTGCATTGTTTGGGATCGCATTTTTTGGAATCGCTTTCACAGCAAACCTGTCCGCACAAGACACTCCTCAGCCGCCGGAGGGATTCGAGGCCATCTTTAATGGCAAAGACCTTTCGGGTTGGTATGCGATTGCGACCGACTCGCCACGAAATTTCAACGCACTACCGGCTGAAGAGCGAAAAAAGAAAATCGAGGCGGCTCGAGCGGCAACCGGCGAATTTTGGCGAGTCGAGAACGGGGAAATTGTTAATGACGGCAAAGGCCCTTACCTGACAACTGACAAACACTACCGCGATTTCGAATTGATGATCGACTACAAAACGGTCGCCGGCGCGGATAGCGGCATCTACTTAAAAGCTACGCCCCAAGTCCAAATCTGGGACTACACCGATAAAAAGAAATTTGAAATCGGAGCCAACAAAGGGTCTGGTGGATTGTGGAACAACAGTAAAGGCTCACCGGGCAAAGACCCAGCTGAGTTGGCGGACAATCCTTTCGGCCAATGGAACAAATTTAAAATTCGCCAAGTCGGTTCGCGAACAAGCGTTTGGCTTAACGGAAAACTTGTCGTCGATCATGTCGTGATGGAAAATCGACATTGGGGACGCAAAAGCAAACTGCCACTGATTGTTTCCGGGCCAATCCAACTTCAAACGCACGGTGGTGAGATTCGCTGGAAGAATATCTTTATGCGTGAGATTGGGACCGCCGAAGCGAACGAGATTTTGAATTCGAATAATGACAAATTCGAATCGATCTTCAACGGAAAAGATTTGGCTGGCTGGAAGGGGCCAGTTGATAACTATGAAATTGTTGACGGAAACCTCCGTTGCAAACCAAAAAGTGGCGGCACAATCTACACCGAAAACGAGTACGGAGATTTTGTCGCCCGGATGGAATTCAAGCTTCCGCCTGGTGGCAACAACGGATTGGCAATTCGATACCCTGGCAATGGTGACACGGCCTATCAAGGGATGTGTGAACTTCAAGTTCTCGACGGCGAGCACCAGAAATTCAAGCGTAAACCGACAGAAGACAATCCATCGACCGACCGTTTGGACGCCAGACAACATCACGGATCGGCTTATGGGATGGTGGCAGCACATCGCGGTTACATGCGACCAACAGGCGAGTGGAATTTCCAGGAAGTAACCGTGAAGGGGTCAACCATCAAAGTCGAATTGAACGGAACGGTTATTCTTGATTGTGATCTCGCAACGGTAACCGAGTACCTGAACGATAAACCACACCCAGGAAAAGACCGTACCACTGGGCATTTTGGGTTCGCTGGACACAACGATCCGGTTGAATATCGCAACCTGTCGATCAAGAAACTTGATAACTAGACAATGGCAAAGTATTACTTTCGTTTGCTGTTGTTGTTTGGTTCGGTGGTTGGGGTTTTTGCAATCATCGGATCTTTGCTGCCGCGCGGATACGATTTTCAAACCGAGATCGATATCGCGGCAGCACCTGAAACGATTTTCCCCAAAATCAATTCGCTCAAGAACTGGCAGACTTGGTCAAAGCAATTTAGCCCCGATGAAATCGAGGGGCTGGAAATCAAATACAACGGTGACGAGTCCGGCGTAGGCGCGGCTCAATCGTGGTCGGACGGGCGAGGTGATGGAAAACTCTGGATCACCGAAAGCCAACCCAATCAATCCGTTTCTTTCGACATGACGTTCGGCAGCTTTCCAACAATGAGCAGCCAGATCGAACTGACTTCCGAACCAAATCCGGACAAAGAAGAAGGTCGAACAACCAAAGTTATTTGGTCAAGCAAAGGCACATTGCCAGGCGGCCCGTTCTACGGCTACTTTGGCTCGTTCTTCGGTGCGCAAATGCAGAACCAATACGACAAAAGTTTAGAGAAACTTAAAAGCGTCGTTGAAGGAGTAGATCAACCCAAGGATGCAGATCAGCCTAAAGCCAAACAAGAGCAACCGAAGTCTCAATAATCGAATTTTGATTGAAATCGCAAGATTCAAAAAACGCGATTATTGATTTACAACTTCTGCGTAACCGTCTGAGCCATCGACGCTAACCAACGTCACGCGAATCGATTCGCGTTTCTTGTTTGACATTGCAAAATGATATCGATGACGACCGACCGGTAAATCGGAAACGATTTTTTCGCCTCGCAGAATGTCTTTCGTATCGTCTAGCGTAATGTCTAAACCGTCAGGTGAATCGATTTGGATACCGATCATGCCGGCTTTTGTGACATTGATTTCAAACGAAACGACCGCTTCGCCATTCAAAGGCATGGCACCATCGACTTTGGAAAATCCGATTTTGTTTTCCGGTAAGATCCAACGACGAACGATTCGCTCTGGCGAAACTTTAAATGAACCGTCTTTTCCAAGTGCGGACAAAAACGCAACCAAATCCACGAATTCGGTTCGGCTTAACTCAGAAACAAGGTCGGCCGGCATCAGCGAAATGGGGCTGATTTTTTGCTCATCAATATCTGCTTCATCAAGCGTAATTTCTTTGTTCTCGGCGTCCCGAATCGTCAATTTTCCATCAGCTGATCCCATCAATTTGCCGTTGATCAATTTTCCATCCGCGGTCAGCAAAGTCGTTGTGTGATAGCCTTCTTTGATTTTCGCATTTGGGTCGACCAGCGATTGCACGATATAGTCGACGGGCGAACTTGCTCCCAACGAGATCATATCCGGCCCAACAACGCCGCCAGCGCCACCGATTGAATGGCATTTGATGCAGCCAAGTTTGTCGCGACGATAGATCAATTCACCACGCTGCGGATTGCCTTTGGTATTTACCAGCTCAACAATGTTGGCCATTTCCTTTTCAATCCGCGATTTTTCCATCGATGGATTGGCTTTGTTGGCATCAGCATCGGGTAGCGCGGCAGCGAGTATCTTTCCGTCTGCACGCATTCGCTTGGAACGTCCAATCAAGAAATTGACAACGTCTTTGGACAGCGGTTTGTCTTTTAAAGCAATTGCAAGTTGCCGTCCGCCTTGTTGGCGTTTCAAGAAAATCTCCAAAAGCGATTGGGCTTGAGCCAACTGATTGTCCGGTAACCCCGAAACAATTTCGGCAACATAATTCGCAGCCGCCGTCGGGTTAGAAACAGCAATCTGTTCGATAGCGGTTTTTCGCAAAAATATTGGATAATCCGGATTGCTCGCGATGGCTTTGACTTCGGTCACTTTGTCCATTGCGGCAAGTCCTCGGACAGCGCTGATGCGAAACGCAGGCTTGGATTTCGAAGCGATCGCCGTCGCCTTAATCTTCTCGCCCAAATCCGTGAGCTTCCACAAACCTGCCAAGTGAAAAGTTTGCTCATAGGCAAAAAACGGCTCCAGCTCTTTGGCTTCAACGGACAATTTGATCCCGCGTTTTTGAGAAGCAGACAGCAAAGCCTGAAGAACCTCGCCAAGGTGCTTCGATTCAAAAGTGTTTTCTATTTTCGATTGATCAAAGACGCTTTGAAGTTGCGAAACATTTGCTCTTTGACTAATCAAATTGAGTAACTCGGCCGTTTTTTCCGGCAACGCATTTGTACGCAGAAGTTTCAAAAGTGGCCCAGCCGTTGCGTTCGAATCAACGTTCTGCAGCACGAATAATTTCTGGTTTCCGTCGGGAATAAAATCATCATTCGACAAACGCCCGATCCAATTTTCACTTGTGTCCCGGATCGCATTCGAAAGTGCAAACTCCAGATTCGTATCAAGCGGCTTGTTAAGAATTTTTAAGAGGTCTTCAATCGACTCCGGAGAACAAATTCGTCGCCAAGCGTTAATGAATTCCAACCGAACCTGCGGGTGTTCATCGTCAGCCAATTTCGCAATGCGATTTTGCAGTGCACTATCGGGCGTTCGATTGGAAAGAATACGAACGGCCGCGGCACGCAAACGATGATCGGACGAAGTCAACGCGGTTTCAATGGCGTTTGCGTTTGGGTGACCGATCGCTTCATAGGTCCAAATTGTGTTAAGCAAGAGCTGCAAATCGGGTTTGGCGGCGACGATTTCATCCAGCAACTTTGTGACGGCTGCCGGATCACGACGCTTGAGTTCGATACGGGCTTGGGCGCGATTCCAATGCGACGGTGAATTGGCAAGCTCAACCAACTGGGCCAATTCCGCAGACTCAAAATCGGGTTTCTCAAGCGTTGGTTTACCCTTGTTGGTCACCCGCCAAATCCGACCGTGTTTGTAGTCGCGGCGTGAATCTCGAAAGTCGATTTCGCCGTGATTGATGATCGGGTTGTACCAGTCTGCCACAAACAAAGAACCATCGGGAGCCATTTTGAGGTCGACGGGGCGAAACGCACGATGCTTCGAAGAGAGCATGTCTGGCACTTGTTTTGAAATATAGCCGGAGCCTTGTGGGCTGAGTTTGAAGCGGTTGATTCGGTTGCCGCGAAAATCGTTGGTCACCAAACTGCCCGCCCACTCCTCCGAAAAATGGCCCTTGGAAATAAGCTCCAGCCCGCAAAGCTTCGGCTGACCCGGATTCATTCCACGAAGCACTGTTCGGAATCCAACGGCAGACACATAAGCCGATCCTGGAAATGCGTAGTTGATTCCAAAGCCACTCGCGCCGTCGGTCGCAAAACTTTGCCCCCACTGGTCAAAGATATGCCCCCAAGGATTAACAAGTCCTCGCATCAAAACGTTGGCGTTAACTTTTTCTGGTTCGAAACGCCAGATCCCCGAGCCCATTAAACGCTTCACACCACTCGGCGTTTCCATGTGCGTGTGAATGTAAATCGACTGATTAAAAAACAACGCGGTGTCTGGTCCCCAACGAAACGTGTGGATGATGTGGTGAGTGTCTTCGGTGCCGAATCCCGCTAAAACAACCCGCCGCTGGTCCGCAACTCCGTCACCATCGGTATCGGACAGATGCAACATCTCGGTCGAGTTGGCAACGTAGCAACCGCCTTGTTCATCAGGCAAAACGGCGGTGGGAATCAATAAGTCGTTGGCAAAAACAGTCCGCTTGTCAGCGCGGCCGTCGTTATCAGTGTCTTCGAGAACAATGATTTCATCGCGCGGTTTCGCGCCCGGTTTGATTTGCGGATAGATTGGACTCGTCGCAACCCACAGCCTTCCCTTGGAATCAAAATTCATGTGAATCGGATTAGCCACCATCGGCTCAGAAGCGAACAGATTGATTTCCAAGCCATCGGCAAGTGTAAATCCTGACTTTTGCTCATCTGGCGAGAGGGCTTCGAAAGTCAGCTCAATCGCGTCCGGTTCGACAACTGCAGCGGGAAGCGGTTTGCCATTGAGATACGCCTGTATTCGCGATTCCGACTGAGCAATCAGCGCATCAAACTCGGCAATCTCTTTCGCATTTTGTCCCTGCTCATGTTTTCGGAATCCACGAAGATACGTTTCGTTTTGCGGTCGGTAACGATGGAAGTAAAGTTCATTCTTGTCGAGCAACAGCCCCAACAATTCCGGCGTTGGATTTGACGATTGCGTCGCACCCGATTTAATTTCAAGCGAATTGATCATCAGATTGGCGAGCTGTTGGTAGCCAAATCGGTTGAAACGAATCGAATCCGTCGTCCAGGATTGCTTTTTTCCGTCACTTGCAATTCGCTTTATCGAATCACCAAACAAATCCACAAACCGGCAACTGTTGGCCTCGCTTGCTTTTCGCATCGTCTCTGCATTCAACTTTCGAAGCTTGTTAGCCGCTGTAACATCAGCAAATTTTTCTCCAAGGCCTTCTGCTGCAGGATGGGAAACAAAAACCAAACGCTTTGACCGACTCTTCAGTTCAGGAATCAGTTTTGCCAATTCCGCCTCAAACGTTGCTGCTTCCGCGTTGGCTCCATAGCAAACGAAAATCACAGTGGGCTTAATCCGATCGAGCTCGTTTTTTAAACGAGAAAACCCTTCACGAGCGTCGCCAAAATATCCGCGGGCAATTCCCGAGGGCGTATCTCCCGACCAACCTAAATTTCGAAAAACAATCTTTCGATCCGGCCAGCGCTGGGCAATCGCGGCTTCGAAAAAGTTGTGCTTGATTTGCTGTTCAACATACTCCGAGCCAAGAAAGACGACTCGATCACCGTTCTTTAGTTCGAATTCTTCGGCAACGGTTGAGTGCGTGACAAGAAATGGAAAACAAACAATCGCAACGAGAATTGAAAGCCGAACGTTAAGAGGAATCATAGTGAATTGTTCTTGAGAATGGGCTGAATGACACCTCAGTATATCACCCCTTAATCGCCTCGTGTTTGGAGCCCCGAATGGGTGGGCTTCCTTGCAGTTCGATCACAATCCCAGCCAACAATCCGAGCGCTGCACCAATGACTGCCGCTCGAATATTCTCAGCCCCATGTCCATTGATCGCAGGGGCAAACAGCGGTCGCCCTCTCTCTCGCCAACGGGCGTCGTTCATTGTCGTTCATCGATCCGCGGGCGTGTTTCCAACATCAATAGCTCAACTCCGTATTGGAACCAGAGACCAAGCGGCGCTACCATGGCATTCAGCGTGGACATGAGTTCCGAGTGGACGACAACGCCGCTTACCTGCTCGTTCGAGCGATCGAGAACCGTCGAATGAATGCCAAGCGGCAATTCAAAGTGTGACGCAATCCGGTCGATGGCAACTTCCAGCGGCATTTCTTCCAAAGCAAGATCGCTGACGTAATTGCCGGCTGGTCCTTGTAAACGCTGCCTTAATTTTTCGCGACTCTCATGCTGTGCAGAGGACAACGGAGGCACGTCCCTTGACGATACCCGAAGTAGCAATTGACCATTTTCATCGTCGGCCACGATTTCCAAGCCCATTGGATGGAACATCAACTGTTCCAAGCCGCGCAACGACAGGCGGACATTACGCACGAAGATCGGAATCTCTGTTTCCTCGGTGATGTTCTCCGCCTCTGCGGTCGCAGGATCGAGCAACACTTCCTGTCGCAGCATCCCTTGGAAGTAATTGAGTGCCTGCTTGATCGTTGGTGTTATCCAACCGCCTGGGAATTCGTCAATAATGTCAAAGTACCGCTCGATAACGCCGGACGGTCTTCGCGGCGGCAATCTTCTCTCCAGGGCTCGCAGTGAATCGCCGACAACGTAGCCGTCAGGATCAATCACACGATACGCGGAACCGCGGATCGCGGAATAGGCTTTCACGGTCTCGCCGTTGCGGTCGATCGCCAGCGGAAACTTCGGAGGATGCTGGGTCCATTGCTCACCCACGATCGTTCGCATTTGTTCATCAAGTTCCGCGAGACTTCTGACATTCGAGTCGAGGACTGCGATCACTTCAAACTGCTCGTGATGTTCGGCGTATTCTTCATAAAGACGCGAGAGCATTGGCAGACTGCCATCATCAATGGATGGACCTCACGAGTGTCCCAAGAAAGCGAGCAACAGCCATTTTCCTGCGAAGTCAGAAAACTTGATGTCTGCTGGAAGCCCACGCACTTCGACCAATGACAATTCGGGAGCAGGCTTTCCGTCAACTAACGCAAAACCGGTTGGTTTAAAATCAATGATGCCCAAATCAAGCAACGGTTCTTTACCGGTCGAGATCTTTCCTCGTTCGCTCACCAAGGACTTGCCGTAGCTCCGCCAGGCCCATTCGCCACGCGGGATTGGGAATTCGACTTCGGTCGATCTCGTGTGAAAGCCGATGCAGCCGTGCGCAAGACCTTCCAGCGACAACTCGGTGATCGAGTACCTCAGCGCGGATGGATGCTCGCTACATGAATAGCTGGTACGCAAGAGCGTGGTCGGTACCAGCACAAGCTCGACCACTGTGTCTTCCTGGGAACGATCCACGACGACATAACCACCGAGCTTCCAATCGCACGAGTACGCAAGCAAAACGATGGGCTTTCCGTTGTCTTCGAGGACAATTGATGCGCGACCTTGCTCGTTGGTCCGTGCCATCGGACTCATCGCGCGCAGCTCCTCGTCCTTCATCCATTTGATGAAGCGAGTTGCAAGTTTAGCTTGCTCGAGCGGCGTAGCCGAGGAATCACGAACGATGATTTGAATAGCGAAAGTTTCTGGCATCGCCACTTAGACGTGTTTAAAGATTCAAGGTTCGCGCGTATGAGCCGGCCGGCTCGCCATGACGAACGTTTCAGCTTCTTGAGCTACTAGCGTAGTCGTCGACGCAGCAAGGACATCACCCTTTAATCGCCTCGTGTTTGGAGCCCCGAATGGGTGGGCTTCCTTGCAGTTCGATCACAATCCCAGCCAACAATCCGAGCGCTGCACCAATGACTGCCGCTCGAATATTCTCAGCCCCATGTCCATTGATCGCAGGGGCAAACAGCGGCCCTGAAAAAAACCCGATAATGATTAAGGGAGCAGTCCAACGCACCTTCTGCCAGAAAGAAACCAGCGACACAAGAAATAGTGCTGTGTAAAAATTAAAGAAAGTATCGTCTGGAAAACTTGCAATAAAAATTGCCATCACTCCAGAAGCAAGCGCCGCCCAGATTTTCACCAACGTCAAACTATTTCGCTGCAGCCAGTTCGGTGGAGTCGGCGCCGAATGCCACATCCTTCTGTCTTCGATCGGTTTCTCATTGGCGACGCACCGCCAGCAGTCACCAAGCTTGTCGGGGTGTTCTTCGCCGCAATAATCGCATTTCCAAGCCATTCCTACCTTTCGATATCGACATTGATTCGTACGTG
>CAYZGP010000071.1:0-1339 GCA_964478065.1 uncultured Pirellulaceae bacterium
TTTTTGTCGACTGACAGAAATAGCGATTTAGAAAATTGACGTCCTGCGTGTGCTGCGATGCCGGGCTTTGGAGTTTAGAGCCGATGGCGTAGATCTGCAGAATTCAGCACGCCCCTGACAACGGGTTAGCTTCATTGACAGACCAATTCGGGTCGTCGACTTATAGAATCAATGCAATCCCTCTAGGCTGCCAAAAGTTTGGAGCATCCAGCCTTTTTTAAAAAAAATCACATGAAAACCCGCTGGAAAAACCTAAGTTTGAAGAAGCGCTTGTGTGCTTAGCTTGTTTTGCGACATTCGTTTTAAATTGCGACAAAATAGGTGTCCTTCGATCTATTCACAAATCAAAGGTCGTGTTTGCCGAAGTTGAATTGAATTTCCATTTACAATTTGAGCGCGGGCATAGAATTCAGCACGAGTCGAATCGACTCGCCCACCCTCCTCTCCTGAATTTTCAAGGTTGATCATGTTTACTCACAGTCTTATCAAATCCATGTTGGCCTACTTTTCATTGGGCGCATTCGTCGGCTCGTTCTTGGTAGCTCAGGATGTACCTGTCTACTATCCTCAAGCTCAGCACTATCCAACTCAATCAATTCAGACTCAATACTACCCGACGCAATCAATCCCGATTCAGTCGACTCCGATTCAGTCAATTCCGATTCAGTCAATTCCTGTTCAGTCGTTTCCAACGCATTCGTTTCCGGCTCAATCTTCGCAAAAAACACAATTGCCGCAAATCAATTTCCCACAATATTCCAATGGAGTATCTGGCGGAACAATTATTGACAGCGGATTTTTCATTACACCTTCAACAATACAATCAGCTTTGCCTGCATTGTCACCAGGAATCGTTAATAGATTACCTGCTGGCCAAGATGCCATAAGGCTGGGCATTGTTCCCCAAGCGAAGCAAGGCCTCGCAACTGAGACGGCACCAACAATGCCAGCGACGCCGACAAATGAATTTGGGAAGCTGAATCAGGGCGTCATGCAAGATGCCTTTGCTGGACAGGCAGTTGAAGTTCAACCTACAACTTCAGGTGTTGTTGAGGTTTACAAAAGCGACGAACAATCCAACATGCCGAATGCCATCGTGGATTCAGGTGCAAGTGATTGGGCAAAGCAAAAAGACGCGGTTGTTCAAGCGAACGAAGAATACAAAAATGCTATTGAACAAAATGCGCTGCTGAGCGAAAAGCTCAAAACGCTGGCTGACGAAAACGGTGCCATCGAAAAGGAAACGTTCGCTACTTCGTCGGACGATCAATCGGTTGCCCCTTTGGACCCAGGTTTTTCCAATTCAAACCTTAGCGAAAATCACTTGGCCGATTCAAAT
>CAYZGP010000071.1:1439-5446 GCA_964478065.1 uncultured Pirellulaceae bacterium
GTTTTAAAGCCAGCGATCTCAGGCTTTGAAGGCTTAGGTGGAGCAGAGGCTTCTGAAAAAAATGAAGATAGTAGTAAATTAAATACTAGTGCTACCCTTACAGTTAATGGTGTTCCTGTCCGGTTTGGCGATGCTGAAAACGAAGTCATTGGTAAGGCCAATGGAATCGCAGATGGTTCTGACTTAAATGGCGGTCTAGTTGATGGCATTACGCATGCCGTTGCAACAAGTACTCCCAACGCCGAAACTAATGGCGGTCTTACCAGTGGCCAGGTATCTGAAACCATTAATCCAACAAGCTTCGGTGGACTTGGCTTTTTGAAGTGGGCGATTCCGCTAATCTTGATGGGCTTGGCATTCGGGTTCTACTTTTTCTTTGGCAAACGCAAAAGAAGAGAACTTGGCGACTATTAATGCGACACCAGTTTTGCTTGGCGGGTCAACAAGTATCGGCCGAGTAACACCTGGTCGGTGAAGCGCACCTAAACTGATCCCCCAAGCGTAATCTGCTCATCCACATTTGCTTGATGCGAAATGCGTCGCAAATGTGGATTGGTCGTTTGAACAAAAGCAGATAAACTCTTTTGTATGAACGAAAGAAAAAAAGTCGCAATGCGACAGTCACGTGCGATCCAGGAAAACATTGTTTTGCCGGGGGATACCAATGCCCACGATACGATGTTCGGCGGTCTATTGATGAAGCATATCGATGAAACGGCTGCCATCTCGGCAAGACGTCATTGTGGCGGCGCAGTCGTAACGGCGTCTAACGACGGCGTGCACTTTCATCGTCCGATTCAACGGGATGACATCGTCAGGCTAGAGTCGTATGTCTGTTCGGTTGGGCGTACGTCAATGGAAATTTTCGTCAAAATCATGACGGAGAATTGCACAACTGACGAGGCCCCAAGTATCGCAGCCATTTCGTATTTGACGTTCGTTGGACTAGACGAAAATGGAAAACCGGCAGAGGTTCCCTCAGTGGTGCCCGAATCAGAAGAAGAGCAATCCGTCTACAAAGACCGCGATGTCCGCAAGGCAGCGCGGTTGAAGAAACGTGAGGAAACCAATGTTCTCATCGCTTCACTGTCACCAGAAAGCAACTGATCGGGTTTTAAAAAATCAACTGATCGTTGCAAGTTCTTAAAAGGCAACTATCGCTGCAGGCTCTTCCCACTACAGTCATTGCCTGACGACGGTGGCTCGCGCGCCCAACGATTTTTTCGTTGATTCCCATTCCGCGGTGGCAAGTTTCAGTTTGCTCGCGAATTCTCCGTAGTCTTGTTGGGAAATCGAACCAGACTGATAGAGTTTTTCGGCGATCGAAAATTCTTTTTTTGCTAAATCGTATTTTGATTTGGCGGCTTCGATTGTTCTTAGCTTGCGCTGGGTTTCGGTTGCGCTAACCAGCGCTTGGACCTCCGATTTGGCTACGTCGCGCGCGACAACGGCTCGACGATACGCAATTTCGGTAGCCGATCCTCGTTTGTACAGCTGGCGAACGATTACCAATTCGTCTTCGCGGTATTTTAAAAGAAGTTTGGACGCGGTCGTGAGGTTTCTTTGGCGACGGGATGGATCAAGCAGGGTTGATAATTCCAGCACTGCCAAGTTTCGTTGTAATTCGGCGACGCGGACCTGTTTCTTACTCGCCGAGCCTTTTTCGCTTAACCGTTTCGTCGTTTTGAATCTCTTCTGTGCCGCATTTGCCTTCTCTCTGGCCGTAGTTATTTCGAGCTCGGATTCCTGGGTGGCTTGCAGGATCATTGCCGGCGCAGCGAATGAAGTTTGACATTGAAAAGCAAAACCGATCACGATCAAAACGCTAACGCAAAGTCTGATGAATTGAGATGGGCGTTGGAGGTTTGACACGATTTCATTTCCGAAAAACAAGTGCTTTTGCAGTGGATTTATTTAACTTCCATCGATAACTATTTCGGTTTGCTCGTTCAGCATCACAAAGCCCTTGATCTTGTCTTCGCTGATGCCCAAAGCTCGTGAAATGTACATCTTGTATTGGTCCTGTTTTTTAAGGGGACCTAAGGCCGTCATCCTGTAGCGGATGGCGTTCTTCATTTTTGGTTTGAGTTTAAGTATCTCATGGTTGGCAATATTGTTGATCCGGCAAATGAAAGGCCAAGCGTCTTTCTGATTTTCACCAGGTCCAGTATAGCCCCATTTAAGAACGCCTTGAACCAAACCACGTTCATTCGTTGAAAGGTCGTTTTCCCAGATCTCAAACGTGGCGGTTCCCATCCCAATTTGCGTCGAGGTTGCCAGTACCATTCCGACGATTGCCACGCCAACAAACAACTTTTTTAATGTGAAGCGAAACATACTGGGCGAATGTTGGGACGTGATTGGCGTGTCAGAGTTCCATTGTCTTTGAGGCGGGGAATTGTGGAAGAGTAGCCAAAGAATTCGGCGCAATTAAGTGTGTATTTGTACCTTCGGGAGTTGGTGGATCGAACCATCGCGGTGGGGGATTGAACATCGCAGTGGGATTGAACATCGCGGCGGTAGCGGAAGTCGTCAAGACTTCCCGACTGAAAAAGGGTCCCCGCATCACGGTGATGCAGATGCGCAGTCATCAAGTTAATTAAGCTGAGGCTCTTCGATATCGCCCAGCCTTGGACCTCGAAGGCAATAACAATCGCAAGCACGAAAAAAGCCGCCTCAAGAATTGAGCGGCTTGGTATGGGTGGCTAGTTATTAAATCCTGGGCACAGCCCGTTTTGATTTTGCGTTCGATTACCGTTGGGGTTCAATCTCGGCTGAAAAAGTTTCGTACTGACTTGGAAGTCAGGAATTTTTCTTGGCTTGATTCTAGATCGATGAGTTGGAGATCGAGCCACTGCGCAAAGTCTTCGAGGGTTTCGAATTGCGATTTCGATTTTTCGCAATTGTTTGCGTGGATTGGAGTCTGATCATTGTTAGATGATCGCTCTGGACTAGGTTGGCTTGTCCTAAACATGATCCTACCGTTCTTTCAACGTTGTCGCGATTTACTCTCCGTATGACGCGTTAATTCGAGTTTTGTTTACTTATACGATATCGAAGCAAATAATGTTCCAGCGTTGCAAAGAACTAGAGAATTCACGGTGAAGGTCGTTTTCACCTTGGTTTTTTGCTACTGAAATTCTTTTCATACCTATAGTCGTATGGAAGCATTGACTACCAAATGAGTTATTCTGACTACATGACTGATAAAAAGTGCCACATGTTCGTTGAAAAATTACCTCATCAAGTAAAAACAACAAGTTTGTAAGCCTCGCGGTCATTTCTTTTTATCGGCTGAAAAAAGTACCTTTCACCACCTATTCGAAACTGAATGGAAGGAAGGATGCCCCAGGCTATCCAGTGGCTCCGCCCAAACGTTCGTCAACGACTGAAGTGATCAATGATCGTTGCATTTAAAACGGGAAGGTCAGTCAAAATAGGGTGATCCCCCTGCGTTTTATATTTACTTAGTATTAAACGGATAGGACGGTTGAAGGCTTTTAATTCGTGCTGATAAAATCTTTGGAAATTGAAAATTAGGCCACGTGGCCAAACTGTTCACTCTTACGGAGATTTAGTATGAAGAAGAATTTTGTTGTAAAGCTAAGTATCGCTTTGATGCTTGCTTTGGGTACGTTCAGTCAGGCACAAGAAGGCACGGCAATTCCAACCGTTACTTCTGCTGCTAAAACCGCTCAGGAAACTCCTGCTCCGGTTGCGCAGGATGCTGACAACCAAGCTTCCGCAAGCGACAACGTCGTTGTTGAAGGCGAAGTTGCTTCTGGTGAGTCTGTGACTCCAGTCCAAGAAGGCGTTATTTACGATGCCAATGTTGTTGCTGGCACAGTTATGCCAAGTGACTGCATCGGATGTGGTCAAGCCACTCCAATGTTTGGCAATGTGGTTGGAGCCGTTGGTTGTGGTTGCAATACATGCGACAGCGGATGCGGAAACGTTTCTTACGTTCAGCCTGTGACTTACAACCAGCCGATGACTTATGCACAGCC
>CAYZGP010000071.1:5546-16748 GCA_964478065.1 uncultured Pirellulaceae bacterium
ACGTTCAGCCTGTGACTTACAACCAGCCGATGACTTATGCACAGCCGATGACTTACGCACAGCCTGTGACTTACAATCAGCCAGTTGCAAACATGCAGCCTGCGACGTTTGCACAAGGCTATGTTCAGCCAGCAAACTATGTTGACTCTGGATGCGCATGCAACAGTGGTGTTGCTCAGGTTGCTTATGATCAACCTGTTTACCGACCAGCGGTAGCGACTATCAATTCTCAACCAGTACAGCCAATGGGAATGAATGTTGTTTCTGGCATTTCGACTTCGATCGTAAATCCAGCACCAGCACCAGTTGTGCCATCTCAGCCAATGGTGAGTTACGCTCAGCCTGCTGTTACAACAGGTTGTTCTTCGTGTGGTACTACAGGAGCCGTTACAAATTACGCTCCAACTATGAACTATGCACCAACAACAATGAACTATAGTTCTGTTCCTCAGTCAACAACGATTGCTCAGCCAATTGTCAATCAGCCAATTGTCTCTCAGCCGACTGTTGTTAGTGGTGGAAGCTCCTACGTAGGAGGAACTTCGTACACTCCTGCAGTATCGACTTGCAATAACTGCCCGCCACAACGTGGTGGTCTTCTTCGCGGACGCATTTTCCGTAACCGTTAATTTGATTTAAGGTTGCGGGTCGCATTAAAGCGAACGGATGACTTAAACCGCCTTTGTTTTCCCGATGGGAATTCAAGGGCGGTTTTTTTGTGTGAAATACTTGGTGAGAAAGGGTTTGGGCGCCTAACACGTAAGAGCTTGGAGGCTATCCAAGAAGTCTCAGACAGGCTTCGAGCATTCAGATTCATCTTGTATTAGAAATCACCATTAGAATATGGAAAAACGCAACCAAAATTGGCTTGACTTTCAATTTCGGCCAGTTCTAATCATCCCCTGATATTGGTTCCATTTGAATCGATATTTAATAATCCCATAGCCAAATGAAAGCTTGTCATAACGGCATTTCCATTGGTTGTAAAATTGGACCCTAATTTGGAGAAATCCGTGAACAAAATTGTTTCGTTGTTGGCCATCACATTGATGGCATTGTGTGCTTCTCACTCTCTGGCCCAGTGCGCATCATGTAGCTCTGGCGTAAACCCATCATTTGGTCAGCCTGTTTACAACAGCATGCCAATGCAGACTTCGTACGCTCCAATGCAGTCGTACGCTCAGCCTGTTTACTCGCAGCCAATGCAAACTTCGTACGCTCCAATGCAGTCGTACGCTCAGCCAGTTTACTCCCAGCCAATGCAGTCGTATTCACAGCCTGTTAGCATGCCAATCAACAGCATGCCAATGCAGACTTCTTACGCTCCAATGCAGTCTTCGTACGCTCAGCCTGTTTACTCGCAGCCAATGCAGTCGTATTCACAGCCTGTTTACAACAGCATGCCAATGAATAGCATGCCAGTTTCAACAGGTTGCGCTGGATGTTGCAACGGATGCGGTGGAACCGTTCAGCCAAGCTTCGGTGGCGGTTACGTCAACGGTGGAATGATGATGGACGGTGGAATGGTAATGGACGGTGGAATGATGATGGGCGGAATGATCGATGGTGGAATGGTCGGCGGCACAGTCATCAATGGTGAAACTGTGGTTGCCGGATCAATTGTCAACGGAGGCGTTGTTGAAAGCACACCAACCGCTGAAGGTTCAGAAACCACTGGCGCAGTTCCTGCCCCAACAGCAGACAACTCGACTCCACCTGTTCCTGCCAGCGACGCTGGAAACGACGGAACTTAATTTTTGAAATAAGAAATCAGATTTGATTTTAAGCCAGCCTGTTTAGGCTGGCTTTTTTTGTGCGAACGCGGAAGCGCGCCAAGCTTGCTTTTTAGGTAAGTAAAAATATCGATACGAATCAGCGTAATGAATCGACAAGATTTTGCTTTAAGCAACGAATAGAGTTCGCAATCAAGAAAAGTTAAATTGAAAGAGAGGCGCTTATGTTTTGGGAGATGTTCCAGCAATCTCAGATTCACAAAGCGATGGGAAAAGCCAGCCGCGCTGAAATGAAGGTTGGCCAGACCGAGGAGTATTTTCGTCTAATCGAGGACAAGATTGGCAGGTTGGCCCTTGCTTGCCAATCACTTTGGGAGATCGTTGAGGAGCAAACCGACGTTACGCATGCACAGCTACTGGCCAAAATGGAAGAAGTAGATATGCGAGACGGGGTCAAAGACGGAAAAATCTCATCAACACCGCTTGAGTGTCAATCGTGCGGTCGCAAGACCAACCGCCGCCGACCAGTTTGTCTTTATTGCGGCGCCAAAAACAATTCCAAAGAAGTGTTCGGCATACATTGATCGGGAAATTAGCCCGCCAACTACCGGTCCAAACAGAATTAGGGTTTTCACATATGCCTGTGGTCTAATAATGGGCGTAACTGCGGTTCAGTCTTTGACTTGCAAAGACCTTTGACATTCCAAGAGTCGCGAAAACATAGACAAGGTGTGACATGCGAATTCGAGTTGGTTATGGTGGGCCGAAAAATTATCGCCACGGAAGATACAATCCAGGAGGTCGCCCAAACAACGGCAACATGACCGAAATCGAAAGGCTGATTCATCTAATCGCCAGCATGCAAATTCTTTTTGGCTCACGACGAGGCGGAGCGATCGTTCCACTTTTGATTCTGGCGTTGGGTGTAGGAGGCTATTTTTGGTATCAGCACAATTATTCTCCCGACGTGATCCTTGCGCGGGCCCACGCGATGTGGGATTCGGGCGACACCAAGCAACAAATCAAAGCGATTAAGCAATACAAAACATTGCTGCACAAAAAATCCACTATTGAGGCGGGGCGGCATTACTTGATGGACGACCGGGATATGCTTTACCGCCGTATCATTAATCATGAAGTCAAGAACACGCACAACGAAATCCAAGCGGCCGAGTGGATCCTGGAAGCCTGGGACGAAGGCATTCGCGATTTGCGATTCCAGGACGAAGAAGTGATCGCGTTTTGGGACAAGACCACGGCTTCTTCGCGTCAAAAAAACAAGAACCGAAAACGCAACCGGGTGGGTGGGCGTGAAGACGATTTTGAAGAACCTGAAATTAAACTCGAGCGAGAGGAAAGCGAAACAGAGAAAGGCAGATTTGATTCGATTCCAGGATTGGATAATCCTAATGCACCGCAAGCGAACTGGCATGGCCATCCCGCATTTTCATTTGCTTGAATCTCAATCCAACGAGTACGACATGTCGTTGAACAATAGATTCAACCAAACGACAACACTACCTGTGGTGTAGGCTTCGTTTGTGAACGTTTGTTTGGACCGTTTTTTGTACCAACGAATTCTCGCGCCAGATTCCTCCAACCCAGTCAATTTGACCAAGCGCTGTTGCGATTCTGATACGCAAGCATCTAAATGCTGCCAGCGAATGATCCTCTCGAATAAGCAACAAAAAACGCTATTCGCACTTCAATAAACGTTTGGCATTGTTTGTGCCAGAGTCTGGTTCAACCCGTTCGATTGAATCAAGGATGATCGCATGAACCAGCAAACCGGCTCGCACAGTACGTTTAAGTTCAGCCAACTGACTTTTGTCTTAAGTTTCATTTTTACTGCAATCCTTATTAGCCAAAACGATTGCCTCGCTCAGGGAAAGCTTCGCCGCGTTAGTAACGCTGTGCGAAAGCATCAATCGGCTCCTAAGTCGCAACCAATTCGTAAAGAAAAACCTCCACGTAAAGAAAAACCCCGTCACGAAGAAAAACCTCGCCACGACAAAGATTCAAACGCTCCCGATAACCGCGACCGCATCACGCGTGGGGGCCGAAATAACAACCGGAATAACATTCGAAAAAAGAACCGAAAAAATCTGCGGAACAACCAACGCCACAATCACGGCTCGGTGATATTTGTTTCGCCTCCAACCGTCTACTCCCAACCAATTGTCGAAGCGATCGTCGAGCCGGTTTTTGTGCCCGTTCATCAAACATCAATCGTTGAGGCGCCTGCTCCAGTTATTGGGCGTGATTCGGTAATTTTGCCATCGGCTGTGGAGCACGAAATAATTGTTGACGAACCAATCATCGAGTCCTCGCCAATCGTGGTGGATGATTCGATCGGTCGCGATTGGTTTTACGATACCCCTTCACGATTCTGGGCCACAATTGGATCGGATTTTGATGGAATCACAACAGGGGGAATCGGAGTCAACTTTCAGTCTCCCGGATCGATCGGATTGGACGGCTCAATCATGACGCTTCGAGAGTCGACGGAAAACTACCGTGATCACTTGTGGATTGGTGATGTCAATTTATTGTACGAAGTGCTTGCCACCGACCATGTGCGAGGCCGAATCGGCGTTGGCATTAACTGGCTCAATGACGCTTGGGGAAGTGAGTCCGGATTCAACCTTGCCGCGGGGCTCGACGTTCGCTTAACCAATCGACTTTTGTTGCAAACCGAAGGCGACGTGGGAAGTCTTGGTGATGCGGATTATTTTCATGGCCGAGTCAATCTCGCTACACGTCTCGATAGCTGCGAGCTGTTGCTTGGCGTAGACCATTTCAATATCGGTGGCACAGAACTGAATATTGTGTTTACTGGAATTCAGTTTCGGTTTTAAGCTCTACCGGATTTCCGGCCGATTGTTGGCTGATGTTGGCCGCTCTTGCAAGTTGGCAGCAATGAGCGGAGTTTAATTCTCGCGTTCGGCTCTTGCTTCTTCGTCTTTCTCTTCGCTTGTATCAGCTGAGCCGCCATTGGCCTTCGCGATTTCTGAATCGAGCAAATCGCGTATACGTTGTTCCTCAAGGATGTCTTTTTTGTCAACGCCTAGTTTGTCACGGAGAGCGAAAATCAATTTTTGACCTTCAATGAATTGAGCTTCTGACATCTTCGCCGAGTCATTAACGTTTTGGCGGTCGATGTCCGCCAACATTGCCATCAAACCTGCAATGGTATCGTCATAATTCTTTACGTCGTCCTGTCGTGCTTTGATATCGCTGGTTAATGACTTGAATTGCTGAAGTGCGAACTGTACAGCAGTGTCACCACCTAAATCGCCCTCCAAATCACTGGAATTCTTGACTCCCTTGTCTCGCAGCGATGTCAGGATTTTCTGTTTTCGTTCTTTCAGCCCAACAATCCCACGCAAGGTTTTTTCCCGATCAATTCTGAACTCGGCAAGCTTGTCACGAAACTCTTGCTCAGTTCTGGGCATGCTGTTTTCAGTGCTCGTTTCTTCTGGTGTTCCAAGCAATCCGTTGGGCATGTTTTGGTTGAACACCGCAAAAGAGAGGGCTCCCAATAAAGCCGCAAGTATGATGATGACAATGGTCTTGGTCATGGAATTTTCGTTTGGAGTTGGCTTCAAAAATTTAGTGTCAGAGTTCGAGCACAGTTCAGCGAATGAAGTGGCAAAAAAAAGGCCAGTTTCGAATCGAATCAAAACTGGCCCTTGAATCAATATCTTACTATTGGTCTTCAGAGCTTAGAATGGCATCGAGATCACTCATGGTGCTTTCGATGTCAGTACTATCGTTTAGCAAATCGCTGATAGCCGTATCGTCAGAGCCTTCCATTGTTGCCATTCGATCATCAATTTTATCTTCTTCAAGATTAAGCTTGGCGTCTACCTTAACCAGAAGGTCATCGACGTTTTTGGTCAAATCGTCAAAGTCATCACTAAGCGAAACACCTGGGGCGGCGATCTTCGATGACTTGACCATCGCATCCAAGGCAATTTTCTTGTTGTTGATCTCTTCAATGCGGCTGGATAGTTTCTCAAGTTGCTTTTCAGATACTTCACAGTTCTTGGAAAGAATGCTGACGTTTTTACCCCACGTGTCCATCAGTGATTTGTTAGCTTCGAGCAACGCTTTATTGCGATTGAATTTCTTGACTTTCGCCGTGGTCCAGTGTTTCAATTCTGCCAAAGTGACCTCTTCGCCTTTCCTGTTGGTGATCGCCTTTGACTCTGACGCAGCTGCTTCTTCCATTAGTGGTTTCAAAGCCTTCATGTCAGCCAAAATTGCATTTTTGTTTTCTTCTAACTCTTTGCGCTTGCGCTCAAGGTTGGTAAGGTTTGCCTTGGCATTGTACATGTCTTCCTTCATCGTTTCGGTTCTCGCCTTCACGTCTTTGAATGCGATCTCAACCTCTTTCTGCTGAACATTTAGTTTGCCCAGCAACGTATTGATTTTGTCAACGACTTTGTCTTTCGCCACTCCCATCTGGGGGCGACATCCGACATAGGCCGCGACGGCAACTCCGACGACCAAAAGGCTCACTACAATGAACTTTGACATCTCTAACTCCAAAACTGTGTATGTATGAATCTGTTTTTTTTGTTGTGTGTAACAATTTGTAATCCACCAGGATTTTTTCCGGCAGGAGATTTTAAGCGTCCGGCGGTAGTTGTCACGCGTTAGAGCATTAGAACGTTCAATACCAATATTTTCAAAGGCGGGAATCGAAAACTTTGAACGGGACAGTTAGAGGTTGTCCCTACATGGTCTTAAGCGGAAGATATTGCCCCAAGCCGGGCAAGTCGGCTTGTTTGGGGCCTTGGCGTCGTCAATATACAGTGGTTTTTAGCTACGCTTGTTAGGCAGGAACTTGCCCAACTTGTCCGTAATCAGTTTGCTCAAATCCGATTTTTCTTCTTTGCTTAAAACCAATTCCGTCATGACGCTAACCACCAAGATGACAATGAGCGTTAGAACCGCAAGCTCTTTATCCAAAAGCAGGATCAAAGGAAGCGCAGCCGTCAGCCATACCCCCGTGTCGGTTTTGCATTCGAACTTTTGATTGAGAAAGTAAATCAGTATCAGTGCGGTCGCATTTCCAATCAGGGTCGCTAACACGGCACCTTGCAATGCGATCAATGGAATTAGAACCATGTTCAGCACGACATTGACCAGCAAGCTGATGCCCGCTACCAACGCAACCCATTTACCTTTTTCGGCAACCCATAAATAGTCTTGACCGACAGTCGCCATTCCAAACCAAATGCAGTAAACCAGAGTCAACGGCAATACGGATAAACCTCCGTCGTATCGACCTTGCAGGATCCAGCCAAACAGGATCGGCGACAGGAGCAGGATCAGAACGCCACCGGTGGTAAAAAAGAGGCTTATCAGTTTAATGGTCCAATTCAATTGTTTCTTGACTTGGGCCTTATTGCCGGCTTCCCATGCTTGACTTAGGTACGGTAGCAATACGCCAGCCAACATTGCCGCGACGCTGATCATCAGCAGCGGCACGACTCTCCCACTGTGATACTGACCGACGGATCCTTGCGCCAAATTAGCTGGAAGATCGGACCAGTGAATCAACATGTAGCGATCGGAAACTTCGAACAGGTTAGCCAGCAAGTTCGTCGCCCACAGCCAAACGGCATAAGGCGCGATTCGTTTCCACATATGTGACTGTGTCAGTTGCTCTCCATCGTTTGCAAGTCCTTCACGGTACTTCCACAAAATCCAAATAGCAGGCAACGAACCGATTCCGCAACTGATTGCAAAACCTACTGTTGCCGCGGATGCTCCGTCTTCCCAGACGTTCAACATTGCGGTGCCCACAATTGCGAACAAAACGCCGGTTACGAATCGCATGATGGTCACGACACGAACCTGTCTTAGCGACTCCATCAGAGACGTTAGGAAATTGGAAGCAGAGACAAGCAAAATCGCTACGCCAAGAAAACGTACCAGAGTGACCTGCTGTGGGTCGCGAAACAATATGTAGGCGAATTGAGCTGGGAATAGCAGGATTGCTGCAGACATCATTAAAGTCGTCGCGGCACTGATCCATGCGATGCGACGGATGAATGTTTGGAGTTGCCCGCGCGTTCGGTAGTGTTCAGTGAACTTTCCGAAACACCCTGGCAATCCTAATACGGCCAAGGGAGCCAGCAACATCATGTAGCTCCAAACCATCGACCACTGCCCAAGCTGTTGGTCATCCATCAGCCGGCAAAACAAAATTCCTCTTCCAAACCCGACAACGCGTTGGCCAACCGTCAGGGCTAAAGCAAAAATCACTCCCGTTGCGATCGAGTCTGAAACCAAATCGCGCGTACTCCCTTTTTGTTTCGATGAACCAAGGAGTGCAGGTTTCTTGTTGGAGCTTGCGGTTGCCATAGCGAAATTGAAATTGACGGCGTTAAATGACGCAGAGGACGAGTAGTTTGTGTGGATGGGAGGCTTATTTCCTAGAAATGTTGGTTCCTATTTAGCTTGTGTGGAAAAACTGTCGAAATTCGTGAGCATTGGAACGTTGTTGACTGAAGAATGGTCGCGTTATGCCAGTCGTGCGATTTGGTTCGTCAGAATATGATTGAGGGATAAACCCTAAAATCGCGGGAAAACGGGCCGATGAGGCAGTTTGGGGGTGAGGACATAGTTCCAGACGCCCCAATCACATCCCAAACGATTGATCGGTGAACGGGCGTAACAACCAACTGATTAAATCAATTTGGCCACAGAA
The DNA here is from genome assembly GCA_964478065.1 of uncultured Pirellulaceae bacterium. Classification (GTDB taxonomy): domain Bacteria; phylum Planctomycetota; class Planctomycetia; order Pirellulales; family Pirellulaceae; genus Mariniblastus. The sequence goes on from CAYZGP010000071.1 coordinate 14,004, forward strand.
GGCAGCAGATCAAGTCTCAAAAGATGGAGGAATGGTTTGCCCCTGTTCCCCAAGCCCTTTACCATGATAAACTTCACTAATTCGGCGGGGTTTAATTTGGTTAACCGCGCTTTTTCGAACTCCAGATCCAGGGCAAGACTTTGCCAACAACGACCCCACCGGATAATCCGAAATCGGATGACCCCATGAAAGTTGACCTAGCTATAGTGGCGCGCGATTTGAAACTCCCGCCCGAGAAGATCGAAAAAACAGTTGAGTTGCTTGATTCAGGAAACACGATTCCTTTCATCACTCGTTTTCGAAAAGATCTGACGGGTGGTCTCAACGAACAACAAATTCTTGCTGTCAAGCAACGGGTCGCCCAACTTCGTGCGTTAGGTGAACGCAAAGCGTTTATCGTTAAATCGATTGAATCTCAAAACAAGCTGACCGATGAGATCAAGTCGCTGATCAACCGGGCTTCGTCAAGTCGTCGACTTGAAGATCTGTACCTACCGTTCAAGCCAAAGAAACAATCCCGCGCTTCGCTGGCTCGCCAACAAGGCCTTGAGCCACTTGCCGAAGATATTTTTTCGGGTTCAACTCCCGATCTGGATTTAGCTACACGCGCTACCGATTTCGTTCGCGTTGACAAAGGTCTTAATTCGGTAGACGAAGTCATTAAAGGCGTAGGCGATTTGCTTGCCGAACGCTTTGCCGAGAACGACGAGTTAAGAAGTTCGCTTCGAAAGATAATGTGGAACGAAGGCAAGCTCACAACTAAGTCGGTCCAACCGGCTGAACCAAAAAGTGAAGAAGCCAACCCCGCTAAAGACAAACCCGCTGAATCGAATTCTGGTGAATCGAAGCCTGTCGAAGCAAAAGCAAGTAAATCGAAGCCAGCTGAAACGAAACCAGCTGAAACGAAACCTGAAGAAGGGACTACGGAAGCGAAAGTTGTTTCTGCCGCATTGCCACAAGCTCCAACAGAATCTGCGGCTGCAGAAACTGCGCCCCTAAAACCTACCACGGCTGAAGAAAAAGCAGACGCTGCAACGGCTGATTCGCCAGCAAGCCAGGAAACACCAGTTGAGGCGCCAACGGTAGAACAACTGGCAGCGACCAGTGAAACGGCTCCAGCAGCCCAAACACCATCGCCATCGACCGCCGATGCAACGCCATCGACCGATGCAACACCGTCAGCGGGGGGCAACGCGCAATCAGCAGCGGATGCAAAGCCTGAGTCCGACGCTGCACCCCAGTCCGGCGCTAAAACTGAGGCAGCAGCACCTGTCAAACCGAAAAAGAAAAAGAAGAAAAAGAAGAAAAAGGCCGTTGAAAATCCGTACAAAGATTACGAAGACTTTCAGCAGTCACTAAAACAAATTCCAAACCACCGAGTGCTCGCAATTAATCGCGGTGAACGTGCCGGTAAACTCAAAGTCAAAATCGTGGTTGAAGATGAGAAGCTCAACACGACTTCGACCGAAGCCTTGGTGCCTGCCGAACATCCGTTTAAAGAATTCTTGCAAAAGTGTTCTGCAGATGCACTTAATCGCATGATTGTGCCAAGCTTGGAGCGTGAAATCAGGCGTGAACTTACCGAAACAGCTGAAAAACACGCTGTTGAAGTGTTTGCCAACAACCTTCGCAGCCTCTTGCTTCAGCCGCCGATTCGAAACAAGACCGTATTGGCAATCGATCCGGGGTTCAAACGCGGTTGTTCCGTTGCGGTGTTGGATCCATGTGGAAACCTGCTGGACTCTGGTCACGTTTTTGTCGTCGGGAACGTAACGCGACGCGAAGAAGGCGTCGCGAAAATTACGGCTTGGGTTCAGAAACATTCCGTTGACGTGATCACCATTGGAAATGGTGCGGCGTGTCGTCAAACCGAACAAATGGTTTCGGACCTAATCGCCAAGCACTTCAAAGAAGACAGCGTTCAATACGTGATGGTCAACGAAGCGGGCGCCAGCATTTATTCGACCAGTGAAATTGGCCGCGAGGAATTGCCCCAAGCAGCACCGTCGATTAGAAGCGCAGTCTCAATTGGCCGCCGTCTTCAGGATCCGCTTTCCGAGTTGGTAAAAATCGCGCCCGCCAACATCGGCGTAGGAATGTACCAACACGATGTCAAAGCCAAACACCTCAGCGACTCGCTTGATATCGTGGTTGCTTTTTGCGTCAATCAAGTCGGCGTCGACGTCAATACGGCCAGCCCTTCGTTGTTGAAATACGTTTCCGGGCTTAACGCTTTGACGGCTCGTCGGGTGGTTGAGTATCGACAGGCCAACGGGAAATTCGTCAACCGTGATCAACTCAAAGAAGTCAGCGGCTTTGGCGACGCAACGTTCGTGCAATCCGCCGGTTTCTTGCGAATCTATGGTGGTGACAGTCCGCTTGATGCGACTTCGATTCACCCAGAGAGTTACGAGATCGCCAACGATTTACTAAAGCGAGCTCAAGGTACGATCGAAGATTTGTTTCCGACCGCCAATGCAAAAACTTCGGCTCCCGAAACTCCGGCGCCGGCTACAGAGACTGCGGCTTCAGAAACTCCAGCTACGGAAGCTCCTGCTGCAAAAACTGAAACTGCCCAGGAAGCTGAAGTAACTCCAGCGGAAAAAATAACTCCTGCAGAAGCCACAGAAGGCGCTGCAGCCACACCAACTGAAACTTCGTCGGTCGAAAACACTGAGGTTGCAGCTGACGTTCCCGCTACAACTGCCCCTGCGGGAGCTACAGAACCTGTGGCAGCAGAAGCAG
>CAYZGP010000071.1:16848-20258 GCA_964478065.1 uncultured Pirellulaceae bacterium
GTTCCCGCTACAACTGCCCCTGCGGGAGCTACAGAACCTGTGGCAGCAGAAGCAGAGGCAAAAAAAGTACCAGCAGCGGAAACGGAAACACCAAAGCCAGCCCCAGTTCCGGCACCAGTCCCAGCTAAACCTAAAGTCAATCACGAAACCCAACAGCAGGCCGCTAAACGAAAAGAAGTCGTTAAACGCATTTTGGAAGTTGAAATCGATCAGTTGGTCGCCGAGCATTCCGTTGGGCATTTAATGGTCAAAGACATCGTGATGGCGCTCAAGCGTCCAAATTGGGACCCGCGTGACAAAACCGCCAAACCAATTTTCCGCAGAGGCATTATCAAAGTCGACGACCTTAAACCAGAAATGCAACTCGATGCCCAAGTCGTCAACGTAGTTGATTTTGGCGTGTTCGTGGATATTGGCTTGGGAGAAAGTTCGCTAGTTCACGTTAGTCAGTTGTCCAACCACTTCATTCGCGACCCCCATCGGTTCTTTGCCGTCGGTGACGTGATGAAAGTCTGGGTTTCCGAAGTGGATTCTGAACGCCGTCGGGTAAAACTTACTGCGATTCGACCGGGATCCAAACGCCCGCAACGTCGGCCACGTCGGGATGCCGCAGCATCCAAAGATCGTCAGCATGGCTCCAAGGGGCCCAATAAGCCTGGCAAGTATGGAGCAAGCCAAACGACGAAGTTTGGAAACAAGTACGGCGGTAAAGGGGCAAAGGGAAAATCGGCTCCGCGCCGTGAATATAAACCGCGCAAGAAACCGCCTGCACCAGTCGCTCCGATTACCGAAGAGATGCTGGAAGGCACCAAACCGATGCGGTCTTTCTCTGATCTGGCTCAATTCGTTAGCAAAAAGCCTAGCAAGAAAGTGGACTCTGCTAAAGAAAAAGAGAATCCGAAGTCCTAACGGACACGGGATTTTGAACTTAAGAATTCAGGTTTGAACAGACTTTATTTTGAAACTTGATTTTGAAATATCAATTCTTCAAAATTTGAAGGCGGTTTTGCTCTTGTCTTTGCCCCCGTCGTCTTCTTAAATAATCAACCGTGACCTAGTTTTGTTTTTGGTTGACAATAATTTCCGCACTACTTTTTTCTCGCGTTTAATAAAGATGGACTTTGAAGATAAACTCCAGAAAGCCATCGAGCGTGGTCAAAGCCGTAACTCGGCCAGCAAGAACGCTCAGAAAAAGGCTGCTCTCACCTCCGAGGATTTGCGAAATCGCCACAACGAATTCCGCTTGAATCTTTCGGAGCACATCGAGGCAGGCCTCAAGAAAATGGCCAATCATTTTCCTGGGTTTGACTACGAAACCATTTATGGAACGCGTGGTTGGGGTGGAGCGGTAAAGCGAAACGATATCGACCGTGGCCCGGATGGCCGTGCTGGTTCCTTTTTCACGCGAGTCGAGATTACTGTCCGGCCACAGAACGAGTTCAACGTCGTCAATATCGCCGGCAAAGGAACGATTCGTGACAAGGAGATTTTCTCATGGAATTACTTTGAGGAAATTGAGCACGCGAAGCAAGAAACGTTTGAAACCATGCTGGACAAATGGATTTTGCAGTTCGCTGAAACCTTTGCAGCCCGCTAAGAGTATTTGATTTTATGGGATCCGAATCAAATAAACTTTCCCCGCAAGAGAATTCGGTTCGTCGATTCTCATGGGGACGCCTGACGGTCAAGCTGCTTGCCTTTTTTGGGCTGGCTGGCGTGGGGCTGTATTTGCTTCAAATCTACTCGCGCCCTGATGTCGACCTGGATCGAACAAAGCCGCTTTCCATTTCCTCGACTGATAACGGCACAGGGAATTCGGGGAGCAATTCCAATTCAGATAATTCTGATCAAAACAGTGCGGATACAAACAGCGACCCCAATGTTGTTGAAAGCGAACTTCCCAAGGGAGCAGTCACCGCTCGAGTCAATCAGAAAATAATTGACCAAGCCGAGCATCCATTTGATCCGCTGGCAGAGATCGCCCAACTGAGTTTGGCCGAGATTGACAAGAACATTCAGGATTACACGACGACGCTCGTCAGCCAAGTGCGTGTCAAAGGGAAATTGCAGGATGAGAAATATGTGTTTTGCAAAATCCGTCACGCCCGTTCGGTGGGTGAACTAGAAGGTAAGAAAGACATTCCGTTTTCTGTCTACACTTTGTTTCTAAAACCCAAAGCAAACGTTGGACAAGAAGCCATTTGGGTAGACGGTTGGCACCAAGGCAACTTGGTCGCCCATACGACCGGGATGATGAATTTAAAGATATTCTACCTTGATCCAGACGGGACGCTGGCGATGGATGGCAACCTCCACCCGATTCGAGAAATTGGCTTTCGAAACTTGATGCTCAAGATGGCTGAATTGACGAAAAATAGTCAAGAGCATGGCGAGTGTACGGTAAAGCTAAAACGCAATGTAGAAGTCAACGGCGTAAAGTGCACAGTTTTCGAAGTCGTCCACCCCGTCAAACGCGATCACTTTGAAAACCACATCGCTCGAATTTATATCGATGACTCCAAGAATATTCCTATCGCTTATGAGGCTTATCTTTGGCCTGAAAAAGAAGGCGGACAACCGCCTTTGCTGGAAAAATATTACTACACCGATCTCAAACTAAACGTTGGCCTGACTCACGACGACTTCCAAGCTGACAACAAAGAATACAACTACCCTAAGTGGTAGAGACTAGCGGTCGGAGACTATTGCTCACCAAGGACTGTACACGGCTGGTCAATTCGCTCAAGCTGGGCAAAATGCCATCCCGTTTGCAGCCCAGATTCTCTTGTTTGCCGCTTTTTTCCACGCGAAAATTGTGCTTCCTTGTGGCAAAAACGGAACGTCGTTATCTTGAAGTGCGATGCAACGGACGCTTCTCTTCGTATGGATTGTGAATAGCTAATCAAAAAAGACAAAAATAAACCTCATTCTATTAGGTGTATCGAAATGTTAAAGAAAACGATCTTGCTGCTTGCGGCAGCGACGTTGTTGATTCCATGTGGATTCGCTCAGGCTCAATCCAGAAGTTCCAACAACGCTTATGGCAATGGTGTACATCTTTATTTTAGTGGTCGCCACCAGGAAGCGGTCAATGCATTCAACACTGCCATTGGTGAAAATTCTCAAGACGCCCGCGCGTATTTTTTCCGCGGCTTGGCCCAAATGGGATCGGGAAACAGCGCTGCTGCCGATGCTGATTTTCAACAAGGCGCTTATGTGGAAGCGTCGGGCAGGAAGGGCCGTTCAAAATACGTTTCGCGATCTCTTGAACGCGTCCAAGGCGGCATGCGAATGAAAATTGAAGACGCACGCAAGAACGCGATGGGGATGGGCACCGGCACTTTTACCGCTGGTACGACCGCGTACCCGCAATCCATCATTTCTGACCCGATCATTTCACAGCCAATCAT
>CAYZGP010000071.1:20358-30651 GCA_964478065.1 uncultured Pirellulaceae bacterium
CAGCGGAATCTCCTATGGCAGCGAAATCTACCATGGAAACGCCTTCTCCGATGGCAGCAAAACCTGCTATGGCCGAGACAGCTGACCCCTTGGTTCCCACAGATTCAATGGCAAAATCGCCACAGTCGGGATCAATTTTTGGCGGAGCAACAGCACCACCAACACCCCAAGCACAAGCTGCGGCAGGGGATATGTTTGGTGGCGCAGCAGCAACCCAAGCGGAAGTAAAAGAAACGTCAGACGATATTTTTGGCAATACGGCTGAGGCAGCCCCTGAGATGACCAATGATGTATTTGGGCAACCGGCTGCAAAAGAAAAAATGTCAATGGATAAACCAAAATCCAACGCGTTCGGCGAAGACAAGCCAGCTGCCAAAGAACAAATGGAAAAACCAAAATCCAACGACCCGTTCGGCGAAGCATCTCCTGCCGCTAAACCAACGTCAAATGATCCGTTTGGCGAGCCAGCCACTGAAACTCCCCCCACCTCCGACGATCCGTTTGGTGAGGACGCACCAGCAAAAACTCCAGCCAAACCTGCTTCGGATGACCCGTTCGGTGACGATCCATTTGGGAGTTAATTTGTTAGCGAACACCGTTTGAGACTAATAAAATGCTGGTTGGCCTGAATTGGCTGGCCAGCTTTTTTTATGCAAGTAACTTTGATTGTGTTCGTGAATTCGATTCCAACTGAAACAACCAGTCCATGCTTCACACCCTTGCCATTTCAGGATATCGCTCGTTAAAAGATATTGTTCTTTCGCTTGGTTCGTTGAATTTAATCACTGGCCCAAACGGAAGTGGTAAGTCAAGTATTTACCGGGCCCTGCGTTTGCTGGCCGCGACAGCCGATGGGCGTCTCATTCAATCGCTTGCCAATGAAGGCGGATTGAATTCAACGCTTTGGGCTGGCCCTGAATCTTTCTCGCGTGAAGTGTTGGATGGAACGTATCCTGTTCAAGGGACAAAGAGAAAAAAGCCAGTCAGTTTACGGCTTGGATTCAAAACAGATGATTCAAGTTATACGATTGATCTGGGGCTCGCTGCCCCAAGCAGATCCGCGTTTCAGTTGGATCCAATAATCAAACGAGAATGTTTGTTTCGTGGCCGCGGATTGACTGCGCGGGAATTGTACGCCGACCGTCGCGGTTGCAATTTACGCGTACGCCCCAATCGGAAATGGGAAGACGTGAAGACTCCGTTGACAAATTATTCGAGCATGTTGACCGAGTATTCGGATCCGGTAAACGCGCCGGAGATCATTTTGTTGCGAGACACAATTCGGTCTTGGCGGTTTTATGACCACTTCCGTTCTGATATTGACGCTCCGGCGCGGCGTGGGCAGATTGGAACTTATACTCCGGTCATGTCTGGCGACGGAACTGACTTTGCCGCGGCACTTCAAACAATTCGCGAAACCGGAGATGGTGACGGGTTGGACGAAGCCGTTTCGGATGCGTTTCCGGGATCGAGTTTGACGATTCAATCGCCCAACTCACGTTTCGAGGTCGCCCTGATGCAGAACGGAATGCTCCGTCCGCTTTCGACAGCTGAGCTTTCGGATGGCACGTTACGATATCTGTTGCTGATCGCGGCATTGTTGACGCCCCGTCCGCCCGAACTCATGGTACTCAACGAACCTGAAACAAGTTTGCATCCGGATTTGCTGCCAGCGTTGGGGCGATTGATTCAACGATACGCGGCTGAGAATCAAATTATTGTGGTGACTCATGCCAAGCCATTGATTCAAGAGCTTTCGCAATGCAATCAGTGTTTCCATTTCGAGCTCGAAAAATCGTTCGGTGCGACACAGTTGCTGGGCGTCGATCCGTTTGACATTCCCCATTGGAAGTGGCCTTCGCGATAGGTGATTTAGAACTTGTCTGGCGACGACATCGGCGCAAAAGCTTTTTGTTTACGGTTGAGCAATGAACACTTCGCCACGACCGCCCATCAGTTGGTCGCCGTGGAATGTTTGAAAGTTTGCTTTTAAGACCGCCGCGTCGAAATCGAATTTTTGGTTAACCAACCAGTTACCCAACATTTGTAAAACGGGAACTCGTTGGGTTCCGCCTTTAATAAAAGTTGGCAACAGGTTCGAATGAAGCTGTCCCGCAATGGCAATCGTTCCTCGAGTCATTCCAGCGCCAACATCGGAGCCACATTCGCCAAGCACCAACAACGTGCCGGCTCGCATGTTCCAGCCCGGTAGCACTGCGGTATTTCCTTTGACGACGATCGTTCCTCGCCGCATCGACTGCCCGACGCCTTTTCCAACGTTGCCACCAATGAGGATGGTGCCGCGATTCATCCCAGATTTTGAGCCAGGATAATTTCCACCAACTGAGTCCCCAGCATTTCCTTGGGCACGAATCAAACCGCCCGTCATTTCGGCGCCAAGGAAATCTGAAACGTCTGACTGTGCAATGATCTCGCCGCCGGACATTTGGCTGCCAACGTGTCGGCCGGCTTCGGTGGCAATTCGCATCACTCCCGCTTGCATCGCGGCTCCGATCTGATGAACGGATTTCAGATGGCCTTCCCAGACAATCGTATGATCGTCCAAAGAGCCAGAAATCGAGAACAGGCTTCCCAATTCAACTTCCTGGCGGCCATGCCAGATCGACGTTTTCGCAATTTCGTTTGTCGATTTGCCCGCTAAACGATCAGGCGTGATCCCTTTTACTTTGATCGGAATCGTTGTTTCGACTTGTTGATTTAAAACGAGAGCCATACGATGCTCGGAGGATTATTGGACCAATTTCAAAAATAAGAATTGAACTTGGCAGATTGTAGCTGACCGCTAGGTTAACTTACTTTACGCGATCCTTGAATAACGCTTATTCCAAAGGCATGTTCAACGTTCACTTTTAAACACTCGACTGAATCACGACAAAGATGCTTGACGACCAACCAACCGACGCTGAAACGAGCTTTCCAAGCGACATGTTGGGGGCGATTGTGTTGTGTGGTGGTCAAAGCACGCGATTGGGGATCGACAAAACAGAATTGATTTTTCGCGGGCAAACGTTTCTTGAGTTGGTCGTGCGACAAGTTTCAAAAGTCGCCAGGCACGTGGTCCTGGTTGGGCGAATCAATTCAGAATCGCATCACTTGGCAGGAAATATTATCTCGCTCCAAGACGAACGCGATGGTTTGGGGCCACTTGAAGGAATGCGAGTTGGCCTCAAGTGTTTGGACGATCGGAATGTTCCATTGGCGTTTGTGACCAGTTGTGACGTTCCGCTACTTAAGCCAGAGTTAATTCAGTTCTTAATTTCGCATCGTCGTAAACACTCGGCAATCGTGCCTGTTGACGGTGCGAGAGTTTACGGAATGACGGCGATTTACCAAACTGATTTACATTCTCGAATCGAAGCGCGGTTGGAGAACAAGCAACTTCGCGTTTCCGAGCTTGCCGATGTGTTCGATGCCAGAAAAGTACCGGTGAACGAGTTAAAGGATGTTGATCCCAATCTTGATTCGATGACAAACATCAACTCCGTAAAAGACTACCAAGCGTTGCTTGATCGATTCGAGCTGACTTGTCCGCCTGAATTGGCGAAGCGTATTAAGAAGAAATAGTCTACCGATACGCTTGTTCATGGCGGCTTGTAAAGAGAAAGGCCAACAGCGAAAGACTATTTCTTGTTAAGCGAATCTGGGTCTACGTTGGGAAACGCGAGATCATTGTTTGCGGCGTCCTGCAGCAATGCATCGACGGATACTCCACCGCGAGATTTTACTTCGTCGTCAGCACCACCAGCAATTGCATTGGAATCTGAATCGCGATTGTTTTCCGCTGCTACCTTTTCGCTTTCGCCATTTGTCGCTTCACTATTTTCATCGGAAGGAACATCGCTTTCACGAAGCGATTTTGGAACCACGAACGGAACGGTGTTGCTTAGGGACGGCGCCATGCCCAAAGGATCTTTGTTGAACACCCACATGATTATGAAATAGGCAATCGGAAGAGCCAACGCGCCACCGACAACAATCTTCACAACCTCGCCGATACCACCTGCCTGTTTTTTCGGCCGCGTCCTCGATCGTTCAGCTCTTTCAGGTCGACTGGTCGATTCTGAACGCTCCGAGATTATTTCACTTGAAGATGATGATCGCGAAGATGATGAGCTTGACCGTCGACGGCCTGAAGAGCTCGACCCATTTGACTCACTTGATCGACGACGCCGACGCGATTTCCGCGCCCCTTTGGCCAATTGAACAGGAACGACAAATTTCTTGCCTTCCTCTTTCGCCTCGTCGCCTGTCTTAGTTTTCTTTTCCAATACTTGATCGACTCTTGGAATGATCTCTGGCGCTGGCTCAGGTGGCAAAATTTCTAGTTGAGGAATTGACTCATTGATTATCTGGGCAAGCGTATAAGTAATCGAACAGCGCGGGCACTTTACCTGCGAACTGGAAGGCGCATCGATTGGAACACGAACCAAACCTTTGCAGTTCAAGCAATTGGCGACAATGACATCGGTATTGGGGTGGTGGTCTTCCATCGTTCCTGGGTGAAAAGGAGCGTCATGAGTGTTGCTAAATTATACGAGTTCGCTTCCATTTAAGACACTGGTAAAACTGCCAGTGCAAACTATCTAAATTAAAACTTTGCTGTTACAGCCCGTATATTGGTGAAAGTTTCTCTCGCAATTGCTTGATCAATAAGTCATGAGAAATTTCCTTCCCTGTCACTTGCCGTCCTAATTCCGGACCCGACAAGCACTTACCATGATGGTGAATTTTTTCATTCAACCATTTTTTCAATCCACCAAAATCACCTTCGCGAAATTTCAAATCCAAATCACCAAGTTCATTGTTTGCCGTGTCAAAGAATTGGCTGGCATAGAGATTGCCGAGCGAATAGGTCGGAAAGTACCCAACTAATCCTGCACTCCAGTGGACATCTTGCAACACTCCATCAGCATCCGATGGAGGTGTGATTCCAAGATACGTTTCATATTTTTCATTCCAAGCCGCTGGCAGGTCGTCCGTATCCAAATCTCCATTGATGATCGCTTGCTCAAGTTGAAACCGAATGATGATGTGCAAATTGTAAGTTGCTTCATCGGCTTCGACTCGAATTAATGACGGCGAAACGCTATTGATGGCTTGATAGAAATCGTTAAGCGGAACATCCGCAAGTGCTTCTGGAAAAAGCTGCTGTGCTCTTGGGTAAAAGTGTTGCCAGAAACTAATGCTACGGCCGACCAGGTTTTCCCAAAGTCTCGATTGAGATTCGTGAATACCAAGGCTGCAATATTGTCCCGGCGGCAAGCCATAATGATCGCCACGCAAACCCTGTTCGTAAATTCCGTGTCCGGCTTCATGAAGCGTGCCAAAAAACGCGGAGTTAAAAAAGTTCTCATCGTAACGCGTGGTGATGCGGCAATCGTTTGGCCCTGTTTCGGTACAAAACGGATGGTGCGTAATGTCGAGCCGGCCACGGTCGTATTCGAATCCGATTTTCTCTGAGGCTTCGCGACCAAAAACTTTCTGGGCGTCGACTGGGAACTTGCGTTTTAAAATTTCCGTTTGCGGAGTTACGCTACTGTCTTTAATTTCGGCCACCAACGGAACAAGCTCAACTCGCAGTGCGTCAAGAACTTCGGAGACTTCTGCCGTCTTTCCACCCGGCTCATATTCATCCAACAAAGCGTCGTAAGGACAATCATCGTAGCCAAGAGCTTCGGCCTGGGATTTTTTAAGTTCAAAAATCTTCTTTAGCTGCGGCGCGAAATTGGCAAAATCGTTTTCCTTTCGAGCTTTGACCCACATGGACTGACCAACGGATGCCGCTCGGGCCAGCTCTTCCACGAGACTGGTTGGGAGTTTAATGCGTTTATCATATTCCCGTTTGAGCTCACGGATGGTTGCGCCGGCGTCAGTAGTCTCATCCGCCGCCAATGGCGATTGCGAAAGTTCGCCGATCAATTCTCCGATTCGCGGGTCGGTACGTCGCGCATGAATTTGCCCAGCGAGAAAAGTGATTTGTTCGCTACGGTATTTTCCAGCGCCAGAAGGGAGCTTGGTTTGCTGGTCCCACTCCAGAAGTGCCGAAGTGGATTGAAGGTAGCTTGTTTCGCGAACGTGTTTGCAAAGTTCGATGTATTGTGGATTGGTTTGGGACATGATTTTGATTTTTGTTGAATTTCTTTCATTGGCGCAATCAAAGGCTAACAGTGATTGCGCTATTTAGCTCTCTCTATTCTGCGGTTTTTGTTGGACTCGACTGCGAAAGCGTCGCGTTGACCAAGAACCGGCACTACGAACTAATTTACAAAGCCACCTTTGGACGAAGCAATCGCAATGCCTGGATGTCTGGTTTCCCGAATGTGGTCGAGCGTCACGCCATGATCGCGCGGATCGGATGGGCTTCTTCAACACCCGTCAGCCGTTGGTCCAGCCCCTGATGTTTAACGGAGAACCGTTTGTGGTCAATGCCAAGTAGATTTAAAATCGTCGCGTTGATGTCGCGGATGTGCACCGGATCTTTGACGACGTTGTAAGAAAAATTGTCTGTCTCTCCATGCACGACGCCTCTTTTGATACCGGCGCCTGCCATCCACATCGTGTAACAGCGAGGATGGTGATCGCGTCCGTAATTCGTTTTCGTCAAACCGCCTTGGCAATAAATCGTTCGGCCAAACTCTCCTCCCCAAACAACCAAGGTGTCATCAAGTAAACCGCGCTGTTTCATATCGGTGATCAAGCCGTACGTTGCCTGATCAATGTCACGACACTGATTGGGAAGGTCTTTCGGTAAATTTCCATGTTGGTCCCAGCCGCGATGAAAAATTTGCGTCAAACGAACACCACGTTCGGCCATCCGCCGGGCAAGCAAACAGTTGTAGGCGAACGTTCCCGGTTTCTTTACGTCGGGACCATAAAGTGCCAATGTAGATTCGGTCTCGTCAGAAAGATCAACCAATTCTGGCACCGAAGACTGCATTCGAAACGCCATTTCGTATTGCGCGATGCGGGCTTCGGTTTCCGGGTCGTGAAACGTTTTATGCGTCTCCTGATTGAGCTCTCTAAGCGAATCAAGCATCCGCCTTCGCATTGCCGAGCTGATCCCTGCCGCGTTTTTCAAAAACAAAACAGGGTCGCCATCGTTTCGCATCAATACGCCTTGGTGGCGCGACTCGAGAAAGCCATTTCCCCATAGTCGGTTGAATAACGCTTGAGCCTCTTTTCTTCCGGTCCAAGTCGAATTCAAAACAACGAACGCGGGAAGATTTTCGTTTTCGTTTCCCAAGCCGTAGCTCAACCACGCTCCGAGGCTTGCCCGACCCGGGAGCTGATTGCCTGTGCAAATGTAAGTGATTGCAGGGTCGTGATTGATCGCTTCTGTCCAGACACTTTTGACAAAAGCGAGTTCCGGAAGAATTTTCGTCGTGTGCGGCAAGAGTTCGCTAACCCATTTCCCGTCACCGCCATTGTCATATTTCTTGAAGTTGAAAATAGTTGGTGCGACCGCAAACCGCGATTGCTTTGACGTCATCGTGGTCAGCCGTTGGCCTTTGCGGATTTCGTCCGGCAGATCCGTGTCGAACAGTTTCTGCATTTTGGGTTTATAGTCGTACATGTCGAGCTGCGAAGGAGCTCCCGACATGAACAGGTAAATCGCACGTTTGGCTTTTGGCGCATGGTGGGGTAACGCCGGGATGCCGCCACTGCTTTCCGCACGCCAAGTCGGTTGTTGAGCCGATACTCCACTGGCAAGCAACGATCCAAGCGCCGCCGTGCCCAGCCCCAACGCGCCTTTGCGAAAAAACTGTCGGCGAGTTTCTGTTTTGATGTATTGATCTGGATTCATAATCGTTGATTTAGTTTTTGGTAACGAATTCGTCCATGTTCATGATTAAGTTTGCGACGATAGTCCAGGAAGCCAGCTCTGCCGCGTCGTATTTTTCATCCGCTGGTGTTTCTCCAATCGCAATCAACTTTTTAGCTTCATCAATTTTTGCCGCAAATTCATCACGCTGCTGGTTGAGGTTTGTTTCGATGATCGCCAATTCAGAATCCTTTGCCGGTCGCCCCATCGCTCGGGAATACAAAAATTGAATTTTTTCTGCGTCAGACAAAATTTTCTTTTCGGTTTTTTGATCCACGAGCAGTTGGGCGAAATGCCGGGCGGCTTCCACGTATTGAGGATCATTCATTAGCAGCAAAGCCTGAAGTGGCGTGTTGGTTCGTTCGCGGCGGACACGACATTCTTCTCGCGAAGGCGCGTCGAAAGTATTCATTTGCGGCGAAGGCGATGTGCGTTTTAGAAAAGTATAAAGGCTGCGACGATGCACTTTGTCAGCGCCAGAGTCCTTTGCAAAACGGACCGTATTTGATCCGGAATAGCCAACAGCAAACCAAAGCCCGTCTGGCTGAGGCGGTTTGACACTCGGGCCACCCATCGTCGGGACCAATAATCCGCTGATCGAAAGAGCTTGGTCGCGAAGCATTTCCGCGTCCAATCGAAAACGCGGGCCACGTGCAAGTAAACGGTTTTCCGGATCTCGCTCAAGCAAGTCATCGGTCACGACTGAAGATTGTCGATAAGCTGCAGACATCACTAACATTTTCATCAATCGCCGAACGTCCCAGTCGTTTTCGACAAAATCGTTTGCCAACCAGTCAAGCAACTCGGCATGGCTTGGCACGTCGCCCTGGCTACCAAAGTCTTCTGAAGTTTTCACAATGCCGGTTCCAAAAACCTGCTGCCAGTAACGGTTAACGGCAACACGGGCTGTCAACGGATGATTTCCGGAGGTTAGCCATTTTGCGAATCCAAGTCGATTGGCAGGCATGTCGTCGGCGAATTTAGGCAGCGCTGCCGGAGTCAAGCGTTGAACTTCTTCGCCCTTTTGATCGTACTCGCCGCGGTTGAGCATGAACGCTTTTTTGAGTTTCTTGTTTTCTTTTGAAATGAGCGTTGTAGGTATTTGGGCGAGAAAGTCATTCAAAGATTTTTCGTTCGCGTTGAATTTCTTTCTTGGCTCGACAAGCGTCTTTGACGTCTCAGGATTGATGTTTGCTAAAAAATGTTTGCGGATTTTTTCTTTTGCCGGGGCGACAAGCTTTTCAGGAGCTTTGTTGACGAGGGCTTTGATGTCATTGGGAAGACCAACGCCTTTTGTTTGCCGAGCCATCACCAGCCACTTTTTCAAGCTTTTGAATTCGCCCGATTGCTCAATCTTTGAAACAATGCCTGCCGAGTCCCAGTAAGCCTTGCCGCCAAACTGCGTAAATGCCATTCCGTTGACCAACGTAAGTTTCTTGAATCCGACGTCTTGGGCGTTCACTTCTAAGCGAATCCATTTTCCCGTTTCGGGAAGCTCGCCTCCATAAAAACGGGCGGGAGTTTTCTTTGCCCCCCAATCAATTTTGTCAGCGCCCCAATAGACACGATGGTTCCAGTTCCCATCGTTGAATTGAAGCATGACTTCAGATGGTGGATTTTTCGGGTCCAAGTAAACGTAAGCAAAAAACGTGTCATCCTTCTGGGCTTTGATGGGTGCCGCGGCGCCGGTGAAAAAATGTTGTATCAATCCGGCCGATTCTGCGACCCGCGATTTAAGTCCTGTGTTTACTGGGCCGTCTTCTGCGCTGACGTACTTCCATTGCTGTTCTTTTTTCGCTCCCGTAGGAAGCTGGTCGTCATCGACCCACACAAACTCGACTGGCGTTTTTGTCTGATTGTCTTGTTCTGCTTTGGCTATTTCTTCGGGAGTCTTCTTTTTTTGATCCGAATTTTTTTCGTCAGATTCTTCGCTTGCGGGATCGACGTATTCGATTTTTGCGATGAGCTCGTCAATTAATCTTTTCGAGTCTGCCTTTGCCGATTCAAGTTCCGCAAGTTTGGCTTTTTGAGTGGCGGACATGACTTTTAAAACAGGTTGCGGATTCTTGATGTTTTTGTCCATCGGCTCGTCGGCCATATTGTTGAAGAACGCGAAAAGTTGATAAAACTCTTTTTGCGAAATCGGATCAAACTTGTGATCGTGACATTGGGCGCATCCAACTGTCAGGCCAAGGAAAACAGTTCCCGTTGTTGAGACGCGATCGACGACGTTGCGGACGTAGACTTCTTCGACGATCGAGCCGCCTTCTGCGGTTGTCACATGGGCACGATTAAATCCAGAGGCGATTATTTGATCGTCGGTCGGGTTGTCCAACATGTCGCCAGCCAGCTGTTGGATCGTAAATTCTTTGTAAGAAAGATTGTCGTTGTACGCTTGGACAACCCAATCTCGGTACGGCCACATCTCTCGGTAGTTGTCGAGGTGCAAA
>CAYZGP010000072.1:0-5882 GCA_964478065.1 uncultured Pirellulaceae bacterium
ACCAAGCAGATATAGAAAAATCCTGCCTAACGTTTCGTTGGGCAGGATTCTATGTTTAACAATTTCGGGAGGCATCAGCTGAGTGCGCCGTGAGGCAATTCAGGGCCTTTAGAAATCAGATTCTTTTGGCTTAGCTGGTTTCTTCTTTTTGCCATTTTTGCGTTCATTTTCAAGCTTGGTGAGAAACGCTTTGAGATCGTTTAGTTGGTCGGTGCTGAGATCTGATGTCGATTCTTTTTCTGTCAACTCAACAGCTTTCTTTTGAATCTTAATCGCACGGTCGAGATCCTCCTCAACGATATATACGAAATGGGCAAGTGTATCTTGGATGTAGCCTTTTTCCGGTGAAAGTTTGACGGCTCGTTCGGCAGCTTTCAGGCATACCTTAAGCACGTCCATTTCGACCCCTAGCGCTTCGTGGAGTTCGTACAACTCCCAAGACATATTGTTCAGCTTTTCTGAATCGTCATTGTGTTTCTCTGCAAATTCTTTCATCGCATCGGCGGCTCCGTCCATCTTGAACCGCGCGAGGAAACTAATGCGGATTTTGCTTGCCTCAGTTACAACGTCGTTGTTTTCAGACTCATCGATAATCTCATTAAGTCTCTCCAACGCTCCTTCTTGATCATCGTCTTGAAGGAATTCACGAATGGAAATACCGATTTTTTGTTCAATCACACTGGATTTAATCGCGTTGAGATTGAGCAAGTATCTCTCTTCATCATCTTTATACTTCTCGATATTTTTTTCGAGTAAATCGATTGCGCCATCAAAGTCTTGTCGAACCAGCTTTTTCCCAATCTTATCACTAATACTTCCCATGGCTGTTTGGAACGCAAAATTTGGCTTAAAAGCTTCTCGGTCCCATTTTTCTTCGACAACTTGCTCAAGTGGTTTTTCCAACCCAAAAGGTTGGCCGATCCATTCGATCCTGCCCGTCTTTCCAATGATAAAAGAGGTGGGTAACCTGACTTGGCCTGCAGCAGCAAAATAGTCTTTTGCGACCGAGCCGTCTTGATCTGAGGTCACACAGTAAATTCCTGTCAAATCGCCAAATGTTCGCCCTTCGGAGTCGTTGGGAATTTCCCGCTTCATAAAGTTTTCAACGAAGCGGCGATTGTGAGCCCAGATCGAAATGATTTGAACGTCATCATTTTCGTGTTTTCGTTGGAGTCTTTCGTTGATGCCCATTGAGAGTGAACCGCGATCCAAGATCGAAGTGAATTCGATTACGTAAACTTTTCCTTCTTCGAATTCAGTGATATGTTCGAACAGGCCGTCATTGTCACTAATCCAATCTTCGATATCGATGGCCGGGGCTTTGGAGCCAATCTTTAGTGTGGGTTCTTTTTCTTCGTCGTCCTCTTTTTCATCGGACTCCTTTTCATCTGAGTCTTGATCATCATCCTTATCCTGGTCGGCTTTTGCCTCAACTTTAGTCTCGTCCTTATCACCCTTTTTGTCGTCGTCTTGGGCGAGGTTCAAACCGGGAAAGATCAAGCAAAGGCAAATCGCAAATGCGAAAAGATTCGACAATCGAAAGTTAGAAAGAAGTTCGTTCACGTTTATGTCTCCAGTATTATTTTCAGCGTCCAAGTAATGGTGGGGCGTAGCTGAACTCGTACCAACTTTGCCGTGCACCTTTAACCTGTCGTAGGCATTGATTTCTTAATGTTAATGGCTCTCTAAAGAGCCGATCGCCTAGCTAATATCGTAATGGGATTGAATGGCTGAGAAAAGGAAGCTTTGTCGCGATTGCTTCTTTTTGTTTGATTCGTTTTTTTATGCCCAAGTTCCTGCAAAAAACTGATTCCATCTTTTGAATTTAGGCTGATTGGATTGTGAGCCATCATTCAGTTCGCTCAGTCATTGGGCAAACTGTACCGCTCAAATTTGCCATTGTTAATGTCGGCCAGTTTGAACTCTGGCCTGAATCGCGTTGTTTTTGCCCAGAATGAGAAAAACGCGTCATGTTGAACGCGAATCTTGCCTTCAAAATTTAGCGTGTGATCTTTGGCCAAAAAAGAATTATTGGAATCGACTTTTTAGTCGGTTTGTTTTGTCGGGTTAAACGTTTCGTATTTGCTTTTTGACATGCGTCTCGATTGGCAGTGATTGATTCTTGAATATCCATTACCTTACTAATGAAAATTCAATTAAGTTTGCATTCCACCTTTCCAGCGCGGCTTCATGGCGACTGAACGAGAGATCAAAAGAATTAGAAACGCGTGTGGCCTGCTCTACTTGGCCACAAAATCGATTCGGATTCTCACCCACGTTTCCTGGCCCAATTCCGTGCGTGAAAAATTCTTTGCTCAAAAAGCCAAGGAGCTTCCTCAGGTCGAGTATCCGAGTTTTGATCCGACAGAAGCCCTCGAAAGATTGGTTTTGGCACGTAGCTCGTTTCGGTTTACTCCGATGGTAAACGAGTGGCTGAATTTAACGGCCTACAACGTCGAGACCAGCGCAAAAATGTTGGCAGCCAGTGGTACGGTCGACTTTTTTAAATATTCCTCTGAACTTTATGGCGCACCTAAAGATACGCTTGCCGATGCCGAAAATACTTCGCTCGATCTGGCGGTGCAGTTCGACAACGCCTTTGATGAATTCAAAGGATTGGATTTGGGGGTTCCTGCTGACGCAACCGTTTCCGCCCAGGCGCTTGCCCAGGAAATGCGAATAGAAGTCAAACGGCACTTTGGCGAGTTCGCGCCCAACGTTCAGGTCGTTGACGAACTTTCGGCCAACGCGCTGGCGGGGCCATCGAGAATTCGGATTCGTAACGGAGCCGTGTTTACCGATCGTGATGTGCGACAACTGATTAACCATGAAGCCCATATTCACGTTGGGACATCTTTGAACGGGCTTGCGCAAGAAAACTTGCGCGTGCTTGGGGCCAGCCATCCGGGGGCCACCAAGACCCAGGAAGGGCTGGCTGTTTTTGCTGAATTCATCACCGGATCGATGGACCTCGATCGCTTTCGACGATTGGCCGACCGAGTGATCGCGATTCAAATGGCAGTCGATGGTGCTGATTTTTTGGAAGTCTACCACTACTTCCTTGAACGAATTGGCCGAGAGGAACAGGCTTTCGAAAATACTCGACGAGTTTTTCGCGGCGGACTGTTAACCGGTGGAGCTCCGTTTACCAAAGACATCGTTTACCTCGATGGCTTGATTCGGGTGCACAATTTTTTACGCACGATGGTCTCAGCTGGCCGAGCGGATTGTTTGCGGTTGTTGTTTTGCGGCAAGATGGATTTAGAGGACTTACCTGTGATCGGGCATTTTGCTGAAGAAGGAATTTGTGCGCCGCCCGTCTTTCTACCGTCTTGGGCGAACGATATCAGGTTCCTGCTTTGCTACTTAACCTATTCAAGTTTTTTGAACCAAATTGATTTGTCACAAGTCAAAACACATTACGCGCAAATGTTGGATCGTATCCCGCCCCAAACGATTTAAAAATCGTCCATTTTGCGGACCAAAATTGGTAGCAAAATATCCGAGCCAATTCAGTTCGCCTGAACCAGAAACACAAAGACGCGATTTGGCCAATATCGGAAACGCCGCAAATATGTTCCAATCTATGGTGTGGATCACGTTTGGTTCTTGTTCCAATCAGTATTTTTGGTTGAGCGAATCAAGTGTCATTTTTCAAGCAAATCGCCAGTGTTTGGGGTTTGGCTTCGAATTTGACCGCCGTTAAAGCTGGTCTACGATTAACATTCTTTAACGCAAAACTTTCTCCGCAACTCGCGGATGACATATTAAACTGGAGTCTCGATGACCACTCAAATTTTGAAAGCTCGCGCTGGCGAAATCACGCCCGAAATGGAATTTGTTGCCAAGCGTGAAAACCTTACGGCGGAACTTATCTGTGAAGAAGTTGCCAAAGGCCGAATGGTGATTCCTGCCAACATCAATCACCTCTCAAAGAAGCTTGAGCCGATGTGCATCGGAATTGCTTCGAAATGCAAAATCAATT
The DNA here is from genome assembly GCA_964478065.1 of uncultured Pirellulaceae bacterium. Lineage (GTDB taxonomy): Bacteria > Planctomycetota > Planctomycetia > Pirellulales > Pirellulaceae > Mariniblastus. The sequence goes on from CAYZGP010000072.1 coordinate 3,986, forward strand.
CGAACATTGGCAACAGTGCCGTAACCAGTGACATTGCTGGCGAACTGGAAAAACTTCACACGTCGGTGCATCATGGTGCCGACACCGTGATGGACCTTTCAACGGGCAAAGACATCGACAACATCCGCGCCGCGATCATTGATGCGTCGCCTGTTCCCATCGGCACCGTTCCAATTTATCAAATGCTTGAAGAGCTTGGTGGAAACATCGAAGACATGCGAGCCCAGCACTTTCTCGATATGGTCGAGCATCAAGCCAAGCAAGGCGTCGACTATATGACGATCCACTGCGGCGTGTTGATGGAGCATTTGCACTTAACAACTCAGCGCGTGACGGGCATCGTTTCTCGTGGTGGTTCTTTGATCGCCAAGTGGATGATGGTTCACCGCAAGCAAAATCCACTGTACGAAGCGTTTGATGATCTTTGTGACATCATGAAGCAATACGACGTGACGTGGAGTCTTGGTGATGGACTTCGCCCTGGAAGTATTGCCGACGCGAGTGATGAAGCACAATTCGCTGAGCTGGATGTTTTGGGCGAGCTTACCAAGCGTGGGCAAGACAATGGCACGCAGGTCATGGTCGAAGGGCCAGGTCACATCCCAATGCATCAGATTCAGATGAACATCGAGCGTCAAATTGAAATCTGTAACGGTGCTCCTTTTTACGTGCTTGGCCCATTGGTCACCGATGTTGCACCGGGGTACGACCACATCACTAGCGCGATCGGCGCCGCGATGGCAGGTTGGCATGGTGCTGCGATGTTGTGTTACGTAACGCCCAAAGAGCATCTTGGTTTGCCCAACAATGATGACGTCAAAGCGGGCGTTATCGCTTACAAAATTTCGGCCCATGCGGCCGATGTTGCACGCGGACGTGCCGGGGCTCAAGATCGAGACGACGCACTTTCGAAAGCTCGTTTTGAGTTTGACTGGAATGAGCAATTTCGACTTTCGCTTGATCCGGATACTGCAAAAGCCTACCACGACGAAACGTTGCCTCAGGATACGTTTAAGAGTGCACATTTTTGTAGCATGTGCGGTCCCAAATATTGCAGCATGAAAATCACTGAAGACATTCGCAAGATCGCTGCAGAAGAAGGCCCACTGGTTCCGCTTAAATCTGCTTCTGCTGAATCAGTTGAAACTGCACCCAGTGAAGGCTAAGCCAAAATCGTGAATCGTTTAAGCAAAGAGTACATCTACAAGATCGTAACCGCCCAGCAATGGGCGGTTGCCCAGGAGCAAGGCGAATTTGTCGGTGCACCGATTGACCTTGAAGATGGCTACATTCATTTTTCCAATGCCGCCCAGGTCAAGGAGACGGTGAGCAGGCATTTTGCGGGGCAGCTTGATTTATTGATTGTCACGGTCGATCCGGAAAAGCTCGGCGATTCATTGAAGTGGGAACCGTCGCGCGGCGGTGATTTGTTTCCTCATCTTTATGCGAACTTGAGCATGGATCATGTTGAAGCCGTTGACGATTTGCCAATCGGCAAAAACGGCGAACACCTATTTCCAAGCGGCCTGTAGCAACCGTTTGTAACTCAACCGACCTCGCGAGCTTAACCGGATCAAGGCGGTTGCTATTCTTGTATAGCGGCGAACCGGATGATGGAACTAATCCGAACTGGCACGGATAATGGTTTCAAATTGATGACCGATAAAGCAGGGTAGCACCGATTCTTGAATCGGTGCCGCGAAGCGGCAAGAAGCATCCGTGTTGAGACTCCATTTACTCATTCGATCGGATGCGAGTTACCTCTTGTGCGTTCCCACCCAGATTCAAGAATCTGGGCTACGCTTTCTCGTTCATTCGGTTCACTGAAAATGATTCGTTCCGTGCGTCATGCTCGCTCATTTAATCGTTGACCAACCATTGCACACACGCAGTTCGG
>CAYZGP010000072.1:5982-30255 GCA_964478065.1 uncultured Pirellulaceae bacterium
GGCATCTCGCAAAACAAGGCGAAAAGTTCAGGTGCAAATTTCTTTGCGTCTTTGCGTGAAGCTTTTCTTTCTAAAGTTCCGAATTCGTGGCCGCCTTTCGTCAATGGCAATTGGATCTTGGCGAAAAAAATGGAATGAATCTCTTTTTATTCAGATTCAGAATGCCAATCTTGTTCCACCCGATTCTGTTTTTGAACTCTGTGCACAAATTTGAAAAATGAAATTTGAAATCTCGGTTAAAACACCAATTCCGATTTTGATATTCAACTTTTCTCACGCTAGAATGTGAGGACGAACTTTCTTGGATGGGAGAAGAGGAATGAGTTTTCGAAAAACGTTGCTGTTTGTTGTGCTGATCTGTTTCACTTCGTGCTGGGCGATCGCTCAAGACATTGACGACAAAACCAAACCAACCGACGAAAAGAAATCGGGAATCGTATCGGCGGAGGATGTTAAAAAAGCAGCTGCCGACGCCGATAAACCCAAATTGCGAAACGAAATTGAGCCAGGCGTTGTTGTCTACGGACGACCTCACCGTTTTGCAGAAGTTGGAGCCGCTACTTCATTCGACAGTTCACCTGACGGACGCACGCTTGTGTTCCCTGGAAGCAAAATCAAATTCTTCGATCTTGAAGACAATAAAGTCACCGACGAAATCGGCGAAAATGGTGAGCACTATCAGTCAGTGGTCTACTCGCCAGATGGACGGTATGTCATGGCTAACACGCAAGGACGTAACGGGGCTATGGTCCGAGTCTTTGATGCGATTGATAAATCAGCTGCGGGTGTTATTTCCTGTAAAAAGCCAGAAGAGGAACGATCCAGTATGTACCTCCAAGGAATTTCCGTGTCGCCTGATGCGACCTACGTTGCGATGTGGAGTCACAATCAAATGCAGGTAAGAGAAGTTGAATCAGGCGATCTGGTTCATGAATTTAAAGATCTTGGCTACATTCAAGGTGCTTCGTTTTCTGCCGACGAAGAACATCTCTACTTCCCAAAAAGTAATCAAGTCGCGGTGATTGATTTAAAAACTGGAAAAGAGTTGACCAAAACAGATTCGAAAATGGTCGGGCAGTACGGGCAAGGAGTTGCTGTTAACCTCGCTCGAAACTTGGTGGCAATCCCAGGACAGACAATTTCAATCTACGATCCTCAGGAAAACAAGTTGATTGCCAGTATTCCTCTGCCAAGGAGGGCATACGCGCAATCCATTGCGTTTTCAGATGATGGTTCTCTTGTCGCTGCTAGTGCTTGGCTGCAAGAAAAAGGAGCTAATGTGATGCACGCATTCATCATTGATATTGATCGAAAAAAGGTGCTTCGCAAAGTCAAAATTGCTTCCCAAGGCCAATTGCAGTGTCGATTTTCAGTCGACAATAGTCGCTTGTTTGTCGCTGGCCATGGGATTTTTGGTGCACAGGAAATTCGACTGGATATTGATGACGAATTGGTTGACTCAAAGTATCCGGTTGGACCGGTACAGCATGGCGCGATCCATCCAGATGGTAATGCGTTTTTAACTAGTACCATCGGTGGGGAAATTACTTGGATTGAAGTTGAGTCTGGTGAAGTGATTGAGAAAATACAAAACGCCAATACTCATTCGGTTGGATTTGCGAACGAAGGAGGAGAAGTTACAGTTGCCGGGAAATGGGGAAGCGATGCGATTGGCCGCTACGAATTCGAAACGGGTAAACGAATAAAAGGCTATAGCCCAAAAACGATTGTCAAAAACGCGGGGCTGATCGGACAGTTTCGAAAGTTCATGTTAGGTAATGATGATGGCGGCAATGCGACTGTCCACCGTCAAGAATATGGCTTGGATGCGAAGTTTTCGAAATCCGAGACGCAAATCAATGTACTCGGCTTGTCGATGATTTATTCGTATGAAAGCACCGCTATAACTGGGGAGTATACTTCGAATCAAAGTTATGAATTGACGGTCACTAAATTGGATGCCGAGTCTGGAAAGAAAATCGCTTCCGCAAGGTTCGATGGCAAAGATTTTGGTTTCAAGGAAAATGAGTGGATTCAAAACGCATCCATTCATCCCGATGGCAGTCAGTTTGCTGTGGCTCGCCAAGACGAGTTGTATCTCGTTAACGCTGAGACGGGTGAGACGTTTGCTGAGTTCAAAGTGGGAGAATCCGGTCATTTGAATGGGGTCAAGTATTCGCCGTCGGGTAAGTTTCTATTCGCGTCGAGTCACGAAGGGACTTGGATTTGGGATAGCGAGTCAGGCGACGAAGTGCAGAAGATCGAGCGAAAGAGAGGTACGCTGTTTTCTTTTTCGAAAGACGATCGGCGGTTGGCAATTGGACATACAAGTCAATCAACGGAAATCGAAGTTCTGGATACCAAGTCTTGGAAGAAAGTTTTTGGCCGCGACAAAACGGAAGCTGGACGCAGTAGCGTTTCGTTGTCTGATGACGGAAGCAAACTGTTGATTGGTTTATCCGATTGTCGAATGGAGCTTTGGGATCTGGCCGTAATTAAGTGATGAGTTCGTTTCTTATGTGTCAGAAAGAACCATTAGAGAAGCAATGTTTTCACGTGGTTGATCTAACAAGACTGCTTTAAACAAGATTCCGTTTTTTTCCGCCTCGCGGTTGTGGTTGAGTATGCCCCATTCCTAATCGCGTTTTTCCAAATCGGCTTTCATTACGTGCGTTTTTTTAAGTGCGTTTCTTAAGTGCTTCGATTGCTTCTGGAAGTGGAAATTCCAAAATGGAAACCTCACCCAAGCTCTTGATTTCTTTCAAACGATGCCACCCGCGAGTTACCAACGATTCACGTTGCCGCACGTAATCGGCATCGAGGCAGTCTTTTGAAAAATCGTCATCAACCGTCACCGGTTCAAAATCATCGGCGACGATGAACTGTGCAAGTTCTGGATTACAGCGAATATGAATTTCCGGTTGAGCGTGAAGTAATTCAGGATCGACCAGACCGATGACATAGCGCAGGTAAAGATCGCTGTCGGTAATGTTTTCTACATCCCCACCGCAAACACCGCACAGATAACCTTCGTCACATTTTGCCATGCCAATTTATTTTGTTAGTTCAGCCCGAGTACGTCGTACATGTTGAATAAACCTGCTTCTTGTTTCACGACAAATTTGGCAGCCTCCAAAGCACCTGCCGCGTAACAATCGCGATTGCTTGCGGCCACATTTAGCTCGATGGTTTCGCCCAGCATTCCGAACACAATCGTATGCTGTCCTGGATTGTCACCCGTTCGAATAGCGTGGTACCCAATCTCGTTTCGGGTTCGCTCGCCGATCATCCCTTCTCTGCCATGTTGATGAACCGTCTGTCCCATCGCGCTGGCGACGATCTCACCGAATTTAAGTGCCGTTCCGCTTGGCGCGTCGGCCTTGAAACGATGGTGCCTTTCGATGATCTCAACATCAACTCCCGTCGAGTGATCTTTCAGCGCAAGGCCAGCCGTTTCAACGAGCTTCATTGTCAGGTTCACCGCGAGGCTCATGCTGGGAGCCCAAACGATTGGGATTTGCTTTGCTGCTTTTTCAAGATTCGCAATTGTCGATTCTTCGAGGCCAGTTGTTGCCATGACCAGTGGTCGAGAATTTTCTTGGCAATAGGCAATCGCTTTATCCGCCCCAGCCGGATGCGAAAAATCGATTACAACATCGACGAGTTCCGGATATTGATCGGAGTAATTAATCCCCAATTCGGAAATACCAGACCCAGACCCGGCGTCGGTTCCGATTTTAGGATGGTTGGTTGCTTCGACTGCGGCGACGATTGTGAAATCCTCGTCTTGCGCCCCCAAATCGATAAGTCGCGCCCCCATTCGCCCTGCCGCACCGCTGATTGCCAACTTTGTCATCAAAAACAATTCCTTCCAGAACTCGGCTTTTCGAGCTGTTTTGTAAAAATCGTGATCCCATTTAAGAATCAGTTGAAACTATTTGCTCACAAAATTCGTAACAAGGGGGGACGACGCATGATGAGATGAATTTCGTTTTTAACTGGCCACTTTATCCGATATCGGACGATTTGACCGGAGACGTCAAAACTCTTAAGTGTATTGCAATAAAGGGTTTGAGTAGGTCGGTGTCGCAAAATAAGACGTTTCTGTTTGACTGATTGCAGCGCGATTCATAGAATGCCCTGCTCGATTCGGAGGTTGGTGCAAAACCGAACCGGAAAACTACTCGCCGGAACCAACGGATTTAACGGAGAAGAATGATGAAAATGAAGAAAGCCGAGGTAAAGCCATTTAAGGAAATGCTGCTTTCGCTGAGAGCTAGGCTTAGAGGAGACGTTTCGACGTTAGCCGATGCTGCACTGTCCGCTAACGGGACAAGTGGTGGAAGGTCCTCTGTGCCAAGTCATATGGCAGATATGGGAAGTGATACCTACGAACAAGACAATACGATTTTGCTCATGAATAATGAAGGCGAAACGTTAGTCCAAATCGAAGGTGCCCTTGAACGTATTGAGAACGGTGTTTATGGTTCGTGCATGGAATGTTCGGGAAAGATCCCGAAGATGAGATTGAAAGCGATTCCGTATACTCCTTATTGTGTCAAATGTGCCAGTGAGCTCGAAACTTCCCAGTACTGATTCGGAAGTAAGGTCTTTAGCTAATAACCAGGGCGTGCGATTTCCTGCAAATCGTTACGCCCTGTTTTTTTTGCCGTGTCTGATCGGCGTCGGTGTGGACCTTGCAACCAAGGCCTACATGTTCGCCCACTATTTCGAACCTGAAAAAGCCGATTCCAATTCTCCCGCTCACGCCCGGCAAGTATGTCATTGGTGGGTTGAAGGTATCTTTGGAATCGAGACGTCGACCAATCCAGGCGCCTTGTTTGGAATGGGTAGTGGATACAGTTGGTTGTTCGCGATTTTCTCAGTGGTTGCCTTGGTCGGAATCTTTATCTGGCTATTTGTGTTTCGCGCAGCATTCGATCGTTGGCTCACGTTCGCTTTGGGCATGATATCGGGTGGAATTTTAGGAAATTTGTACGACCGAGTTGGGCTGGGGCAGCTTCCCGGCTACCCCGATGAAATTGACAACAACGTACGAGACTGGATCTTGTTTCGATTAGAAGGCGTGCCATTTTTTGATCCTTGGCCGAACTTCAATATCGCAGATGTTTTACTGGTCGCCGGTGCGATCATGTTGTTCATTCATGCTTTCTTGTATCAAGAACCTGATAAAGCGGATGATTCAAAAGAAACTTCATTGGGCGACGTTGATGCAAGTGCCGCCAATGCTGGATAGCGAACACTGGATAGCGAACGCCGGTTAACAAACGCCGGTTAACAAACGCTTGCTTGATTCTTGGCGTTATCTTTCTTTGTTTTCACGTCAACAAACTTATCGAAAATAAGATGCAGGAACGATCCAATGGAACAACGTTTACAGCTTGCCAAAGAAATCGCTAAATCCGCCGGTCAGGTAACGTTGAAGTATTTTCAAACGGACCAATTTGATGTGATGAAAAAGGGGGATGGTTCTCCTTTGACGATCGCTGATCAAGAAGCCGAAAAACATCTTCGGGCGAAAATCAAAGAAGCTTTTCCAGACGACTCAATCGTAGGAGAAGAGTTCGGCGAAACCACAGGAGAGTCGGAGTTCTGTTGGATTCTCGATCCGATCGATGGCACGAAATCATTTATCAGCGGAGTGCCGCTTTACGGAACGATGGTCGCTGTTGAAAAGAAGCAGCCAGCTGGCCAGCCCCGCCAGTCGGTGATTGGCTCGGTTTACTTTCCCGGTTTGGATTTGGGGATTTACGCTTCAAAAGACCAAGGTGCCTGGGCGTTTGAAGGCACCGGCACGCCAACCAAAGCACAGGTTTCCACCAAAAGCCAACTGAGCGATTCCGTTTTGGTGACTTCCGCGGTGGAATCATTTGGTAAGCGAAACGCCCACGCTGTTTATCAGGAGCTTGCCAAGAGCGTTTATTTTTGCCGAACATGGGGAGACGTTTACGGCTATTATCTGGTCGCGACCGGGCGAGTCGAAGTCATGGTCGATCCGATGCTCAATATCTGGGACGCAGCCGCAGTCCAGCCCATCATTGTTGAGGCGGGTGGGCGATTCACCGATTGGGCAGGCAACGATCTCATCGATGCAGGCGAATCTATTGGCTCTAATGGATTGGTGCATCCGTCTGTTATTGAGCTGGCCCGTAGCGTGGCTGGCCAAATTCCCAAAGGGGCCGCTTGAGTTTTATAAGTGGCCTTGCTGGAAGCCGACTACTGACTCCCGGCTACATGTCCGTGTTTGCTTTCACCCACACACCCATAAGGGTCCGAGCCTACACCGTAATAGCCGTTGTCTTTTCGCTTGAAGCTGCTTAGCTTGAAAGTTGACAGTGGATCAAATATGTCAACAAAGCGTTTTTTTGGGCATGGTGAATATCTAGCGGGCAATCGATCTGGATGTCGATCGTCGAGTCGTGCCGAAAAGGGGCGAGGCCAATGAAGTGAAAAATCGGGATGGTGTGCTGGGTGTTTTTTTCCGCACTTGCATCCACCGGGTTCCTTTTCTATGTACGGCTGGCCCTTGAATCCAGGAAGGTTGCATTTGCAATTCGGGCAATTGCCATACGGTCGAACACAACTGTTGCACGGTTTACGTGGATCGATTGGGAATTGGTTTGTGTCGCGGTAAATTGTGTAGTCGACACCGTAGTGGGGGTCGAGTTTTTCTTTTTTCTTGTCTTTCTTGGCGGTTTTTGGTTTCGCCTTCAGCGATTTGGGTGACTTGGTTTTGACCTTATTGTTTGGCTGGGGCGTTTTGGGCGGAGCAGTGTTGGCAGGAGCATGGGCTGGCTGATTTTGAATCTGAGCAGGCTGATTCTGGACCGGCGTGTCGTGCAGAGGATACGACGGCGAGACGTACTGTTTCACTGGTCCATAGAGCGGAGCGTGATTGACAGGCCAATCCTGAGCCTTCAGGCTGGATGTGATCGCAAGAACGATCATGCACCCGATGGTGGCTCGCAATGTTAGTTTGATTGACCAATTCATTATTGATTTCATCAGGTTCTCACGCGTCGAATAAAAGGCATGATTCATATAACCTGCAAATCGGTCACTTTTCGATTGATCAACATAAACGTTAATTCGCGTTCCGATTGGTCCGAATGGTTCGACTGTTCGTTTTGTGCGGAATATGATCGTTACGCTTTTTGCGATGTTAAAAAATGCCGATTTTGCGGAATCTAAGGCCTTTGAATTGTTCGCCTCTTCAGCTTTACTAGACTGTGCAAGTACATCAACTGATTGAACCCTTCGGGGTTGGGTTTGCTTGCAGGTGTTGAGAAACTGAACGATTGAATTGGAAACTAGTGTAATGACCCTTTTTCTTAGATCTTTTTTGTGCGTTTGTCTTGTGTCTGTTGTTGCTACCACTGGGTGTAAACAAACTGACTATGAGGCGGTCAAGTTGAAAAAGAAAGTCAGGGATCTTGAAGCCGAAATTCATGGCCTCAAACAGCAGCTTGGTCTAGCTCCGCCTACTATCAGTAGCGATGAAGAGAAAGCCATTCGTGATCAGTTTTCGAGTGTCTATTTTTTGATGGATGACGACGGCTTTGCCTACGAAGCTGATTTGACTGAGTGTGGCGGCGCGAGCGAAGCCATTATTGAAATCGCCGAGTTCCCAAACCTTACTCGCCTGATTTTGGATGGCACAAAAACGACTGATGAAACGTTTGATTCGATTGCCAAAATGACCAAGCTTGAACACCTGTCGATTGAGCGATGTAATGTTTCGGCCGAAGCATTGGGGAAACTCAAAGCCCTCAATAACCTAAGCTTTTTTCAATTGTTCCGCGCCAATCTCAATCCAGAAAAGATGAAAGTCATTTCGGGTTATCCAAAGATTGAGCAGATTCGCTGTGGCCAAACGAGAGTCGGTGATGCGGAACTCGCTGAACTGGCCGGTTCGAAAACGCTAAAGGCGATTGACTTGAGCGATTGCAATCGAGTCTCAATCGAAGGCTTGCGATCATTGGCCCAATGCCCAAAATTGTCGTTCCTGAAAGTCTATGGCAAGAGCATCGATGACGCAGGAATGGAGGTCGTGGGCACTATGAAATCGTTGAAAGTCCTCGGACTTAATGATTCACGCGTAACCGATGAAGGAATTGCGAAACTTGCTGACCTTGATTTGCGTGAGTTGCATTTGTTTCGCACGCAAGTCGGCGATTCAGGGGCAAAAGTGATTTCACAGATGCCCAATATGGTTACTTTGAATTTGCGAGATACAAAATTAAGCGACGAAGGGGTTGGCCATCTTGTTGAGTTAGAAAAACTTAAAAAGCTTGACTTGAGCGAAACGAATTCACCGGGTACGACCAGCGCGAGCGGTAAGCATTTTGCCAAAATGACGAATTTGACGAACCTGAATTTGTGGCATACTCCGTTTGATGATGAAGGTGTTAAAGAGATTACTGGAATGAGTAATCTTAGATGGCTTAATCTTGACGACACCAATGTGACTGATGCGACTGCTGAGTTATTGGTGCAAATGCCCGAGTTGAATTGGTTGCATTTGGGCAAAACGAAAATTACCGATGATGCGGTCGAGTTTCTTTTGAAGTTGGAGAATTTAAAGTACTTAAACGTTTCCAATACAAAAATCTCGGACGATATGTACTACGAGTTGGATGATTTTTTCGAGCCCAAAGATTGCAATGTTGTTCAGCCTTAGGCAATAGGCGATTTGCAATAATCGCGACGATGTTGATTTGGCATTGCCGACGTCAAGATTTCAATAACCGCTCAACGTATTGCTTGAATCCACGCATGTCATCGGGTGGTTCTCCGGGCCCGATTACCAAAGGTCCGTTTTCTGGTTCGGGCTGCAATCCGTGACTTCCTTTGACGAGTTTTGCGTCCAGTGGGATGACATCCATCGAGTAACGGAAGCCAAGTTTCTTTCTTAGTACCTTTCGCATTGCGCGGAACTTGGATGTGATGAACAACTCGCAAGGGTCATAGCCAGGTTTACGATGAATATCTACCGTCGGTGCAAAATCGGGAGCCATTTCATCATCAAGCCAATAGTAATAGGCGAACCAGGAATCGGGTTCGGCCAGTGCGATTAGCTCGCCGCTACGTGGATGGTCAAGTTCGATTTCCGCTGGATCAACAACGCTTGCGATGCCGGGAGTTGATTCCAGCAACGAGCGTATCTCCGGGATTCGCTCTTGGTTGCGCACGTAAACGTGAGCAAGTTGGTGGTCGGTGACGGCAAAAGTGTCTGACTCGCCCGGGATCAGGACTTCGCCAAAAGGGCCGCTGCGAATGTTGAGTAAATTCGCTTTTCGCAAAACACGATTGATATAGACGGGACGATTGACCGGTACCAACCCGTATTCGGACACCACGATGACTTGGGCGTTGATGTCTTGGGCCGCAGCAATGATTTTTGCCGCACAGTCGTCGACTTCTTTGACTCGCTGTGGATCATGCTCCGGAAATCGTTGAAAGTCGTAGTCCATGTGCGGAAGGTAGGCGAGTGTCAGCCGCGGTTTCTTCTCACGCATCACGACCGCCGTTGCTTCAGCGATCCATTGGGAACTCGGCAATCCTGCATTGGGACCCCAGAAACTGAAAAACGGAAACGGGCCTAGTTTTTCGGTGAGATTGCAATCGGTGAAATCAAGAATGTCAAAGACTTTTGAGCCATCACAGCCGTAGTGCGGTTTGGGAGTCGCACTGTAGTTAACGCCAGACGATTGATTGAACCACCAGAACATCTTGGCCGTGTCGACGCCTTCGTAGAATTTTTTGCCTTGGACAAGCGAGTTGGCTTGTTGCCAGAAACGGATCTCTTGAGTGTCTCGAAAGAACCAACCATTTCCGACTACACCATGATCTTTGGGCGCCAGTCCCGTCAGCATCGTGGCTTGTGATGTGCAAGTGACGGCCGGGAAAGGGCTTTTCCAAGGGATAGATTGGCCTGCGATTGAACTAATGTTTGGCGCATGCTTCAACAGGGCGGGGGTAAGTCCAACGACATTGATGATGCAGAGACGCGACATGTTGGTTGAGGGTTAAGTGGAAGTTGAAAGATGAAGCGTATTGAAATTGGTGTGAACTGAATCTGTATTGAATCAAATGTTATCCAGCAGAACGTCGCTGATGATAGGGGCGAGAAAGTCGTATGATTTTTTGACGATCTCGGCGGCGTTATGACTATGGCGACTTAGTTCAATATGGACGCCACGGGTGTAGCCAATACTTTTTAAAGATTCGATAACGGGTGGGAAATAAATTTGCCCTTCGCCAAACATCAAATGTTCATGCACGCCGGCTTTCATATCTTCGATGTGAATGTTGACCAACCGATCGGCCCATTTTTCAATGTAAGTCGCAATTGGGATTTCGCTGAGACAAAACAAATGCCCAATGTCTAAAGTCATTTTCAAGCGTGGTGAATCGAGTAAATGTATCAGCCGCTCAAACCGGCCCGTGTTATCGATCAACATACCGGGCTCGGGTTCGAACCCAATATCCATTTCACGCTCTTCGGCGTATTTCAAAACGACGGCTAGATTACTGATAAGTCGGTCCATCGCGAAATTGAATGAAACCTCAGGAGGTTTGATGCCCGACCAAATCGAAACACAATCGCTTTCAAGTTCGACCGCAACGTCGATACAGTATTTCAGGTAATCAATTCGTCGCTGAGCGGCTTCTTCGGTAGCAGCAAGTAGTGTCGGTGCGTGTTTGGTTTGCGGGTCAAGTAGAAAACGTGCGCCCGTTTCAATGACGCTGTTTAATTCATGTGTTTTGAGAAAACCGTTGACTTGTTGAATCTTCACATCCCTGTCCGCATCCCAGGGGCTTAACCAACCATGGTCGATTGTGAGTGCAACGCTTTTGTATCCGGTGTTAACCAGCAAATTGAGGCCGTCCATGATGTTGTGATTGGACAGGCCGTTGGTGTTGTATCCGAGAATCATTCAGGGGCAGTCAAAAAAGTTCTGTCGTAAAATCAGTGGCGCTGGTTGGAAGCGACGCCGTTGTGAAGGCAGGTGATACTTGGAGGTCGAGAAAACAGAATTATCACGTGGAGTCTCCTTTATCATCGTCTCATATCTGCTTCGTGGCAAGAACGTTGGTTCACGAAACAGGAAGACTGCAAAGATTCGTTTTGGGTGGTAACCCGACACGTAAGCGCTTAAACGAGGAATCACTTAAACGAGGAATCACTTAAGCGAGGAATCATTTAAGCGAGGAATCACACTTTGGTCGCCAGTGCTTGGCTTACGCGTTTTGTATCTGCACTATTTTTGTAGGATGGACATTCTTTCTTGTCCGTCTTTTTCAAATTCACGACCGCCGGACAGGAATGTCCGACTTACTTATTGTTGGCCAAACGACTCTGCGCCTCAAAAACTCACGCGTCGAGTCTTGATTAGGTAGAACGGAAATAACGACCCATTAAAAAGCTGGGAACCAGTAGGGCCAACACGACCAACGAATAAAGCGGCTGGCTGGGAGTCGCCAAAAAACAAAACATTGCGTCAAGAATGATCAGGCTTCGCAAAACTGCAACGACGCCCATTTGAATTTTTTGTGGTTTTGCCGTGAATGCGGCTTCAACCACACGGCGCAGAATTGACAGTGAAAGCAAGCCAATGACTAGCGGAAAGATTTTCTTTTGCTGGGGTGAGACTTGAAATGAGCCGGTTGGATTGTCGGGACAATAAATGATTGTCGCGATTCCAACGAGGCTGGCCACTATAATTCCAACTGCAATAAATAGCGGCGTTCGGTTTTGATTTTCAACAGCTTCTTTACGACCAAGCAATGTGGCTCCGCTGATCAGGACTCCGATCGAAATTGCAGCCCACCAAACAACGGTAGGAAGACCAAACAGGAATCCCTCGTCAGCTTTCAAAACGGCCGGCGCGAACGTGCTGGCTCCCAGCAATATGTTAAGCGTCCGGCAAAGACCCATGATAAACGGGGCGGCAATCGTACGTTTCATCGGACCGTCGTAAAGTACAACGCACACGGCAAGTCCAACCGCAATCAATCCCGTTCGAACCATCGGGCCCGTCGGATCCAAGTCAAACCCGCCAGTTGCACTGACTCCAGCCAAACAGGCGATCACGACTCCGCCAATCAACATTGCAAAACCAACAGTCGTCGCCGCTGGTTTGGAGATTCTTTGCGAAGGCAACGGTCGGTTGGGCCGCTGTTCCAAGTCGACTTCGAAATCGAAAACATCATTGAGAACCATGCCAGCCAGGTACATGCAAGACGAAGCAACGATGAGCAAAATCAATTCAACGGTCGGCGACCAAGTTTGATGTACCAGCAAGAATCCCATCAGGATGTTCGCGACGGCAGATGGCAAGTTTGCAATTCGAAAAAGCTGCAACCAAGCCATCGGGCGAGATTTTGGGTTTAGCATCGGATCAGAACTCGTGACTTACTTGCGCATCCAAGCAAAGCGAAACAAATCGCTAGCGGATTAAGTGATATCAACTCTTGTTTGTGCACTGCATTACATTGGAAGATTCAAGCAGCATAATTGAAGTCTGAAATTTGAACAGTTGCCCTAGCACGGTAGTAATTCGGATTTGCTATTCCGAGTTGGCCAAAGGCCGTGGAAACAAACGCTGTGTCATTGTTTTTTCAGCTGATTGCTTGGAAATAGCGCAAAAAAGAAACCCGGCTGACCAAAGTCAGTACCGGGTTCCACCCCCCTGGGTATTCGCAAAACTGCGAACAGTTGTGTTGCTTTGAGTGTATCGTCTCAAAGATAGGCAAAGCTTTGGTTAAAACGGCGAAGTTTAACGGTTCCAGAAAGCTTGATAGTGAATTGGGTAAATCGGCTTATTTGGATCACATAAAGGTGTCCGAGGTGGCGGTAACTTCCGATTAACTAAAAGTACGCACCTTGAAATAGGGGGTGAGACATTGCGCGATTCACAAATTTGGATCGCTGTTTGATACTGAAAACGATTTTGAACTAGGCAGGAAGCCAAGTGAAACGATCAACAAGTTGGATCGCCGTTCTACCGTCGCTGGTTATACCAGTCTGCGTCGGTCTATCGATGTATCTAGGTTTGTCGTATCTGATCAAGGTAGGCACCATTTCAAACGAGATGACGTTGCGGTACCTGACTGGCCACGCAGTATCCGAAGTTACCGTTGCCATGTTCTTTATCGGTGTCGCTTCTTTGGGCATGATTGGCTGGAATGTTTTCAATCAGTTTTTTGCATCCAAAAAAATCACTATCAAACCGGGCGCAAATCTAACCAGCGCCCAATCAGAGAGCATTGAGTTAACTGAAGCGGCCGAAGACAGCAACGTTGGCGACCGAGCGCTAAGACTGGGCAAACGACTTTTGAATTTGCCGCGTTCTTTGCACGAGCATTATCTCTGGCAACGTTTGGTCAATTCGCTTCATTCGATATACCGTACGAATTCGACTTCCGGCGTTGAAGAAGAATTGAAGTATCTTGCTGACGTTGATTTGGATCGTCAGGAGCAACGCTATTCGCTGGTTCGGATTCTGATTTGGGCCACTCCTATGCTTGGCTTTCTGGGAACCGTATTAGGTATTTCCCAAGCACTTGGTGGGATCAATGTTGGTCCCGATAACAACTTTCAAGACATGATGAATGGCTTGCGAAGCAGTCTCTATGTCGCGTTTGACACAACGGCCTTGGCTTTGACGCTTTCGATGGTGTTGATGTTTTGCCAGTTTCTTGTGGACCGATTCGAGTCACAGCTTTTGCTTCATGTTCATCAAAGAGCAAGATCAGAGATCAGTTCGCAGTTCGATATGACTGAAATGTCTGACAAGCCGGCTTTCCAAAAAGTAGCCGACGAATTGCTGGCGGTAACGCGTGAATCTGTCGCGAAACAAACTGAGACTTGGCGGCAAACAATTCGAGCGGCTGAACAGGCATGGACGGCATCACTCAGTCAGGTGAACGATCAAGTCCAAGTCAATCTCTCCGATGCATTGGATGAGAACGTTTCCAACTTGGCTCACTATCTTGGTGAAGCGATTGAGAAGGCTGATTCGGCAATGTCGCATCGTTGGGAGCAGTGGCAAGTCACGCTTTCGAGCAATGCTCAATTGATGAGTCAGTATCAACGGGACTTGGCCGACCAGACCGTTTCGATCAAACAGTTGATGGATCAGGCATCTGCCAACGAACGTTATGAGTCGGCGATTGCGAGAAATCAGGATGCGATAGCCGAAACCGCCAAACTCCGGGATTCACTTGATGCACTTGCCCGTTCGATGGAACCGCTTCAGCCGGTAGAAGTCGAAAAAGCAATTAGCAGCAAAAACGTTGCTACTCCTGTTGTGGTTGAAGGCAACGAATCCGATGTTGTATTTCAAAACCATATTCTCCGTTTTCGCTCGCGAGAAGAGCTTGCCGCTGAGCAAGCGAAAATGAAAGAATCGCAAACGCAGAACAAGGCGGTCGAGGCGAACGCACCGTCAAAGCAATCGTTCGAAAAAGCCCAAAAGCTGGTAGAGAAGAGAATCAAAGGCACGATACGCCGCAATGTTGTCAAAGCCGATCAAGAAAAGGCACAAGCTGAGATTGAAAAAACTTCCGATGTGATTCTGCCAATTCGCAGTTTCAAAAGAGTACCCAAAACCGCGCTTAGAAAATCAGCATGAGACGCAAGCGAAAAAGGCGTAAACGGCTGAGCGTTTCTCTGTTTCCGTTTCTCGCTGTCTTGATTTGTACCCTGGGTGTCTTGATCATCATGTTGGTCATGGCGGTGAAATCCGCAGATGACCAGGCGACTGCCGCTCAAACCGCCGAAGACGAACAGCATCAAGCGAGACTTGATGAACTTGAATCGGCAATGGAAGTTCGGAGCTTGCAAATCGAAGGTCTCACGGCTGTTCGTCCCGATGTACTGGAGCGAATGAGACTCTCGCGTGCGAATTTTAGCTATCTCAAAGACGAGATTCGAAAACTCAAAGATAAATTCAAACGTGTTGGCGAAGAACTAGCCGAGTTGGAACAACCGCTTGACGACGTTGCGCAACCCGTCGCTTCTTTTTCCGAAGTCGAATCCACCACCGAATTGGAATCGATTCGCTCGAAACTCTTGAACGCCAAGGCCGAACTCAAATCCAAACGCGAAGCAGCCAAGGAAACTGGACCCACGAATTACGTTATCGTTCCACACAAAGGCGGCGGTGGAACGTTCCGCAGACCGATCTTTATTGAGTGTGTCAAAGACGAGATCATTTTGCAGCCTGCAGGCATTCGATTGCGGAAAAGCGATTTCGCTCCACCACTTCAGCCAGGCAACATGCTCGACGCAGCGCTGTTAGCAACACGCGAGTATTGGCAACGCTACGACATTGCTGGCGAAGAGGGAAATCCATATCCGTTGATTGTTGTCCGGCCTGATGGCTCTGAAACGTTTGTGTTGGCACGCCGGGCAATGAAAAGTTGGGACGATGAATTCGGCTATGAGCTGGTTGAATCTGACAAGCAACTCGATTTTGGCGAAAGCGATCCACAGCTCAAAACTGAAATCGAAGAGGTAATCAGAGTCGCCAAGCAACAACAGCAACAGCAACAACGTCGTGTCGCGCAAGAGATAGCCCGTCGGAAACAACTGGCAAGATTTGCCAGCAGAGGATCGAACGATCGTGACTCACGTCCAGGGTTAACGGCTTCCGGCCCACGTGGCGGATTTGTCTCTAACGTTGGAACGTTATCAGGCTCGCAAGCGGGCGGTTTCGATGGATCGGATGATTCGTTTGTGCAGTCGGCGTCTGGGCAAACTGAGGATAGAAATCGCGACAATGGCATCCAGGCTCAATCAGGAAATGAATCAAGCCAAGGGCAGACTTCAGCTGTCGCGTCGGCGAATGGTTCTCAAAGCAATCAATCTTCAAAATCGGGCGAAGGCGGCGACGGGAAAATCCAGAATCCATATGCGGATCTCAGCGTCGCCAAACAGCGAGGTGCCGGCTGGGCGTTGCCGACTCGAACGCCTGGGGCCACCGGTTACCTCAGGCCCGTTGGGTTGATCTGCGGAGCTGACTTTTTGGAAGTCCACTCGTTCGATGGCGCAAAGAAACGAATTCCGATGAGAGGCGAAACTGCCGAAGCGATTGATCAATTGGTTGACGAACTTTGGCGTCAGATCGAGTCATGGGGGATTTCTGGCGAGAACAGTTACTGGAAACCACAGCTTCGGGTGCAAATTCTTGACGGCGGTCAACAACGTTTTCTTCAACTCAAAGGATTACTCTATCGCAGCGGACTGGCCATTGAAGGCTCCAAAGGAAGGAATCGTTAATGGGTATCAAAGAAATCACGACGGGGCAGGATTCGTTTCTTGATATCGTTGCCAATCTGGTTGGCATTCTCATTATTCTTGTGGTCGTCGTTGGTGCTCAGGCAAGTGAATCCTGGGTGAAAACAGAGCCAAACGAGGAAATGCTCGCCAAAATAGAATCCGTTGAAACTGAACTTGCTAAAGCAGGTGACGTTGTTGCAAAACTTCGGATCGACAACGAGCAACAGGAAGAGATGATCGTAAAGCAAAATTCGTTGGCCGCAGAACTGACCGATCAACGGCATGAGATGCTAATGCTATTGGAAATCGCAAAGCGGGAAATGGAAAAGAAACGCCAGGCACGTGAAAAGGCCCGATCGGAGATGCTCCAGCTCGTTGACGACCAGCAAGCTGAAGAAGAAAGAAAACAAGCTGAATTTTTGGCCGAGAAAAAGGAATTGGAATCGGAGTTGGCCGCGACTATTCGCGAGGCAAACGCTGTCACGGCCAGTTCGCCGAAATCCAAAACCATCGATCACTACCCAAATCCAATTGCCAAAACAGTTTTCACCGAAGAAATCCATTTCCGCTTGGCCGGCGGAAAGATCTCTTACGTGCCGATGGATGAGTTGATCGGACGAATGAAGTCCGAATGGAAACTGAAAGCGGAAAAGCTCCAACAGGTCAACCGAACAGTCGAGACGATTGGGCCTATCGCAAATTTTCGCATGCAGTACGAGTTGTCCGCTGAAACAATCAATGAACGGACGCGAGTCGGACCGGTTCAGCGGCGCACTGTAAAATTTCAACAGTTTAATCTTCAACCAACCCGTCGGGATCTTGGAGAGCCAGTCGTGGATGCAATTTCCGACGGGTCGCAGTTCCGCAGGCTTTTAAGCAACCGAGAGCCACGCAAGACAACGGTTTCGGTTTGGGTTTATCCAGGCAGTTTCACCGAGCACAATGAGCTTAAAAGCTGGCTTCATGAAAACGGGTTTCAAATGGCAAGCTGGCCATTGGATCATGGGCGGCGAATCTCTGGCGGACCAAATGGGTTCAAGACGTCTGCACAATAAAAGTCACAAAAAAACGTTTTGTTCTTTTTCGCGAAATTCGCAGAGCGTTTGCATATCGGCGATTGTTGATTAAATATTTTATTGATCCCAAACGATTGACCGTTGGACCAAACTTGCCCGAGTTTGGTATTCTGTTTCTTGCATGGCCAGGAAAAATCCAAAACGGAATATTTCGCGTATCGAACTTGTTGACGCCAATGGAAAAACCAATGGCGGCTGGGAAGTGCGGATGCAGCGGCGTGGTGTGCGCACCGAAAAGTTCTTTTCAGATTCTGGCCATGGTGGAAAACGTTCGGCGCTTCAATGGGCGAAGCAGTTTCGCGACGAGTTGGAAGCTGAGTCGCCCAAGTTCACGGTCGAAGAATTAGCCCAGCAGCCTTCAATGCGGAATCGCTCAGGGATCGTTGGTGTACGGCTTCATCATCAAAAAGATAGCCGCGGAGAATTTGATTACTACTATTGGTATTGGATCGCTCAGTGGACTGATGGGCACGGAAAACGAAAAACCAAATCGTTTTCGGTTCATCAATACGGCGAAGACGAAGCATTTCGATTGGCTTGTGAAGCGAGAGAAAAAGGCGTTCGCTCGGCAAAACGTTGACCGGAACTTCGTAGGAATGTCCAGTCCAGCTACGTCGACAGTCTCGACCGGGTAGGCGACTACCAGCAAACCTCGACTGGAGCCTCTGGTTTGATGCCAAGCATCTCGCTCAAACTGATTCCCACGATTTCAATTTCGACAAATCCGCTTTCACCAAGACTGGCAACCATGGTGGCGGCCGGCTGGTCATGCTGTGGGGGAAAAAGACCAATCGTTTCGTGCCCACCAAATTTGATGGTGACCGTGTCGTCATGGGGAATATCCGCGACTTGATCAACTGAAATATTGGTTACCAAATTTCCGGTTTCGCCGATCTTCTCGACTCGCCCTTCAATCCGATTTGACAACGTCTTACTCCCATTTGAGGTCGCAAATTCTGTATTTGAATTCTATCTATCGGTTCCAAGAATGAAAATGCGAGTATTTCGGGGGGGCTTAACTGCCCAAAAAATGCGAAAATCGGGCGATTTTCTTCCAGCTTTTCGAAGTAGAAGTTCGGAAAACCCGCGCCCAAGACCCACTCAAGAGCAAGTTCAGGTCTTGCCAATCGCCATTTGCCACCAGCTATTCTCCGATCATCTGGAGAATTGTTTTGCGAACCAAACCAGGATTTGCGTTGGCGTTAATTGTTCTTGCTTTACCAATCAAAGCTCCTACTGCTTTTGTATTTCCTGTTTTGACCTCATGAACCACCTCAGGATTTTCGTCAATCAATTGTTGGCAAAGGCTATCAATCTCGGATTTATCGACTTTTTTGATTCCAAGTTTTTCAGTCGCCGCGTCCAGCGTCAATGAACAACTTACCATCTCGTCCAGGACTTCTTTAGCGCGAGTTTGATCCAATTCGCCCGAAACAACTATCTTCAAAAGCTCCGTCATTGCAACTGGCGAAACAGGATAGGCACTGATCTCTCCGCCGGACTCGTTTAGATGTCGAAGGACTTCTTGCGTCACCCAGTTGCCAGCGATCCGATTATTTTCGCAGCCATTTGCGACTTGAACGAAATAATCGACCACTCCCCTGCCCTGACTCACGATCACTTCGGCGTCCGCAGGTTTCATTTCAAAGTCATTGGTCAAAACTTCACGCCATTGAGCCGGTAGGCGATCAATCGTGTTTCGAATTTGTGCGATTTCTTCGTCTGTTGTTGTCACGGCAATCAAATCGGGATCGGGAAAATATCGGTAGTCAGCCGATTCTTCTTTTTCACGTTGTGGCGTGGTGACCTGCTTTGCATCATTCCAACCACGCGTTTGCTTGGGCGCGTCGTCAATCGTTTTTCCGTTTTCTTTCCACAATTCCAATTGCCGAATGGATTCGTGTTCAAGCGCACGTTCGACTGCGCGAAAACTATTCATGTTTTTGATTTCGACAATTGGCGTCGCAATCGTGTTTCCTTCAAATTCAATATGCAAATTGATGTTGCCATCGCACCGCAAGTTGCCTTGCTGCATGTTGCAATCGGAAACGCCGATATAAGTCAGTATCAATTTAAGCTCAGTCAAAAACGCTTTCGCCTCTGCCGGCGATCGCATGTCGGGTTTGGTTACGATTTCAAGTAGTGGCGTTCCCGTGCGGTTGAGGTCAATTTTTGAATCGCCGCCTTGATTTGATTCGTCGTGAATACTCTTGCCAGCGTCTTCCTCGAGGTGGGCTCGCTCGATATTGACTCGGCGTGGTTCGAAAATGCCTTTGAGATCCGAAATGTCCAAGTAACCAGGGCCGCAAATCGGTTTATCAAATTGGCTGATCTGATAACCCTTGGGGAGATCCGGATAAAAATAATTTTTGCGATCCCATTTTGTATAGCGAGCGATTTCACAATTGAGCGCGAGGCCAGTTTTTATAGAAAGTGAAAGTGCCCGTTCATTGATCACTGGCAGCGCGCCAGGCATTCCCGTACAAACGACGCATGCCTGGGTGTTGGGCGGCGCGCCGAATTCAGTTGAACAATTGCAAAACAATTTTGATTCGGTATCCAACTGCACGTGGACTTCCAAGCCGATGATGATGGTGACTTGGTCGGATGTTACGACGGCACGGGCTTGCGAGTTTGGTTCACTGGAACTCATCGTTGTGGCCTCCGTTGGTGCCAATCGGTAACGGTTTGGAATTGGTGTGCGGCTTGGAGCAAGGTTGACTCTTCGAATGAGCGGGCTTGAAGCTGCAAACCAATTGGCATCCCTGTTTTGGAAAATCCACAAGGAATCGAAATCGCGGGAATGCCAGCAAGGTTGGCGGAGACGGTATAAATATCAGCCAAATACATTGCCAGTGGGTCTTGCGAGTGTTGGCCAAGCTTAAACGCTGTCGAGGGCGTGGTCGGTCCAAGGATCAAGTCAACTTTTTCGAAAGCCTGATCATAATCCGTTTTGATCATGCGTCGGACTTTTGAAGCTTTGAGATAATACGCATCGTAGTAGCCAGAGCTTAACGCGTAAGTTCCCAGCATGATTCGTTTCTTGACTTCGTTACCAAATCCTTCAGCCCGCGTTTGGTTGTACATCTCTTCCAGATTTTTTGCTGACGCTCGATGCGTAAACCTAACGCCATCATAACGAGCCAAGTTACTGGAGGCTTCGCAAGGCGCGACAATATAGTAGGTGGCAACGGCATACTGCGTGTGTGGTAAGTGAATTTCCGTTGTCGTGGCGCCGAGGCTTTCGAGAGTTTTTACTGCTTCGTCAACAGCGGATTTGACTTCGCTTTCGAGCCCTTCATTGAAATGCTCTTTGCAAATTCCAATTTTGATTCCATTCAGCGGTTGGTCGATCGACGCGGAAAAATCACCGACATCATGTTTGGCGGACGTCGAATCCTGTGAGTCATGTCCAGCGATGACAGAAAGGATTGTGGCACAGTCTTTTGCTGACCGTGTTATCGGGCCGATTTGATCAAGGCTACTTGCAAACGCGATCAATCCAAAACGGCTTACCCGTCCGTAGGTTGGTTTGAGGCCAGTGATTCCACAAAACGAAGCCGGCTGTCGAATCGATCCGCCAGTATCCGAGCCGATGGCGACAGGAGCAAGGTCTGCCGCAACGCAAGCGGCCGAGCCACCGCTTGATCCGCCGGGAACACAGTCATGCGACCAAGGGTTTTTAACGGGACCGAAATGGGAATTCTCGTTTGAGGATCCCATTGCAAATTCGTCCATATTCGTTTTCGCAATCACGATCGCGCCTGCATCGACCAAACGTTGCACTGCAGTCGCATTGTAAGGCGGTACGAAATTCTCAAGCATTTTTGAACCAGCGGTCGTTGTCTGGCCAGCCGTACAGATGCCGTCTTTGACTACAACGGGTAATCCGGCGAGTGCTCCACTCGATTTTCCTGCCGCTCGATCGGCGTCGGTTGCAGATGCTGTTTCAAGTGCCGAGTCTGAAACGCTGATGCATGCGTTGAGCGTTGCGTTTTGCGATTCGATTCGGTCGAGAAAATGCTGCGTGCATTGAACCGCGCTCAGTTCACCAGCCGAAAGTTGTTGAACGATTTCGCCGGCTGTAAGAGTTGAAAGATCCATTGCGACTCCAAGTCAATTGAATTCCAAATTTGGATGGATTACAGATGGTCGGGAATATTAAGCATTTCGAATTTCAAATTCCGTTGCTGGATTCCACGTTGGCGGATTTGTATAAGGCCCAGTTGACGCTAAAAAACAGGAGGAACCGAATAGAATTCGCCGTCTGTGTGGGGCGCGTTTTTCAATATCGTTTTGCGCTCGATACTTGGTTGTGTTGAGTCTTCTCGAATCGCGTTAACAGATTCGATCGCCCCGAAAAATGGCTCAACGTCGTCGGGCAAAGGAACTGATTCCAACTGGCTGACATAATTCAAAACTTCGGCAAGCTGTTTTGAAGAGTCGTTTAGCTGGTCGTCGGCAAGGTGGATTTTTGCCAACCGCGCGACCTGTTTTACGGTTTTCGAATCGATTGAATGCGACATGGCGATCTCGTATGAGAAGGATCAGTGAGTTGCTTGGATAGGGATCAAGAAATAGCGGCTGCAATTGATGGATGCCGCGATTAGATACGAAAATTGGGCACAAAAAAACCGCCATGCGCATGAGCTCGATTTTCAATGAAACCGAAACCACGCGCATGGCGGTCAATTCGTTTTGCGGAAACGCTGAGAGTTATACTCAGGCTTGGCTACATCTAGGTAGGAAGCTTAAATGGCTTTTGCTTGACGGCTTTGCGGACGGCACCACTTCGGATGCAGGCAACGCAGACTCTCATTGATCGAGTTCCGCCACCCGGCAACGCCGTGCGGATCTTTTGCAAATTAGGGCGAAATTGACGACGGGTCTTTCCGGTGATTTTTGTACCAACACCACCGAGATACTTGGCTTTACCGCGCGTCTCAATTCGATTGCCCATTTGAGGGCCTTTTCCGCATACTTCACAAACGCGAGCCATGACTTTATCCGTATCTAATTTCTATAATTTGATTCCAGGAAGGCCAATTTTGGGCTGGCCGACTGGTATTTTTCGTAAATCTAAGCCACGCAGTATACCAATTTGCCCAATCTCTTCAACGGCATAAATATTAGGGTTTGACCATTTTTTTTCAGGGTTTAGGCCCGATTTTTATCAATTCATCGCCAGAGCGATTGGCTGGCTGATTTACACTATTTTGCGGGTGGACCGATTGGCAGATTGTTTCGCAGCGTTGAATAGCATCTGCGAAAGGGATTAATGTCTTTTTGAGAGCGGGATGTTTTCGAAACCACGCGATCATGATCAGCTGCAAATTCATCTCCATGATGTTGGTTGGCAGCATGTCGGATTGCCGCTCTATCTCGGTCAGAAATTTGATCGCTGCAAGAGCGCGGTCAGGCGATTTCGGTTCAGGAGCACTTCCAATTAACCGGCCTCCTTTGAGAACCAACCAAGCGATTCGATTTTTCCTGGCTTTGATTGGAAACACGCCATTGAAAGTTCGTTGGGCCGATCGCAGGGCTTTCATTCGTCGATTCAACCAGCCAAGGTTATTGGAATGGTCTCTGAGGATGGCCGCTTTTTCAAAAGACTGATTGGCTGCGGCTTTTTTCATTTTTTCGTCTAGCGTCTTTAAGATTGTAACATCGGTTCCGCGAATCAAATTTAGCGCACGATCAACGTTGTTTTTGTAAAAACTACTGCTGCAGTTTCCGGCGCATGGGCCGGGGCACGAACCAAGCTCGAACCGAATGCACTTTGCCGTTAGCGGATTGGCAAAAAGCTGTTGCTGGTTGTTGAATTCGAATTTGGTTTTGTCGGGACAATCGCGAAGTTGAAAAACTTGATTGATACTATCAACCGCCGCGCGAAGCCGCCCTGTTCCGGCAACTGGCCCAAACGAGTGCACGGATTTGCTCGAAATTCTACGAGTAAAAAAAGCATTGGGTGCTGGCCCACCACTGATGCAAATAAAAGCAGGTTGGCGTTTGACGGGTTGACCTTGAGTATTGAATTCTGGTCGCCAACGGTAGATCAATTCTTGTTCGCGGATCAAAGCCAGTAGCTCTTCAGAGATCGGCTCCCAAACCAATGTCTTGCTGTGTTGTCTGATGCGAAACGCTTTTTTGTCGGGCGTTTTCGCAAAGTAGGACAGCAGGCGTTTGCGAAGCGATTTTGATTTACCGACATAGCAAAGCTGGTCATTATTATCGAGCCAACCATAAACGCCTGGTATCAGCGGGCATTGGTCATGAAGCATCGCGCGGGCTTCTAGTCGATCTGTTGGGACGGCGTGTGTAGAAAGTCGTCCGCGAGTTTGTTGCGCAAGAATAGAAGGTCCGAATCCGTCGAACTTCAGTGGTCGGTTTTTCTGTAGAACCGTCACGACTCCCTCCCGTGTATTCTTGCTCCGCAAGATTTCGCTGCGAATCCTTAATCGTTAAGTGATACGCATTCTCGGCCAAAATGTTGGTTTTTGGGCTGCCTCAGGATATCGAAACTCAGTGCAATCCGAAACACCTGCTGCTTGTTCAAATTTCATTGACGCTTGGGCCCGCGTGTTATCGAATGAGGGCAAAATCTCATCAAATCAAAACAATACTGTCCGCCCAAAGTAGTAAAAAGCTGGAAAGAACGTTTCCCCTTGGCTGAATCTATTGCCTTGTCCGTGTAATCGAAACTGAGGTTGTTAATTTGTTTTGGTTTTACCGTTTGGACGTGAATCTAAATTGAAAAAACTTATGGATTCTGATTTGACAAGTCGATATACGTTATAGATCAAACGCCGGGAGGGCGGGACACGGACTGTCCCGCATCAGGATAGAAGTCATGGCATGACGATGGAGCGACATGCCGTGGCTTTTTTT
>CAYZGP010000073.1:0-2615 GCA_964478065.1 uncultured Pirellulaceae bacterium
TTCTAAGTACGACGTCAGCTGTTGTATTTGAGCGCATGTAAACCGTGGCTATCGTTAAAACGGCTCATGTTTTTAACCGTGTCCAAAACTCATGACGAGTTTTGCTACGGCTAGTTTTCGCCGCTGGATTCTGTTGTTTCTTGATCAAACAATTGAGCTACTTCCCATTCACTAGATGCCCAGATCATCGTGGCGATGACCGAGAATAAAACGATTCCGGCCCAGACGAATGGGTGAACGCTTTCGAATGGTTTGATCGGCGCGAATTGAGCTCCTGCTGGCCAAGTCGCCGGGTCTTGCCAACCGTTCTTGGTTCGTCGCCATTTGGTGTCGACTTCACTGGAAATTACCAACGACGAAGCACCCTCTTTAAACGGAGCTTCCTGTGTTTGAATGGCATAAGCAGTGGTGGTCATGGAAGGCGGGACCAAATGATCCATCGCTTTTCCCGCCCAGAGGTTGGCAAATACCAGCGCGCAGATCACCATCAAAAGCGAAATGGTCTTTCGAGTTTTCTTAAAACGCAAAACGGGATTTTTCAACGGGATGTTCCATAACGAAAGGTTTAGCCAGAGACTTAGTGCGCGGGTCAATCGTGCCGCCATGTTCTCTGTTCCGATATGAACAATTGCAATTAAGGTGCCAGTCAGAGATCTGGAAAATGGATTCGCGCTTGGCACTCAATCGAGCAGATAAAAACCGAGCATTTCAATCCAAACGCCGGCTTGTAACAAATCGCAAGAAACCTGACGGTGAATTTTCGCAACAAAATCCCTCAGGCGACGTTTCAAAAAAACCACACAATGAGCCATGTTGTTTTTAAGCAACATCAAACGTTTGGCTACTTTCAATGCAAATAATCCGTTTGGACAATAGACTCCGATTTACCGGAAAAAACGGACCAACCAACCTCATATTTCTTTCCCACGGCGATATCAGCACTTAGGAACAAATCCGGAATTCAATCCCTGCGGATTCCCAAAGGCCAACTAAACTATGAGTAGAGGTTTCCTTTTCCCCATAGGGGCTCATTCATGGCGACTATCAAGCAAGTTAAGCGTCGACAAAAGATTCGTATAGCTGAGGGCTTCCTCGAGCTTGCGATGGCTTTGGATGATTTCTGCCCGCTCAATTTTCAGCTTCGAGAATCGCTAATCGATCAAGCGTTGTCAGCGCTCGACGAAATCAAGAACCCGCTTGGCCATAAGCCATACGTGCTTTTTTTAAAAGGCCAAGCCTGCCGTGCAGTTGATCGTTTCGAAGCCGCAATCAATTATCTGGAGCAGTCAAACAAGCTCGATCCAGATAACATGCATACTTACCTCGCACTGGCTTGGTGCTACAAGCGAACCGATCAGTTGCCGTTAGCTATTGAAACGATGCAAAGTGCGGTTGAACTTGATTCAGAAAGTGCGATCGGCCACTATAACTTGGCTTGTTATTGTGCACTTTACCATCGAGTCGATTTGGCACTGATGCATCTTTCATTCGCGTTGGATCTTGACTCCAATTATCGCCAACACATGGCCCAAGAATCAGACTTTGATGGCATCCGTTCCAATCCGCGATTCGCTTCGTTAGCCGGTGAAGCCGCTGTTTAAGCTAGACCGATGACGAAGCTCTGGCTGACTCGATTGCTGATCTGGATCCCTGGATCACCTATCTCTTAAGCTACCTCTCGTGCATTCGCACCCAGATTCAAGAATCTGGGCTGCGCCTACCGACGCATTTAATACCGCCCACGTAATTCTCGTCTCTAAGCAGGGTAGCAGGTAGCAGGGTACCACTGATTCTTGAATCAGTAGGGTAGCACCGATTCTTGAATCGGTGTCGCGAAGCGGCAAGAGGAATCAGCGTTAAGACTCCGTCTCAGTTCTCCGCGACCTAACGTCGTGCGCGGAGTCCGCCCCCGAACAATGGTTTGTCATACGTTTACTGTTGAGCAGTTGCTGAATGCAATTAAGGTTGAAATCCCAAATACGGCAAAAAGCAACCGTTCAGCAATTCCCGGTTTTCCACTGACAAAGAGTAAAAGTGAACAGAATATAATTCCAAATTTAAAACTAAAGATTATCGCGAAAGTGAAAGCCGAGAAATTGGTGGCAATTAACAATATGGAAACAGAAAGGAGAAGAACAAGTGCAACCAGGGAAATCGTATGCTGCAGGGAGGTCTGTGCAGAGGTAACAATCCCAGCAAGAGCAAGTAAAGCAGCTACCAAAGTGATTATTTGAAGCTTGTTTTTCGAGAGAACCTGCGCCCAAAGCGACAATCCAATTAAAAGGGCAAAGATCGCGATGAAGAGCCACGCAATTGGGTGATTCTTTTCGAGTTGTGTGCTAATCGCGATGTCAGCAGTATCGCTGCTAAAACGATGAAGACACTCCAAAGCTCCAAAGCCAGCCATGAAGAGCAGCACACTCAGCGCTTTGAAATAGGTGACAATCGAAATTCGAAATTTAGCGTGATTGTTCATCAGTCACTATTGGTTTAGTCACCGAGCAGGAACGAGCGATTATCCACTTCAAAAACACGCGCAAGTCCGGCGTGCACACACAATACGACTCACCCATTCTAATGCGGAATCGACCTGCACGCCAATCAGATGTACGCCT
>CAYZGP010000073.1:2715-30104 GCA_964478065.1 uncultured Pirellulaceae bacterium
GCTATTTTAAGCTTACGACCGGACCGGCAACGTGATCCGTTACAACGGTTCCCATCAATGTGAAAGCCGCTACTTCGTAGATTCCAATTGGAATCGTCTGGCCAACCAATCGTCTTGTTCCATCGAACACAACGATGCGATCGCAATGTGTTCGGCCGGTTAGTTGAATCGGCGTGCCTTCGGAAATTGGCTCGCCCTCAGAAAGATCGTTGACTGCGGCATCATGTCGCTTGCTCGGGCCTTCCACCAACACCTCGACTGTCTCGCCAAGGAACTTTTGGTTGTCTTCTTCGCTGATTCGGTTTTGCACATCCAACAGTTCGTTATTGCGTCGTCGTTTGACTTCGAACGGGATATCATCGGGAAGATGGTCTGAAGCTTTGGTGCCTGGGCGTTCAGAGTATTTGAAAATGAAGCTATTTTTGAAACGACATTCCTCAACCAGTTGAACCGTTTCCTGAAACTCGTCTTCTGTTTCGCCACAAAAACCGACAATGAAGTCACTGGAGATCGCTGCTTTGTCTCCTAACGTTTCGTCGATTCGCGCCATCATTTCGCGATAGTCGCCTACGGTGTAACCACGTTTCATCCGTTTTAGAACCGCATCAGAACCACTTTGAAGCGGCACGTGCAAATAAGGTGAGCACTTTTTCAAATCTCGAACCGCGGTCAATAGATCGTAACCCATGTCTTTGGGATAGCTGGTGACGAATTTGATCCGTTCAATACCGTTGATGTCGTGCAGCTTATAAAGCAGATCTGCCAATCGGGTTGTCGTCCCGTCGCCATCAACGTGTTTGTAGCTGTTGACGGTTTGGCCAAGCAGTGTGATTTCCTTGCAGCCTTGGTCGGCGAGAATTTTCGCTTCATCAAAAACCATTTTCGGGTCCCTGCCCTGCTCCGGGCCACGCGTCATCGGCACAATGCAATAAGTGCAGAATTTGTCGCAGCCGATTTGGATTCGCAAGAAAGCTTGAAACGGCGTCGGGCGCATGGTTGGATCACGAAGCGGGTCAAACGTTTCGTGGCTGCGTTTGATCTCGGCGACTTTACCATCACGGCGACCAAGGCTGACGGCGGTATGTTGTCCACCTTCCAGGCGTGCCTTTTCAATCAATGAGGGAATCTCTTTGAGCTGTCCAGGGCCAACGACGATGTCAACGTAGGGGGCACGTTGAAAAATCAGTTTCTGGTCTTTTTGAGCCATGCAGCCCATCACGCCAATGATCTTTTCCGGGTTCTTCTTTTTCTCCGCGCGAAGTCGACCCAGCGCACTGTAAGTTTTGTTTTCAGCCTGTTCCCGGACAGAGCAAGTGTTAAACAAAATCGTATCAGCATCACCGACGTTGTCCGAAAGCTCGTAGCCTTCGCGACGCAGGCTGGCAACGACCATTTCGCTGTCCAGCATGTTCATCTGGCAGCCGACGGTTTCGATGTAAAGTTTATGAGTTTTGGTTTGGGTAGACATGGTTGTACGCGGTTGATTGTCGGGCGATTCTTCTGAAATACTCTTTTTTCAAGCTCGCCAGTTTACCACGGCTTGATTCGGCGACGCGAGACGAAATGTCGAGAAAATTGGGGCGAGAATCAAAGGATTAGCCACAGGTAATGGATTATCGAGAAGGGCCCTGAGTTGCTTGTGCGACCAGGATCTATGCGACTTGATTGGAAGGTGGTTTGTTTACCAAGGCATTGATTGAACGTCAGGCACAGCCTGATCTACGACAGCAGTTGACGGGTATTCGATCGGCTTAGGATTTTATTTAAGCCAGTCACCCACGCTTGGTGGTTTACCTCGCAGGAAATCCTGCACAGGCATTGGCTTCTTACCGGCAGGTTGAATTCGCTCAATCGAGATCAGGCTGTCACCTGCTTTCACCAACAAGTGAGTTTTGTTGGCAATGACGACTTGGCCTGGCTGGAAATTTTCAATCTCAATCGAAGCAGCGATGTTGGATTCTGTTTCATCAGTGCTGTTCAAATCGAACACCGATGCGCGATGGATGATCAATCGCATCGGTTGCTTTAGTTTTTCCGATTCCCAATCCGAGTAACTTCCAGGCCAGGGTTGAAAGGCACGAATTTGATTTACGATTTGCAAGCCAGTTTGAGACCATTTGATCAAGCCATCTGTTTTCTTCAGGCGCGGCGCTTTGGTCGCAAGTTTTTTGTCTTGAACCTCTCCAATGGTTGAATCGCCATCCCATTTTTCCAGCATCTCGATTGCTTCGTGGACTGGCTGTACTCCCAACTGGGCAAGCCGTGGTTCAATTTCTTCTGATGTTTCCGTTTTTCCGATTTCCAATTCTGCTTTGACCAAACAGGGGCCACCATCGAGTTTGGGAGTCATGTGAATGATTGTGATTCCGGTAACAAGATCGCCGTTGTAGATCGCCCAATTGATCGGAGCTGCGCCACGGTACTTTGGAAGCAATGAACCATGCAGGTTAATTCCGCCAAGTCTCGCCGCTCCGAGACACTCGCGCGAAAGAATTTGGCCGTAATCGCAAACAACAAACAAATCGGCTTTCAATTCAACAAGCTGCTGAACGAACGCGTCTTCGTTGGCGCTTTGTGGATCAAAAATTTTCAAACCGTGTGCCTCGCCTGCGTCACGAGTCGGGTTCTCGGCAGTTTTTCGTCGCTTGCCTGAATCGGCAATCGGTCGAGTGACAAGCGCCACAACTTCGTGTTCTGATTTGAGTAAAGATTCAAAAGTCGGAACGGCGAAAGGGCCTGTTCCAAACATGATCAAGCGCATGAAAATTCTTCCATGAAAGAAAAAAGCGGTTTCATAAATTTTTGCAACACAAGCCAAGGATGAATGGGCGAATTCGAACTTTGTTGGAGCAAAATCATTAGTGCATCAACGATATGCAACTCAATCCCAAGGTTAAGTACAGTACTTTGCTACGATTTCATCCAGCCGTTTCGCGATCGCTTCGTCGGTTGGAATTTCGCCTGTCGATTGCTGGTTGCGATGGTCAATATTGAAGTCTTCGAGCTCACCCTCAATTTGTTTGCGTGATGATTCGCTGATGCGATCGATGAACATGACACCATCCAAGTGATCTGTTTCGTGTTGAATTGCTTTGGCGAGCAATCCATCAACGGTCATGTCGATCTCGTTGCCCGCAAGATCGTAAGCAGTGACGTGAATCTGTTCCGGCCGTGCAACCATCGCGTTTACTCCGACGAGGCTCAAGCAACCCTCTTCTGCTTCATCACTGCCTTTGGGAGCGCTCAGTACTGGATTGACGAACACCAATTCTTCACCCGCTTCACGGTCGCCTTTTGTGTTGATGATGAAAAGCCGCAGCGGAAGGTCGACTTGGTTCGCCGCCAATCCAATTCCTTTTGCGGCGTACATGAGGTCAAACATCTGCCCAACGATGGATCTTAATTCACTATCAACGCGAGTAATTGGTTTTGATTTGTAACGCAAGGCCGGGTGCGGGTATTGAACAATTTTCAATTCAGTCAAGCTCCTAAGCAAATTTTTTGCCGCGTCCATAAAATTGTCTTATCAAAAAAAGTGCTGCCATAAATTTGATCGAGGGTTAGCCTCAAGAGCAACAGCATAGCTGTAATTCAATGCAAAGTGTAATGACAAAATATTCGCGTAGGAAACTGCCGATTTTTACCGGGCGAAATAAACCGACTTGATTGCTGCTTCGGGGGTCCGCACCTTTTAGTTTTGATTTTTTAAAACGGTTGTCTGTCGCGATGTTCGATTTTTTGAAGTGATGAAAAGTGAATTAAGAGAGCTAAAAAAAGTTCATAAAAAAAAAGTTCGCAAGACTTGCTTGACAAGTTTCGATGCGTCACCAAAATGGGCTTCGAATTGAGAACGCATTAAGTTTAAATGAAACTTGACCAACATTTGTTGAGAAGCGAACTTGATTTTTTGATTCGGAAAAACCGTTTGATTCGTCTCAAAATTTAGTTGGTTTTTGATTGGTTCCCCGAGTAATCCCCGCGATACTTACCTACAGTTGGAGTCAAGTTTTGATTCTTACTTTCGTTTTCGTTCGAAAAGTTACTGATTTTCGTTTTAATCATTTTTGACATCATTTTTTGATTTCGTTTTTCTTTTAGACATATGAGAGTGCATGAAGCACTTTCTTGACATTGGGTGGCGGCGACCGAGGGATGCGATAGTCGGCGACTATGTCGTGGAGCGGATTTCCACGCCCATTAATTTCGCTTGTTTGATGATGTGGATATGGATATCCAAAAATTCTTGGGCTTTCCAAGGATTTATGATTCATCTTGGTGGTAGGAACCAACAAGCAAATTTTTATATTCTGGTTGAGTTGGTATTATTTGACGACCCAGAACAAGGCGGCGAAAGGCTTGGAAGCCAATCGTCGTTTTTTTATGCGCTTGATCGGTGCTGGCAACGTGAAATGAGTTGGCGGCTGCAGGAATGACCATGAGACCAGAAACTGAATCAAATGGTGAATCGCCAAACACTCTCGCGCACGATTGCCTGATCGCGTTTGGTTCAAACCAAGGGGATAGCGGCCAGATCTTTGAGCAAGCGATCAAGCTAATTGATAATCAATCGAGTATCGAAGTCACGGCCCAGAGCAAACCCGTGACGACACAGCCAGTGGGCGGTCCTGCGGACCAAAATCCCTATCTCAATGGGGCGATCCGCATTCGAACATCACTTTCTGCAGAACAACTGCACCGCCGTTTGGTGGAAATTGAATCGGGTCTTGGTCGGGTTCGACGAGAACGCTGGGGGGCAAGGGCGGTTGATCTTGATTTGTTGCTTTACGACCAGGAAACTGTCCTCACACCGAAGCTCACCGTCCCCCACGCAAGAATGTCATTTCGTCGTTTTGTTCTTGAACCGGCCAATGAAATTGCCAGCGAAATGCTCCATCCAAATTCTGGCTGCTCAATCGGCGAATTGTTAAACCATTTGGATCAAACCGATAACTTGATCGTCTGCGTATGTCCCAATTTGAAAACGGCTGAAATCGGAGAGGAACTACAAAAAAAATTGAGTGAAAGCTTGGGTAATCATTCTGAATTTGATTCTCAATGGGATTTCGTATTGGTCAGGGACTTGAATGAGTTAGAGCGATTCAGCGAGTTCAATTGCAATTCACTCACGAAAAGAACTGAAAAAGCCCTCGATTCAAGACGAGTGCCCAAACTGGTTTGTTGTTTTTTGCCGCAAACATCTAGCGGTGATCAAACCAACGAAGACCTTTTTGCCGCCGCTAGAGCGTTTGTAGGCCCGACGCTTGAGTTAACTGTTGACCAGGAGCAGGCATTGATCGAAATAAAAGCCGCAATTCAGGGCATGAAGGCGATTTAGCTGATTTTTCATTAGCCACCTAAGTTCGATTAAGTGAATCAGCTCAGTCGATTTTCCGCTCGACCGGTATTCGATTTCGGTTCGAGATGAAATATCATTAAATCACTGAAACACTCCCACATTGAACCACTTAAAACCCGCCCATGAAAGTTCTGTTGGCCAGTAGCGAGGTTGTTCCTTTTGCCAAAACCGGTGGCTTAGCGGACGTCGCAGGTGCTTTGCCTGGCGAGCTTGAAAAATTGGGCCATGAAGTGACAGTTTTCATGCCAGCTTACCAGTGCGTTCGAAAGGCTGGTGTTCCGGTCGAACCAACGGGACTGCAGCTGGAAATTCCGATTGGTCAGAGGGTCGAAGAAGGCAGTTTGCTAAAAAGTAAATTGCCCAATTGCAACGTCACCGTCTATTTTGTCGATCATCCCGAATTTTTTGATCGACCGTCGCTATATGGCGAAAACGGCAGCGACTACGATGACAACTGTGAGCGATTCACGTTTTTTTCGCGAAGCGTTTTGGAAGTGGTCCGGCTTTTGGAACTAGCACCCGATGTGATTCATGTTAACGATTGGCAAACCGGGTTGATCCCGGCACTGTTGGAATGCGAGTGCGCGAACAATCCGATTTACCAAAAGATTGCTTCGCTGATCACGATTCACAATCTTGCCTATCAAGGTTCGTTTGATCATTCAAAGATGGCCGTAACGGGGCTGGATGCGAAATATTTCAACTGGGAACAGATGGAATACCACGGCAACTTGAATTTGCTTAAGACGGGAATCGTTTTCGCAGACTCAATCAACACCGTCAGCCCAACTTATTCGAGAGAAATTCAGTCCAGCGAACAGGGCTGTGGTCTTGAAGGTGTGCTTCAGTATCGAGCCGATCGTTTGTCTGGAATTCTCAATGGGATTGATTCGACCGATTGGAATCCCGAAACCGACAAGCACTTAACCGCCAATTTCTCAGCTGATTTTGATATTAAAACAGGCAGCGAAGGAAAGGCGAAATGCAAATTGGATTTGCAGACGGAATCCAAACTCGATATCAATCCAAATGTACCGCTGATTGGAATTGTCGGGCGACTCGCGTCACAAAAAGGCTGGTCGCTCATCTTGCCGGTACTCAAAAAATGGCTGGACTCGGTCGATGCGCAGTGGGTAATTCTGGGAACGGGTGATCCGGACTACCACCACGTTTTGACTTCACTTCACCGTTCGCACCCCAGCAAACTCGCACTGACGTTAGGTTTTTCTAACGAGCTTGCTCATCGGATCGAAGCGGGCAGCGATTTGTTCTTGATGCCCAGCCAATACGAACCGTGTGGCTTGAATCAAATGTATAGCATGGCCTATGGAACGATTCCTGTTGTTCGAAAGACGGGTGGGCTAGCCGACACAGTGGTCAACGCAACAGCCCAGACGATCTCGAACAAAACAGCAAACGGTTTTGACTTTGAAGAGTTTACCGCCACTGCTTTGGAGTCGACGCTGACCAAGGCAGTTCAGATGTACAATGAAGATCGTGCGACTTGGAATCAGTTGAGTTGGACCGGAATGAATCACGATTGGTCCTGGAATGCGAGTGCAAAGCAGTATGAGGCGCTTTACCGCGAGACAATTTCAAGGCGAGCAAAATAAAGTCGACGGCGAACTCGAAAACTGAAACCCGAAACCAGGTACCTGAAACTCGAATCTTGAAAACCGGAAAAAGCTGAAACCACATTCCACTATCCTTCCCAAGACCATTGCATGTCCGACCTTCGCCACGACCCAATCAACGATCAATGGGTTTCTGTAGCGACCAATCGTCGTGAGCGACCAATGGAGTTTGTTCCGATGGAGCAAACATTGCAGCGAATTATCTGCCCGTTCTGCAAAGGCAACGAAGACGAAACACCAAACGCATTGGCTGCTTATGACGAATTTGGCAATGCGATCTCTCGAGATGAAGCAAGCCCTTGGAGTGTCCGGGTCGTACCAAACAAGTATCCTTCTTTCTCGAACAAAAACGGCGAGCTGACTGCAGAGTTAGTTGAGCCTGGATTTGGGCGACGTGAAGCGAGCGACCAGTATAAGTCTGGCCCGTTTCGAGTTAGCACCAATCATGGAATTCAAGAGTTGATTATTCCCTCTTCCCGACACGTAACCTCGTTGACCGAGTTGACGGACGAAGAGTTGAAAGTCTCTTTTAAGGCGTATCAAGATCGAATCAAACACGCCCAATCATTGGACTACATTCAACACGCCATGCTGTTTATGAATTGCCGATTGGCGGCCGGTGCGTCACTTGGACACATCCACACGCAGCTGATTGGTTCGCCGGTAGTCAGCAGTCGATTACAAACACGTGTGAGTCGCAACCAAGAGCATTTTTCAAATCATGGGTGTTCACTGATCGAGTCGCTTGCCGACTGGGAAATCAAAGAGAAGTTGCGAATCGTCAAAGTGACCGAGAATTTTTGCATCGTTTGCCCGTTCGCCAGCCGATTTGCATTTCAAGCGTGGATCATCCCTTTGACACACGCGACCGACTTCCTTGAATGTCCCGATTCAATGCGTGACGAGTTATCAGTCCACTGCCGAAACTTGGTAAAGAACATGGAGCAGGTGATCGACAATCCCAGTTACAACATGCTGTTTCATCTGGATCCATTCCAACGGACTGAGTCCAACGAAAACGCTCAATCAAGTTCGAGCGACCGGGCTCCGTCAAGTTGGTACGTCGAATTGTTTCCGCGTCTCACCCGCGCCGCTGGTTTTGAGTGGGGTACTGACATTTGGGTCAACCCTATTTCCCCTGAGTCGGCCGCGCGTCGGCTTCGAGACCGCGATTAGTATTTCCGTAGGTCATGTTGTGCATCAGGAAGGTATGTGTGACGGACAGGAATGGCATCCTACTTTGTTTGTGTGGCGGACAGGAATGAATGTCCATCCTACTTTGTGAACCGTAAACTATTCCGATCGGTTAATCTTTTCAGGCAATCCGAGTCGAAACGACTGCAATAAAAGTGAGTATTTTGAGCCGTATGGTTTTTCGACCTTCTGACACAACGCAAATACGGTAAAACAATAATCCTTCGAATGTCGACAAAGTAAAAAGGTCGTAACACAAAACGCGAACCTGAATAATCCAAGCGGAACCCAGCGAAATAGCAGCCCAACGAAATGAATAATCCACAAATTCGCCTGTGCCTTGTTCTTCATAACCATCAACCTGTCGGTAACTTCGACGGCGTATTTGAAGAAGCCTATCAGGATAGCTATTTGCCTTTCCTCGAAGTTTTCGAACCGTACACGGATCTGAAAATTTCGCTGCACACCAGCGGCCCGTTAATGCAGTGGTTGCAAACCAATCATCCGGACTATCTCAATCGTTTGGCTCAGTTGGTCGAAGCCGGTCGTATCGAGATCATTGGTGGCGCTTTTTACGAGCCGATCCTGACGATGATTCCAAAGCGTGATCGAGTCGGCCAGATCACCCGTTTTTCAAAATGGCTTGAAGAGCGTGTATGTTCCCAAGTCAACGGAATGTGGATGCCAGAACGTGTTTGGGAATCGAGCCTTGCTGAGTCACTGGCTGACGGCGGCATCAAATACACGGTGCTGGACGATTATCACTTCCGTCGTGCCGGTTTGAAAAATGAAGAGCTCACCGGCTATTACATCGCAGAAGACGAAGGCAAAACCGTTGCGGTTTTCCCTGGCAGCGAACACCTTCGTTACTTGATTCCGTTTTCTGAACCGCACGAAACGATTCAGCATTGCCGCATGTTGGCTGAGCGTAGTCCTGATAGTGTTGTTGTGTTTGGTGACGATGGCGAAAAATTTGGAACTTGGCCCAATACTAAAAAGCACGTTTATCAAGACGGATGGCTTGAGCGATTTTTCACCGCCCTCACAGAAAACAAAGATTGGCTTTTGACAACAACGCTTGGAGAAGCTGTTGAATCAACTCCGCCACGTGGAAAAATTTACTTGCCTGATGCGAGTTACCGCGAGATGACGGAATGGGCGATGCCGGTCAATCGTCAAGTCGAGCACGACGAGCTCGTTCACCAGCTAGACAACGATCCTCGCTGGAGCCAGATTCAGTCGTTCATGAGCGGCGGATTTTGGCGGAACTTCAAAGTCAAGTATCCAGAATCCAATGAGATGTACTCGCGGATGATGTACGTCAGTCGATTGCTTGAAGCAGCCACCGCCCAAGGCTGCAATCAGCAGGTGCTCGATTCCGCCCAAGACCATCTTTATCAAGGCCAGTGCAATTGCAGTTACTGGCACGGTGCGTTTGGTGGAATTTATCTTCCGCATCTTCGCAACGCCGTTTTCAAGCACTTGATCGCAGCCGAAACGCTTTTGGAAAAAGGCATGGGGCGACCGGATGCTTGGGTCGAAGCCACGACGGACGATTATGACTTTGATGGCCGGCATGAAATTCGATTGGCCAACGATAAATTGGTGACTTGGATTAAGCCTAAGCAAGGCGGGCAGCTTTACGAGTTGGATCTGCGAGAGATCGGGCACAATTTGGGTGCCACGATCCAGCGCCGACCGGAGCTGTATCACGCAAAAGTTCTTCAAGGCGAGAACGAAAACGGCGACGCTGCGGCAAGTATTCACGATCGAATCGTTTTCAAACAAGCCGATCTTGATGAGCGTTTGCAGTATGACAGCCGCATGCGAAACATGCTGACCGATCACTTTTGGGATGATGATGTCGATGTGATCGCGATTCAGGATAACCGGGCACTTGAGCGTGGCGATTTTGCGGACGGAGAATACGTGGGCGTCATCCGTCGTAACCCAGATCGTGTTCAGATCTTGCTGACACGCGAAGGCAATGCTTGGGGCATTCCGTTGACCATCAAAAAAGGCGTCACGTTGAATGCGGGCTCAAACATTGTTGAGATCGCTTACATGATCGAAGGTCTGCCACAGGATCGTGATTTTCATTTTGGTGTCGAGTACAATTTTGCTGGTTTGCCGGACGGCCAAGACGATCGTTTCTTCAGTGATCAATCAGGCGAGCGATTGGGGCATCTTGGTTCGATCTTAAGCCTTACCGATTCGAAGCAGATTAAATTGAGCGACGGGTGGTTGGGGCTGGACGTAGAATTGCAATCCGATCAAGCGGGTGGGATTTTCACTTACCCAGTTCAAACCGTCAGCCAATCAGAATCGGGTTTCGAACTCGTCCATCAATCTGTCTGCGTCCAACCTCACTGGGTGGTTCGCGGCGATTCCAATGGGCGTTGGGTTTGTCGAATGAACTTGAAGTTGCAAACGCAATCTTCAGGCCTTGAGCAGCCAGCCGATCAAGCGATCTCAGCTTCATAGGTAAGCCAACGGTAGCAAACTCGTCAAGAGTTTTGAGCCTGCTTTTTAAAAACGAAAAAAAGGGTAGCCCGGATTCTTGAATCTGGGCTACCCTGTTCTCGTTTTAACAGAGTGGCGACGATGCAACACGAACGGCCCGCTGCCGTTATTTGTCGCTGGTCTCAAAAACCTTTAGCTCAATCCAGCTTTCGGCTTCTGGTTTGTGATAAACGGTGTGCGTCGCCTTGATAAAGTCTTCGGCTTTGGCTTTAAAAATATTGTCAACGTACTTTTGCGGATTGCGATCAATCAACGGGAACCAAGTGCTTTGTACGTGCACCATGATTCGGTGGCCTTTTTTAAACGTATGACAGATGTCTTGGAGTGGCAAATTAATTTCTGCCATTTCGCCAGCAACGAAGGGTTCTGGTTTCTCGAAACTGTTACGAAATCGGCCGCGCATCACTTCGCTACGAACCATTTGTTGAAAACCACCGAAATTCAAACCTGGTTCTGAGCCTTTAACAAACCCGTGGGTGTCTGGATACACGTCGATTAGTTTTACGACCCAGTCCGCTGATGTGCCGGTGGTTGAAACTTTGAGATGAGCCAAGATCTCGCCGGTGATGGTGAGCGGTTCGGTCAAAGGCGGGGTTTGGAAAACCAAAACGTCAGGTCGTGCAGAAGCGAATCGTTGATCGTCGGACATGTATTGTCGCGGCGTGAACTGCATTCGCAGGTCTTGGCGGGCGCGATGCGGGACGGGGTTGCCAGGATCACTGACGAAAGAAGACTCGGGTGTCTTTGCATCGGTCGGTGCGGTAGTAGAAATCGAGCGATTGCCGTGAAGATAATGTTTAACGGGTTTGGCGGCGGCGGGTGGCCATTTGCTAAAAGTACGCCAGCCGCGGACTCCCGTGTCGTACATCAGAGCTTCGAATTTTGGTTTCTTGCCAGTGCCTTTGAGAAAGTGACTAAAGTAAGGAGCTTCAACTTCGCGTTGATAGATCGTTGAAACGTTCTCGCCAAATGCGACTTTGCCAACGACGGCATGTTTATGCTCCGTTGCCCAATCTCCATGACTCCAAGGTCCCATTACGAGCACATTGAACGTGTCCGGATTGTTCTTTTCGATTTCCTTGTAGATGTTAAATGGACCGTAAAGATCTTCCGCATCGAATAACCCACCGACCGTCATCACGTTCGCTTTGATGTTTTTTAAGTGCGGAAGGATGCTGCGTTTCTGCCAAAATTCGTCGTAGTTGGGATGTTCGACCAACTGCTTCCAGAAAAAGTTACTGTCATCATACAAACGTCCCGCGTTACTCATCGGACCAAGCGTTGTGTAGAACGTCCACGGGTCCTGCGACGATGGATTAAGCGACGAGTACCACTGCCGCGGGGTTGGTCCATTGTGCTGGTAACCAAACGTTGAAGTGGCAACGAAGTAGCTTAAAAGGTACGCGCCGTTGTGATGGAAGTCATCAAAAAAGAAATCGGAGATGGGCGCTTGAGGTGAAGCGGCGACCAAAGCCGGATGGTGTTCGGGAAGTGCAGCTGTAGTGTAGAAACCGGGATACGAAATGCCCCACATACCGACCTTGCCATTGTTTTCGGCCGTGTTTTTAAGCAGCCATTCAATCGTGTCGTACGTGTCAGAGCTTTCATCGATCGCAGCGTCACCAGCGACATGTGGCCGCATGTTGTCAAAATTGCCCTCGGACATCCAGCGTCCTCGAACGTCTTGATGGACGAAAATATAGCCGTCCTTTTCCATGTATTTTGAGGGAGCGATTCGGGCGCTGTAACGCGTGTCGTCATACGGTTGAATACTGTATGGCGTGCGTTTGAGCATGATCGGGTACTTTTTCGTTTTGTCTCGCGGCGTATAGATGGTGGTGTAAAGTGTTTTCCCATCACGCATCGGGACCCGCACCGAACGCTTTTCATAGTTTTGCTGAACACTCGTTTGCTGAGCGTTTGCTTGTTGACTTGGGGCAGGAATCCATGGGGAATTCGACGAGCCAAAAACAGACCAACCAAATACGCTGGCGAAAACTAAAACGAGAAACAAACGCGGCTTGAACATTTAACTTCCTTTTGATGGGAGTCGTTGGAGGAATGATTCGA
Organism: uncultured Pirellulaceae bacterium; assembly: GCA_964478065.1. Classification (GTDB taxonomy): domain Bacteria; phylum Planctomycetota; class Planctomycetia; order Pirellulales; family Pirellulaceae; genus Mariniblastus. Next base: position 15,493 of record CAYZGP010000073.1, read on the forward strand.
ATTTTGAACGCGATTATTTTACACAGTTTTGCGTTTGAGAGTTGTTCCCTATTTTACCGGCTTTTTGGTAGCTATCATCAAAACAGTTCATGTTTTACCAATCGCGATCGAACGCTAGATGGCCAGCGGAACTCGTCAAGAGTTCTGTTATTGGGCAGGACGCTAAACTCAAGTGCTCAAGACTCTTGACGAGTTAGTTCTGCTACGCCTGACTGTTGGATAAACGCTCGGTGACAAAATTCGTTAGCGCATAAAGAAACCCGGCGAGTCACCGGGCAACTTTCGATTGTTTCTGTTAATTCGTCGTAGTGGAACGACTGAACTACTGAACGATTTTTATCGTTGAGCTGTCGGTTAGAATTCCAAAAACGTCTCTCGAGTCTTTTTCACTCAATCCGATACAACCGCGATGACCGTCGGTGGCAGAATCATTGACCGCGTGGATGCAAAGGCTACCAGAGAGACCGATCCAGTTTGGTCCATAGCCGTTGGATGGCGAACCAGGTGGATAGTCTTTGCCGCTTGCGTCGCGCCAATCATGCCCTTTGGCAGATTTGATCAATACACGGAAAAGACCTGGCTTGGGTGTGCCAGAGACACCAACGCGAATGGCGTAGCGGCCGGCATAGAGGTTACCCAGAAATAGCGTCATTACTTTTTCGCTTAAGTCAATTTCTGCGTTGAAAGGACCTTTGACTTCTTTCAATTCAGTGCCACCACTGAGTACCGCAGGATTTGGAATCTTGGCGCGGTTGATGTTGTAAATCAACTGCGGTGGAACTTTCCAGCGTTGACTGATGTCCGTCAACGATTCGTTGGAAACAGTGTAAGGTAGCTCGGTCAAATGGTGCTCGGCGGAAAAGATGACTTTACCCGCAAGTGCGTCCAGCCAGCCAATCAGTTTTTGACGGTGTGGGCCAGACAGGTTGTCAGTGTGGTAGTGCTTGGATAGCAATGCCAGTGCATCGCGAAATTTTTGTGCTTCAACCAATCGGTCGATTTCAGGCCAAACCTGTGAAAGGGTTACCAGTGAGCCTGTAGCCAAACCGCTGGGCGCCGACAAGTTAGGCGATAGTGTGTTCGACTCCGGAGTGTCCGTATCAGGGGCAGCAAGTTGAATGTTGAAATCGGAATCATCGTCGGACTCGTTTATGGCTCGATTTTCAGATGCCAATCGATTGAATGACGAGTCGGAAGACGGAATCGGTTGCGAAGTAAATTGAAACTCATTTTGGCCAGCCGAATTCATCGGCGGTTCAATTTGAGTCGGTGCCTGATTTGCCACTGGTGGATTTATAGCAGGTTGATTCAATACCGGCTGATTGATCGCTGGTTGATTGATCGCCGGTTGGCCATTGAAACTATTTTTGTTGGCAGCAAATTGACTACCAAGTGCCGCTATCAAGCCTTGATCGCGGGCAACGCGGTCATCAATGGGTTTACGCGTGGCTGGTTGGTTAATGTTGGGTTGGTTGGCAGCAAACGAATTTGCACCAAACGAATTTGTTGGGGACGTTGTGTGCGTAAACGATAAATTTTGTTGACCGTTCACCCCAGGGCTTGAGCGTTGGTTAGACGGGGCGGGTGCAAATGTGTTGGGAGTCATTGAATTGGTTGAATTATTGGCGAATCCATTAAACCCAATTTTGTCTTTTAATTCCGCTGCCTTTTCTCCGATACTATTAGCCATTTTCGAAGCCGCATCGGAAGCCATGTTTTTGGCTTGATCCAGATTCGGAAGCTCCATGTTGGGTAGCTCCATGTTGGGCAATTTTGACTTGAGCGAGTCCATGCCTTGTGCTGCGAAGTCTTGAATGCCATTAAGCCCATCAGAAATATCGACGGCAGGGATCAAGTTCGATTGATCGGTGTCATTCTTGGAAGAAGCCTGATAAAACAGGAACGAGAGTCCAAGTAAACAAACGGCGACAACGGTATTTTTGATAGAATGCATTTCAGTCCTCCCTGACTGTTCTGCTGTACTCAGTGTTTTACAACGTGATTTGAAATGGATGACGAACTTGATTACGTAATTCCCTGTCCGCATTGCGGCGAGGAAATTCATGATGAGGCTGAGCAGTGTCCGTACTGTCGTCAGTTCATTTTGGCTTCCGATTTTCAAAAGAAGACACCAACTTGGATTGTCGTTGTCATCTTTCTGACGATCATTTCGCTGATCGGAATGTCGATCGGGGCGATGCGATTTTTTTAACGTCAGTGGAATCCGCTGGAGATTATCAGGAATGGTGGCTTGACGCGATATCTCTTGACGTAACCGATTAACAAGTTGAAAAAGGGCTAGCATGAGGCCAATCAAGGCTCAGCGGCTAGTTTTTCAACGGCAAAGAGCGGTAAAAACACAGGCCGATCCACGCGGTATTACTTCTTCGCCTTTTTCAGTTTCTCGCGGATCGTAACCAATCGCTGTTTTAATTCGGCTTCAAACCCACGATCGACTGGCTGATAATATTCGCGATCTACACCGAGATAGTCCTGGCTGGAAATGCCATCGTCTTCGTCGTGCGAATATTTGTAGCCCGTTCCGTGGCCCAGCGAATTGGCTTCTCGATAATGGCTGTCTCTCAAGGCACGTGGCACGGGCAAGATTCGATCTTCGCGGACGTCGTTTCGGGCGGTGGCGATCGCAGCAGTGGCGGCGTTTGATTTGGGGGCGCATGCCATATAGGTGACGGTTTGCGAAAGCGTTAACTGACATTCGGGCAAACCGATCTGCTCACAGGCTTGCGAGCAAGCCACCGCCAACGGCAACGCTTGTGGATCAGCGTTCCCAATGTCTTCGCTGGCGAGAATGATTAAACGACGACAGATAAACCGAATGTCTTCGCCACCTTCAATCATTCGAGCAAGCCAATAAAGCCCGGCGTCGGGATCGCTTCCTCTGATACTTTTGATTAACGCACTAACGCAGTCGTAATGTTCGTCGCCTGTCGGATCGTACTGAACGGCGCGGTGACCGACGGCGGTTCGCATAATTGGTTTGGTGATTCGAATTGCATCGCCCTGCCCTTCTTCGTTGTCTTGGGCGCGAGCTGCGATGACGGCGGTCTCGAGAACCGAAAGTGCTTTTCGGGCATCCCCGTCGCATGTTTTCGCGAGAAACTCCATCGCGTCGGAGTCAATTTGGATGTTCGAGTTACCCAGCCCACGTTTTGTGTCGTTGAGGGCGCCGTTGATCAATTGCTCGATTTCGATATCCGAAAGTGGTTCGAATTGGAAGACTTGGCTACGACTGACCAGCGCACCGTTTACGGCAAAAAACGGATTCGATGTGGTTGCTCCAATGAGCGTCACGACACCATCTTCTACGTCAGCCAACATCGCATCCTGTTGTGCTTTGTTAAAACGATGAATCTCGTCAATGAACAGTAGCGTACCGCGACCACCTGATGCAAGGTTATCACGAGCGCGAGACAGGACTTCGCGAAGATCCTTTACACCGTGCATGATTGCGCTCAGTTGTTCAAACTCACGTTCCGTCTCGCCGGCAAGGATTCGAGCAAGCGTCGTTTTGCCAGTGCCGGGCGGTCCATAAAAAATGACAGAGCCCAAACGATCCGCTTCCACAAGTTGACGAAGCAATTTTCCCTGGCCAAGAAAATGTTGCTGCCCGACAAACTCTTCAAGGTTTCTCGGTCGCATCCTGGCAGCAAGTGGCTTGGCCGCGTCAAAGTTTGCGGCTTCTGCTTTTTCAAATAATGACATCAAGTCGCCTTGGGCCTAATTCCGTGAATGTATCCAGCACGATTGGCCGGTACGAAACAGTATCGCATTTCCAAAGCACCCGTTAAAGCGGTTCCTTTTTGAAAATTGAACACGATGTGACATGTGTTTTGGCGGGGAAAAACTGCAATTGGTGCATGAGAGCAGCCAACATAGAATTTGGCTACCAATCGTTACTCTTTCCCTCCCTATCAACTACCGTGTCGCAACATCCATACGAAAATTTGCCGTTTGTTCTTGTTTCTGGGCAAGCTCGCTCCGGAACAACCGTGCTGACCAAAGCCATCGGTGAACACCCCGAGGTGTATTCCAATGGCAAAGAAAGTAACTATGTCGCCGATGTGGCGAGGCTGCTCAAGAAGAATCTTGACAAGCCGCATGTGGTTAGCGAGTTGATCGAGTCGCCTGATCACTTCGTTGGGCAATTTCGCACGGCTCTTTTTAGCGTCCTGTTTCCCAAGGTTTTGCTATCCAAGCCGCAACACGATGGAACGCATAAAAATCTGAAAAGCGAATTGAGTGCCAGGTTTCCTTCTGCGGTATCAACGTTTTCTTCATTGCAGATCGAAATGGCAGAGTCGCTGAAAATCCTGTTTCCAAAATTTTTGGTTGCCAATATCGTTCGCAATGGAATTGAAGTCGTTGCGTCACGAATGTCTCATGAATCGATTGGTAAATTTAGCTTTGAGAATCATTGCACGGCTTGGGCTCACTCGATTCACATGGCACGTTGGGGCGAATCAAATGACAGTTTGTTCTTGATCCGACACGAACAGTTAATGAATTCGGAATCAGCAGCCAGTGTTTTTGAAACGCTTCAGCAGAGAATCGGGATCACGCAATCGACGGCTTGCGCGGAATTCGTGACCAATAATCAGATCAACTCAAGCTTTAATTCAAACGACTCGGAATCACGGCGGGTCGAGTTACAAAATCGGACCGAACGCTGGCGGCAATGGTCGGAAACTCAACGACAAACGTTTGAGGAAATTTGCTCCGAGACGATGGATTACTTTGGCTATCCAATTCCATGGAAGCTTGAATTGAAGACCAAGAGCGCCTAGTGTCGAACCTTGTCGAAGCGGCCACGGTAGCAATGCGGCTTTTCGTTTACTGAGTCACCACAAACGTGATCAGCATACAGGCCCAGACAACGTCCAGGAAATGCCAGTAGCTGGCGCAGTGATCAACCGCCCAGTGGCGCTCGTGGTCGTAGCGGTTACGAAATGCTTGGTAAATGACGAAGCCTAGAAAGATCATCCCGCCGATTACATGCAGTGCGTGAATGAAGGAAAGCGTGAAACTCATTCCGTAGACTTTCATCGAACCGTCGGACACGCTGAAGTGCTGTGAGAGTAGGTCATACATCCCAAAGCCTTGAATGCCCACAAACGCCAGCGAGGCAACCAGCGACCACATCAACATGCGACGGAATTTAACTTGCTTTTCGCGACGCACCATCCAGCAAGCTCGCTGGAGAAACACGCTGACAAAAATGAGGGCGACGGTGCTCACCCAAAATGACATGGGAAGCTTCAGCGATGAATAGACTTCCGGTCCCATTGTTGCGATCGAATCGGGAACCGCGTCAGGGATTGGACTGAACGCTTGGTTGCGAACGATCAAATATGTCATCAAACTCGCGATGAAGAACATCCCGAGTGAAGCAAGGAACAGGTAAAACACCATCTTGGCCTGATACAGGTCGCGTCGAGCGGGCGCCAAGTTGATGGATTGTTTTAACATCGTTCAATGCTGCATGGTTAACAATATGATTAGTGTTCGGCAGAAGCTTCAGCAGTTGGGGCAGGAGCAGGAGCATCAGCGGCGCCCGGAATTTCCGGATCGGGTTGACGTGGAAACAAGTCGATCGTGTCCTGATAGTGGCTGGTATCAATGAGAGTCATTCCGACAAACATACATACAAACAGCAACGAAGACAAAAACGCCATGATGTTGAAGCTTTTGTCCCACCACATGTGCATGAAAAACGCACACACCAAAAAGGCTTTGGCGGTCGCAAAAATCATCGCGATCGGAAACATAAACGCGCCGGGAATTCCAAGCGCTGGTGCCGATGCCGATGTTACGACGGTCAGGATGGTCAAAAAGATCAAACCAAAAAAGACCGCAAACAGCATCTTGATTGGCGCTGGATGGCAAAACGATGGAAGATTGTCGTGATCAGACATGAATAAATCAATCAATCAAATAAAGCAAAGGAAACAGATAAATCCAAATCAAGTCAACAAGGTGCCAGTACAAACCAACATAGTCGACGGGGCCAAAATAATCACTTCGCCAGTGACCAAGCAATGATCGCCAATACAGCCAAGCCAAAGCGATGATTCCGGCGATGATGTGGATCGCGTGCAATCCAGTCATGCAGTAGTAGATGCTAAAAAACACGCCAATGTCACGGTCCAGTTTTGAAGGGTCGGTTCCGTGGTCGTTGCCAGAGTGTGAGTGGTCACCATCATGACCTGCACCCGCATGTTCGTCATGAGTTTCGCCAGGAGCGTGCTCATGTCCGTGTTCGGCCGTTTTGTCATGGCCGTCGTGTTTCTCTGAGTCGACTTCCTGAATCGCAGACATCGCGTGCAAGTTCATGATCGCTGACGCGTGGGCGCCATGTCCACCACCGTCTTTGGTCCACTGATAAAGCTGACCACTAACGGCACCGAGGAAGTATCCACCTACCATGATCGCCATGCCCAGCATGAACTTCGAAATGTTAGGTTTCGCGGTCAGCATTCCAACGGCACTTAATACGAGGAATCCAACCAGCAAAATTGTTGGAATGATGCTCAGCGTGACAAGGTAATCGGAAATGCCAAGTGCCTTTCCAATATCACCTGATGGAGCTTGGTGAGAATGGAAATCAAATGCACTTCGCACGAAAATTCCCATGTCCCATTTGTGACTGTATTCAACGGCTTTAACGCCAAGGAACATTGAAGCACAAACCATTGTGATCAGCAGGTAAACGGAGCAGTTTTTGTTCTTGCCCAACTGAGCGGCACGAACGGCCAGAGCCATGGTCAAACTGCTGAACAAAAGAACAACGGTGTTCAAGCCGCCGAGGATTTTGTCCAAGTGAACATGGGCTTGCTCGAAAATCTCAGGATGATGATTTCGCCAAAGAGTATAGGCAACGAACAAGCCACTGAAAAACAGAATTTCAGTAACCAGGAACAACCAAATTCCCAGCTTGCCCGAATCAAATTGTTGTTCGGGTGAATCAAAGTGGTGTGCAATGAACTCACCATGATCGTGATGATCATCATGATGTTCGTCATGCGTATCGTGAGAGTCGACAACGGCCATTTCCGGCTCCGAAACTTCGGCTAATTTGTGTTTAAAGTAATAAGGTCAGACTGAAAAAATCCAACCAACGATCGTCTAGTGATGTGCAGGTTCTTCTTTGCGAGGAGGAACTTTGTCTGGATCAGCAAACTCTCGTGAAATATACGTATCCAGTTCTTCGTCGTAGACTTGCGAATCAAAGTCATATGGATCGTTGAGAACCGGCTTGTGAATAAAGTTGTGAAAGTCTGGAGGTGAACTGGATTGCCACTCAAGCGAAGCCGCTTTAAATGGATTGCTTCCGCAGCGAGGACCCCAGAACGCAGAGTAAACGAGGACCACATAAGAAAGCAAAATTCCAATACCCAGAACAAACGCACCCATCGTTGACAACTGATGGAAGATTTCAAACTCAGGATCGTAAGAAGCGTAACGACGTGGCATACCACGTGAACCCATCACGAACTGAGGAAAGAACGTCAAGTTAAATCCGGCGAACACCAGGAAGCAACCGACACGACCGAGGAAGTCGTTGTACATCCGGCCCCAGACTTTTGGCCACCAGTGGAAAATACCACCCAGCAACGCAGTCAATGTTCCACCCACCATCACGAAGTGAAAGTGAGCCACAACAAAGTATGTATCGTGCAAGTGAATGTCAGTCGACAACGCTCCGAGGAACAAACCTGTCAAACCACCGATTCCAAACAAGAAGATAAACGACAACGCGTAACACATCGGCGTCGATAACAGAATCGAACCTTTGTACAGCGTCGCCAGCCAGTTGAACACTTTCACCGCCGACGGAATGGCCACGGTGAATGTGATCGCACTGAAGATCAAGTTAACTACTTGAGATTGACCACTGGTGAACATGTGGTGGCCCCAAACCAGGAATCCCAACAACGCGATTGCAACGCTGGAGAACGCGATGAAGGAGTAACCGAAAATTCGTTTCTGAGCGTAGACGGAGATCAATTCACTGATCACGCCCATTGCTGGAAGAATCATGATGTAAACGGCAGGGTGAGAGTAGAACCAGAAAAAGTGCTGGAACAAAACCGGGTCACCGCCGTACTTCGGATCAAAGATACCGATGTGCATTGTTTTTTCCGCAATCAACATCAGCAACGTGATGCCCAAAACGGGAGTCGCCAATACCTGAATGATCGCAGTCGCGTATAGAGACCAGATGAACAGAGGAAGCTTGAACCAGCCCTGCCCTTTGGCTCGCATTGTGTTAACCGTTACCAGGAAGTTCAGACCGGTGAAGATCGAACTGAAACCCAGAATGAACGCACCGAACGTCGCGTAAATCACGCCGGTTTCGGTTTCAATACTGTAAGGCGTGTAGAATGTCCAACCCGTATCCAATCCGGCACCCGAGAGGATCGCGGCCATTAAACATCCGGTTCCGATGATCCAGAGGTAAAAACTGGCAAGGTTCATTCGGGGGAACGCGACGTCTTTGGCACCAAGCATCATTGGCAGAACGATATTGCCAAGTGCCGCAGGAACGCTTGGGATGATGAACGAGAACACCATGACCGCACCGTGAAGTGTGAACATCTGGTTGTACATGTCATCGGAGAGCATCTGCCCATCGAAATTCCACAAGTGACTTCGCAGGATCAAAGCGAATGTTCCGGCCATGAACAAGGCGATCGAAACACCGATCAGGTACATGATGCCGATTCGTTTATGATCAAGCGTAAACGCCCATGACTTCCAACCCTTGGTGCAATTCAAGAAGTTGGTTTCAGGGGTGCTAAAAAGCTTTTTTCGTGTTGCTGCGTCTACCATAATTTCAACCTTGGTTTAAAGCTGGTTAAGCTCTTCGTTATTTTTAAAGTCCCGTTTGTCTGCGGTACTCTTCTCTAATTTAGTTTTACTTTGCGGCGTCAGTTTCTTCTTTAAGTTTTTTGAGGTACGCGATCACGTATGAAACTTGTTTTTGCGACAAAATGCCCTTGAAAGAATTCATTTTTGGGGCGTAACCGGAAACGATTCTCTTGTTTGGTTCCCAAATGGATTCCAAGACGTAGTTGTCATCAACTTTAACCTGAGCACCGCCTTCAAGGGTTTCGTTGGTGCCCCAGATCAAGTTAAGTGCAGGACCCGTTGCAGCTTGTCCGTCAATTTTGTGGCAACCAGAACATTGGATCTGGTAAATGCGCTGACCGTTCTCCCAATCCAAGTGGTTTGAATCGAGCCAAATCGTAGTATTCTTTCGCTCTGCTTCGGTCGCATGGACTTTGGCCATTGTTCGCATTTTTGAGTGACCTGTTCCGCAGTACTCGTTACAAGAAAGTCGATACTCGCCGACTTTGTTGGGCTCAAGATACGCGTAAGTGTACCGCCCAGGAACGATATCCATTTTTTGGCGGAAGGCCGGCACGTAAAGACTGTGCAAGACGTCAGGCGATTGCATGACCAGTTTCACAGGACGATCCAAAACCAAGTGCAACTCAGATGAAGTATCACCATCGGGGTAAGTGAACAGCCAGTTGTATTTTTGAGCTACTACCTGAATTTCTTCAGCATTCTCTTTGGGGATCCGCATCGTGAAGTAACTCTCGGCTCCGACGTAGAACATCCAAACCAAAAGAATACTTGGCAAAACTGACCAAAGGATTTCGATCGCTGTGTTGTGAGACGAACTTGGCTCTGGAGCGATCACGCCGCCTTTGCGTCGATACTTGATGCAAAAGTAGACCATCACCGCAACGATGGCCACGAAGAATACCAATGAGATCCAAAAGATCGCCATGTAAAGGTAGTCGACTTCGCCCGCGAATGTTGTGGCTTGCTCAGGAAACCAGTACTCAGTTGCAAATGGATTTGAAGTTCCAGTTCGCTCAAGCGCGTGCTCTGGAACGCCCGTACCCTGTTGAGTCGTACCTTGAAGACGTTCCAAAACGGATTTGCCTTCGGGATTGGATTGAGCGAGCATCAGTGGTAGTTGCCAGTTCATCGTATGTATGTCGTTAAAAAAATGTTGTTGTCTTGTGTAAGTCAGTTGTTCGTGTGCTGTTTAAGTCGAAGCCAATTCAGGTTTTGACTTGTCTTTACCGGTTTGTCCGCGGCGGAAAAACCAATAAGGCACTAAAGTCGCGACCAGCAAAAATGTCGTCAGTGCACCGCCAAGTCGCATTGCTGCCATGGCTTGAAAAGTATATTTGCCAGTTGATTCGTTAAACAGAAAACAGCCCAGTCCGTAACTCAAAATGTTGACGGGTTGCCCAATGATTCCATCTGCCGTTTCGTCAATCGCTTTTTCAATCACGTCTGCATCGTAAGACAGGCCGTGAATGTAACGGGCAATCTTTCCGTCCGGTGCAATCAGGATGAAAACGGGCATGTGCGAAAATAGCTTTTGCTCACGAATGTACTTGTAACGGAAACCGCAAATTTCGGCGGCGGTTTCGATGTTTTCGACTTTGCCAGTTAAGAAATGCCAACCCTTTTCGGCACCCTTTTTGTTGTACATCTTGGTGAATTTTTCTTTGGTCTTAAGCGCCCGAGAGGTTTGTTCGTTGGGATCAATGCTGATCGAAATGACTTGGAAGTCTTTGCCAGTAACCTGTTTGATCTCACGCATTGCAAGCGTCATGTTTTGAAGCTGAACACTGCAAAGTTTTGGGCAGTCCGAATAGTTGAACGACAACATGACTGGCTGCTGTCCGTCAAAGTAATCGCCCAGTTGAACCTGAATGTTACGCTCGTCTTTAAATCGAAGTGACATTGGCAACATGCCACCAAGTTTCGAGTCGATTCCGATGTCCTCGGAGGCTCTGGGTTTCTTGGTAATGCCGTAGGGGTCAGTCGTGGCATCAAACTCGGGAGCTTTGGAATCGAAATTCGCGTCGTCTTTTTCGTCAGCCGATTCGGCAAAGCTTGAATCAGCGGCGTTGGTTGTCTCTTGGTCGTCGAATGTTGAACACGCTTTGACTGGCGCAACAAAACTTACCCCTGTGATTGCGATTGCAATCAGGAGAGCCAAGTTTCGAATTGTCCAGTTGGTGTGTTTCATTGTTGTTGTGTGTTGAATTTCAAATTGTCGATCGCTTGAAGTTTGACTACTTGCCGAAACGGGAGACTACGTTTTTCATTCCATCTTCAATTGAGAGCAATCCATCTTCGCCATTGAGCATGGCCTTCTGTCGATCGATTTCTACAACGGCCGGCATGTTTTCGGCTTCCATCGAACGCTTGCGAAGAAAGCTGTTTTGCCAGTGGTAGCAAAGGCCTTGAACAAACATGATAGTCAGCAAAGTTACCAGCGCGGCGATGGCTCCAACCAATACGATAACCGGTGTGTTAACGTCATCGTAACTTGGAGTTTCGTGGGCGTGGTCGTGTGTGGATTCAGTCATCGTTTCAAATTTCAATATTGAACGTTTTGAAAACGGAAAACGTTCAGGTTAAGTTTGATTTTTGTTGTCGTTATTTTGATACTTCAATATTTCAATTGTTCAGTTCGTTAGTGAACCGTGTGGTTCAACGCTTCACCCAATCGTGGATCTTTCAGAGGCACAAGCGGACGATTTCTGGTAACCAGACAGAACAGCGCGATATACACTGCAATCATTCCGATCGCACAAGAGATGTCCATCAAAATTCCGGCACCGGAGAACGTGAATGTTTTGGCTTGCCAGTTCATTTGTGGCATCACCAACCAATAGTGATCGACCCAGTGCATGACCAAAATCAGACAGGCTGAAATCGTCAGCATGGTTTTGTTTCGACGCAGTCCGCGACCCATTAGCAAGAAGAATGGGATGAACAAATGTCCGGCAACGAGGAAGATCGAAAGTCCTCGCCAACCAGGTTCGTTAATTCGCAGTTGGTACCAAAACGTTTCTTCAGGAATGTTCGCGTACCAGATCAAAAGGAATTGGCTAAACCCAATGTAGCCCCAAAAAATCACAAAGCCTTGCATCAATTTACCAAGGTCGTGATAGTGCTCTTTTGTAATTTCGTCAGTCACGCGTCCGGTTCGCTGTAACCAAAATCCGGTCAACATGATCGTACAAAGTGCACTCAAAAATGCACCGGCGAAAAAGTAAACGGGAAACATGGTGCTAAACCAAAGTGGCGAAAGCGACATTTCCAAATCGAATGAAGCGAATACCACCGAGACAGCAAACAGAATCATCAACGGCGCGGAGAACGCCTGCATTTTTGCCGTCAGTTTTTTGTCGCCCGATTCGTCTTGCTTGAGTGAGTTGCTTAAGAAGAACCAAGCCATGCCACCCCAAACCAGGAAGTAAGCCAACACGCGAATGCTGAAGAAACCTTTGTTGAGGAATTTGGCTTTCAAAACTTCGATTGGTGGTCGGTCAGCAAGTGGTTTTGCATCAATGGCGGCACGACCAGCGGCATCAGCATGCATGTCTGAGAAACCACCTGAGTTCCAAGTGTAAATCGTGTCGTCACCCATCAAGACGGGAATCAAGATCGGCAAAAATAACAGGATCATTGGAAACGCACACATGGCCCAAAGTTCCGCGATTCGGCGAACCGTGACGCTCCAACCGGCCCGTGTCAGGTGCATGATGGTTACGAAGAACAAACAGCCTACCGAAATGGAAAGCACGTAACAGAAACATGACAAGTAAATGTGCATGAACCGCTTCATGCCATCACTAGAGCCCCATGACATGAACAAGGCGATGCCAATTCCAATTGCGCCGACGATCAGCGCGACGGGAATCGTGCGAACGTAACCTTCGTTCAGCGAGACGATCGGCGAAGTGATTTTTGCAGGTCGAGTTTCGTGCATTTCAGATCTTGATTTGGTTTATTGGTTTGGACGGTTTTTCAACTGCCCGGATCTAACCGTTTTATATTGTTTAACTTGGTAGTTTTAATTTCTATTAAGCGTCTTCGTCAGCAGCGGCATTTCCTTCGGCGGCTTCTCCAGCAGCCGGTGTTTCGGTAGCTGGTTGTTCACCAGCAGCTTCCTCACCACCATCGGCTTCGTCTTCAACCACGGCAGCAGCAGGTGGCTCAATGCCCGTTTCCTGAAGTGCTTTGACATAAGCCACAATTGCCCAGCGGTCTTCGGCAGGAATTTGATCTCGGTATGGCCCCATTGTGCTGCGACCGTTGGTGATCGTGTCAAAGATTCGGCCGACTGGGTTTTGAGCTGGGTCTTTGACGACGGGATCATGAAGTGACTTAGCCGCTGTCCAGGTTGCTTTTGAGGTTGCAGCCAAAGCAATCGCTCGCTGGTTCACCAAGCCATCACCGTTCCCGGAATAGCCATGACAAGCAGAGCAGTAAATGTTGAAACGATTCTGTCCACGTTTCAACAATTCGTCGTTGACTTCGATGCCGGCTGGAAAAGTAGTAACGTACTGGTTGAGGTCTTCGGCGGGTGCAGCGGCAGAGCCTTCTTGATCCTGTGCACCAGTGCTTGTGAGCACATTACCACGAGCCGTTGAGACGGCAACCGCAACGTAGCCTTTTTTAATGCCGCGATACATCTCGCTGTCGGCTTGAAGATTGCCACGGGCAACGGCTCCTTCTACCGGAGCTCTCATCGCACGTTCGTCCAAGAAGATTGGATTGGTACCGGCAAGCATCGGGCTGGCCGTTTGTGTTTTTGATTTGTGTTGCCAGTCCATGTCGGGCATGACGTGCAAACGAGGTGCGCGATTGGTTTGGCCCATGGCCCTGAAGATCGCAACGGGTGGGAGTAGCAATAGAATCGCGCCCATCAATGCGACCAAGCGAAGGAAGCCTGGCAATTTGTTGTCCGTAAGGTCTTGGCGGCATTCCTCGATCGCGACCGCGCCCCACTCATTGAGTTGAGCTTCGGTTCCACTGCGATCGAATTTTCCATCGCGCTCTTCGATCATCAAAAAGAATTTATCGTTGGTGGCTCGCTTGAATCGTGAAATTCGATGCAGCGGATTTGAAAGCAAAGGCAGCTTGTTCAAAAACCACATGCCAAAGAATGTTGCAAACGCACTTGAGAGAACAATGACTTCAAACGTAACAGGAATGTTGGCTGGCAAACTGAATAATGGCTTACCACTAATCTTGAAAGCGTAACCTGGGAAGATCGGCGACCAATCAGCTTTATTGGTGTACCACTGCATTCCCAAACCCAGCACAACCGCACCACAAGCGACACCCAGCACGATGAACGGCAGGATCGAACGCTTGATGCCAATCGCCGGATCAATTCCGTGTACCGGGAACGGCGAGAAGGCATCGGTTTTGGTGTAACCGGCTTCGCGAGCATTGTTACAAGCACTCACCAACGAATTGGGATCGTCAAACTGCGCGAGCAATCCAACGAGCTTCGTTTCGTTTTGTGCCGTTTCGTTATTGTTTTCAGCCATGATATTTTCGTTTGTTTAAAACTGTCTCTTTGAGTTTCGTTGGCGGCCAAGCGTTTGGCTTGACTGCTGAATCCACTCGTGTCCGCGTTGCAACTCTTGCTTACTGATTACTTAGTTAATGATCGTGCTCAATGGGCATCACGCCCTTCACTTCAGCCATCGCGATCACCGGCAAGAACCGGCAGAACAACGTGAACAAAGTAAAGAACA
>CAYZGP010000074.1:0-22445 GCA_964478065.1 uncultured Pirellulaceae bacterium
TTGCCCGCAAACGCTTCTGAATTCAGTTTTCCAGCCGACGAAAATGACTTGCGAGCGGTTCAGCGAAAGTACAACGACAAAATCAAGCCGCTATTGAAAGAGTATTGTGGTGATTGTCACTGGGGAGCCGATGCCGACGCGGGCTTCAACCTTGAAAGCTACAAAACACTCAAGGATTTACTTGACGCTCGCAAGAAGTGGAAAAAGGTAGTCGTCCGCGTGGCCGCTAAAGAAATGCCGCCAGCCGACGAAGCCGAAGCTCTTCCTGATGCGGATCATAAAGCGGTTTTGGAATGGTTGGATCAACTTCTCAACAGCGTCGATTGCACAAATATCAATCCAGGACGCGTGACCATTCGGCGACTTAACCGTACAGAATATCAGAACACGATTCGTGACCTCGTTGGGATCGACTACAAACCGGCACGAGACTTTCCCGGTGACGATGTTGGATACGGATTCGACAACATCGCTGATGTGATTTCTTTGCCACCGATTTTGATGGAGAAGTATCTTCAGGCTGCCGAAGACATCACGACCCAGGCCATCGTCGACCCTTCCAAACCGGCTTACTTCAAAACGATTTCAGGTGACCAGTTTCGTGGCAGTGGTAGCCGTAGAGATTTAACGCTGATTTTGACATCCAACGGAACGGCCGGATATGACATCGACATTCCAATGGCCGGTCGGTACGACATTCAGATTCGAGCCTACGGAAAGCAAGCCGGAAATGAACCAGCGAAAATGAAGTTCAGTGTCAATGGAAAATCAAGCACGACGAAATCGGTTCGTGCTGAAGAGGACGAAGCCGCCGACTATGACTTTAAGGCGCGTCTCAAGAAGGGCAAACAGCGACTCGAAGTCTCATTCACAAACGACTATTACGTAAAGAATGGTGGCGATCGGAATCTGTATGTCATGCACGTGGTCGTCAAAGGCCCGACGGATCGAGTTCCACGATCTCACCAAATGTTGATCACCGAAACGCCAGCCAAACCTGCAGAACAGCGTGTTGCCGCTCGTCGAATTCTCAACACATTTGCATCGCGAGCCTATCGCCGCCGGGCCAACCGAGGTGAAATCGACCGCTTAATGAAACTTTACGATCAGTCACGAAAAGAAGGTGAGCCGTACGAGGTTTCGCTTCGTTTTGCGTTTCAAGCCGTTTTGATTTCGCCCTACTTTCTATACAAAATTGAAGCTCCCGCCGCTCCCGGCCAGATCCGCGACCTTAGCGATTTTGAATTGGCAACCAGCCTTTCGTATTTCCTGTGGAGCACGATGCCTGATGCTGAACTATTTAAATTGGCTGCGCAAAATAAACTCCGTGCTCCCAATATTCTTCGCGCTCAAGTTATGCGGATGCTGAAGGACGAAAAAGCCAACGCAATGGTGGAAAACTTCGTCGCTCAATGGCTTCAACTCCGACACCTTGAACACTTCAAACCCGATCCCGATATGTTTCCGGGTGTCGATAAAGACATGTTGCGCGACATGGCGACGGAAACCAAGCTGACGATCGCGGATATGATCAAGAAGAACAAAAGCATCACAGATATTCTTCAATCCGATTACACGTTTATCAATGAGCGACTCGCTGCCCACTACGGACTCAAAGGCATTCGCGGCGAGAAATTTCAAAAAGTGTTTTCGGACAAAACCGGCCGCACTGGTTTGATGACACATGCGAGTATCCTGACGCTGACTTCGAATCCGACACGAACTTCGCCCGTTAAACGTGGCAAGTGGATCATGGAAAATTTGCTTGGTGAAGAACCTCCACCACCTGATCCGGCAGCCATGCAACTCGAGGACCAAAAAGAGCTCAAGGGCACGTTGCGCCAACGCATGGAACAGCATCGGAGCAATCCAAATTGTGCGGTTTGCCATAAAGTCATGGATGAGCTGGGGTTTGCTTTGGAAAATTATGACGCCGTTGGCAAATGGCGTGATAAAGAAATGACCAACACGATTGATGCACGGGGTGAACTACCCGATGGCACGGCCTTTGAAGGTGCAAAAGAACTTCAAGAAACAGTTAAGACCAAAATGCGTGATCAGTTCGTGCGTTGCTTGACTGAAAAAATGCTGATCTACGCCCTTGGCCGCGGTATGGAATACTTTGATGAATGCACAATCGACAAACTGATCACGGACATCAAGCAGGACGATTACCGTTTTTCCGATCTAATTGTGGCCGTTGTTTCCAGCGACCCGTTTCGCAAAAGACAAGGCCCACCCACTGGCGGCGAAGAGTAACCTGAAAAGAGTCTCATTATGAAAGTCATCGAAGAAGATCGAATCGTGTTGGGCGAGTGTATTCGCCAATACCTTGAAGATGGAATTAGCCCGTCCGAGTTTGTGGAATTCGTTGAATCGCTATCGGAATCAAAAGACGAAACGGTGCGAAAATTTTCCGAT
Organism: uncultured Pirellulaceae bacterium; assembly: GCA_964478065.1. Classification (GTDB taxonomy): domain Bacteria; phylum Planctomycetota; class Planctomycetia; order Pirellulales; family Pirellulaceae; genus Mariniblastus. The sequence goes on from CAYZGP010000074.1 coordinate 2,422, forward strand.
GAAATTTGGATGTTTTTTCTTGATGAAGACGCCGTAGAGCTTACAAAAGCCGATGACCTCACCAAATCGGTCTGGGATCATTTCCAGCGGCTTCTACTGGTGCTCGAGTCGAATCGCCACGTTCATCGCTACACAGAAGTACGATGGACGAAATGGCAAGCGGTTGCTGCGTTGGCTAGCTTGGCGTTCCTTTACTGCGTTCTGGTTTTCGGCTGGGCCAATGCGTTGATTTGGTTTGCCATCCCATTTGGAGCGGTTTCGTATTTTATCAGCCGAGCGAAAGCTGCCCCGCCGGTACCGTACCAAGATGTCATCTATCCGTTTGAATCATTTACTTCGCTCAGTCAAACGTACGACGAAGTGGGTGACTTCAGAAAAATGAAATACCCAAAACCGTATAAGCCGAAAAAGAAATCGGAATTGATGGCGTTTGCTTTCGAAACGAATTCCTACTTTTTCTGGATCGTGGTTTTTCCAAGTGCATTATTCTTGCCGCTGCAAATACTCCCAAGCTTTGATGCCAAATCTAAAGTCGCTTAAAGACTGGCCATCAGCTAAACTTGACAGTACCCATAACATTTATCGCTCAATTGCCGACCATGCCTCAACCTAAAATATCTCGCCGCACTGTACTTCGTGGCCTGGGAACTGCGATTGCGCTTCCTTGGCTAGAAGCGATGTCATCTCCCGCGCCTCTGATTGCTGCCGCGACCCATCGCACTGCCGTCGTCGCGCCGCCGGTACGCATGGCGTTCCTTTACGTTCCCAACGGGATGCACATGCCCGATTGGAACCCGAGAGGCAACGGGAAAGATTTCAAGCTCCAATCGATCATGGAACCTGTCGCCGGATTTCGCGACAAAATGAATGTCTTCAAAGGGCTTTCGCTGCGAGGAGCCAAATCGCTGGGCGATGGTGGCGGCGATCACGCACGAAGTGTTGCCGCTTTCCTGACCGGTGCCCATCCAAAGAAAACGCATGGCGCAGATATTCGCAATGGGATTTCAGTTGACCAAGTCGCTGCTGACAAAATTGGCCATTTAACCAAACTAAAATCGTTGGAGCTTGGCACCGAATCCAGTTCAACTGGCGGACGCTGTGACACGGGTTACAGCTGTTTGTACACTTCCAACATTTCCTGGCGAACGGATACGTCACCGTTATCAAAGGACATTAATCCCGCGTCTGTTTTCGAGCGATTGTTTGGCACATCCAATGAACTTAGAAACACAAAATCTTTGGCAAAACGCGAAGCCAGACGAAAGAGCATTCTGGATTTTGCCCATGGCGAAGCAAAAACGCTGAGCAACCACTTGGGTGCTCAGGATCGTCGGAAACTGGATGAGTATCTGTACGCAGTGCGTGATATCGAGCGGCGTCTCAACAGCACTGAAAAACTTGGCTCTTCAAAAGAAGATTACTCCGACTATCCGCGACCAGTTGGCGTGCCGCAGAAATATGAAGATCACGTCAAGCTGCTTTTTGACATGATGGTTTTGGCTTTTCAAACCGACACGACTCGCATTTGCAGTTTCATGTACGCCAACGCGGGCAGCAATCGCAGTTACCGTAATCTCGCAATCCGCGAAGGCCACCATAATATTTCGCATCACGGCAACTCAAAAGACAAACAACAAATGATCAGTAAGATCAATCAATACCACATGAGCCTGGCCCATCATCTGTTAAAACGACTTGATTCGATCGACGAAGGAAATGGGACACTGCTGGACAATTCGATGATTATGTACGGCAGTGGAATCGCAGATGGAAACTCGCATCATCATCACGATTTACCGATCGCAATGTTTGGAAGCGCCGGCAAGACGATCAAAACCGGGCGAATCATTGAGAGTCCATCACGAACTCCACTTACTAATCTCTACTGTTCGATGCTGGATAAAGTCGGAGCATCTGTTACTAATTTCTCAGATTCAAACGGCCGTGTTGAAGAGCTTTAATTTGTATCCCGACGTTCAACTGTTAAGTTAACGATCGACGTTAATATCGAATTCACGATCAACGCGATTTTATTCTTTCTACCAAGTCAGCCAAGTTCGCATGTCCGACCAAGATGAACTCTACATGCGAGCGGCGGTGGAGCTTGCTACTCGCGGGCAAGGGGATGTCGAACCTAATCCGATGGTCGGCTGCATCCTCGTCCGCGATGGCGAAATCATCGGCCAAGGCTTCCACGAAAAATTTGGAAGCGCCCACGCCGAAGTCAACGCGATCGCAGCCGCAAAATCGACAACCGTGGGAGCCACGGCCTACGTGACGCTTGAGCCTTGTTCGCATGTGGGGAAAACAGGACCGTGTTCGCAGGCTTTGATCGAAGCCAAAGTCGCGAGAGTGGTGGTCGCATGCGAAGACCCCAACCCGTTGGTTGGCGGAAACGGTATCAAGCAATTGCGCGACAATGGAATTGATGTCACCGTTGGCGTTTTGAAAGACGAATCCAAATTCGTATTGGCACCTTATCTCAAACGGTCCACCACAAAAACGCCGTGGGTCATTGCCAAATGGGCAATGACACTGGATGGGAAAATTGCGACCGATACAGGCGACAGCAAGTGGATTTCCAACGAGCAGTCCCGCCAGATCGTGCAGCAACTTCGTGGCCGTGTTGACGGAATTATGGTGGGCATTGGAACCGTGTTGGCTGATGACCCAATGTTGAACGCTCGCCCCGACCAACAATCAGACATCAAACGCAAAGCGACTCGCATCGTGGTGGACTCGTTGGCAAGAACTCCTGTCGATTCGAAACTGGTGAAAACCGCGAATGAATTTCCGACTTTGATTGCCGTCGGGCCAGCGGCGAACGAATCGAATTGCAAAGCACTTGAAGCAAACGGATGTCAGGTCGTTCAATTCACGGCCAGCGAACCCAATCAACGCTTAAACCAAATCATGATTCATCTGGCGGAAAAAGGCAGCGCAGGAACTTCCCCTGTCACGAATTTGTTGGTCGAAGGCGGCGGACAACTTCTGGGCTCACTTAACGACTTAAACATGATCGACGAAGTCCACTGTTTCATCGGGCCGACCATTGTCGGTGGCCAAAATTCAAAAACGCCCATTGGCGGTGTTGGGCATTCACTCATCGACGATTCCAGTTCGATTTCAATCCAATCGGTAAAACAAGTAGGCAATGACGTCTACATCGTTGGACGTACAATCCAGAAATAGGCGAAACCTGAAACGGAATGGAACGGGTTTTTCAACGCCGCGACGCCTAAACGCGTTTAAACGTCTCACGCAGCGTCATCAACAGACGCTCTGCATCGCCTTGGCTGAATACCATTGGTGGTTTAAATTTGATCACGTTCCCAAAAGGGCCATCGGTACTTAGTAAGATTCGGCGGTCGCGCATTTTCTGAACGATCAAGTGGGCGAGTTCGCTCGCCGGTTCGATCGTTTCTAGGTCTTTTACCAACTCGATGCCCAAGAAAAATCCGCTTCCGCGAACGTCTCCGACGAAATCGAATTCGTTCTTGAGTTTACTCAAATTCTCAAGCAACCAACTCCCAACTTCCAAAGCATGTTGCTGCAGGTTTTCGTCTTCGATCACATCGAGAACCGCCATCCCGACAGCACAAGAAACGGGGTTACCGCCAAACGTATTGAAGTACTCCATTCCATTATTGAATGCGTCCGCAATCGCGCGGGTCGTTACGACCGCCGCCAAAGGATGTCCGTTCCCAATCGGTTTTCCCATCGTCACGATATCGGGGATGACATCGGATTTTTCGAATCCCCAAAAATGCGAACCAACTCGCCCGAATCCGACTTGGACTTCATCGGCTATGCAAACGCCGCCAGCGTCGCGGATCGCTTGGTAAACCTCCGGTAAATATCCGCTTGGAATCGGGATCTGCCCACCACACGACAATAGCGACTCGTGAAAAAAGGCGCCAATTTTTCTGCCTGCTGCAACGCCTGCGGCAATGATTTCTTTGGCGGCATTGGCAAACTTCTGGCCGCAATCGGAGGCATCGCGTTTGAACGATCCTCGGTAATCGTCTGGAGCTGGAAAAACATGCACGTGTTCGGATTGCCCTTTTCCACCTCGATGATTGAATTTGTAAGGACTAAGTTCAATCAAAGAATGTGTGTGCCCATGGTAAGCATGGTCAAGAACGGCCACATCAAATTGATTGGTGTAAGCTCGTGCCAATCGGAGCGCCAGATCATTGGCTTCACTTCCCGAGTTCACAATGAAGCACACTTCTAATTTATTTTCTGTCGCATTGTCCGCGACTGGCATCGTTCCCGCCAATCGTTCCGCGTATCGAACGATATTTTCATGTAAGTAACGCGTGTTCGTATTCAACTGCAGCATTTGATCGTGAGCAGCCGCGACAACCCGAGGATGACAATGTCCGACATGGCAAACATTGTTGACACAATCGAGATACGTCACCTCAGATTCGTCATACAAATATTGCCCACGCCCACGAACGATATGAAGCGGTCGATCGTATGAAAGGCTTAGCGAAGGCGAAACAAATTTCTCACGCCGCGATTGAATTTCACTTGTTGCAATATTAGTAGCCGATTGACCAGACTTGCCCAAACCGGAACGGTTCTTTTTTGGAACAGCGTTGCGGGCTTCTGAAAACTGAAGATGAACCTCAGCGGGATCGACTGCGGCAAGGCGTTCTATCGCGGCCCAAGCAGGCTTTTCGGTGATCCCTAAGTACTCATTGTCCGGCTGCAGTGCCTTTTGCTCCGCCGCAATACAAACGCTTTGGCAAAGTCGCATACACATTAGCGGAAACAAAACCGAGAGTTCGGTTTCGTCGATTGGATTGGATTGGTGATAACCAACCACCAATTCCATCGCCGCAGCAATCGGGTTCTGTTTACCGAGCATCAGGTAAGCACCACAAATCGCCAGATCATTAATTGTGGTTGAGTAAACGATATCCCCAAAGTCAATCAATCCGACTAGCGCCAGTCCGGCCTGCTCATCATGCTCGATCAAAATGTTGTAATCATTGGCGTCGTTGTGAATGACTGATTGGGGAAGAGACTCGATTCGGGCCGCAACCTTTTCATAGTTGGAAAATAGCTTTTGCAAAAACTCTATGCGTGTTTTCTCGATTGCCATTGCTTGATTCTCGTGCCCAGTGGCACCAGTAATCACAGCCTCAACGATGCCCGCCGCATTCTTCAAGTCCCATTTCAACTCTCGTTTCGCCGCCGGCAGGCTATTGAGGCCGGCTAGATCGATGGCGAGTCCACCCAACACCCGCCCAATTTCACGAATTAACGCCGGTGAGTGTGGTTTAAATTTTGCCAATGGCTGACCAGGCAAAAAACTAATGCAACGTACAAGACAGATTCTTTTATCCGAATCCTGAATCGGAACAATCGAGCTTCCCGCTTTGGATCGGATTAGTCTTGGGCATTCAACTGAATCCGACCCACCCGCAATTTGGATCGCCGCATTCTCCAGTTCAAGCACATTCAAATCGGTATCAGGATTGGCGATCTTGATGACAAAAGAGTTCGGTGAGGCTGTGATTTTGAAGTTCTGATCACGTTCACCAGGAAGCAAAGAAGCAACACCACTGATCCCGAAATGCTCTATCGCAATAGCCTGGGCTTTTTCGCAATCAAAAGCCGGCTTGTTTCGAATGTCTTCCACGATTCAAGTCTTATTTTAGCGGTGTCGTAGTGTATCGAAAACTTCGCTGAACACTGGCCGCACCAGACGAAGTGGGCGACTTGGTGCATTAGCAAAACGTAAGTGTTCCAGCGCTTAACAAAACCGATTCTATCGCGTAGTTTGGAGCAGTATAGAGAGAAGTCGTTTTTCAAGCAGGAAGAGCAGGCTCAACATCTTCGCGATCGAATCGTGCCTATCGCCGGCTTTTGCCAAAACGTCTTACGCTGCCATGTTTTTTGTGCGATTTTCAGAAACAAGACGCAGGAACGTTGCTTCGACTTCTTTGGTAAGGCTGAGCGGATCAAACTCCGTCTGCACCATTGCACGACCGTTTTCGCCAAGCCTTTTTCGTTCGTCTGCTGATTTTGCCATCTCAATGATGGCTGCCGCAAGTTGACGTGGGTCTTTGGGAGGAACCAAAATTCCGTTTTCCCCTGGTCGAACAATCTCGGGCAATCCACCTGTCCGAGCCGCAACGACTGGCGTACCGGCGGCAAGTGCTTCTAAAGCGACCAACCCAAGTGGTTCTTCAATTGAAGGCACTGCCAGAACATCAAACGCGGCCATAAAGTCCTCGACGTTTGTTCGTAGGCCCAACCATTTGACCCGGCGGAGCAGATCGTGTTTCTTCTGAATCGAACGAAGCTTTTTCACGTAGGCTTCTTCGCGGGCAAATCGGCCAAGCATTACCAGTTTGAAATTTGGAACTGCTTTTACGATTTCTTCAAGTGCTTGAAACAGATAGAGATGGCCTTTTCGCTGGACAACTTCTCCGACGATGCCACATAAGAACTCGTCACCCTTTAATCGCATTTGTCTTTTGACAATCGTGATCTTGAGTGGGGTGACATCCTTGAATCGCTCAAGATCGGTGAAGCAAAAAATCTTCTCCATCCGCTCGGCAGGGATACGATTGACACGTCGGTGGTAGTCGTATGTGGCTTGAGAATTTGCGATCACATGATCATTCATACGCCAGTGGATTTGGAATGAGCAACTATGAGCCGTCGCAGTGACAGGCACACCTGTTAGCATTCGCATCAACACACCAAACGCATGACCACGCGACATGTGTGTATGGATCAAATCAAAATCGTTCTCGCGAATCCAGCTTGCAATTCGACGCAACTCAAATGGACTTCGAGTTAACTCCGACTCAACAATTTGAATCGACGGATCAATATTCTCCTGAATCCAGCCGTTAGCACGACAAAGGATCACAATTTCGTGACCAAACGCTTTGAGCTGTTCGGAGATGAACTTGCAATAGGTGATGGCACCATTGACGTTGCGCCCGGAGATGATCTGCAAGATTTTCAAAGGTTGATTCCTGTTTCCGCGCAGGCGAGTGAAGCTGGAGAGTGGGCGGAGGATACCAATTCTCAATCGGTGTGGCTGCGCGGTTTTGCAGGTAGTGCTAGCGTTTTACGCAGACGAATCTTTTGGGTTTCACTTGGGCACATAGCTGGCGCAGTATTGCGGCTAAGCTTTGTATCGACGCGCCTGTTCGCCACAAAAAAACGGAAGCAAGGCAAAACCTTGCTTCCGTATGTTTATCCATTAAACCGAACTACAATCCATCGGTTGAGTTAAAACCCTTGTCCGGTGAACAAGCCTTCTTCACCTAGAATGATTGACTCAGTGAACAAGAATGGAACATCTGTAACACTGAAGAACTGACCAATGTTGTCAAATCCATTCGTCAACCCATCAAGACCAAGATTGAATTCCCCTGGAACACCTGAGAGATCGAGGAAGTCCGGACCGAGTTGGAATGCGTTGCTTCCCATGGCCAGGTTGATATCAGCACGCCCAATTGCAACCGGGGTATTGAATACGTTTGTCCCGTCGTTGAAGTTAGGATTGCCGAACACTGGAAATGGAAATCCATTGACGCCGGCTGGCAAAGCCATTCCAGCAAAGTCGGACACTGCCCCAGCTGCATTCAAGAATACTGTCGTCTCGTAAGGTCGAGCGTAATACTCTTCGTTGTTGATGGCTTCGAAATCAAAGATTCCAGAATCTCCAACCGGAATTTGAACATCACCGTTAGCGACCAGTGGCGTTACGTTGTCACCGTCTTCACCTCGGTCGTTTCCGAAGAATGTATTTCCGATGACAGAAGCGTTGATTGTGGCACGATTAAACGTATTCAAGCTTACACCACGTTCGAAGTTGTCACGGAATATGTTACCGTTGAATCGAACCGAAACAGTACTTTGGTCAAACGCGTCGATATTGACGCCGTCGTAGAATAACAAGTTGTTCGGATCAGCTAATGCACCTAAGTCGCCAAACACATTGTCGTTGTTTGCATCGTTGTCGGCACCTGCACCGTTGTTGGAAATATCATTGCCAGTGACTGCCAATAGCAACTGAGCGTCACCTGCAGTTTGGACATCAACGCCTTCGTAGTGGAAGTCTTGAATCGAGTTATCCTGAAGTGTGACACGTGTAAAGTTGTCAAGCAATCCATCGGAGATAATCTCCATCAAAGAACCAGCTGAAGCCCCGGAATCGTTCCCGAGAAACGGCGAGTTCGGGATCGTAGTGTCGTTGAGAACTCCAGTTAGCTGGCCATTTCCAACCGCCGTTACACGAACACCGTGGGCACCCAATCCGTCTGCGAAGGGTGCGTTGTCCGATCGAGTTCCGTCAGTCGATTGTGCACCGTTTGGACGTAGCGTCGAATTAATAAGAACAATATCCGTCAACGTGTCATCGAGTGTGAGTACATCGACTCCGATGTTGTTGAATAATGTAAGCTCATCAAGGGTGATTCGGTTAATCAATCCATTGGCTTCGTTATCAGTAAAGATGTTCACACCAGTTTGAGTGTCGTTGGTGGCACTATTGGGATCCGTTCCTGGGATACCAATTGTGGATTGCCGGACCTGAACGTTGACAAGTCCATTCTCAACCGAAGTGATTCCGATACCGTCTGTCGGCACAACCAAGGTTGGCAGACCTGGGCGAATGATTTGATTCAATTCATTGCTAATGAACACGTTTTCAATCACAGCCTGAATTTCTCCAGGCGGTTGACCGTTAAGTCCGCGAGCCAGAAGCGAAATACCATCTCCACCACCATTGGTGTTGTTGATAATCGGTTGAAGCAAAGCAGGGTTTGTGCTGCCGATGTTGGTTCGAATCAAACCACCATCTCTGGCAACCAATCGGATACCATCGTTCAAGTTATCGTTGATCCCGATGTTATCAAGAATATCGAGATTAAGAGTTGAGCGAATCCCGGTTGCCGTAGCACCTTGGACCAGAGCCGCAACACCAACGTTACCATCGCTTAAGTCCAAATTAGTCAGCAGTGCAGTTGTCTCGATATTTGGGTCATCCAGAATGAATTGCACGTTACCGCCACCACCGTTTCCGTTGATGGTACTTACGCCGCCATCAGTCGTTGTAATGTTAATGCGGTCTGGATCTGTTGTTGCCCAGTTTCGAATCAAGATACCGGAACCATTGTTGTTGGTTACCGTTGCATTGATGATATTCAATTGGCCGTTACCTTCGTTCAAGAAGATACCGCTTCCAATGTTACTGTCAGAGTTATGGCTTTGAATGGTCAAACCTGCACCGGTCGAGTTGACATAGTTCTCGATGTATAAACCGTGACGCAAGTTGTTACTTGTGTTGTTGCTCAAGAAAGTAACAGATCCTGGATCAAAATTTCGAATGCTGATACCATCAAACAGGTTGCTGGTAGCGTCGTTCGATTCGAACTCGAAGGTTGATGTCGGATCAAGTGCATCAATCACTAGCAAACCGCTACGAGTATTGCCGGTCAGCTGGTTGCGATTGACTGTCCAGTCACCATCCACTCGAGCCAAACGGACACCATCAAGGGTCGCATCGCGAATCGTGTTGTCGCTGATCTCGCCGCTTCGGACATCGCCACCCCAAACACCGAACAATGCTCCTGAGCCGTCAATGTCCAGACCACCGACATTGTTGCCGTTAGCCAGTGTGACCACTGCAAATCCGCCGCTATTGGAGATCGTTGGAGTTCGACCGCTTGAGTTTCCAAACAGTTCGAAGTTCTGACCACCTTGGACAGGTAGAAAGATCGGACGGCCTTCGCCTAGCAAGAACTGATCGTCTTGAAGAACGATACCCGTATCAAGGTTTCTATCCGTTCCACTTCCCGCGTTGACCACGATGACGTCACCTGGGGAACTATTGTTTTGTGCGTCAACAAGTGAATCAAACGGTAGTTCTGCAGAACCGTTTTCAACACTACCGTCTGCTTCGTTGTTGACATGAATTACGTTGTAGGGGGCACCCGTTCGTGGATCAATCGCAAGCACAACATCCTGATTGAATCGCACGATGTGATCGTTACGAACTGTTTGTTCAAGATCGCGACCAAGAGACGAGTATTCGTTTCCAAAACCACTGCCGGCTGCTCCGAAAATCCAGCCAAGACTCAGCACACCTGTCGTGTCAAAGCGGTCGTCATGGTTGACTTCTACGTTGACAATCATGCCTCGTAAGATCTGAGCTCCCATTCGAACTTTATAGCCTGCGAATGCATCAATCAGATCTGAGTTGTAATGGTAACCACCAATATCAATGTTACCGTTCATAAAAGCCAATTGCTTAGGACGCATTCGCAAGGTCAAGTCGAAGCCTTGAAGGGCTGAGTCGATGCCTGGCGTTAAAGCAATGCTATTTCCAAAAAATGGATTGACTCCGTTTGGATCACCCAAAGCAAAGTCCTGGATTCCAGTTGGGAAGTAACCGTTGGCCAACAAGTCCCATTTGGGAGTCTTGATTTTTCCACTTACACCAACTTGGTGAAAAGTATGTGCAAACGAGGCTAGGCGGTCACCATCGTAGTCGTACCAAAAACCGACACTAACGTCGGCGTTGGCTGGCTTGATCGAGAACACGCGTTCAATACCGATGTTGGTAAACAACCCACCCTCGTCTTCGAGGGAGTGGTGAACGTTTGCTTCCAGCAACCAACGACCATCCAGAAAATCCTCGCCCAATCGCGTTTTACCGCCAAGGCTCAGATAAGAACCGTTGAAACCCAGTCCGTCATCAGCCAAATTGGTATCAAACCAAAGCCTTCCAATCCGGCCTCGAGCTCCCGGTTGCTGCTGTGGTAGTAGGTCACCCGATACTTGCCGAAAACCTGATCGGGCAAAAGCCCCATCGTGCAGGGAACGTACCAGCTGAGCATCTGCGAAATTACAGGCAATCAATGCCAAGGCAATGCAGAAAAGGCTCAATCTTATCTTCATCGATGTCTCCCGAGACGAATCCCGACGCTTTTAGGGCTAGTTCACCACCAATTCGTGCGCAAGACGCCCGAAAAAATGGTACATGTGATAGAAACCATCGACACGGAAAGATCAAACTCATTAGTATTTTCGATATGATTCGCATAATTGATACAATTTGACACGCACACTCGCCCCCGAGAATTGAAAGTGAAAGCAATCGCTTGCTTGCAAATTGACTGCCCGCATTTCGGCTAAACCCGACCCACGTAAAAACACGACAGCATCAAAGACTTAATAACTGCTATCAAATGAACTTGAACGAACTCAAATCAGTTCACCATTGGAAGAGCTTTTGTCAGCTTCTCTCCCAGTCCCTATCCAAGTTCCTTCCTCGTTGTCTTTCTCAGCTTTTTAATGGAACTGGCTATTGGTTCCATGCCTCACCATTTTTAGGCTTGGCGTTTCTTGCAACCGTTTTCACTCAGCCGCCCGCCGTTGGTTTGGCTTTTCAAACGGCCCCCCCGATACCCGACAAAATTTCATTCAATCAACACGTTCGTCCAATCCTTTCTGAAAACTGCTACGCTTGCCACGGTCCAGACGCCAACAAGCGTCAGGCTGGTTTGCGTTTGGATCAGTCTAAGGGTGCTCAAGCGGTCATCATGTCTGGCTTTCCCAACGATAGCGAATTGGTTGCGCGCATTCTTTCAAGCGATAAAGACACTTTAATGCCACCGGCGGATTCGGGGCGTTCATTAACCCGTTGGCAAAAGACGATTTTGCAGCGTTGGATCAAACAAGGTGCGAAGTACGAATCACATTGGGCATTTGTTCTTCCAAAAAAGCCGGCAATCCCGACGGTCAAAAACAAAACGTGGCCAAAGAACGAACTTGATCGATTCGTGCTGGCAGAACTGGAAGCCAAAGGTATCCAACCATCGGAGCGAGCCAACCCAACTCTCATCGCAAGACGGCTGTTTCAGGATTTGACTGGCCTCCCTCCAACGATTGAAGAAACGCAAAAATTTGTCGCGACTTACCAAACCGACCCAGACGCCGCGATTGAAAATTTGGTTGACGAGTTGCTGGCAAGTTCTCATTACGGAGAGCGAATGGCGCTCCCATGGTTGGATGCCGCTCGATACTCCGACTCAAACGGATTCCAGGAAGACGGTGATCGAAATCAGTGGCCATGGCGCGACTGGGTCGTGAAGTCACTAAACCAAAACATGCCATTCGACGAGTTTACGATCCAACAACTGGCTGGTGACTTACTGCCCAACCCAACCAACGACCAACTCATCGCAACCGCATTCAATCGTAACCACATGCTCAATGGCGAAGGGGGAGCGATCGTTGAAGAGCAGCGAAACAATTACGTGTTTGATCGAGTCGACACAACTTCGACGACATGGCTTGGGCTGACGATGGCTTGCGCCCAGTGCCATGATCACAAATACGATCCCATCACGCATGTCGATTACTACAGCTTTTTTGCTTACTTTAACAGCGTGGAAGAAAACGGCGGGGTGAATCGCAGGGCAGGGCGACTACAAACTGCCGACCCATTGCTAGAGTTACCCACACAATCGCAAACCGCAGAGCTAGCGGCGATTGAAAAACAACTCAAACCTGTAAACGCGAAACTTCAAGCCCTCGACAGCGAAATTGTAAAATCGCTACGTGAATGGGAAGAAAAAAATCGCGACCAATCCCCTGACGTAGGCCGCGACATTTTTCGCATTTTGCAAGTTCCCGTCGCCGAGCGTTCCAAGTCAGACGACAACCGTATCAAAGACTATTTTTTGTTGAATCTGGCACCAGAGCAATTCCGAAAAATCAGAAAACAAAAAGCGTCGTTGGCAAACAAGCGGAAAAAGATTCAATCAAGTCTCACCACGATCATGATCATGCGAGACCGAAAAACGCCACGCAAAACGCATTTGCTGGAACGAGGCAACTACGAATCTCCGCGTGACGAAGTCCAACCGAACGTTCCCGCTTTTCTGCCTCCTCTTCCTGCCAACGCGCCCAAAAACCGACTGACACTGGCACAATGGCTTGTCGCTCCATCCAATCCGCTTACCGCACGTGTGGCAGTCAATCGTTATTGGCAAACGTTTTTTGGAACCGGTTTGGTCAAGACGTCAGAAGATTTTGGGGTTCAAGGCGAATTGCCAAGCCACCCCAAACTACTGGATTGGCTGGCTGTTGATTTTGTCGAAAACAAATGGAATGTAAAACGCATCCATCGCATGATCGTCACTTCGGAGACGTACCTGCAAAGCTCACGGTTTCGAAAGGACTTGGTTGACGTCGATCCGGAAAATCGGTTGCTCGCTCGCAGTCCTCGATATCGGTTACCCTCAAGCCTGATTCGCGATTCAGCGCTTAGCGTTTCTGGATTGCTCAACAAACAGATTGGCGGCCAGCCCGTTTACCCTTATCAACCGGACGGACTTTGGAAAGAATTCAGTTTGGAAAAATTCGGTTACAAACCGTCAACCGGTTCCAACATCCACCGCCGAAGCATCTACACATTTTGGCGTCGAACCGTTGCCCCGCCCAACATGTTTGACTCAGCCAATCGGCAAAACTGTACGGTCAAGCTCTCACGAACCAATACACCGCTTCACGCGCTGGTCATGTTAAACGATCCAACGTTTGTGGAAGCCAGTTGTTATCTGGCTCAATCGGTCATTGCCGAACCAGCCGATTCAGCGGGAAAGAATGACATAGACAAAAATAAACTGCGTCTTGGAAGGGCTTTCCAACGCGCCCTCGCGAGAGTTCCCAGCGATTCTGAACTAGCGGCTTTGACAAAAGCACTTGAGGCGAGTCGGAAACATTTCGAAGCCCATCCTGGCCAAGCCAAAGATCTGCTTTCAATCGCAAATACAATCAAACTTCCTGAGCAACCAACCGGCCAAATAGAACTGGCCGCGTTGGCGAGTGTTGTTCAGATCATGATGAACACCGACGAGTTTATGACGCGAGAGTGATAAGCGAGCGGGTAATTAATTGAGCAAGCCAACCAAAGCGGCAAAAAACGAAAACGACTGGAAGCACATATCGATGAATCCATTGGAAAAAAATCATCAGCACAATACGCGTCGTCAATTCTTTAGTCGCACAGCAACGGGAATCGGCGCGGCTGCTTTGGGCTCGCTATTGTCCAATGATCTTCAGGCGTGTAGCACCGATTCAACTGCTGGTTTGCCAACAGCCAATCATCCCGCCACCGCAAAACGTGTTATCTACTTGATGATGAGCGGTGGTCCGTCGCATGTTGACTTGTTTGATCACAAACCTGAAATTTTGCCCCGCCGCGGTGAGCCGTTACCAGATTCGGTTCGCCAAGGCCAACGACTGACGACAATGACCAGCGGCCAGAAAAAGTTTTTGGTCTTGCCGCCGCTCAAGCCGTTTCGTCCTCGCGGCAAATCACGAATGATGCTTTCGGATTTGATTCCTTACACGGGAGAAATCGCGGACGATATTTGCTTGATCAAATCAATGAACACCGAAGCAATCAATCACGCCCCGGCAGCGACTTTCTTTTTGACTGGATCACAAATTCCAGGTCGACCGAGCATGGGAGCATGGCTTTCGTATGGGCTTGGTAGTCTCAATAGAAATCTGCCTTCGTTTGTCGTCATGAATTCACGAGATCGACAAAACACATGCGGCCAACTGCTTTATGACTACTACTGGGGCAGCGGTTTTATTCCAAGCAAACACCAAGGAGTCCGTTTTCGCTCCTCGTCCGATCCCGTTTTGTATCTGTCCAACCCCAAAGGCATGCCTCGCGAACTTCGCCGCCAGATGCTCGACCACTTGGCGGTTCTCAATCAGGAAAAACTGGCTGATTATGGCGATCCAGAAATTGAAACGCGAATCGCTCAATATGAAATGGCCTACCGGATGCAAACAAGCATTCCCGAACTGACAGACATTTCAAATGAACCCAAACACATCCTTGACATGTATGGTCCCGACGTCCATCGCAGTGGTTCGTTTGCGCGAAACTGTTTGCTCGCTCGGCGATTGGCCGAGAAAGATGTTCGATTCGTTCAGCTAATGCATATCGGCTGGGACCAACATGGGAACCTGCCAACGCAATTGGAACACCAGTGCAAAGACACCGACCAACCAGCTGCGGCGCTCGTTAAAGATCTCAAGCAACGTGGATTGCTGGACGACACACTGGTTATTTTTGGAGGCGAATTTGGACGGACCGTTTTCGGCCAAGGCGACATCAACAACAAAAGGAAACATGGTCGCGACCACCACGGACGCGTATTTAGTTTGTGGATGGCAGGGGGCGGCGTGAAACCAGGATTTCAATACGGCCAATCGTGCGAGTACGCGTGGAACGTTGCCGAGAATGGTGTACACGTTCATGATTGGCAAGCAACGGTGCTTCACATGTTAGGAATCAAACACCAGCGGCTAACCTACAAGTATCAGGGGCGGCAATTCAGGCTAACAGACGTTCACGGTAAAGTGGTCAAAGACGTTTTGGTTTAACCCGTTAATTGGTACTTGAGTCAACAGACGTTTTAGATCAAGCAATAATGGAGAGCGAAACGAACAAGCAAAAACAACAAGCAAAAATGAGGCCATTTGTTTAGATAAATTTTTCTTTGTTTTTGCCAGAAAAACTTTTTGCCGATTTATACGAATTTGTGTTTACACCAGATGTCCTGCCTAGACCTCGACTATGGTTTTTCCTATAACCCTTCTTCCCAGCTTGATTTTTCAAACTTATTGGCAACATTTGTTCCGGCAATTGTACCGAGCCAGTCGATAAAAGAACGACTGACTTACAGAGGTTTGTAAGGTAAGATTGAGCAAGATGATTGGTTGTCGCTTCGCACCAACGTTCGTTTGAACGAGCATGCGATAAAGATTCCAACCGATTAACAACAATACAATTGAAACAGGATACATCCGACTATTGACGGCTGAGGGACCAATTTTAGGGTAGGCCTAAATCATTAGTGGCTTGTGCTTAGCACGTCCGATTTACGACTTTCTCCCAGCGACTCCCATCGCTATCGCTTGGTCGGAGTATCTTTATACATTCCGCATTGTCCAATTTGGATAGTGCGGTTTTTTTATGCACTTGCACATCAGCTCGGTTGTGGTGAGTTGACCTGATGACGTTAGCGTTGGTTCAGGAAGCGGAGCCGGCGAACAGTAAACGTGATCTGCATACTTACTGATGGTGTTATCAGCCAGTTCTCGTCACTCAACCGTGCGATCCATCAAATCCATACCAGTGGCGCTTTCAAAAAAAGTACTACTGCATTGATACTTTTTTTCATCAAACGATGTGGAAAAATAGCATCATCTTTCCACCTGCGTGCTACGTTTCCATACGCAAAACTCTCAAACGATATACGCGCCGGAAGAACTTGCCGGAAGAAGCTTGCGAATCGGATTTTGAATATCGATGGATCGGTCAATGAGCACCCAATACAAACCAGTCAAAAATCGGCACTGGATTACAATCTTCGCGATTGTGGTTTTGATGCTGCAATCGTCTGGATGCGCTCAAATTCGAATTCCTGCGTTTGATCCAACGGGCCGCGGCGTGTTCCTGCCCGCTCCGTTTAGCAACCAACTACTTGGTCCCGGCGCGGCCGCAAACGGCAACCCACTGCGTGGTGTGAATCCGAATTTCAATCCGGCGTTTCAACCGCAATCGTTTCAGCAGCAGTTTTCAGCCCAGCCTGGCCAAGCCAACAACCTTCCAACGCAGCCCGCATTTCAGCATCCGGCCACTCCACCGCCTTGTGACGGATCGGGTACGCGTCAAACATCCAAAAAACATTTGATTCCTGATCCAAACCGAGTCAAATCGCCCGGTCAAAATGGTCAGATCATCATGACTCCGTCTCGGATCGTGGCGCCGGTTGGAAGTGAAGTCGTTGTGCTGGCCGGGATCTGCGGAGGCGATGGCTTTTTTGTGAAAAACCAGCCGCTTGAATGGATGCTATCCAACAACAGTGTCGGAGAACTAATCGAAATTGGCGGGATGCATCATTCCACATTCAATAAATTGATTCCGCCAACTTCGAAAAAGTTCAGTGGCCAATACGCTTGGGGGCGAACCGGCATAAAGAGAGTCGTGCTTTCGCGCGGCACACCGACTCCCGTCGATGACATTGAACTGGCAAAAGGCCAAACGTTTGTCAGCGTTTCGTCGGCTTCGCCCGGAACCAGTTACATCACTGCCGTCGCGCCAAAGGCCGAGGGCTGGGACAAACGACGCGCCTCAACCGTTATCCACTGGGTCGATGGCCAATGGTCGGTTCCCGTCCCAACTCGGGCTACCGCAGGCACCGTTCATCCATTGACAACCGTGATTAGCCGGTCAAGTGATGGGGCGGGCCTCAAAGGCTGGGAAGTTCGTTATTCGATCGTCGGGGGTGCTCCCGCAGAGTTCGCGCCAAGCGGATCACAAACCGCCGAAGCAAAATCAAACTCCGACGGTCAAGCCACCGTTCAAATCCGACAGCCGGCTGGGAGGTTTGAGCCGGGCACGACTCAAGTGCGAGTCGACATTGTGCGACCACCCGTTTTCGGTGAACAGGAATTGATCGTCGAAAGCGGCATTACGTCCGTAACATGGAGCTCACCCGCGCTTTCCATTCGCGCGATCGGGCCACGCAAAGCCGAATTTGACGAGCCATTCAATTATCGAATCGAAGTCGCCAATCCTGGCGATCAAGTCGCGACCGGTGTCGTCGTTCGGACAAAGAATCTTGATGATGGAATTGAATTCATTTCCAGCACTCCTAAACCAACCGAATACGGACGCCAATTCGAGTGGCAGTTAGGCGATATCGCTCCCAATAGCCCACCACGCATGATCGATGTCCAGTTGAAATCCAGAAAACGTGGCAACGTTGGAATGTGTTTCGAAGTCGCCAGTGAAAGTGATCGACTCAACACCGAAGCCTGTGCCGAAACGGAAATCGTTTTGCCTTGCATTGGGTTCAGCAGCAGCGGTCCCGGTTCCGCTCGCGTTGGCGATCAAGTTCCGTTCGATTTCAGTTTGGAAAATCAATGTGACGAAGCACTTGAAGACATCGTCGTTCAAATCGCTTACGACCCAGGATTAGTACGCCCAGGCAGCTCAAACCCGGTTTCGTTCCGAGTCAACAATGGCCAATTACTTCAGCCAGGCGAAATAGCTTCTGACAGCATTTTGTTCAACGCTGCCGCTGCGGGCACTCAATGTATCAATATCACGATCACCGCCAGAGGCGTTCAGTCTCAGTCGGATCAACGTTGCATAGAAATTCTTAACAACGATGGTTCGGGGGGAACGGGCGGTTCCGTTCTTGGTGGCGAGACAACTCCCAGAGAAAACTCACCACTGAGGGTTACACTTAGCGGCGGGCAACAAGTTGAAGTAGGGCAGTCAACAATCGTTCGGGCAGAGGTTTCCAACAGTGGAAGCGAGCCCATTGATGGCGTAAGACTGACAAATCGATTCGCTCCAAGTTATTATCCGCTCGAAATCACCGAAGAGTTTCTTCCTCGATTGTCTTGGGTCGCAGACGATGAATTCATTGTCGACGTAGGTCGAGTCAATCCCGGCGAAACGGTTGCCGTTGATGTGAGATATGAAGCGCGGCAAGTCGACCCGTCGGCGGGCGTTGTATTTACAGCCAGCTCCAATGCCGGTGGAAATAGCGCTGAGCTTCCGGTGCCTATTGCCGCCCAAGGTTCATTGGGAGGCTCTAACCAAGGCGGATCAGGAATTGCAGTTCCAGACTTTGGCGGTTCAGGCGATGGTTCAATTACAATCCCGAATAACGGAAATGGAACCGGCCAAGGCGGAATCGGCGGACAAGGCGGCCAAAATGGACAAGGCCAACCAGGAAGCGGGGGCGCAGGTGCAGGCACCCAAGGCGACCTTCAAGTGGTCGTGCAAGCGATCGACCAAAATATTCGCCTTGGGCAACCTGCACGAGTAAGGTTCTCCGTCACCAACAATCGTCTAACTCCAATCAACAACGTGCGAGTTCAATTTATCCCCTATAACTCGCTGTCCAATATTGAAGTGATCGCTAACAACAATTTGGATCTGGTCGGGCAATTTGAATTTGAGCCAATCCGGACTTTGCGAAGTGGAGAAACCTATACGTTCGACGTAGTCGGCACCGGCCAAATTGCTGGTTTGGCAACTCTTGAAGTCCAGGCAATCAGCGACGATACCGTTGGCGTCTCAAGTTCAACCGACACGATCAGCATCAGCCAATAGCAGGCCATTCCAACGGGTGCCAAGCAGGAATCGCAAAAGAAGTGAAAACTTTGTAAATCGACCGCTCCGTTTATCCAAGCGTTTAGATTTTGCCGTGTAAGTTGGGATGGCTCTGCCCCGACCGATATACCCAACGTATACAATCCCGATAGAATGGCGAGTCAACTTGATTGACTAAGCCAATCCTGCACCAACGAAAGCCGAACTTGGAAACGATCTCCGAAAGCATTTACGACCATCCGCGATATTATGATTTGGTTTATGGCTCCGACACAGCGGCAGAACTAAATTTCCTTGACAAAATCAATGAGAAATTTCTTAAAGGAAAATCCAGGCAGTTGTTTGAACCGGCCTGCGGTACGGGACGTCTGCTTTACAAACTGAGCAAACGCAACTTTCAAGTCGAAGGCATCGACCTCAACGAAAAAGCCGTCGAGTTCAGTAACCAGCGTTTCAAGCGACATGGGCTTGAACCGACAGCGTGGGTTGCCGACATGTCAGACTTTAAAAGCAAAAAGAAGTTTGACTTGGCGTTCAATACAATCAACAGCTTTCGCCACCTCACGTCCGAGAAAGCCGCTTTAGATCATCTTAATTGTATGAGCGATTGCTCCAAACGCGGTGGCATGTATTTGATCGGATTCAACCTCACACCAACCACCGCCGATGGGCTCGATCGCGAATCGTGGTCGGCCAGACGGGGGCACTTGGCGGTGATGACGCAAATGTGGACCATCGAACACGATACAAAAAAACGTGTTGAGCGTTTCGGCATCTGGTTCGATGTTTATACGCCGACGAAGATGTTTCGCATCAAAGA
>CAYZGP010000074.1:22545-24265 GCA_964478065.1 uncultured Pirellulaceae bacterium
GTTTCGGCATCTGGTTCGATGTTTATACGCCGACGAAGATGTTTCGCATCAAAGATGAATTGAAAATGCGATCTTACACACCCAATCAATTTTCAAAATTGGTTGGCAAATCAGATTGGGAAATCGTTGAGACTTACGATTTCGCTTATAACATCGAAAAACCGATCGTGGTTGACTCGGCAACCGAAGACGTGATCTACGCCCTGCGAAAGAAATAGCAGAAGGATTGAACGGAATGGATTGAACGGAATGGATTGAACGGAATGGATTGAACGGAATGGATTCAAAGGCTGGGTTTAAGCAAAGGAATAAACGCCTGTCTCGCCAACCTCAATCAGTCCTGCTCCTGACCAACGACATCCTCTTCACCCAAAAGCGTAACCCGAACGGATTTGATTTGGCGACGATCGGCTTCCTGAATATTGAATTGAACGCGGCCGACAACAAACTCGTGGCCTGAGCGAGGAATTTCATTGAGTTGATGCATGATCAATCCGGAAACGGTGTCAAATTGATCATCTTTGGGCAACTCCGTCCCCAATGTCTCATTTAAGCGGTCGATGTGAACGCTACCGCGAACGTCGGCTTGATCAGGATTGAGAATCGAGATGTCTTCACTTAAATCCTTGTCCGTTTCGTCAACGATCTCGCCAACAATCTCTTCAAGTATGTCTTCGATTGTGACAACGCCAGCCAGTCCGCCGTACTCGTCCTGGACGATCGCCATGTGAGTTCGAACGTGCAGAAATTTGTTAAGCATCTCGTCGAGCAACATTGATTCGGGAACGAACAAAGGGTTTCGCAGGAGCTTATTGAGTGAACGCCGCTTGCTTTCACTTCTTAACGATTCACGCAGCAAGTCTTTGGCGTACAAAATTCCGACAATGTCGTCGATCTTGTTTCGATAAACTGGAATTCGCGTTCGGCCGGATTCGACAACGGACTTTAACATCGCCTCCCACTCTGTCGAAACTTCCATCGCGTGAACATTGGAGCGATGTGTCATCACAGCAGTAACGTCTTTGTCGTCCAGCTCCATCACGCCTTCGATCATTTCACGGGCGTCAGGTTCGAGAAACCCGTCATGCTCGCCTTCAGAAACCATCGAAAGGATTTCATCTTCGAAGGCTTCTTCTTCGTCTTCCTCTTCTTCATCCTGACCACTTGCTCTGGCAAGCATCGTTGAAACGAAGCGACCGCCAACCATCAACGGCCAAGCCAACGCGGAAACGACCCACCAGCCGCGCCACGTTCGAAACAGAAACGGCACTGAGCCAATTCGGGCAACGGCCCACGGAATCCAGCTTCCTGTGACCACAAGACAAAAAGCAGGCAATGCGATGATAGAAATTCCGTCTGCGAAACTTAAATCTGTGATCCGTCTCGATTCCAGTAACCAGCCAGCCATGCAAACCGCGGCGATGGCGGACGCGATCATCTGGAGAATCCCGGCTCCTAGCGCGAGTTGATCACGTAGTTCGAAAATCCGTCCGAATAAATCCGGCTGCTTTTTCTGTTTGCAATATTCCTCAAGTTCATGCCACGCGATTTCGTTCAATACAACCGAAGCGATTGCCGCGACCGTTGTCACGGCCCATCCACCCAACATGCACCAGAACAAAAAGGCTGACATTATGAAGACGCCTCGCCTTCAGCTTTAGCCGCTTCTGTTTTAGTAGGTTCTGTTTTAGTAGGTTGAGTATCCGCTCCGTCGTTTTCA
>CAYZGP010000074.1:24365-29413 GCA_964478065.1 uncultured Pirellulaceae bacterium
TTCTGTTTTAGTAGGTTCTGTTTTAGTAGGTTGAGTATCCGCTCCGTCGTTTTCAGACCAACGATGGGCAACGCCAAAACTAGCAAGATACTTTTTCTCAGCGTCTCGCATTTCTGCTTCGTCGGATGGATCTTTGTCGTCATAGCCAACCAGATGAAGCGTGCCATGCACGACGTACAGTAACAACTCTTCCTGCATCGTGCCGCCATACTGCTTTGCCATCGCTGCGGCGGTGTCAGTGCTGACGATCAATTGGCCAGACAACGCTCCAATCGTTTCGTCATAATCAAGCACGAAACTCAACACGTCCGTTTCGTAATCGTGTTGCAGGTACTGTTTGTTATAAGCCCGCATCGTGGGATCATCGACAATCCCGATACTGATTTCGGATTGCTCAATGGAATGGTCCGTCAAGATTTGCCGGACGGCGGATATCAAAGGGTCGCTTTCTACTGGCTGGGTTTGCTCGTCTGCGACTTCAATTTTGTGAGTTTGATTCAAGTGAATTTGAAAAATAGGATGATCAATTGCAGGCGTTAAAGTTCAAAAACGTTTAACTGCAGGAATTTAGGCCGATTGCTGTTCTGGATATTTTACGCG
The DNA here is from genome assembly GCA_964478065.1 of uncultured Pirellulaceae bacterium. Taxonomy (GTDB): domain Bacteria; phylum Planctomycetota; class Planctomycetia; order Pirellulales; family Pirellulaceae; genus Mariniblastus. Next base: position 24,966 of record CAYZGP010000074.1, read on the forward strand.
AGCGTGGTACATCGCGTTAAGTGATTTTATCAAAGATTCCTGAATCGTGTTCAATTGTTGAATCGTAATATCGCATTCATCGAACTGGCCATCGTCAAATTTCTTCTTGGAGATTTCACGCACAAGGTTTTCTATCCTCGCAGGAGCTGGCTCGCGCAGTGCACGACTGGCACTTTCGACCGTATCGGCCAACATCATGACGGCGGCTTCTGGCGTTTGTGGCTTGGGGCCGGGATAGCGAAAATCGGCTTCGTCCAACGGTGAGTTGGTATCTTCGCCGTTTTGCTCTTCCTGTTGTTTCGCAGCTCGACGGTAGAAAAACTCCACCAAAGTGGTCCCGTGGTGCTGTTCGATCAAATCAACAATGCGTTGTGGCAAGCGATGTGTTCGCGCGATCTCAACACCATCTTTGACGTGAGCAATGATGACCAAGGTGCTCATCGTCGGAACCAGGTCATCGTGCTTGTTAGGCCCGCCGGCTTGATTTTCAATAAAGTACTCTGGCTTGCGAAGCTTTCCCACATCGTGAAAGTAAGCACCCACGCGACAAAGCAACCCATTGGCTCCCACGGCATCGGCTGCGGCTTCACTCAACGAAGCGACGTTAATACTGTGGTTGTAAGTTCCCGGTGCACGCTGGACGAGTTCTTTTAGCAGCGGATGGTTCGCGTCACTCAATTCGAGCAAGCTGATGTCTGTTTGGATATCAAACCACCGTTCCAAAAAGGGTAGCAGGGCAGTCATCACCAACCCCGCCATTCCAGCTCCACCGGCAAACCAAAGTGCATCGGTGATCAACGGCCACGCCAACGGCTGGCCCAATAAATAGCTGACGCCAACGACCGTTGGAAACACAACCGCCGCGACAATTAATCCAACGTTAACCAGTTTCGTGCGGCTGCGAATCGTTCGGCACATCATCGCTGCTGACGATGAAGCTGCCGTCAAAATCACAAATTCGCCCAATCCAAATCCGTGCACAACAGTAAACACTAGCGCCACGGCAGTCCCCATCAACATCGCTAATTCAATGTGATACGCGATCGCGATGGTCATTGCGAAAATCGTAATCGGCACAATCTCGGCTCGCCATTCATCATTCAACGACACGACCCACGCAACCGTCAACGTAACCAGCGTCAGCCCAAGCAAGATCGCAAACTTTTTCAGGTCATCAAGTAAATGCCGATCGCGATAATAAAGGTACTGGCACACCATCGAGAAAACGGCGGTAAACAATCCAAAAAACATCACAGTGCGGACAAGCTTTGTGGTGACACTTTCCGATTTGATCAACGCCAAGTGTTCGGCGCGGAGCAATTCAATATCCTGTTTATCAAGTGGAACACCGCCTTTGATTCCGCGCATGTCTCGATCGCGGCTATTTTGTTGTTCGAGTTGATCACCTGGCTCGATATTCTTCAAAACGACTTTGACTTTGCCGACCGCCTCAATCACACCTGCCTTTGAATTCGCCTCATCCCAAGTCAACGTCGCGGGGATTTGCGGTTTAAGCCAAAAGAAAAGTCGATCGGCGACCAATTTTCCATCGGGAAACGTTTCCGTCTGTTTCGCAAATTCTTCGATCAATCGTTTGTGAAGCAGCTCTGCGACTTCTGCAATCCGCACGTCTTCAACTTTGGTTCGATGTCGATTCTCAAAGTTCCCTTTCAGGTAGACTTCGATTTCGTCCATATTGCCTTCGCCGACATCGTGGCCCAGGCCTCCGAGCACACCATCTTCTTCAATCTCTGAAAATGCGGCCGCCACCGCGTCGCCTAGCACTTCGAGTTTATCGTCGGCGGTGATCGCTTCGCGAAACAGATTGAATGACTCTTCATCGGCAGCCGTTTCAGGATCATCATTGGCGCCGACGGGGAAAAATTTTGACCAGACGTCTGTCTCTTGGACTTCCGCAAAATCCTTTAGCTTGACTTTAAAGATATCGTTGACCAAACCTTGGCGAAGCTGTTCAAGCGGCTGCGGATCGTTGGAGTAGAAACACATAAAGTTTCGACGCTTGCGATCTCGCTCGTCATCGGTCGCTTTGAAGTCATCGTATTGAAACGAGGTATGAGCGTGGAGGTCTCTTAGCGGTGCCTGACGAACTCGATAGGGGAACGGCGGCTCCCAGCCAAACATGACGACAAAAAGAATGGCGGCAGTCAAAGCACACAATCCGATTCGCGCCCAAACGTCTGCACGCTTGAGAAACTCGGCGACCAAAGTCAAAGGGGCTTTTGGCGCAGGAGTCATCCACTTGTTACGACTCGACGAAGCGTTCGACATCAGTTGGGCAGGCTTTCGGCTATGTTACTTGGGCGCGTTTTTTTGGGAAAGACAAACGATCACTGCAAACCGGAACTCCAGTTTGCAATTGATCAATCTTACTTAACCTTCTTTATGACTATCATGGTCATTGCCATCGTAGGCACGCACAATGTCGGTAACCAAACGGTGTCGAACGATGTCTTCGGCTGACATGTGGACAATCCCAACACTGTCAATCTCATTCAAACGCTGGAGCGCGTCGATCAATCCGCTTTTTTCACGAGGCGGCAAATCGATTTGCGTATGGTCACCAGAAACAACAATTTTCGAGCTGTTTCCCATTCGCGTCAAGAACATTTTCATCTGGGCAATCGTGGTATTTTGGGCTTCATCGAGAATAATAAAAGCCTCATTGAGCGTTCGGCCACGCATGTAGGCCAACGGGCAGACTTCAATCACGTCGCGCTGGATCAACTGTTGCACTTGATCGTAGCCAATCATTTCGTGGATCGCATCCAACAGAGGTCGCAAGTACGGATTGATTTTGGCTTGAAGGTCACCCGGAAGAAAGCCCAAACTTTCTCCTGCTTCGACGGCCGGACGCACAAGCACAATTCTGCGAACCGACTGATTCTTTAGCGCCTCGACTGCCATCGCGACTGCGAGATACGTCTTACCTGAACCGGCTGGTCCGACGGCAAACACCAAATCGTTTTTTCGCATCGACTCAACGTAAGCCGCTTGGCCAGGAGTTCGAGGACGAATCTCTTTGCCGACTTGGAGAGTTTCGATTGACGCGACTTTTTTGCTCGGCGCTGATTCGCCTGTCACCCGAGCAATGGTCTGATCAAATAGAGCCGGCGTCAGGTTGCCTTTGCGGCGCACGATCTCAGTCAGCTGCTCGATAGCTTCTGTGGCTTTGGCAACCGCGTCATCATTATCACCCGAAATCCGGACTTGGCCGTTTCGATGTGTAATGTTGACTTGGAATTTTTCTCGGAGCCTACGAAGATGTTGATCTTTGGCACCGAAAAGTGGAAGTACGAATTGTTGTTCGACGGACGAAATAGTCGCTTCAGTCATTTAATAGGCAGTGGCTTTTGTACACCGCACCTGAAAGCATGAGTTGTTACAGTTTTTTAATTGGACCGTGATTAAGGAGGTTCCAAAAACTGTGATGTCTTTGGCTCGTTCTTTTACTAACCCAAGAGTTATCTAACCCAAGAGTAATCAACGTGCCGCAGGCAACAGTTTATTATAGCTAACTGCTAGTGACAGGCAGCAAGCGTTTTAGTTCGCGTGGTTTTTTGCGTTCGGGTTATAACGGTCCAAGTTGTCATTTGGGCGATGCGCCAGCCCTGAGGCCGTAAGCTTCGAAAATGGCAAAAAATCGTCACAACCCTGATTTGGGTTTTCCAGCGACGGCGGCGACAAAACCACGGGCATTTCCATCCGAATTTTATCCATCGCCAACGACCTGTCCCGAGTCGTAAATATTCACCAAAAAGAATAGAAAGAAGTGGGGATTTGAGTTTGAGCCATGCGACGGCGAGGAAGAAAACTCTGGTGGTTCGCAGTTGCCGAGGCTTTAGTCCACACGAATTTTAAGGAGGCCATGCATGAGTGTTATTAAAATTGTAAATGCTGAGGTTGGAGACTTGAGTCTCTATGAATTACGTGTCAGGCCAGTGTTCGGAATGATGGGGGCTGGAGAGCCGACGGAAAGAGGCGTTAAGCGAGAACTGGAACGGCTTCAAAACCCTAAAAACGAACACGGAAAGAGTCAGTTCTTTTTGCAGTCAGGTGTGATAACTGAATTTCCAATACCTTTGATTCGCGTTGATGCATTTTTTTTTGTCCACTTGGAAGCCCAACGAAGACACCATGTCAAGACTATCCCTAATATGGCTTGTAGACAGCTTCGAAGATGTTTTTTCTGCTGAGATTAAGTCTCTCCTACGAGACTTGAAATGGTCGAACTACGCGGACCCGTTTGAATTCAATTAGGCCCCTTGGAATTTACTAAACTTCGCCTCGTAGGTTCGTTGAATTTGCCGAGGCTTTTTCGTATTGATTTCTTTGGCAAGGTCTATTGTTCACGGTCGGAAGTAAAAACGCACCCGCAAAAAAAATCAATATCTAAAGTGTCGGATCTGCTCGCCTCGTTCACCGATTTC
>CAYZGP010000075.1:0-1666 GCA_964478065.1 uncultured Pirellulaceae bacterium
CCACCGAAGATACGATCGTTACCGGCGCCACCATTGGCTACATCGTTACCAGCACCTGCTGTTATTACATCGTCACCAGTTCCGCCATTGAGGACATCGTTTCCTGTTTCGCCAAACAAGTGATCATTTCCGGCACCGCCATTGACGATATCGTCACCAGCTCCGCCGTTGACTGCATCCTGGCCACCGTTACCTGAAACAATGTCATTGCCATCGTTGCCACGAACGATATCATCGCCCGCTCCACCTGAAGCAACATCATCGCCGTCGCCAGCGTTGACTTCGTCATTGCCAGCGTTGCCACTGAGGTTGTCGTTACCTTCGGCTCCCGAAACCAAGTCATTGCCTTGGCCACCGCGAACGACATCGTCACCCGGTCCACCAAAAACGCCATCGTTGCCGCTACCGCCTTGTACAACATCGTTGCCAGCGTTGCCGCGAACTTCATCGTTGCCTGGACCACCATTAACTACATCGTCTCCTTGGCCACCGCTAACATTGTCGTTACCAGCATTACCATTGACGTTATCATTGCCAGCGTTGCCTTGAACAAGATCATCGCCTTGGCCACCGCGAACAACATCGTCACCTGGTCCACCAAAAACGCCATCGTTGCCACTACCGCCTAGTACAACATCGTTGCCAGCGTTGCCGCGAACTTCATCGTTACCGGCACCACCATTAACTACATCGTTGCCTTGGCCACCACGAACACTGTCATCGCCGGCTGTGCCACGAATTTCATCGTTGCTGGCAACGCCATTAACTACATCGTTACCTTGGGCACCACGAACACTATCGTCGCCAGTGCTACGGACTTCGTCGCTACCAGCTCTATCAGTGACATCGCGTTCTTGAACTGATTCTGTAGCTTGGTCACCGGTAGTTTGTGCTCCTGTTGTCTCTTGGACTGGATTACTCTGGCTTTGAACTCCATTATCTTGGTTGGCTTGTTGCCCACCATTGTCTTGAGCGGGTTGGTCAACATAAACATCTTGTGCTCCGGCACCGTTGTCTGCTGAGTTGCCAACATCGCCAAACAACTCATTTACGAAGTTGTCGATATCGGTGTTGGTGATTTCACCATCAAAGCAACCAAATAGCTCCAGCACACTGTTGTCACAGCAAAATCTTTGTAGCTGCTCGAAGTCAAATCCACCGTCGGCGCCAAATGCACCGCACTGGGTTGCTGAGTACATGATTCTTTCTTCAAGCAACTCAATGTTGTATTGCTCATTTTGCGTTAGTTGAGTGGGCTGCTTGCCTTTAGCGTTTGAAACGAGATTGGCTAGTGTTTGCTTGAGGTTCATAAGGACTCCTAGTATTAAGTAGTTCCTCGTCTGGTTTGCGTTGAGCGCAACGAGATAAAGAACGGTGAGGAAATTGCCTCAGATTGGGTATAGGAAGAGGCGACGATACCAAAGGTCTAGCTCGAAATTTGGACCGAAGCGGGATTTCCTCGCAAAATCGGCAAGGCTTACCTAGACGTTAGGGTGGTCTGAAAGGTCACTCGGATTGTGCGGATTTGTGACTCAATTGATCGACAAATACCTTTGAAGCATCTCAACCATTACGACCGGACCTTAATAGTAACGGTCGGAATTTTCGTTAAACAAACGCGCTGCTGATTGAGTTTGAAAGCAGAGTTTCGGACGCCTGGAAGTCG
>CAYZGP010000075.1:1766-14038 GCA_964478065.1 uncultured Pirellulaceae bacterium
TCAACGCGCATTTACCGACCAAAATTCCGCTGCGGTACTCGTCGGGTGCCCTGTTTTTTCCGACAACCTGTTCTTGCGGAAGCTAAATGATGCGCATATTTTTATACGAGCGTACTTCTCGTAATAGCCGTCTGCTTGTTATGGCTCTAGCGCTTCAGATTGATAAACTGCCAACCTGAAATAAACCAGCCCTCACCATAGGGCTTACACCATCGACACTCCGAAAGAATCGTAAGGTCGTTGTTAGAAAGACCGGCAATTTTTATTACACCAATCGCTTTTTCATCGATTGATTCTTTTGTAATAATTCCGATTCCTGATCCAGATACGTTTCTTGAAAATCCGCTAATCGTTGTCTCTGTTTCTCGGATTTCGACTTCGACTGGGCGAACCAGATTTTCTCGATGAGCTGACCGGTTTTCATTCCGGTCGAATTTTGAATCTTCTTTGAGAATTCCATCGATTGCTCGTTGGATATCTGGTTTGGCTGGTGGTCCTGCGTTCGCAGTTCGCAACATATCAATTCTCCAATTGGGTTTCCAGAGAAGCTTATGTTCATCCAGACATTTGTGCCGATTATTCAATCACCAAAGCTAAAAATACCCCCTTACCGAGTCCGGTTGTATCAAAATTAATCCTGGTCCGGGGTAGGGTGGGAAAACGCGATGCGTATTTTCCAAACTAATTTTCGCCAATCGGTTTGAGTCGCATATCCTCGCTCATCAACGACAAGCAATCTTGACATGTGACTTGACTCAAATCGTTGGTCGCAAAAATCCCGTCTATTTCAGCTTGAAAAGCCTCTTGGCCTCGGCGATTACAGAGCACAACGCCTTCATAGCTAAATGCATGAAGGGCTCGTTTTGTTTGTCGATCAATCATAGTTTGTTATCAAATCTATTTCGTTTCTTGGTCGTGATACAATTTTGGATCTTAATTGTTCACGACAAACTTAGGTCATTAATCAAAAATGGATACTAAATCTGCAATTAAAACTGCTTTAAATACCGCAAATATGATTTCGACTTCGTATTTGGAGGATTTAACCGACGAAGACATGATGCATCGCCCAGCTCCTGGCTGCAATCACATTAAATGGCAAGTCGGTCATTTGATCGTATCGGAATACAACATGATTAGCTCCTGCATTGTTGATACGATACCGGAGTTGCCGGCGGGATTTGCTGAAAAGTATACAAAAGAAACGGCTGATTCAAATGATGCATCAGCTTTTCATTCCAAAGTACAATTGATGGAGCTATACGAGAAACAGCGGAATGCGACTTTGGCCGCTTTGGAATCTCTATCCGATGACGATTTGGATAAAGAAAGTCCTGAGTCGATCCGAAGCTACGCCCCCAATTTCGGTTCCGCATTTATTATGCAAGACATACATTGGGTAATGCATGCTGGCCAATGGGCCGTTATTCGTCGGCAACTTGGGCGTGAGCCCTTATTCTGATAGTGCAAACTGAAAAAACAATCCGCTGCCTGTGCGCAAAATCAGAGCGTCAGTAGTCTAACCACTGGCGCTCATGATTAACTTGATTGGCTCAACAATGCGATTTAAACATCCAGGTCACGGACATCCAACGCATGTTTCTCGATGAACTCGCGACGGGGTTCGACTTTATCGCCCATCAAAATTCGGAACATATTGTCGGCCTCGGCTGCGTTGTCCATTTTGACTTGGATCAACGTCCGGTTTTCTGGATCCAGCGTTGTTTCACGAAGTTCTTCCGCGTTCATCTCGCCCAGTCCCTTAAAGCGAGTGACTTGCATCCCTTTCTCACCAGCTGATCGAATTGCTCCGACCAAACCGCGAAGGTCCTCGATGCCAGTCGTCGATTCACCCCGTCGCAAAAGGTAACGTGGCTCTTCGACGCCTGTTCGCTCTTTTGGCAACAACGCCTCAATGTCAAAACCGAACGAATCAAGTTCTTTCAAACCCGCGTTGATTGTTTTTACTTCGTGGAATTCGTTGATCAAGATCTTGTCTTCGGCATTGTCAGAGTCGTTGGATTCATCGCCGTCTGTATTAATCGTTAGCTCGACGCCAGAATCTTTTTCATGTTTCTTAATGAACTCGTCCATCGATTTGCGATCGATAAACCAATGCTCCTTGTTGGCTAAAAAGACATGGAACACTGGTAGCTTACCTGACACCAAATCAATTCGATTGGCGTGAACTCGCAAATTAATACCGCGTCGCTCAAGCGCCAATATCGCGTCTTCCATGCTGGCAAGTGTCGTACAAAGCTTACGCATCTGTTCGCTTTCGATCACATTTCCGTCGCCTGCATCAAACGAAGAATCAGTTAGACCGCGATCTAACAACTGACGCCGCATCTCTTCTTCGCTTTGAACGTAGTAGGTTTTGCTTTTGTTTTTTACTCGGAACAAAGGTGGCTGGGCAACATAAACGTGACCGGCTTCGATCAAGTGATACATCTGTCGATAGAAAAAACACAACAACAGCGTACGAATGTGCGAGCCATCAACGTCCGCATCGGTCATGATGATGACTTTGTCGTACCGTCGTTTGGAAAGATCCTGGTCTTCGCCGATTCCAACTCGCAGCGCGCTGATCATGCTTTGAACTTCTTCGTTGGCCAGCACTTTATCTTCACGAGCTTTGTAAGCGTTGATGATCTTACCGCGAAGTGGAAGGATCGCCTGAAACTCTTTCAGTCGACCCCCTTCGGCCGATCCGCCCGCCGAGTCACCTTCGACCAGATAGATTTCACATTTTTCTACGTCTTTGGAAAGGCAATCGCGAAGCTTACCTGGCAATCCACCGCCACCTAGTACGGATTTGCGGCGGACTTTATCCCGAGCTGCGCGGGCGGCTTCTCGAGCTTCTGCGGCTTGAACTCCCTTGCGGATAATGATTTTGCCTTCTTTGGGATTCTCTTCGAGGAAAGTTTTAAAGAACTCGCCAAAACCAGATGATACGATTCCTTCGATTTCGTTGTTACCAAGTTTCGTTTTTGTTTGGCCTTCAAACTGCGGCTCTGGAACTTTCATCGAAAGCACTGCCGTAAGTCCCTCGCGGAAATCATCACCGGTGACATTGAGGTTCTTTGGAAACAGATTATTTTTCTTGGCGTAATTATTCAACGAACGTGTAAGCGCTGATCGGAAACCCGATACGTGCGTTCCACCTTCATGCGTGTTGATATTGTTGACGTACGAGAAAACGCTTTCCGAAATATCTGTCGTGTATTGAAAAGCTATTTCGAATCCAACCATGTCGAATTCGCCCTCGATCTTGGCGGGTACTTCCGTTTCGCCACTAAGATAAACGACGTCGGAATGAATTGGATCGCTTGAGCGGTTAATGTGTTCGACGTATTCGATGATTCCTCGCTCGTAGAAAAACTCATCTTCATCGCCCGTCCGTGCATCTTTGAAATGAATTCGCACGCCGCTGTTCAAGAATGCCAGTTCTTGCAAACGTTTGTGAAGAATGTTGTATTCAAACTTTGTCGTTGGAAAAATTTGACCATCCGGTTTGAACGTGGTCTTAGTTCCGACTTTGTCCGACTTGCCAACTTTGTTAACCGGTCCTGTTGGAACACCACGTTGATACTCTTGCTGAAAAATTTGACCTTCGCGGTGAACTTCGACTTCACACCACTCTGACAAAAAGTTAACGACCGTTACACCAACACCGTGCAAACCACCTGAAGTTTGATAAGCACCTTTTGTGAACTTTCCACCGAATTTCAGAAAGGTCATTACACCTTCGAGAGTCGTGATTTCGCGATCTTCTTGCTCGGTCAACTGCTCGTGAATGTCGGTTGGAATTCCTCGGCCATCGTCTTGAGATGTTACCGAACCATCGTTATTGATGGTGACGTGAATAATACTGGCGAAACCAGCCATCGCTTCATCGATCGAGTTGTCGACGACTTCGTAGACGAGGTGATGAAGTCCTCGAGGTGTCGTGTCACCGATGTACATACTTGGCCGTGCGCGAACGTGCTCCAGATCAGAGAGACGTTGAATATCTTTCTCGGTATATTCTTCAGTAGGTTTTTTAGCCATGAGAGCCCAGTTAAAAATTAGCTAACGTTTCCAACTCGGAAACGTATGTCTTTGAAGTTGTTCTTAGGAAGCCGCTTTTGCAGCTCGCTCAGGTATTTCTTTTTGTTAAAGCCAAGGTGTTGGTTGACTGCCGAACTGCTGACCATAATCTCCAGCACTCCACGCCGAACGGTTCCTACTTTGGTTTTAGTTTTCCATTTTGGGCCAACGATTTCAGCCCAAGTTGTTTGTAATTCGTTTGCTGTTTCTGTTTGAACGTAGCCCTTACGCGCCATCAAATGGCTAAGGATTTCTGCCGTTCGTTTTGGCCGTCGCGTAAATCGCTGCCGTGCATTTACCAAGTCATTCGTTTGCGAAAATTCGAGCTCACTAAAGTCAATCTGGCCATCGTTTTTGTCAATCAAATCGGGCGTCAAATTCGATGGCAACATCGCATTTAGTTTGTCCTTGTTTGATTTTTTATACCGACCACTCAATGCTCTATCCTTGATCGCAATGACTGCAATTTTTGATCGCTTACTCTTGACGAACGTCTACGTCAATTTCTAACGACTAACGCTAACTACGATTTTTTGCCTACGACGATTTGCTAACGACGATCTTTCGCTAACGGCATGATTACGTAGCCATAATTATCATCCGTTTCGCAGTAAGCCGCTGCTTCTCCGTTTTCGACATCAAGAGTAAACATCTTGTCCGGCTGGAGGACTTTCAAAAAATCAGCAACGTAACGATGGTCTAATGTGATCGTCAATTCGTCTTTGTCGAAAGGAACCGGCATTTCGATTCGTGACTGGCCAATCTCCGCTGTGCTGTTGCTGAGCACTAACGAACCGTCTTTGAAAGTAAAATCGATACCGCGACTTTCATCACTAGCGACAATAGCCGCTTGACGAAGGGCACTATGCATTGGTCCAACTGGAATATCGATACGATGAGTGTCTTCGCGTTTTGGCAAAACTTCTCGCCACTTCGGGAATCGACCTTCGACCAATCGAGTGTAGAAGATTCCATTTGGCTCTTTCATCAACAGATCATTTGCCCGAGCCGAAATCTGAACTGGCGTTTCGTCATCCGGCAGGATCCGTTCCATCAATTGCATCGAACGGGAAGGCACGATTGTTGCGGCTCCGGTTTTTGGTTTGCCAATCTTCTTCAACACGCCTTCCATTTTTGCCAATCGACGCCCGTCTGTACCAACGGCTACGATTGTTTTGTCATCCATCTCAAGCAGCACGCCGCCCAGGGCATAACGACTGCTTTCGGAGTCGGTCGCAAAAAGCGTTCGCTTGATCAGCTCTTTCAAAACTTTTGCACTAATCTCGTAGTAGTCTTTATCGTCAAAGCTCGCGACATCGGGAAACTCATCCGGGTTTTGAGCCTGAAGTTCAAAACGACTGTTGGCTCCTGTGATCAATGTCTTGTCAGCCGAAGCGTCAATCTCCAGAACCTCATCGCGTGACTCCCGCAGGATCATGCTCAATCGAGTCACTGGCACAACCGCACTACCTGGCGTGAGTACTTCGAGATCGGGCACAGTCAGCCGAACACCGACTTCTGTGTCGGTAGCCGTCAAAATCCCTTTGTCTTTGCTGATTTCGAGTTTGACGTTTTGGAGAATCATTTTCGGACTGCGAGCTGGTGCCACGGCAGCCGCAATTTGAAAGACTTTGAAAAATGATTCTCTTTTGATTTTTATCTTCACATGAACTCCTTAGGGAGAATTGAGTATTTTGTTGGCCGATGTGTATGGGTTTAAGGGGCGAATGAGTGTGCCCTTTAAATGTCTTTAAGTTCTTTTTTAGTATTAGTATTTATATGAACCCAAAACTGTTGGTAAGTGATTAATCAGGGTTCATAAGTAGCGTTTAAGACATGAGTTAACGACGATTCGATTGATGTGGAAAACGTGTTGATTTTGTGTCAATAAACTGTCAATAACGTGTTGATTAAGTTGTCAAAAAGTAGTGTTTTTCAATGGGCTGTTGATAACGTCATTTTTGAACATCGTTATCCAACAGACTGTGAACAGGTTTTCAGACAAAATTAATTTGGCTGGCGAACTGTTCAGTGAGCTGCTGTCTTAATTTTGAGATCGTGTTTTTGGTTGACGCAGCGTCGAGATTTTCATCAGCACAATCGTTTAGTTTTTTGATCTTTCGATACGCGTGCATGATGGTCGAGTGATCACGGTTGCCAAAGTAAGTTCCAATTTTCAAAAAGCTGGTACCGAGTAAACTTCGATTGAGATAAATTGCGATTCCACGAGCCATCACGATCGACTGTTTGCGTGAATTGCTTTTAAGGTCAGAAACTTTTAAATCGAATTCTTTGGCGACGAGTTTTGTGATCAACTGTGAAGACCGTTCAACGTCCGTGTCGGTTCGCTTGAATAGGCGTGTTAATCTGGCAGCGTCGATTGGTGTTAAATCAATCGAGTTTTCGTCAGAATCGGTTTCTTCTTTGCGAAGTGCTGTTTTGATTTGAGCAAAGATATGATCGAGTTTGGGAACGGTAACGTTGAGCCGTTCGACGAGCAACTGGCAAGCGTCTTCGGTTAAAACAATGCGATTAATGTTTGCGAGGTCGCCAATGATTTCCATCCGAGCCAGCGGACCTGGCGGATTTACGGGAAGACTTAAACCTCCAGCAAGTCGGGATAACAGTTGGGTCGACAGGCCTTTGGATTGCTGCAAAGAACAATCCATCGTGACCACAATAGGCCGGTTTTTACGGCACATTTCAGCCAAAACCAAAACAAACTCGTTTTGTGCTGCCGGTTTGTTAATCAATTGGTGCAGGTCATCAATCACGACTCCAGCAGATTGAATCAGTCGTTTTCGAAAATCATCAACGGAATCGGTATCTAATGCAGCTCGGAATCGACGGTCAAAATCGAGGGCCGACATGTAGATCGGTTTTTGATTTGGACCAGGTCTCAGATTTGAATTAAGTCTCCGAGAAGATTGTGTTTTGGATTCTTCCAGTCGTTTATTGAGCTGATCGGCCAAATCAGAAACGATCGTCAAAGCAAGCGACGTTTTACCGGTTCCCGAAGGGCCAAACAAAACCAACGGCCACTGTGCATTGGATTGAACTTTGTCTGCACTAAAGGGATTGGTGGTGAGGTATTTCAAAATTGAATTTGAATTGTCACCAACAAACCGCGCAAGACCAATCGAACGAGAGTCATCACGATCCGAATTTGATGGTCCGGAACCCGTTAACTCGCCGCTGAAATTGGTACTCCAAAGGTGGCGGAAGGGTACCGAAAAAACTTGATCAATCGCCGCCGAATTCATGCGGGAAAATGCCTAAAAAACTGGTTCAAAATGCCCTTTCGGGCGACCCGTTATTCTACCATTTTTTTGCTTCCAGCACGAGTTGGTTTAGGCCTTTTCGAAGGTCATTTTCGACCCCTAAAAACGTTGACAATTTTGCTTATTCGAGCCGTTGTTTCGGCGATCTCGTCCGCTGTTGTCGAAACGCCCAAACTTATCCGAATCGAACCCTCAATAATCTCCTTTTTGAGTCCCATTGCAAGGAGCACAGGCGACAGTTCACTGGACCCGCTGGCACACGCAGAACCGGTTGAAATCGCCAATCCAGCGATGTCAGCCGCCATCAAGAACGATTGGCGATCGACGCCGGGAAACGAAATATTGAGCGTGTGAGGGACTCTCTCAGCGTTACCACTATTGATCACCAAATCATCAAACTCAGCCATCAGATTGTTTTGAAGCTCATCTCGAAGCCCAACCAAATGCTCAAAACGTGAACCAGGATCGGCATCGTAAAGCTCAAGAGCTTGGCACATCCCAGCGGCCAAGGCGACATCTTCGGTTCCAGGTCGAATCGCCATTTGCTGGAATCCGCCCAGTAAAATTGGATGTGGCGAAAGCCCATGTCGAACCAGCAAACCACCGATCCCGCGTGGTCCGCAAAGTTTATGTGCTGTAAACGAAAGCGCATCCACGCCCAAATCGGAGAAACTAACCGGGGTTTTGCCAACCGCCTGAACCGCATCAGTATGAAAAATGATTCGATGCTGGGAATCGCCAGGACGAACGGTTTTGCATATCTCGGCCATCTTGCGGACTGGCTGGATGGCTCCCGTTTCATTGTTGGCCAACATGACTGAGACCAATCCAATTGCACCAGCAGAGTCGTTTTCGATCAGTTGCGAAAACGCGTCCAAACAACAGACGCCGTTTGAATCGACAGGAATTTTTTCGACATCGTAGCCCAGCCGGGCAAGCTGTTCGGCGGCGCCAATCACGCTTGGGTGTTCAATCGCTGAAACTAGAACGCGAATTGGATCGGTTTGTTTTTCTTTTGCAGCAGCAGCCAGCCCCAGCAGCGCAAGATTGTTACTTTCAGTTCCGCCGCTGGTCAAAATCAATTGATCTGTTTGCATCCCAACGCAGTTGGCACCAAGAATCTCGGCCATCCGCCGTCGCAACTCTTCCAATTTTCGGCGGGCGGTTTGTCCGAGACGATGTTGGCTGGCTGGATTGACATAGCCTTCGGTGTGGCACTCTTGAATTACTTTGGCAACAGACGCATCGATTGGAGAAGTCGAATTGTGATCAAGATAAATGAAATCGGTCACTTATCGACTCCGACTTTTTCAGCTGGTTCGTTGGCTTCGGCTTGCAAGTTAGGCAAGCACTTGGCGAGAAGGTCTTTGGCTTTTTGAGAGGGTTGAATCTCGTCCGATTTTTCGAGACGGAATTTGGCTTGCTTAAACCGCTCTAATTCCAAATCAATTTCGCCAAGCTCGAGATACGCTTTGGCAATCATGGTTTTGAGTTCTGTTTCGAATTGCGCCACATCAATATTTTTGGCTTCGTCATCGTTTAGCTGGTCGAGTTTCTTTGCGAATTCCATGACGTCGGAAACTCTAAGATACATTTGGTCCCGAGCGAGATCGGCCACCAACGGCCAATAGATTTTTGCGGGCTCGGGAAATCTGCTATTCCAAGTTGACCAAAAGTAGTCCCCTTCATCGTTTCGCTGATCTAGATAATCTGTCAAAAAACGAGCGTCGCACTCGACCGGCATCATGCCATTGCCTGAACCAGAATCGTTGGTTAGGTGCCACGTCTTTTTTGGATTGACGGTTGGCGTAATCAGTTTGTCGGCAATCAATTCCTTTTCCAGCGGCGTAGTGGTGTCGATGTATGACTTTTTTCGGATCGGCCACCCGAATATGGGAGCCTGGTTGTAAGAAAAAGAGCGACGGGAAAAATCATCAGGTGAAAACTCATCACCCTCTACTTGCCCCCAACCGAAGAAAATCAGCAAGACAATCGGCGAGATTAATAGGAAAGCGATACCGATAAAGAGAATGTTGCGTCGAGAAAGACTAGCCATGATTTTTGTCGGGAGTGAATTTGCTTCTTTTTACATATCATACCTATAAATTACGAAGCTGTCGGGAGCGTTTGCTGATGGAAACTTGCCTGAAGTCTGTCAGATCGTTGCCGTTTAAGCTTTCGTGGCGACCGGTTTCAAGTCACAATTCGTTTTGTCTGCTGAAAAATTAACAGAATGATTGCAAGCAAGATGTTCCGCTGGGAAGATGATTTTGAAAGCGGGTTACTGATCACTGGTCTTTAGTTAAAGAGTGCTTGATCCAATGCGTATTGCATCTTTTACTTCTTTGTTTTGTTTTCCCGGTCTGCTTATCGTCGGCGCATCGATTGTCGGGGCTGATGAGCCAAAACCAGTATTCTCTCAAACGCCAGCAGAACGTGCAGGTTGTCTTGCAATTGCGCAGCCGATGGAGAAGCTCGGCGGGTGGAAAAAATCCTATCGAGCGGCTGACGATTTTTTATTGAAGAAGCCAACGGAAATCAGCGAAGTTGTCTGGTGGGGATGTTCGTATGACGGCAGGCATGGGGAAGACGATGGCCTGGACCAGGTGATGGGGTTTGCTATCGAGATTTACGAGCATGACTCGAAAACCGAGCGACCAGGGCGTATTCTTCATCGCACGATTGTCTCTTTAGATGAAACTGCCCTGCAGCGGACCAAGCTTCAAAATTTCGGAGGTAGCGATGTGTTGCGATTCAAAGCATCCTTGGCTGATCCGTTTCATGCCGAGGCGGAAACACAATACTGGTTCTCCGTCACGGCATATCTTTCTGGCGAACCGATGTGGGTTTGGTTTGGTGGCGTGAATGGCAATTCCAAGAATGCGATCGACTATGGCGTAAATGGAAAGTGGGGAGACCAACCAGGTTGGAAGCCGATTGACATGAGTTTCGAGCTGTACGCAACGGCTGCAGCTACAACAGCCGAAACTGCAAAAGTCGATGCCGCGAAGGAAGATGCGACTGAGGACCATAGTGAAAATAAAGTTGTCGACGCGGAACAAAAAACAGATCAACAGTCGGACCAACGGGAATCGAAAGATAACGCAGAAAAGGAAACGGTAGAAAGCACGGAAATCGAACGCCTGATAAAACAATTAGATAGCGACAAATATTCCGAACGTGAAGCGGCGGAAAACGAGCTCACCAAGCTCGATAAAGCCGCTGCGCCTTTTCTGATTCCACTTGCCAAACACGATGATCCGGAAATTCGGTTTCGAGTCCGCTCTATTCTCGCGAAGTGCATTACCTTTGCTGCAACGAAACCGATGAAAATACACACTATGGTCGAAGACGAAAAAATTGCTGATTTGGCAATCCGTTTCAACGTCTCGAAAGAAAAAATCATAAAAGCGAATGCCTTTGGGGACCAAAAGATTCGTGCAGGAATAATGGTGTTCATCCCAATTGATTGAGTCGCTAGCCGATCGAGACAGGCCCCCTGTTGCAGAAAAAACGAATGTCTTTGCTTCAGGCGCCGTCCCATACCACTACCCCGTTACAGGAGGTCGACTCCAGGCGTAAAAAATTGGACGCACTCGAGGGCCAGACTCTCAAGGCAATGCTTAAGGAATTATTTGAGCCGGAAATTGAGAAAAAGCTAAAAGGAAAATGTTGTGTTGGTTGAAGTTAGCGATTTGCCGTAAAAGCAGGTGAACTCACTTACAAGGCAGCGGCTGTGAATGAGAAATTGTCGTCAACAGGATGCCAATAAATGGATTTGTTGGGAAAAAATAGTCTTGCCTGATCTTTTCAAGACTTTAATAATCCAACGACTTTTTTGCTGGCTGATTCCAGTTAAATCCGACAACTGCCGATTGATATTTTGGCAGCCAATTCCCGCCAAATCAGGATAATTCTTGAGCGACGAAGTTCCCCAATCCAGCGATCAACAGATCCAAGAGCCAGAGCAACCTCGCTGGCCTGATGATCCCAAATCACGAATGCGCCGGCTGGAAGCCGTACTGTTCATGTCTCGCAAGCCGATTCCCAGTCGCAAGCTCAGCCAGTTGGCCGACCTCGAAGACGGAACACAGGCTCGGACGATGACCAAGGAACTCAATGCACACTATGATCGGGTTGGCCGAGCATTCCAGATCAAACGGGTCGCTGGGGGTTACCAAATGCGGACACGTCCTCAATTTGCTGATTGGATCGGGCGGCTGGATCACGTTCCAAGAGCAAAACGGCTTTCCACACCGGCCTTGGAAACACTTACTGTGGTCGCCTATCGTCAGCCAATCATCAAAGCGGAAATCGAAGCCATTCGCGGCGTAAGTTGCGGTGAAATGCTACGACAGCTTCTCGAAAATGGTCTTATTAAAATCGCTGGTCGCAGCGAACAGCTGGGAAGACCGTACCTGTATGCCACTTCAAAAGAGTTCTTGACACAGTATGGAATGAATACGTTAAGCGATTTACCTCGCGCCAAACAACTTTGCGGTAAAGGCCTACCCGAATGGGCCGCGCCCGAGGAAGAATCTACTCCGAATTTGGAACAAAATTTTGCCGCCAAACAAATTGACTCCGAACCCGATTCTGAGGAAGATGCTCCACTCGAAAAGTTAAACACTTCAGTCAAAAATACTTCAATCAAGACCCAGCAAAAAGGTGAGCCCAACTCGCCGAAGAAGGAGGAAGACGAATGAGCCAGACCATTGATCCGCCAGTGAAATTTTCAGCCGATGTTCTAGGCACATATTCCTTCGAGTTTATTTCAGAAGAAAATCTTGATTTAATCGATTTTGATGTCGTCGCCGAAGATGAAGACAACGAGGAAGAAGAAGATTTCGACGAAGAGTACGAGGAGGAAGAGGAAGAAGAAGGCGACGAGTACGAGTACGA
>CAYZGP010000075.1:14138-17855 GCA_964478065.1 uncultured Pirellulaceae bacterium
GAATCAGATGAGTATGAATCGGACGAGTATGAGTCCGAAGAAGAAGATGACTTCGATGACGATCTCGAAGAAGACGAATGGGAAGAAGTCGACGACGATGATCTCGACGACGATGATCTAGATGACGACGATGACTGGGACGATGACGACGACGATTGGGACTAATTCGATGCTGAGAATCGATCAGTCAAAATAGTGAGCGGCAAACACGAGTATTCAGTCCGCATAAGTTAAAATCGATTCAATACGAGCTGATAACTAACAAAGGGATTCGTATGAAAATTGATTCTAACCAATACGATTCCATCGCTGCGGAAATCCATTCCGATAACAGTCCAGTCGGAATTGATGCCAAGAAAACCCATATCTACATCATTCATTTGCTGCAACAAATCGATGAACGACTAGGCCAGGTAGAGTCGCGATTGAAAGCTTTAGAAGCGAAGGTCGAGTGAATACAAAAGCGATTTGCTTTTAAAAATCACGTTCGTCGATATTGAAACAAGTTGACTAATCGCCCAGTTGAAATAGTTTTTTAAGCGCGTCCAGCAAACCGCCCGTTTCTTCTTTGGACGTATCATCTTGAACAGATTTTAACGGTGGGTGAAGGATTTTATTCACAAGCCGGTGAAACGACTGCTCGATTTCTTTTTTATGAAGCGGGTCGAGATCGCCAAGCCGATTCATCAATCGCTTGAGCTCAGCTTCTTTGACACCATCAGCCTGACGTTTTAATTGTGCAATCGTAGATCCGCTTGAACGTCGTTTGACATCGGCAAAAAACAGATCAGTTTCCTGGGCAATAATCTTCTGGGCTTTTGGATACTGCGTTTCTCGCGACTGTCGATTCCGTTCACATTCGGCTTGCAAATCGTCCAAGGTATATAGATAGACGTTTAGTTGCTCGCCAATTTCACTTGCGAAATCACGCGGAATCGCTAAATCAAGTATGAAAATCGGTTTCTGCTTGCGAACACTGGCCACCGCATTGAACGTGTCCAGGGTCACGACGGGCTCGGTCGCTCCGGTGGTGCTGATGACTAGATCGGCTTTTGTAAGTTCGGTTTCCAAATCAGACCAAGGACAAACTCGGCCGTTGAATTTTTCAGCAAGCTGCTGGGCTTTGGATGCTGTGCGGTTGGTGATCGCGATTTCTTTGCCGCCTTCGGACACAACGTAGGTCAGAGTTTCTTCGGCCATTTCACCAGCGCCGACAATCAAGATCTTTTTGTTATCAAGCCGTTCAAAAATCTGCTTTGCCAAAACGCAAATCGCAACGCTGGGAACGCTGACTCGGTTGGCATGAATTTTGGTTTCGTTACTTACCCGGCGAGCGACACGAATTGCCGATTGAAACACTTGATGGGTAAGTGGAATGGTTTTGTTGGTTTCAATCGCCAGCTGATATGCGCGTTTAACTTGCGAAAGAATCTGGGCTTCTCCGATCACCATGCTATCGAGGCTGGCAGCGACGGCGAACAAGTGCTCGATCGCGCGACGATCAGAGTGGACGAAAAGATCCGAGTCGATTTGGGAACTTTGCAATCCACGATGCGTGGCCAAGAACTCGATCATCTCTTGTTGGCTTGGGACCAAATCAGGCTTGGCTGCGGCGGCATAAAATTCGGTTCGGTTACAAGTTGAAAGTAAGACGGCTTCTGACTCAGGAAACCGATCGTAGTACAAATCTAAAAACGGACCGACTTGCTGTTCAGTAAACGCAAGTTGCTCGCGGATTCCGACGCTAGATTGGTGGTGGCTGCAGCCGACGACTAAGAGGTTCATAGCGAGACCTCCATTTCGTTGGCTTGAATGTTGTTGGTTTGGAATTTGTCGCCTTCGATTTCGCTAATGTTAACAGTATTAATTAAGCTCGCCTGACGAATTGCGGTTTTGCCAGCGTCGAGGCGGTGAGTCTTTGCCGTATCAGAATTCACAGCGTGACCGGTTCGCCAAACGATGACGAGTTCAAGAACCAAAAACAAAAAACAAGTCACGACCAAATAAGCGACTTTGCGACCCTGTCTGGCCGGTTGATAAACGAAACTAAAAATCGAAACCGTTAGCAACCACAGAAACAAAATTGCGGATGTCCAGATAACAGGTTCAGTCCAAGCGATCGCACCCGCCGACCCTTCGCCCGATTGTCGAATCAAATTGATTGCGATTCCCGAAATCAAACCGACCGCCAATAAAACGGTCGAAGTCACAAGTGATGTTTCGCTTGATTTTTGAAGCCATTCCAGAGACGGCAAACGAAAATGTTTTGACTGAGGCAATTTTCGCTTAAGCCGATTTGCTTGAATCAAATAAACGACGCCGAAAACGAAACCGAGCACCACGACCGCGGTACCCAGTAGCAACGACGAACCGTGAACCGTACTCCAAACTGTTTTCGCGTGGCCAACAGTAAATAGATTTTCGCTTCCAAACTGAATTCCAACAGCGATCAACACGAGAATCGCTGGAAGTAAAAACAAACCCAATACGGATTTCGATTGGCGAACGGAGATCCACAAATAGGCCGCCGCCAAAACCCAAGCCGTCGCCAAACACCAGGCAAACCAGCTATTTAGCCAAATACCTGTTGCGTCGATTTCCAACATGCCTTGCATGATCAAGTACACCGTGTGGGCAAACAGGCCGGCTGTGGCGAATGTGACTCGAACGAATTTTCGAATCGAAGCATCAAAAAAAACACGTGAAATCTCTAGCGCAAAAACGACCAAGTAGCTGGCCGCAAAGCAGGTGATCGAGATTTTATAAAGCCATTCCACGGTTGTTTTTTATCGTTGCAGGTTGCCGGCTGAGTTTGACAAAGCTTGGCTTGCGATTGAGAAAGCCATTGGGGAGACCCGATCAAAAAAGTCGTTATGTGTATCGATATACGCAGCAGGGCCGATCGACAGATTTAACCAACTCAAATGGCAATTCACTTGGCAAAATCGCAGTGTTCGGCGCGAAAAAGCCAACTCAATACTAACCCAAACATGTCAAAAGTGGATAGTGCCAAACAGTAAATAGAAAGTGTCAAACTGCCGCAGGTCTTCATCAGATCACGCGTTGAATGAGAAAGCCAAGGCCGCTGTGATCACTCGGCCTGGCGAACATTTGCATACGCAAGCAAATGTTCTCAAATTAATTCACTTAAGCTCGTCTAAATCGCCAATAAAATCTTGTGATAAGAGCTGTTCTCGAACAGACACCAGAAAATCCAAGAGATCATTTCCGATCAGTCGACCGGGCCCAAGCTCTAGTGACCACTCAAAGACAGGCCGTTTGGTCTTGTCTCGTGCATCCAGGATTAAGAGGTGGCGATTGAACAGTCCACCAAAAGGAATCCATCCATTTTCAAAAATACTTGTCTTTCCAAGAAAGCTATCGAATTCTTCGGCTTTCAACGTTTCGCCATCACTTAAAAGCGACAAATTGTTTTCGATCGTATCTTTCGATTCTTCGATTGATAACAACTGGAACCCGCCAAAAATTCCTTCAGAAGTACTTGACTCTCCATTTGCGATTAGCCAAATAGATCTCAATTCAGGAACAGAAATTGAAAATGCAGATTCGAATTCGTCGATTTCAAGTGTTGATGCCGGATCACAAAACTCAATCGTTTCCCCAACGACTTCGTATTTATTGATGCTTTTAAACCAATTTTCGATATTCATATTTTCTCGATCAGAATTGAAAAGTGAAAAGTGAAAAGTGAAAAGT
>CAYZGP010000075.1:17955-29168 GCA_964478065.1 uncultured Pirellulaceae bacterium
TGAAAAGTGAAAAGTGAAAAGTGAAAAGTAGGTTGGCCTGTGTGCCAGACGCTGTCTATTCTTTAAGCTGGCTTGTTATGCAAAGATGACCAACGGTTGACTCGCGATCAATTTGCCATGCAATTTTTCGCTACGTTTTGTTGTTGGGCAGTATTGTGCAAAATATGACTTAAAACAAGATTCGAGACGGCCATTATTTATTGTCCAAAGCGGGAAAAAATGCGGTTTCCTTTTGATCCCTTTGAGAAGAAAGCTGAACGCCGGGGCGTCATTCTCACACCCGAGCAGGCATTGAATGACCTTGAGTGGATTCTGACTTCGCCATCGTTGGTGATTGACCCGAAAGCAATCGGGCGAATCGAATTTGATGCTTCGACGGTAAATGATAATGATGAAACACTCGCGCGGCTTTCAGTGTTTTGCAAACGTCAATCAGAACATAAAGTCGGCCGCTATTTCGAGAATCTGATTGGGTTCTGGCTTGAGCATGTGCGGCGGGTTGAAATGGTAGGGCAGGGGATTCAACTGCACGATGGAAACCGAACTCTGGGCGAGATGGACTTTCTTTTCCGAGACGAAACTGGCTCGTTAACGCATTTAGAGACAACGGTAAAATTCTTTCTGCACTTTCCCAATGCAGAGCGCAGCCATTTTCCAGGACCCAACGCGACTGACAACTTTGAATTAAAAACAGCAAAGCTATTCGGTAGCCAGTTGGCGATTGGTGTTCAGCATTACCCTGATATAGAGCACGGCCAAGCGTTGATGCGCGGAATGATCTTTTATCACCCGTCCATCCCGGCTCCAGCAGAACTTCCGGCCAGGATGTCCCCCGAGCATGCCAAAGGTGTTTGGATTCGAGAGTCGGAGTTGGATTTTTTGTGCCAATGGGAATTCGGATCTATCGTGTCGAAACCGTTTTGGCTTTCTCCGTTTCTTGGTCCCAATGCGCCAATGGCGGAGCTTCGAGTCGCATTAACAAACCATTTTTCAGAGTCAGGTTATCCCGTCATGTTGTCGCTGAAAGACGGAACGATGGAAGATAAATTCAAAAATCAATCCGAGTTGCGGATGTTTGTCGTGCCTGACTCATGGCCCAATTAACGGTCGCAATCGAGAAGCCGAGCAAGGTTGGCCATCAACTAGTAGTGGAACTATAGCTTTCGATCAGGCTACAAAAAAAGCACGCTGACGAACCAGCGCGCTTCAAATTTCGACTAAAAATTAAGTCGTCTGACATTGGATTGCCAGACTGATAATTTTGGTTAACTAGCTTGATGGAGGACGTTGTGGTCGTCCGCTGCCGCCGCCTTCGCCACCGCGTCCGCCAGCACCGCCGCGTCCACCGCCACCACCACGGCCGCCGGCACCACCTCGTCCGCCACGAACACCGCCACCGCCACCAAACCGGCTCATCATGGCTTCGATTTCTTCTTTGTCAATAAAATCATCGCTGTTAGAGTCCATGCGACCGAACATCTGTTGAAGTCTTTCCGGCAATTCGTCTTTAGAAAGTTTGCCATCTTCGTTTGCGTCCATCGCCATCAATCGATCCGCCATGCTTTCACCACCCTGTCCGCCACGTCCACCTTCACCGCCACGTCCACCACCGCGTCCGCCTTCACCTCCACGTCCGCCACCGCGACCGCCTTCACCACCACGACCGCCGCGTCCTTGAGGGCGCATTTCTTCTTCGTCCAATTGGCCGTCTTTGTTTTTGTCAAGCGTCATTAGCGCCTTGGTAGCGTTGGCGATTTCTTCTTTTGAAAGTACGCCGTCTTTGTCAGCATCGAGTGCGGCAAGTACCGGCATCATTCGCATCATATCCTGTGCACCACCGCCACCGCGTCCGCCTTCACCCCCACGTCCGCCTTGACCTCCGCGACCACCTCGTTGAGGTTGAGCCATTACTGTGGCAGCCAAGCAAAACATGATCGCGATCGCGAACATCATCATTTTTGTTTGTTTCATGATTCTCTCTTAGGTTTGTAGTTTGTAGCCCCGTAAAGTTTACACGACTCCAGTGGGCTTTCGAGACAGCGATTATGAAATACTTTTTGATGAACAGTGCGGTTTTCAAAGCGATATATGTGGTTTTCGCCGAAAATTGCGAGGTCAATCGAATTTCCAGGTTTTGCTATCGTCTATGAAACCGTCTATTTTCCGTTACTTTCCGTCTGGTTTTTCTGATCTGTTTGGGTCTTTTTCTCGACTTTTTTCTCGTCGGGTGTGACCCCAATCACGATATCAAAATTGGCGGTCAATTCACCAATTTTCGATTCGGCAAGCGGGACGAAGTCTACCAACAATTTCTTTTGCAAGGTTGGGTCTTTGATATTCTTGAACAATCCATCTCGCGCATTCATGTCATGACCACTGATCAAACATTGGGTCGCCAGGACGCGTTTGTTTTTTACATAAACGGCAAAATGAATATGGGGTGTGCGGCCTGGATAAGGAACAGGTTTGACGGTACGGAAATAGTACTCGCCTGTTAATCCAGTGGTGAATCGACCAAAGCCCTGAAAGTTCTTGTCAATTTTGTCACGGTCGCCGCCTTTGGAGTGCAAGTAAATCCCGCGCCCATCGACTTGCCAAATTTCCACCCGTGCGTTGCGAACCGGATTGCCTTTTTGATCCATCACTTTCCCGGTCAAGTGCGTAATCTCTCCAACGGCTGGGGTGATCGCATCGTTGAGAATCAGGAGATCATTGTCGGTATCAAGCGGAAGCTTGTCTGGATAGAAAGGCCCTTCTGTCATCGGCGGAGTTAAAAGCTCTTCGGCAAACAAACCCGGTGTTGTAAAGAGCGCCGAACCAGCGACGGCTGCCGCTCCAACGATTGACTGGCGAATAAATTTGCGGCGCGGTGGCAAGTAAAGTGGCGAATTCATTTTGGTCTCCAGGTTTCAATGGAGTGTTTGATCAAAACATTATTGTAACGGAGATTGGTTGTTTCAGATAAATTCTAACATCCAGTATTTAAGAAAAACATCTGCAATCAGTCCTAGCCGAAAAACATGTTGCGTGAGTTTTGTCACGTTGGATATCTGAGTTACAACGTTTCCCGGCAATCTATTAAGTCGATTGCGTTGCATTTTAAGCCAACGATTTTTAAGACGTGGACGGGGAGGTTTAGGAGTCCTTATCCCTCAACGCTCCGTCGGCTATCTTGTGGAAGTTAATCCGCAACTAACACCAAGCAGAATTCACCCGACGCAACATGATTTACTTGATTCTGCAAATCATATTTTCTTCGGCGTTCACGCTTATCATTAAGTGGGCTCAAATGCGCGGGCGAGAAGACGTAATCGCCATCGGAGCCGTCAACTACATCGTAGCGGCACTCGCGATTTTGCCTTTTGTTTTCCAGATCGATTTCTCGGCGACCTCATCCGATTCGCAGTTGGAAAATCAAACTGCTCGGGTCGAATCGGCAGAATTTGCCTCGGCTCAAATTGAATCCGGATCAGCAAACGAAACGGATTCGCTAGTCAAAGCAGAGACGAAAGCAAAAAACCTCGCCCGTTCACCCGTGATGGGCGCGATGATCACTGGCGGGGCGATGGGTGGCATTTATTTTATTGCCTTTTTCTTTGCGATCTACGCGATCAAAACCGTGGGCGCCTCGAGCGCGTCAGTCGTCAGCGTGTTGTCGATTCTGATGCCGATCATTGTCGCGTCGTTTTACTGGGGCCAGCATCCCAATACGTTACAGATCATCGGAATCGGATTGGCGCTAGTCGCGTTGAGCTTGATCGGTGCTCAGAAAAAGCCGAAGCAGCCAGCAGTATCAGCTGTTGAATTAGCGCCTGAATCTTCAACCGAGCCAGCGCCCATAAAGAATGCACCTACTGAGCCAGTAGCACCAGCGCCTTGGGTCATACCCACTGTCTTGATCGTGTTCTTTTTACTCTGTGGGTGCAGTCGGATTTTCCAAGAGGCTTTCAAGTTCGTCAGCCAACCCCATTTACGGCCTGTGTTTTTGTTTTCTGCGTTTACTATTGCCGGAATTCCATCGTTGATTCTTTTGATCAACCGGCGACGTTGGCTTACTCCACTGGAAGTAACATTTGGAATCTTTCTTGGATTGTCCAACATCCTGCAAACGCATTTTATCTTAAAGGCGTTTGAGTATTTCGCGGGATTCATCGTTTTCCCGGTCAGCAGCGCGGGCGGCGTATTACTGACAACGGTTTTGGCAACCGGATTGTTAGGAGAAAGATTGACCAAGCGAACTTGTATCGGCATCGCAATCGCGGTCGTGGCTTTGTTTCTGCTCCACTGGCTACCGACTTAAGCGATTCGACTTGAACGATTCGAATGTAGGCGCGGATAATACGCATCGCCAGCCGCCTTTTTAGTTCGGATCCTGCTCCGCTCGACTCCAAATGTTCGCTTCGCCGTCGCTATCGTACTCTACAAAAATTACGTTGGGATTGCAGCAAACGGGACAGTCTTCGACATATTCTTGGCGTTGGCCTTCCGAGTAGTCGAGGGGCACGACGATTTCTTCGCCGCACGAGTTGCAGATGTAGGCCGCTTCCTCATTCAGCTTGCTTGCTTCATTAAGCGTACTTTCTTGGGTGGAATCATCATCCATGTCATCATCGTCAAAATCGTAATCCAAACCATGTTTCCTCTTCGACAGAAATTGGTGAACAAAAATATTGAACAGCAAATTGTTAGCCAATGCGAGGGCAACAACTTCTTTGGCCGATGTAAGGTATGAGGAAACGGGTTCGAAGAATGGGCTTGAAGAAGCGTTCCAAAGACGCGCCCCATTTCTGGGCAGGTTTTTGGGTTGGCAATTGCTACTATTTGCTTTGTCTCAAATCACTTGATCGAGTAAAGTAGGACGTGGGAGAGAGAAAACAGTCCGTTTTCAATGCGATTTGTTGGGTAGGTAATTAATGGCGGAATCAGCACAAAAAGTGCTTCATGAGTTGACGGCAGCAGGTCTGCTTTCGTCGGATCACGCCACGAAATATGGCGATGAAATTGAAACCGGCGCCGAGGCTCTGCTTAGCAAGCTCGTCAAAGATGGCCATGTTACCCAATACCAAGCCGACAAATTCAGAGACGGAAAAGCGTCCGATATCTATTTTGGCGATTATGTGGTGATCGACAAATTGGGGCAGGGCGGTATGGGAACCGTTTTGCTGGCCAAGCACCGTGTGATGGATCGTAAAGTTGCGATCAAGGTCTTGCCCGTCACCGTGTTGGAATCCAAAGACGCAGTCGCACGTTTCTTTCAAGAAGTCAAAGTCGCCGCAAAGCTCACGCATCCCAACATCGTGCACGCTTATGACGCTGGCGAGCAATCGGGATTTCACTATCTCGTGATGGAGTACGTAAAAGGCCACGATCTCGCGCAAGTTCTTTCGCAACTTGGAATGATCCCCAGCTCTCTGGCGCTTGACTACATCATGCAAACCGCCGCCGGATTGGAGTACGCTCATCGCAAAGGCATTATCCACCGCGACATCAAGCCATCCAATCTACTGTTGGACGATGAAGGCAAGGTGAAAATCCTGGACATGGGATTGGCTCGGATTGGCGGAGCACTTGATTCTGAAATGTCGGCTCAGCTAACAACGACGGGCCAAGTCATGGGCACCGTCGAGTACATGTCGCCCGAGCAAGCCGAAGACACCCGCCAAGCTGACGAGCGTTCGGATATTTATTCGCTTGGGTGTACGCTTTACCGATTGATGACGGGCCGTGGTCCTTACTCGCGTGAGACAGTTGTCAAAACAATTTTTGCACACCGCGATGCAGCGATTCCGGTAATCGAAACGGGAAGCCCAGATGATCCCGCAATCAACCGACTGTTTCAAAAGATGGTTGCAAAAAATCCTGCCGATCGTTTTCAAACAATTACGATGTTGATCGAATCCATCCGTCAAATCGAAGAAGGGGAGATGTCGAACTACGATTCTATCCCTCCAATCCAACCAGGTGAATTGGCAGGCGACACGGCTGTGGCCGTTCGGTTTGTGGACGGTACCGAAACGGAATCACCAATTCCAGAAGCCATCATTCCCAATGAAATTCATCCGGATGCTGTTCACTCAAGTACGACAAACGATGCGATCCTTCCACCAGAATCAGTCGTCTCAGTGACCAGCGGTTACGGCCAGCAATCAGAAGTCATGTACATTCCCGACATTGCTCCGCCAGTAGGGTTCCGTCGACCGATCCGGCGTGTTAGCAATTGGATCAAGGCCAATCGAAGTCGCGGAATTTTGCTGTGGTCGATCATTTCGGTGATGACCATGTCGTTCGGAATCGGATTTATTTTTGGCTGGTTTACTTGGCGTGCAGCCAATCAGGACTTGGCCGATATTCAAAACAATCGTCGCGACCCAAGCGGTTTGTGGATGACTAAAATCGGAAAGTACGTTTCGATAGCTGCCACGATTCTCGCGCCATTTGCTTCCACCGGGTTCTTCAGCAACTGGTAGTTTGTTGAAATTCCGAGAAGAAGTTAGCAGATAATGGATGAACTGGTCTCAGTCTTGTCTTGATAAAGCCGGTTTTCCCCACCGAAATGGTGAGTATTTAGTCGGTGACAGGACAAATTGAAAAACAATTCCAACATTTGCTATTCGGTGCCGAATAGGAATCATGTCAAAAATTTGGAGTGCCATAATTTTTGAACGCTCTCAATTCAATGCTCAACTCGCGGATAAAAAATGAAGTCTATCTTTAACCCAGTTTCGACCTTCTCTGTTTTCTTGGTTGCTGCAACTTTGAGTTTTACGGGCTGCAATCTGGTCTCGAGTGGCTACTCATTCAACTACCAGGGCGAAACTGCCGAGACGATGGAGCAAGGCGATTTCGGTGAGGGCGTGACACAAATCGAAGTGCTCAACAAGTTTGGCGATGTCAATGTAACGCTTGCTCAGGGAGATGCTGGTTGGACGTGGGAAGCTAAAGTCTGGGCAGACAGCCAAGAACTAGCCGATACTTTCCTTGAGGAGCTGTCTATGGATGTCCAAACCGAAGGAGACAAACAAGTTTGGACGATCACGATGCCCGACTCGTCTGCGGACCTAAACGGAGTTAAGTCAAATTTGACTTTCAAAGTTCCGGCGGACGTCAAAGTCAATTTGGAAAATGCTCACGGGAACATAGATGTCGGAGAATTGTCTGCCAATGTTGTATTAAGCAATGGACATGGAAATGTCAAAGTTGAAAACCTCAGCGGCTCTGTTAATTTAACGAACCGACATGGCAACTTAAACGCTTCGAATATCGCTGGCGGTTCCATCAACGTGAGTCATGGAGACCTTAGTTTGAATGCGGCAACAGGTGCCGTTTCGATTGAAAGCGGACATGGCAAAGTCACAACGGTTGCTGTGGAAGGCGATCTGAAAATTGACGGAGCCCACTCTTCGATCAGTGTTGATGGCGGTCAGAATGTCGAATTGAAATCACGACATGGAAAAATTACAGCAACAGGTATTCGCGGAAACATTGTTGCTTCCAACAGTCACGATTCAACAAAGATCACAACCTTCGGTGAAACCATTTCGGTTAAAGCTTCCCACGGAAAAGTCGAAGTCACCGCTGCGAATCCAGGTTTCAAGTCGATTGAGTTGGAAACAGAACATAATTCGATCAACCTACAACTTCCAAAATCGGTGACGCCCGCAATTTCTATGTCGACCTCGCATGGTAAATCAAAATCGGAGATCGGATCCGATGATAATTCATCACAGAAAGTTACTTTGAAAAACCAACACGGCAATATCAATGTGACCAAAGCCGATTTGGTAGCCGAAGCGCAGTAGAGGTTAGTGGAATTTGCGAATACGAAGTACGGAATTACGAATACTCGTTTGCGCTTCTTTGTTTTGCTAGACTCGAGTTAACTTGTTGAGCAGAGATCAGCGATTCGAGTCAAGCATGGCATTTCTGTGTCTGATGAACAAGTAACAATGGAGAAAAAACACAGCAGACCTACGATCGCCGTTTTGTAGGTCATGCTGTGCATGACATTGACCTGCCTTTTCCATTCCCAATTTTATTCAGTTGAATTGGTAATGATCCTAGGGGTGATCAACAGCAGAGTTGTCCAATACTCACCTTGTCTTTTTCGATCTACCGTGCCTGCCATTTGCGCGACAGTATTGCCTGGTTTTATCAGCAGCGTCGTGTTGAATTCGGTTTCAAGAATGCCTGGCCTTTTGACATAGTTGCCTTTGGAATCAATAGAGAGGAGGATGTCGCCATCGGGACTTACGTCTGTTAATTTTGAAATCAAAGAGGTTACCAATTTTCCAGTTTTTGGATGAATGCGATATGCAAGTTGAACTTCATGCCCAAGTTGAATGTTTTCAACGCCTTCCTTGATCAAGATTCCATTTTCAATTCGCCCTTTCTCGTAAGGAAAGCTTTGTCCAACTCGAATCACTGAGGGCTTATCTTTCTCGGCCAAAGCGTTCTTAGGATTGGAAAGCAATATCGCTTTTGACTTTTTGGCCAGCTGCGCTAATTGCTTTGTAAACTCAATACGTTTCTTGGAATCATGTTTGCCAAGTTGAATAACTTGACCGCCGTAGCCAATCTCAGATTGTCTTTCTGCCCCGATAGTACTCAAAGCTTGTCCTGCCAAACCTGAAATTGGTTGGGCTGTAGAAGTGCTTGCAACGTTAGAAGTTCGGGTAGTATTCGCCTCAAAGAGCCAATTCAATTCCTTTGTCGCCACTTGATAAAGTTGGACGTCGAACGCGACAGCCTTGGCTTCAAGCCGCTTGGCAAGTTCGGCAGGAGTAAGTGCCTCAGCCGAATGCGAGGCGGCGACGACTTTTGAGCCCGCAACTGCGATCGCAGGATCAGAAGGCAACTTGAGTTTGCCCTCTACGAATGTTGGAATTGATTTTTCCTGCGACGCTATTTTTTGTGGAATCTTGCGGGGGATCAATTTTGGTTTGACCAACACGATCAGTGCATCATCTTCGGCGAGTTTTTTCGCTGACGAATCTTGGCCTGGACCTGTCGCCCATACCATGTAACGGCTGGCAGCAGGCACGGTTACCGCTTGCAGGATCTTGGTGTTTCGGAAATGAGGGTGCTCCTTCCACTCCCCGTTGATGTTTTCGAGCCTGCCCGACAGGAATTGTTTCCGCAAAATGGAAGACACTGAATCATTTTCAATTTTCACGACGGAACACAATTTGGTTCCTTTCAATACTGGGGTAACGTGAACAGAGGTTCCAACTTGAAAGTTGTAGCTAAACGGAGATTCGGTTCCTCGCTTGAACTGTTTACCGACAAATTTTTTGTATTCTTCCGAAATTATTTGAACAGATTCAGCCGAGCTCATTTCATTGGTGGTTGTCTTTGCTACTTTGCGAAAGCCATTTTTGGGATCGGCAAGAAGAGTCGCGAGCTTTTGATCAGCGTCGTCAGTACCAAGTCCCCATGAGCTCGAATCAAGTCCCAAAACACCAACTCGCGGAATCTCTCCATAAACTCTTGCTGCTCTGACTACCGAATCAGGATGGATGATTTGATCAATCAACTTGTTCATCGCAGGTTTCTTGCCTTGGTATACCTCAAGTTCATAGACTGCGGCCTGGTCATGGTTCAAGCTGGCGATGAGTTTGCCGTTTCCATAGCGACCATCAATGGTGATCTTGCTTGGAGTAAACTTGACAGGGTTTGGACTCGAATTGACAACCACTCTTCGATTTTGCAAATGGGCGCGGCTGTGGCGCACTAAACCACCGTCTGGAACACTCACCGTCGTTGATTTTGTCGGTTTTGCGATCAGCGGTAAGTCTAGATCAACACTGCTATCAATCAGATCAGCTCGATGGGCACGACCGCAAATTAAAACAGTACCTCCATCTGAGACGCTAACGACTCGATGTTTTTGGGTAGAGGGAAAATGCGGAAGTTGAATGGTGACGCCAGTCGAATTGAGTGACTCATTGCCACTATCGGGTGCCGGTGATTTTTTCTCTGGAGTTTGCGCTGAGGTAAACCCAACCAGCACCAACAAGACCATCCCTGCCAAACCAACGACTTTCGCCAAACCAGATTTCTTTTGGTCCATCATCAGAATCCTTTCACGAATAAAGTTTTTATTTCCCCCAACGAATCCCGGAATCCATTCCGGATGTTTAGTTGATCTATTCAAATTCGAAGCTCGATCTACGAACAGCAAAATCGTCTCCGCATACAAACGCGTCCCGCCACCGCTCGCAAGACCACACGTCTGAATAACGCGTTGGTCGCAAGTGATCTCTCGAAATTCTTCGATCCGATTACGAACGTACCGAGCCACCGGGTTGAACCAATGAAACGTCATTACCAAGTGTGAAACCAATTGAATCAAGACGTCGTATCGCTGAATGTGGACGAACTCGTGTACCAGAACCACTTCAAGCTGTTTTGTTGAAAGTTCTGCCGCACACCAACGAGGCAGTAACACGATTGGCCGGAACAGCCCTACGGTTGCGGGCACGTCGAGGTCGTCAGAGATCCGAACTTTTTTGAGCAAACGCGGTTTTAGAAACGGGTTTGGATCATGTGGGCTATGAGTTCGTAGAATTTTGTTGGCGAAAATTTCGTTGGCTGCCGCTGGTTGCGAATTGCGAATCAATTTGGCGATTCCAATGGCTTGGGCCAGCAGCTTTAGCAACAAAAACGAAACAACCAGAATCCAGACGGTCGCTATCGATATCCAAAAATATTTCACGTAGTAAAAAGTTGGCTCAATCGATACCGATGAGACTGGCTCTTCAGTCGAGTGGACAAAATTTTCCAGCGGCGTCCCGGGCAATTCAGTTTCAAATTCGATGTTAGATGTTTGAAGCTGAACTACCGTTTGAGTCGCATCGGATTCAATTTCAATTGGTGAAGTTTCAACAGGCGATGCCGGCTGTTGAATCAGATTAAGAAAACTAGTCGGACTTTCGGGAGTCGCAACCAGCACGAATCGCAAGCAAACGAGGATCCAAATTACGTAGATCAGACGGGCGGAAATTCTGCGACCAGCCAGTTTTTGAAACACACAAGCCAGCACAGCTACGACACTTGCGATAAGCGACAAATAGACCAGCCAGCCAATCCAAAATGGCATTTGGCCAAATAGGGAATCCAGTGTGGAGTCGAAAAACGTCGCTACATTTGAAACGAAATTCATCGTGACTCCTTTTGATCGAGGAGGTCACGAAGGTTTTGAATGTCTTCGGCAG
>CAYZGP010000076.1:0-10774 GCA_964478065.1 uncultured Pirellulaceae bacterium
GCGGGCTTGCGCGTGGTTTTGAAATGGAGAATCGCTCGTTCGGGCTCGGTGGTCGCGGCCGTTATGTCGTCTAGCCAAACCGAGTTGAAACTTTATCGATTCAAGTATCAACGCCTTTTGGATGTGGTTCGAGGGGTTCGCCGGTTGCGTGTCTTCCTCCGATCCACTGAATCCGCACTCAATGACCTGCTTGAACGCCTTCGTGCTAACGACTAGCGCGTTTACTTCGATTGTCAAAGAATGGCGATTGGGTGTGACGAATTTTAGCGTTGAGCAGCCTGAAGTTTAATGTCTTCCGACTTGTCGCACGACGGCGATCTGGGTTTCGATATTGGTCCCATTGGAGAATTTGAGATTAATATCGACGTTACCTTGTTGGGTATCTCGCGGCGTCGATACTGTAACGATTTGAACGCCTTCTCCACCTGAGGTCTGCCCAGCCACTTGCCATCCTTTGGGCAGTTTGCTTTCGGCAGACATATCTAATGCCTGGGCACTTTCGATCCGGAATTGCACTGTGTCGCCTGGGGCGATAATCGGGTTAAGGGCGTGTCCTTTAGAATCGGAAATATGCTGAGCGTTACTGCAGTTGCGTTTCTTGATCAGCTTCAGAAGCGTCGCTGTGTTGGTTTTGGCTGGATCGTAATAGACGTTTACCCATTCTCCAAACGGGCTGCCACGCAACAAACGTGTTGTGTCGACGACACCGGTAGTACCGCGAACTGCGGCTGCACCTACGTCGTATCACCACATTCGAAATGTCGCAACTCTGTGCTTGGACGTATCAATAGCAACTCCGGAAGCCGAAGTGATCTGATCGTTGCCCGCACTAGAACCAGATTCTTGAAGCGAAGCGAGAGGAAATGAGCAACCGCAAATTAGAAACGAGGTTATACCAACCCATTTGAAAATAGAGTTCATGTCGCACCGTAAAGTAATTGATTTGTTTAATTGATTTGAGTTGGTTGGCCGTGATTCCTTACAGAGTCACTGAAAATATTTCCAAATTACTTCCAAATTAGCCAATCATCCGACCTGGCAGTAATTTAAGTCTTGCCTGCTGGCAAACCCGTTTGCCATAAACCACCAAAATTGTGAAAAACTAGTATTGAAAAGGCGCTTCTTGGCGGCCACCGAACCAAGCAAAGTGGTCTCTGAGCTTGATCCCAAGTCCATCAATTCAACTTCGATTTCGGCGACGATACTTTCAATTCGTAATCGGACAGCGGACACGCTGTTCATGGGAGGATCGGCGAGGTGGTAAATTTGATTGACCAAATGTTTGACGAGTCCGCGCCTGTATTTTAGCGCGGCCTTTTATGTAAAATCGGCGTCTCACATTCACGTTCGCTACGACAACAATCATTCAGCCGGTTTGACGTGGACTTTTGCTTTGTAATTGCCGGTCCAGCGATAGCCAGAGTTTTGAATGTAGTTGTCTTGAATTGCGATCGCCAAATAAAGCACTCCATTCTTTTTGGCGACGAATTCTCCTTTGGATCCGATCTTGATAATCTTTCCGCTGGAACCAATGCGGGCACAAAGGGTACCACTGTTGACGCCCTGGTATTGCCCCTGGTTGGTCATTCCATCAGGAGTTGAAGATTGACTCCAGTTTGTCCATTGCACCATGCCGTCTGCACGGATCGAAATTTTGTCGCCTTTGTTTACACGGATCCGAGTCGAAACGGGTTTACGTTGAAAGAAAATTTCGCCGCCCACGCTGACGGTTTTTTTGACTTCTTCGGCTCGAGTCTTGAAGGGACGGTCGGCCATTTTGATGTCGCCTAAATTGACCGTTAGTTGGCCAAATTTGCTTTTGACGGTGAATTGCTGCTGTTCAATTTTTCCAACGATCGCAAATTCTGGTGTGACCAGCGTGTCACCACGAATCAACACAGTCCCATCGTTAACGCCTTCTTCTTCACTTTCGTCTTCGGCTTCATCGAGTTCTTTTTGAATCGCAGCCAGACGTTTTTTCTGTTCCGAATTCTTGCCGGGATCGACTTGGTCAAGCACGTTTCGAATTTGGGCTCCCATGGCAGAAAGCGCGCGGGTGGCTTTTTCGCGAACATCAAAGTCTTTGTCACCCAGTGCTTTGATGTACTCCTGGATCTGTGCGTCGAGTTCAGGAAAGCTGTCCAGGCCGGGCGACATTCTTCGGATTCGTTCAATGGGAATTTGCAAGACACCGAACTCTGTGTTCATCGCAATCTCAGCGATGGTGACTTCGCCAGTGATAATCGTGCCGTCCCACATGTGAAAACGGACCATTTTATTTTCCGGTTCTTCATCTGGTTTCAGCGTGGCAGTGTCGGTGACCGGTGTATTGTCTTTTTTGTCGTCTTGCTTTTCGACCTCTTCCACTTTCATGGCACGTGGAGCTCCAAAAGCCGGAAGTCTTAGTGGTCTTGGAACTGGAGTAAACCCCTGAGCTGCCAATACAGTTTGTGATTGGAGTGAAACACAAACAAGCAAAATGAGTCCGACTAGAATATTGTTGAAGAGGTTGAGTTTCATCTGATGATCCTGCTAAGCCTTTGCGATTTTCATTTTCTCTGAGCTTCTATTCTTAACGATTCACGGGCCAAGCGGTAGTTTTTGACACAATGTTTACAAAAAAAAATCCGTTCCAGCGGTGTACCCGTTTTCAATTTCACGTTCAAAATGCCATCATAGGTTCAGCAATCCTTCCATAATGCAGAAACAGGAAACTTTAATGACAACTGCTGTAGCGGAATTTCAATTTGATCTTGGCTCGGTTCAAACTGCGATTGCAGATTTTGGGTTCGATGGGTGGTTGCTCTATGATTTTCGTGGGCTCAATATTCTTGCTCTGAGAGTGCTGGGGGTTGCTGAGCCGGGATCGCGTCGATTCTTTTATTTTATCCCTGCCAATGGAGAGCCGAAAAAACTTGTCCACCGAATCGAAGCGGGGGTGCTGGATCATTTGCCAGGCGAAAAGGTCGTTTATTTGACTTGGCAAGAACTGAACGCGGGTGTGAAAGAGCTGGTTGGCAATTCGAAAAATATTGCTATGGAGTATTCGCCTAATAATGCGAACCCTTATATCTCACGAGTTGATGCCGGGACGGTTGAGTTGGTTCGGCAAAGTGGCGTTACGGTTGGAAGCTCCGGGAACTTGATTCAATATTTCGAAGCCCGTTGGTCGGACGAGCAATGGCAATTGCATCTTCAAGCCAACGAGCTAAATCTGCAAGCGTTTGATTTGGCGTGGTCAACGATCGCTCAGCGAATGCGTGATGGCCAGTCGCTTCGAGAGACCGAGTTGCAAGATATTGTGATGGACTTTTACGCTAAAAATAATATGACGACTTACCATCCGCCGATCGTTGCGGTTGGGCCTCATAGTGGTGATCCGCATTACGCTCCGCAAAAAGGAACCGACGCGGAAATCAAGCGGGACGATTTCGTGCTTTTGGATATGTGGGTCAAGATGGATGTGCCAGGCGGTGTTTACAGTGACCTAACCAAAGTCGGCTACGTGGGCGATTCAGTTCCAGAAAAGTACCAGTCCATTTTCGATATCGTGGCCGCGGCGCGGGACGCTGGAATCAATTGCGCGAAATCGGCGTTTGCGGCTGGCAGAGAATTGCAAGGTTGGGAAGTCGATCGAGCCACACGCGACGTAATCGACAAAGCTGGTTATGGAGAGTATTTCATCCATCGAACAGGACACAATATTGGCCAGGAAACTCATGGCAATGGTGCACATATGGATGACTTAGAGACGAAAGAAGAGCGGTTGGTTTTGCCGCGAACTTGTTTCTCAGTGGAGCCAGGGATTTATATGGAAGAGTTTGGGATCCGTTTAGAGGTTGATGTTTTTGTCGATGCTGATTCCAACGTTCAAGTGACGGGTGGCGTACAGGAGAAGGTGATTCCGATTTTGTCGCAATACTAAAGAAGCAGTAAAGAAGAAGGTTGGCTTGTTACTGCGGCTTCGAACTGGGCGTGAATATGCAACAACAGCCACGTTTCAATGTTTTGGTCGTGTTTACTTGCTGATCATGTAGCCAGCGATAAAACCTACGAGAATTCCGATCGCCAAGCATGTGATCGCGGTGACAAACAAGGCGGAAATTGAAAAAGTGGTTGGGTCGTCGATGTGAGCGACAGATTTATACTGCTTAACAGTTGAAAGCGGCGGTGGTGGTTTCGTCTTGTCTTGTGAAAGCGAACCCGTATCTTGATTGTCGCTCATCCCAATAGCACTTTGCGATGAACCACTTATTTCACTGATCGCCATCTCCGTAACTTCATCGTTGGGAGAAGTGTCCTGTCCGTCTTCGGGAGGCTGAATGGGGCCTGGCATCCATCGCGGCCGATCGCCCATGTCTTCACGAAGAAGCGGACTGTCATCCGAAGCCCAAGGCGCAAGCCGTTCGGCAACTTCTCGCGCCGTTTGGATTCGCTCGGTCGGATCCTTCTCCATCATGTCGCCGATCAGATCAACGAAGTCATCACTGACTTCTTCGTTGAATCGTCGCGGGTGCCAAGGCGTTTCTTCCAGGTGCCGGCGGGCTTTGCCTTTTGGCGTTCCACCAGGAAAAGGGACTTTGCCCGTACAGGCGTAGTACAAAGTACAGCCGAGCGAATAAATATCACTTGCACTGGTAATGTGAAGCGGCGTTCGAATTTGCTCTGGCGAAAGATAGTCAGCCGTGCCAACGATCTTTCCAACGCGAGGATCGGTTGCATCGTTCAAGTAAAATGCCAACCCAAGGTCGGACAGTTTCGACACACCGTCAGGCGTTACCAAAATGTTTCCAGGTTTGATGTCGCGGTGAATCAATCCACGTTCGTGAGCGTGGGCTAAACCCTCGGCCGATTGCTTCACAATGTTGGCTGCCTGTTGAACGGACAATTTTCCTTTTGACCGAACAAGTCTTCGAAGGTCGGTTCCAGGGACGTATTCCACGACGAGGTAATGAACGTTGCCGTCTTCGCCAGCGTCGAAGGCTCGAACGAGATTGGGGTGATCCAGTTTGGCTTGTGCCCGAATCTCTCGCCGAAAGTTCTCGATTGCTTCGGGAGTTGTTTTGTGAAGCGGTAGTACCTTGACCGCCGACTCGCGACCGAGCATCTGGTGCACGGCTTTGAAAACCTGTCCCATGCCGCCTTGCCCGATCCAGTCGGTGATCGTGTAAGGGCCGAGGTTGAGTTTGGTTCGACCGGTAAGAAGTTGGTCAGCTTGGTAGGCTGAAATTACATTCATCTCAACCAGTGTTTGCGCCAGTTTTTTTTCGCTGACTTCGGTTGCAATCCGTGGATCGCCGCCTTTCGACTGAACGATCAAATCGATCGCTTGCTGCATCTGCTCTTCGCTCACCAAGTCACTGGCAAGAGCCGTCTCTCGAAATTTACTTTTGACTGGGCTCATTGCAGCTTTTAAAAACCGGGTTAAGAGTACAATTCACATTATGAACTAATTGAGAGCGTTGTACAAATTCAAAGTCGGCTTTCTCGTTTGCCATTCATTGGGGCTATCCCTGTTTCAATCGGATAATCCGAATCGTCCGATATCCCAACATTGAGGAGGTTCCGACTCGAACGATTGTATGATTTTTTTGGTTGGGTGTTCAATTACAAGTCGCCGTGAGTGGAGAGCAATGCCTTGCTTAAAGGGCAGATTACTTCCATATTTTTTGTCTCCTACGATCGGAACTTGGATGTTTTCTAACTGAACTCGGATCTGATGTTTACGTCCTGTTTCCAGTTCGATCTCCAGCAGGCGATAGTGATTGTGTTTGGCCAGCGTTTTGTAACTAAGTTTGGCAATTTTTTCGCCTTCGACAGCAGGCGAATTTTTGGGAACGACAACCATCCGATGGCGTGCTTCGTTCTTGACGACGCGGTCTTCCAGCTGTCCGTTTTCAATGGACAGCCCCTCGGGCACGATCGCCCAATATTTCTTTTTAGCGGAGCGACTACGAAACTGTTCGGTCAAACGGCTTGCAGATTTCGACGTCCGAGCGAATACAATCACGCCCGTAACAAACGAATCCAAACGACTAACCACGCCAAGATAAACGTTCCCGGGTTTGTTGTATTTTTGTTTGATATAATCACGGGCTCGATTAATCAAACTGTCTTCTCCTTCACGAACGCCCATCGTGGCAAGCAACGCGGGTTTGTCGACAACGAGTAAATGGTTGTCTTCAAAAATGACTTTCAGTTTTTGCGAATGTTTGGTCATACAATGTTTGGAAGTTGGCGGCAGTTTTACTCCACCGAAAAGCGAAAACAATTTTACTTGCGAACCGTTCAAGACTAACAGAAACCCTATTGATGAACAGCCGAAACTACAAATTGGTCCTTGCCAGCCAGTCACCCCGTCGCCGAATGTTGCTTGAAGAAAACGGGTTTGAGTTCGAGGTCATTGCCCCACACGATTCCGTTGAAAAAGGCGTTTGCTCCAAATGTTCGCCGGAAGAATTGGTGATTGAATCCGCGTTTGTGAAAGCCCGAGCGATCGCTTCGCAGGTAGAGTCCGGAATCGTGTTGGCCGCCGATACCGTTGCCGAATGTCGGGCGGAAATTCTTGGCAAGCCTGTTGATCGGGACCACGCTGAAAAAATGCTGCGGTTAATGAGCGGAAAATCGCATCAAGTCCTCACTGGAGTTTGTCTTTGGCATCGCCCATCTGACAAGTACGTCGTGAAGATGGAGCAAACCATTTTGAAAATGGATGAGCTTTCCGAAGAGCAATTGGAGGTGATCCTTGAGTCCGACAATTGGATTGGGAAAGCTGGCGCGTTCGGATATCAAGACGGTTTGGATTGGGTTCACGTTCAGGCTGGCTTGGAATCAAACGTGGTTGGTTTGCCGGTTGAGAGATTGGATACGTGGATTGAAGAATTGATGACAGAAGTTCCTGAATGAATTTCCACGGCGCAAGAACTTCTACGGATGTTCTGCAATTCTGCGATTGGATGTTACTTCGAAAGTTGATCCAGCAAGTCTTGTCGGTAAACCTCAAGTTGCAGGTTGTCATACGTTCGCAATGAAATTTGCTTATTACGCATTGCTTCTTTTTTTCCGCCCATCAATTCAGGTCCGCGGGCCAGTTTCCCAAGCTTCGCCTGATTTCGTCTTTTGGCACCGTTAACGCGGCGGATTTCCTTGTCGATTTCTCTTAACTGGTTATTCAATGAACTGTTGACTTGGGAAATCTGATTGCGGATCCCATTAAGTTGATTCGACAGCCCTGCCCCTGAGTTTCGCAACGAGGCAAGATTAAGTTGCGCGTTACGAATTTGGTTGCGAACGAAAAAAGTTGACCGGCGGGGGTTTCGCGGCGCCAACAGAATATTGTTGAGGTCGATGTATAAATATTGTAAGTCGTATTGAACCGATTGGATGTCGGCCGAAACGGACGAAAGCTGTTGGCTGATTCCGGAACTCTGTTGTTCAAGTCCTTGGATCGTGCGGCTGGCATCGGCACGAAGTTTATCTTTTCTAGGTGCCAAATCAGATTCGGTTTTCTCAAGCAACTTGTATTCGCGTTCAAGTGCGATGATCTCTTGGTCGTTTTCAGCTTTGACCTTCACCAATTCGGTTTGCGTTTTTTGGCCTTGCTCGTTGAGCAACGCATCATGTGCCTTGAGAACCTTGTCTCGACTTTCGTTAAACGTCTTTAATACTTCCGGTGGGATCCCGTTGGCTAATTGTAAAATGGTTTCCTCCAGGATGTCGTTGTTGACTTGCTTGGTAACTGGCCCTTGAAAGTAACCGACTAGTCGGCCAAGCCGTTTGTAGATTTTGTTTTGTGTTACTTGTGGCAGGTCTTTTGTTTCATCCATTGCCTTTTTGAATGAACGCATGTTGAGCAGGGAAAGATCGTAATTGTTGACTAAGGCGTTGATCCAGATCCTCAACATCCAACCGTCGAGGTTTTTCGAAAACCGCGAAGTCAACTCCTCCGCGTAAATTTTCGCTTCTGAAGCTTTGTTGTGTTGAAGGCGATTGATCGTATAGGCGACCAATATATCTGTGTTGTAGTTTCCCGCCTCTGCAAACGTTGTCTTTGAATTTGAGGCATTGGTCGGAGACTTGTCCCAATCAGTCGTCAATAATTTGCGAATTGGTTTACTCGACGCGGCATCAATTTTCGTCCGAGAAGGAACGATGATTTGAGCACTAGCTGGCCAAATAGAAATTGAATAGACGCATGCTATCGCAAAGAGTGTTAGTAATTGTTTTCTGCACATTTTGATCGATCCAATTGGCCCCGGCTAACGCTTGCATTATTGAGAATTTTCGAGCCAAGGCAAGTTTTTTACGGTAAACGGCGGTGGTTTGCGTGGTTTGTGCAAAAGGTTGGGCGGTTTATGGTTTTGGTATCATTCCGCAAAATCCAATGCTATCCCAACAGCATTCTCAATCGCCATTGACTCGAAATTTGATTCGGGACAAGTTATCGCTCTTCAAGTAATGCATCAGGAAGATGTTTTGATTTGACCCGGTCCCGAATTCCAGAGGTGCAAGGATGCCCGTTTTGGTTTCTAAAGTTTGTCGTTTACGAGCGAAAGTTCGTTTGTCTGTTTGCCGTACACTCGTATGTTGCTTGATCGCAACGTGCTTCTTCATTTGTGAATCGGGAATGGTGTCGGCTCAATCGAGCGTGCTCGAATCGGTGCCAGTTAACAACGGCCAGTCGGTTCTGAGACCGCAAGATGCTTCACCAGCTTCAAAAGTCCCTACATTTCGAGCCGCTGCAAACGGGGTGGCACGAATCAACGATAATGATTCGACATTTACTTCCCGTGTCCAGCGTGATGATTCTCCATCGGTCCCAAGGTCTTTACTCGTACCACAAGGCCCAACCGAAGACGACTACACACCAGAAGAGCAGCAAGGATTGCAGTCAAACGACCTGCGCGGCGAAAATGTTCCTACTGCTAGTTTTTCAAGACCCCAATACACGCAGTCTTCGAGCCAATCTTCCAGCCAATATTCATTGGGCGATCAAGGGAACTCGCAAAGCCCGCCTCCAATGAATGGACAAATTGGAAACGGCCAATCTATGAACGCACCCTCTGAGAATCCGTTTGCGCAAAGCTTGCGTTCGTCTGGAATCCAAAATCCAGCTCAGCGTTCCTTCGAAGCACCATCGGTTGCCTCACCAGCACAATTTGAATCGGCTCAAGGCAGCCCTAGCGGCGGGTTGGGTGGAACCACTCAGTCGTTCGGCGATTCGACATCCCAATCTAATCTGTCATCAGGCAACGTCCGAAGCAGAATTAGCGACCCGTTCTCAGGATCGAACTCTCAACCTGCAGCCCAAAGCAGAATCAATGAC
The DNA here is from genome assembly GCA_964478065.1 of uncultured Pirellulaceae bacterium. Taxonomy (GTDB): domain Bacteria; phylum Planctomycetota; class Planctomycetia; order Pirellulales; family Pirellulaceae; genus Mariniblastus. The sequence goes on from CAYZGP010000076.1 coordinate 9,326, forward strand.
CCGTTCTCAGGACCAAGCTCTCAACCTGCAGGGGCTCCAGTTTCGTCTCAAGCATTCTCAACTCAACCGTCTCCGTCAGTTCGCTTCAGTGAGCCAACGGTTCCTATGAATCGGCTAACTCCACAGGCGGGTTTTAGTAATCCGCAGCGAACGATAAATTCGGCCGCAACCTCGCCCAACCGTGCGGTTCAAGGTTCCTACAACAGCCCTATTAATTCCCAAGGCAGTTCCGCACAGAGCCTTGTTCGTCCGACAGGTTTCAATGAACCCGCAAAACCTGTTGACACTAAATTGGCCAAGTCGATGATGGAAAAATTTGTCATCAACCCAAACGGCCAGAATTTACCTGGGACACCGCTTAAGCTAATCGAAATTCTTCGCGAAATGACAATTGTTGATCAACGGCCACGCATGATAAGCCAGTATTGGGAAACCTATTACGACTGGGCTTCATTGGTCAACGCACAGGAATATTCAATGTGGCTGGGAAGGCTCAATGCAGGTCCCTCACCGGCACAGCAAGCCCTACTCGAAGCCGCGCGATCGGAAGCACGCAACACGACGTTAGCTTCTCAAATTCAATTGGGAAAATCACAGTCGCTGTTGATGCAATACTTGCCCAACCGCCCAGCAGAGTTTTTACCCCTGCCAAGTGACAAACCACTGCTCGGTAAATACCGAACCGAATACGAAAAGTTTAAATATTTTCAAATGATGCCGGTCAACCTTCGCGGTATCGATCAGATTTTGCCCAAGCAGTTACAACTGATTGCCGATCGTGCGAAGACTGTTAACGTTGCTAAAAGCGCAGCCAATCAAATGGCCCAAGCACTCTCAAATCGTCAGACGACTTTGCAATCCGTTTTGGAAGCCGCACGCGACTGGCGAATTTCAGAAAAGAAATTGGTCGGATCAGTCGTGTCTTACAATCAAGCTATTGCAGACTATGCGTTGACAGTTGCTCAAGGCTACCAGTCGCCTCAAGCGGTTGCCGCAATGCTGATTGCAAAACCGAAGACATCGACTACTCAGCCAGGTAACCAAAGCAACCAACGGCAAGCCAGTGCAAATCTGAACGGAGTGTTCAATCAAAGGGCTTCCAATCTGAGTTCGCAAGGACAGGCCCCAGTGAATCAGCAACGAACTCAATTCCAACAGCAAGCTCAGGCTCAAGCTCAAATTCCTGCCAAGCCAGCCAATCCGTTCGGTCAAAACCAACCACTCGCCAACGGCGCACGTCGTTTTGGCAGCGGCGGTGGTAGAAGAGGTGGTCAGGCAGATCGTACTGCCAATCGAGCAGGCGGCGGAAACCCAAATGTCAGTTTTGGACGCAACTCGCAAGGTGGAATTCCAGGCCGCCAACCAACGTTCAATGGAAACAACAATGGAGCAGCCGCTGCGTTACGAGCAGCTCCAGGTCGTGGGGTTGGAAATCCCATTCCAAATAAC
>CAYZGP010000076.1:10874-16525 GCA_964478065.1 uncultured Pirellulaceae bacterium
AAATTCGCTCGCTTCAACCACGACACTCATGCGGCCAGCAAAGAAAAGCTGAACCATTGGGTGATAGCCATGCGACGGTTGAAACCCAATTACATCAAACCCGTCGCACCTTCGCCCATTGCTTTTCCATGCGTTTGGGAGAAACCGTCAAACTGGTTCCGAGTTTTTGTGCGAACAAACTGACTCGCAATTCTTCGATCATCCAGCGAAACGTTTCCAGCTCCGGATCGACGATGGCTTGGCTTGCGTGAAGCTCGCGCATCTCAACAAGCTGTTGCCAGAATTTAGCGATTTGATCCGATTGTGCTCGCTCTTTATCTGCGGGTGTCGAATCAAGCTTACTCATTCGATAACTCATGCCTTCAAAGTATCGCGGATATTGTTGAAGCCATTGCCAAGGCGTCTGGGCCAAAAAGCCTTCCGTCTTCAGCTCGGTAATTTGGCTTCGAATATCACCTTTTGCCGAGCCGTATTTGTTGGAGATTTTTTCCAAGTTCAAGAAAGTCTCATGGACGGCGGCCGCGAATTTAGGCAGCCATTTGGCAACGTCCTGCGTCGCGATGCTAATTCGCTCGGTCGCGTTGGCTTGCATCGCATCAAACTCAGACTTGCTACGAGGGATCTTGTTGCGATCAACAAACGCAATGCGAGCAATCAAATCGGCAAGCTGCGGTTTCAACTCCTTCGATGGAACAAGCCGAGAAAGTGCCAAAGCCTGTTGATCGAAATCAGGAAGCCAGTTTGTTTGTGACTTCAAATTTTTCCGATTGGCGATTTGAAAAAGCCGGACCAATCCCTGCCGCGTACGCATATCCGACGAATTTTTGGAGTCGGTCAAACGTAATCCAACGGAGTCTTTCTGGTCGATGATTGCCGGGAAAGCCGCCAGCCGCGTGCTGCCACGAGTGATCATGATCTCGGTTGGCAAATCGTCCCATGTCCACTCACGTATGCCGTCTTGATTCCAGTCGGCGTCGTCAACTTCGACAATGCTGCTCGTGTGTTCGGCGCCAAGCTGTTTTCGCAGGTCGGCAACCGAGCGTCCTTCGGCGATTATCTCACCGTCATCATCGACGACTTGCAAATTGACTTTTAAGTGGTCCACCAGTTTGGATGTGTTGAACATCGAAGCATCAACAGGCAACCCGCCGATTTTTGCAAGCTCATGCGCGACGACTTCTGTGAAAATTCCTTGGCCAAACGGAATGGTTTCAACGATCTTTTTTGCGGTGTCGGGAGCTGGCACGAGGTTGCGCCGGATGGATTTCGGGAGACTTCGAATGAGTGCAACAATTCGCGACTCCATCAGACCTGGGATCAGCCATCCCGTTTGCGCGTCGTCCAACTGCCCCACGCCCTCGATTGGCAGCCGAACCGTAGCACCGTCATCGGACGCACCGGGAGCGAACCGGTAGGCGATTGGAATCTGCATTGAACCGACCTGAACTTGATCTGGAAACTCGGCTTTGATGTTGGCCAGTTCTGAAGAAGGTAGAAGATCAGCCCGCGTCATTCTCAGACGGGTATCCAGTTCTGGATCGGTTTTGATTAACTTATTCAAGCTCACACCATCAACGGCTTCAGCAGGAATTCGCTCCTGATAGAAATCGATCAACGTTTGCGAGTCAACAATCAGGTCGCGGTTTCGAGTTTTTGCCAGATCGGTTGTGACTTCTTCGATCACCCACAGATTGTGTTGGTAAAAATCGTTGTTGCCCGCGAACTCATCCCCGACTAGCCCACGCTCGATAAACAGATCACGGCAAACTTCTGGATCAATTTTCGCATATCCAACCGACCGCCCTGTGACAATGGGTAGCCCAAAAAGTGTGACGTGTTCGGAAGCCAAAACGGATTGGCGTTTTTTGCTCCAATGCGGATCGGTGTACCGGCGTTTGACCAGATGCCCTGCAAGTCCTTCGATCCACTCGGGCGAAATTTTGGCAACGGTGCGACCGTAACGCCGTGAGGTTTCCACGATTTCGGCAGCAACGATCCATTTGGGCTTTGATTCGAAAATCCCGGAGCCTGGCCAGAGATTGAACTTAATGTTGCTCGCGCCAGTGTACTCATGTCGATCGCCCACATTGGCAACGCCTGATAACAATCCCGTTAACAGACTCCGATGAATCGCGTTGTAGTCGTCTTTGCGTGCACGAGTTTTTAATCGTTGTTCAGTGACCATCGCGCGGAGCTGTCGATGGATGTCTTGCCATTGCCGCATCAGCGGATAGGAAAGAAAGTTTTGTTGGCACGCAAGTTTTAGTTTGCCACGCGAGAGATCTTCTTTGAGTTTGTGAAAGAAGTCCCAGATTTTTAGCAGCGAGAGAAAGTCTGATTTTTCGTGAGTGAATTTTTCATGTTGAGCATCGGCGGCTTTTTTGTATTCGACCGGCCGCACGCGTGGGTCTTGAATTTCGAGAGCCGAAGCGATGATCAGGATTTCGCTTAAGCAATTTTCTTCGTCGGCTGCATAAATCATGCGGCCAATTCTTGGGTCGACCGGCATACGCCCCAGCTTTCGACCCATGTTGGTCAATCGTCGGTGATTGTCGACGGCACCCAACTCAAAAAGCGTTTTAAAGCCGTCGCGAATGGCTTCGGGGCGGGGCGGATCGAGGAATGGAAACTCATCGATGTTACCAAGCTTCAAAGTCAACGTTTGCAGGATAACGGACGCGAGGTTAGTGCGTCGGATTTCAGGCGTGGTGAATTTGGGGCGGGAATCGTAGTCTTCTTCGCTGTATAAACGAACGCAAACGCCAGGACCGATTCGGCCACAGCGACCGGATCGCTGATTGGCGGAGGCTTGAGAAATGTCTTGAATCGGAAGCCGTTGGACTTTGCTTCGCGGTGCGTAATGGCTGATTCGCGCGGTGCCTGTATCGATCACATAGCGAATTCGTGGAACCGTAATTGAGGATTCGGCAACATTGGTCGCCAATACGACTCGCCGTTTTTTACCCGGTTCAAAGATTTGATTTTGCTGGTCGGTCGAAAGCCGCGCGTACAGCGGAAGGACTTCAGTTTGCCTTCCGGGCAGACGGATCGAACGAAGCTTCTTACTGACTGAACGAATGTCGCTTTCGGTTGGCAGGAACACCAGCATATCGCCGTCGTCGATTCCGGCCAGTTCACGACATGCATTGACGACCAATTCTTCGGTTTCGTTTTTAGCATTCCTGGCGTCAAACTCAGATGGTTCGGGCGGAGCGTATCGAATTTCAACGGGGTATGTTCGGCCCTCGACGTTGATGATCGGCGCCGGTGTGTCAGAGTCGACGGTAAAGTGATTGGCGAAACGCTCGGTGTCGATTGTCGCCGAAGTGATAATCAAACGCAGGTCTTTTCGTTTTGCCAAAATTTGTTTGAGGTAGCCCAGCAAGAAATCAATGTTGAGCGATCGTTCGTGGGCTTCGTCAACAATGATCAAATCGTATTGTTCAAGAAACCGATCACTCTGCGTTTCGGCCAGCAGGATTCCGTCGGTCATGAGTTTGATATAGGTTCGCTCGCTCGTTTTGTCGGCAAAACGAATCTTGTATCCGACATCCGTACCCTGTGCGGTTCCAAGTTGCTGGGCAACTCGGGCGGCCACGCCCCGTGCGGCGATTCGTCTTGGTTGAGTGTGGCCTATCGTTCCTCCGATTCCAAATCCGGCTTGGAGCGCCATGAGGGGAAGTTGAGTCGATTTACCACTTCCCGTTTCACCACTGATCACGACGACTTGGTTCTGTTGCATTGCGGCGATGATTTCATCGCGACGTTCGAAGATCGGAAGGTCTTCGTCGATCTTGGGGACGGGTAGGCTTTTCTTGCGCGCTTCAAATTTGGCTGCCGATTTTGAGATGTTTTCGGCAAGTGATTTGATTTTTGCCAACGTGGCTTGGCCTGCCGGGGTGTCGATAGCTGGAGCATTTTTTCCGGTGGCTTGTTTGACCAGTTTATTCAATTCGCTTCTTAGTCGATGGCGCCCGCGCAGCATCGTGCTGGGAAGAAGTTTTCTTAAGTCGGCTAGGTCGGGGGTCGGGTCCAATGGTTATCCAAAAATCTTAACGGAACGAAATTCACGACACTGCGTTGTGGGAAAGGTTCGTGAATCGAGGTTCTGAAGCGAACGGCTCACGTGGCTATGCAGTTTAGATGGAGAGTCGGTTCAGATGAAGAGCCAGTTGGCTAGAGGCAGTTGAGAACCCCAGTTGTGCAATTGGCACACACCGATTTGTTGAACCCCGTTTTGCGTTCGAGTTTGGGGTTCGATTTACGTGCCGGCCCGATATCCCAGCGTGCGCTTCGCGACACTGGGCTTTGGAATAAAAACCCTTGGGGTATTTCGCTGCCGCGACTAGTTCCGTGTAACGTTGGTCATTAGCTCGCTGTGAGTGTCCACTGGTTTCTGATCGTGATTGGCCGTCACGTTGAGACGTTGCTTTTGCTGGCCAAGTTTTTCTGATCTCACACGGTAGCGAATGATCGCTTCGGCGCCTGCGGCCAGTGAGTCCAATCGCCAAGTGATTGTGCGGCTGTGACGATCGATGGTTGCTTCGCGGTCGAGCAAGCCGACTTCGAATCCGATAGGTAGTTCAAGCGTTAGAATGATATCGGTGTAACGAGACAACGTTGGGTTGGACAGGAAAACGGCAAAATCGCCTTGTTGGCCAAATTCAATGTTTTCGGAGCCAACGAGTTCACTCATGAATTTCGAAGTTGTATGAGCCAGCGCTAATTCTGTTTGCGTTGCTGTCGTTGAATCCGGTTGCGGTGTTTCGTTTACCGTCATGTTCGCAGTCAGGTTTGGGCTGACTATCGGAGCCACGAAATTCGTTTGAGCATGCGAATGCTCTGGGGTAGTTTCTATTCGCTCACTGGGTATAACCTGAGCGATTGGCTGGTTTTTAAAAGTTGGAATGGAAGACTTGGTTGCTAATTCATTTGGTCGCGACCCTAGATTGCTCGCTCCGATCAATTCCGATTCAACGTAGGGTTGTTTGCTTGTAGAGGCGTTTGCAATTGCTGCTTCCGCGGTTGCACTATCTGCTACTTCGATACCACCCGTTGCTTCTTCTATATCGTCTGTTGTTTCGATTCGCTGGACCATTGGTACGTTTGAGCCCTGCTCGACGTAGCTTTGTCTTTGGTAGCGCTGAATGCGATGCTTGAACGCGCTGAATTTTGGCATCGAAAAATGCGGATTTTTGACAAACCCTTGCCGCGGTTCAAAGGTATCAGGTTTGGTGTCATTTTCCTTGCTGGATTTTAGTATCCGAACTTGTTCCGCCATCGTGCGGTTGGATGCGAAACGTTCTGGTGGCTGGCTTGTAGGAGGCGGTTGAATGGCCGTAGGATTTTTGGGTGGCTGAGGAGTAGAATTTTTCTTTGATCCTGGAGTCGTTTGTTCCATCTGGATCCGGAAATTTCGTTGGGCACCATGAGTTGAGCTGGGAATGAGTTCAATCGAAGTGATCGAATCGGGAATCGTCAGCCGAATGGAAAAATCGTTTTGAGTATTGGCGATTTTGTTGATTTCCATTTCACAGTCGTTTAGCGCAGAACCATCAACGGAGGGCCGGACTATGATCGTGGGGGCTGCCGGCGATGCTGAAGTTCTTTGAGTTGATGTTTGCTGTGCGACTGGGGAGTGCGCTGCGGCG
>CAYZGP010000076.1:16625-28902 GCA_964478065.1 uncultured Pirellulaceae bacterium
GGCTTGGAGAAAATGTCATTGGACGCCTTGGTGTGCTGTGAGAACACACTCTGTTGCGAGCCGAAAACCAAACAGGTTGTTGTTGCTAAAATTGCGAGAGGTTTTTTCCAGCTGCCCATTTCTCTTCCGTTACTCAATGTTGCTTTAATGGTTTGCAAACGTTCGTCATCATCGGCGATAACTACCGAGGTGCAATCACTGTCGTGTCAAAGTAAGTGTTGCCTTGGAAAGTCCCGTTGGCACCGAGGCTGATACTTTGTTTGAAACGACCGGCTGTTTCGCATACTGCACTGTAGTAAATCGTTTCTTTGCCACCGGCAGGGATCTCAGTGACCTTCCAGGAGACTAGCCGCTTCTCATTGTCTAACCACGCGCTGCGATCAAGCTTTGTGATGGTGACGTCTTCGGAGACGTTGAATTGAATGATGACATCCTTTGCCGATTGTCCCGACGTGTTGGTTACGACGATTTCAAAGTCTTCTGGAACGCTTGGCGTTAACGACTCTGGGCCGATGACCGTTGTGGTCAAAAGCTTCTTTGGCATGATTGGTGTCAGGTTAGTTTCTGGTGGGTAGTTCGGATTGGCATTACCGGTTCCGGTCGTCGCAGGGGCCGGTTGAATCTGCCGTGGTGGCTCGGGCGGCGACACGACTGAGCGTGGTGTCGTTTTCAAAACCGCTGGAGGAATGAAGCCAATTGTGTTGGGGTCCTCAGAGCTGGAACTTGAGAAGTTGTAACTTGCGCCAGGCTGGGATTGTGTTTGGGGAGCGTTTGCTTGAGCGCCAACTTTTGGCTCATCTGAGAAGTTTATTTGCTTTGGAGTGTCAGTGTCAGCAGCAGGGAAAGTCATCACGGTGCCAAACTCCGGTTCATCAATTTGACTCGGTTGACCAAGCGTTTGGTCATTAAACAAGTATGAACCTTGTGGCAAATCTTCTGGGTCTGCAGCGGGAAGCTGTACCATCTGAACATCCATGTCATTATCAGTGTCACGGGCCGCACGTGCTCGTGACAGCACCGATTGTTCTGGTCGCTGTTGTTGAAGTCGTAGCTGTTCCAGTCGCTGCTGCTCAAGACGTTGTTGCTCAATTCGCTGTTGTTCAATTCGCTGTTGTTCAAGTCGTTGTTGAGTAGCGATTTGATTGGTGCGTTGTCCTGACGATTCTGCTGTCCGAGCGGGTGCTTCGGGAGATTGAGTTGGTAACTGAGTTGAAGACGTCATATCGCGAGCCATTTTGGCATCCCTTGGCGGGGCGCGGTAAATGTTGTCCGTTTCAATCGAAGGAAGAGTGTAAGGACGCGCCGCTCTTGTTGTAGGACGGTTGCGTTGCGTTGAACTGGTCTTGATCGCTGGTACACGTTTGGCGCGGCGTCTTCTTGGTTCGATTCGCTCGGGCGTAACCGGTACGATGGACGAATTTTCAACTTGCTTTGGCGCGCTTTGGTCAATTGCTTGCGCCAGCGACCGAGGAAAAGTCGGCTGGAACTCGGTCTGGGCCAATACGGAATTTGCGCTCGCCGCAATCAAAAACGTGAACAAGATAAACCGAAACATCATTCTCTCCGAGTTGTCGCCTTGGAAAACACGCGAACCTCAAGGCTCAGGTACAACTCTTAAAATCGGTACATATTGGCGGCAATACGCAGCAAAATCGTCATAACAGTGCATCCGACCAAATCGACGCATGGCTTAAGCCGAATAACCGGAAAACTTTAACGGCCGTGCTAGCGGAATCGAGGGAAGACTGGCGAAAACTTACCATCTTCAGGTTGGATGCGAATCAACTGCCAAGTTGCATGAAACGGCTGGCTAAACAACGAAAAGAGCGCTCTCACAAATTTATTCGCAAATTCAATTTCTCATTTGACCAGATGTGTCCGGGCCCTCGCGAAAATAAGAACAGACCCGGACGGGAGCGGTCACAGTCACACTGGAACCCGCAACCAAAACAAACTTGGTCGTCCGGAGCCTTTCAAAAAACGAAGTAACGCAGGACGCATTTTTCATTTACTCAGGAGCGAATACGATGTTGGTACTTTCACGAAAAAAAAATCAAACAATCATTATCGACGGTCAAATTGAGATCGAAGTTTTAAAGATCAAAGGCAATACAATTCGGCTTGGCATCACCGCCCCCAGCGACATTAAAGTCCTCCGAGGTGAGCTGTCGCCTTTTGAAATCGAAATGAAAATGACGGAATCAGTTAGCGAAACGAAATCCGAATTTCACATTGAAGCCGAAGACCTCACGCAGTTGCCAAATCCCTTTGCCGTCGCAGCCGCAAGTTAAGCAATCAAATGGTGGGAAAGAGTTGACTATCTAACCACTAAAACACAATTCCCCCAACTTGGCCCCAGCAATGGGGCTTTTTTTGTGCGCGGAATCTTTCAAGTCACCTCCTGTACATTCCAGGGCCGCAAGGATGAACTATAATTTGGGCTCAGAACTAAAGCTCATTTCAGCTTTATCTCAGAGTGAATTGCGATTGAGTTCGCGTTAAATTTTGAGTTGCCTTTCCTTTGCGCAGGATTACTTGCATGAACTACCGCCGAATATTTTTGACATCACTTGTGCTGCTGGCTTGCGTTTCCCAAGCCGATGCTCAGAACCGAATTACTGGCTCCCAATTCGCAACACGAAGCGAAGTGATTGCCAAGCACGGAATGGCCGCGACCAGTCAGCCGTTGGCCACGCAGGTCGCGATTGATATTTTGAAGCAAGGTGGCACCGCCGTTGATGCAGCGATTGCAGCCAATGCAACGCTTGGTTTGATGGAGCCGACTGGCAATGGAATGGGTGGCGATCTTTTTGCGATCGTTTGGATTGAATCTGAAAAGAAACTTTACGGGCTCAACGCAAGTGGTCGGTCGCCCAAGAGCCTGACGCTTGAGAAGTTAAAAAAAGCATTGGGCAGACGGAAAACGATTCCGTCACTTGGCCCGCTTCCAGTATCCGTTCCTGGTTGCGTTGACGGTTGGGCGGAGTTGCATAAAAAATTTGGCAAACTCCCGCTCAAGCAAGTTTTGCAGCCGGCGATTGGCTACGCGCGTGAAGGCTTTCCTGTTTCTGAGTTAATCGCTTACTACTGGAATCGAAGCGAGGGATTGAAAAGGTATCCGGGATTCAAAGAGACTTTTCTGGTAGATGGCAAAGCGCCAACCAAAGGTCAAATTTTCAAAAACCCGAACCTTGCCAATACGCTTGAGCAAATCGCCAACGGAGGCCGCGATGCTTTTTACAAAGGCGACATTGCGAAAACGATCGCGGCGTTTATGGCAAAGCACGGCGGCTATATTTCTTACGAAGACCTGGCGACGCACCAATCAGAATGGGTGGAGCCAGTTTCGGTTGACTATCGTGGTTACAAGTTGTGGGAGCTGCCACCCAACGGCCAAGGCATTGCAGCGCTTCAGATACTTGGTGTTCTCAAGGGCTACGATCTTAAAGCGATGGGATTCGGGAGTGCCGACCACGTGCACTACTTTACTGAGGCCAAGAAACTTGCCTTTGAGGATCGCGCGCGATTTTATGCCGACCCAAAATTTTCCGACGTTCCTGTCGAGCGGCTGATCTCTGATGAATACTCCAACGAGCGACGAAAGCTCATCAAAGCCAAACGGTCAGCCAGACGATACGAAGCCGGTCCTGTTGAAGGCGACACGATTTACCTGACCGTTGCTGACAAAGATCGCAATATGATTTCGCTGATCCAAAGCAATTATCGCGGGATGGGGTCGGGCATGTGTCCCGACGGACTGGGGTTCTGTTTGCAAGACCGTGGCGAGTTATTCGACATGACGCCCGGCAGACCTAACTCTTACGCGCCCGGCAAACGGCCTTTCCATACCATTATTCCTGCCTTTGTCACCAAAGACGATAAACCGTTTCTAAGTTTCGGAGTCATGGGCGGAGCAACTCAGCCCCAAGGGCACGCACAGGTGTTGATCAATATTGTCGATTTCGGAATGAACTTTCAGGAAGCGGGCGATGCACCAAGAATCCTGCACAGCGGTTCCTCGCAACCGACTGGCGAGACGATGACTGACGGCGGTACGTTAACATTGGAAACAGGATACGACTACAACGTGATTCGTGAACTGATGCGGCGTGGGCATACCGTCGGTTACAACAACGGTTCTTACGGCGGCTATCAAGGCATCGGCTATGACGCAGAAAATGATGTTTACCTGGGAGCATCGGAATCTCGCAAAGACGGCCAAGCATCCGGGTATTAATTAGTTGATCAATTGGTAAATGATTTTTTCTCTCAATCAACTCATTCTCTTGTAACTGCTTGTTTCAATGAACAGCCTGCTGACGCGATTGGGCAAGCTACCCACGAGAACTGTCCAACGATGTATGGGGTGGGTAGCCAATTGGCGGTGATGAAATTCACCCCTTAAGGTTGTTGCGGGGGCGGCTCAAATTGTCGAAGCCGCTGGAACATGCGCAACTTTGACGGATTCGTGCGCGTTTGGGCCTTGATTGATATTGCCCCTAAATTTCCCGCTTAGCTAAAATCATCTACTTGATCCAACTTAGGTTTGGACCAGCATATTCAACTTGGACTCATTGGCGAAAGCTTAATGCTGAAAACAAAAATGGCGAAACCTGAAATTCTCTCGCGAGACGATATTCACAAGATCATTACGAGTCGGACTCAGGGCAGTCGGCCGGTTGCTTGGGAAGAAGACATCTCGCGCAATACGCTAGACACTGAGCCGTTTAATAACTTGCCGCCGGTAGCTCAATGTGATCCGTCGCAGCTGGTCATCAACCATCGCTTGGAAAAAGTCCAAGAGCGAATTGGCGACATCAAATTTGAAGAAGCCATTGCTCGCGATACTTATCCGATGCCCTGTTCAGACGATCGTGAAAAGTACTCGCCCGACAACGATGCTTTTTATTGGATGAGCGGCTTCGAAGATTACTTGAAAATCATGGAGGTCGCAAAACGTTATGACTTGGCGCCCAAAAGCATTTTCGATTTCGGATGCGCCTCGGGACGAGTCATTCGTCACTTTGCAGCCCAAACGGAGATTCCAGAAATCTGGGGCAGTGACATTAACGCTCGGCACGTTCGTTGGTTGTTTGAGCACATGCCGCACACCGTGATGCCGATTTTCAACCATTGTATTCCTACGTTACCGATTCCTGATAAATCTATCGATATTGTTACCGCGTTTTCTGTGTTCACGCACATTGATACTTTTGAAACGTGTTGGCTGGCGGAGCTACGCCGGATCATGTCAGATGACGGGATTGCTTATTTGACGGTTCACAACGAGGACACTTGGGATCTGATTCGCGATGAGGTTGATAATGAAAAGAACCGATTGGTGCAATCGATCATCGCCATCGACCCGGCGGCTCGTGAAAAATTGAAAGGGCCAATGCCGGATACGCGAACCGTTTATCGGTTTGCCCAGTCCGGGCCTTATCGGGCTCAGGTTTTTCATTCCAATAATTATCTCAAGCAAGTCTGGGGGCGGTTTTTTAAGATCGAAGAGATCTTGCCAGGCCACCACGTGCGGCAAACTGTTTTAGTGTTGCGGAAAAAGTAATGGACGAAGTAAAAAGTCTTCAGGATCAGTTTGCCCCGAACTTGATTTGTTTTGGTTGCGGGCCAGCAAATGAAAAAGGGCTGCAAATCAAAAGTTTCGTTGATCCGAATTACAGCGATCACTTGAACGAAGGCCACTTGGTCGCTTCGTTTTCTCCCCAAGACTATCAGCAAGCTTTTCCTGGCATGGTCAACGGCGGCATTGTCGGTGCCTTGCTCGATTGCCATCTCAACTGGACGGCGGCTTGGCATCTGATGTTGAAAAATGAGTTGGATGCTCCGCCCTGCTGTGTGACAGCGAAGTACGAAGTCACTTTTGAAAAACCAACGCCTTCCAATTTGGAATTAAAGCTGGACGCTTGGGTCGTTGAGTCTTCCAAACGCAAAGCCGTGGTTGAGGGTACGATTGGCTGTGAAGATGGAGTTACCGCCCGCTGTCGTGGCACTTTTGTCTCGGTGAAACCAGATCACCCCGCGTTCCATCGTTGGTAGTAGAGACCGCAGCCAAGTTGTTTTTCTCGATAGACGTTGAGCTTCTTGCTCACGACAGAGCGATTGCGCCTTTCCGAATCCGTCATATCCCGCAAAGCTTCACACGCCATTCCGTTTGAATCGGTAAATGTGGTTGAAGCTGTTCTTACGACTTTTGAAACCTGTCACGCTGGCGATAGTTCTTTGATTTATTCATGTCATCCCGACGAAAATCAACCTAACGGACCTCGCGTTTGGTCACAATAATTCGCTCGTCTTACTTGATGGGAGTTTTACAAACGTTGTAGTCGAAATGGATGGGAAACCAAAAGTTGAACAGGATGTTCGAAGCTATGAAGCTACCAAAAACTATTTTGATGTTGAGTTTGGTCACAGCAATTGTCGGATCTTCGGTGACCGCAAATGCGCAAGACGATGGGCGATTATTTGGTAACGGCCGATTTCTGCGACGCCTGACTGGGCAGCAATTTCAGCCAAAACCACAACCGAAGCAAGTTCAGCCGCCAAGAACGCCAACAAAAGCTGTTCCTGGTATACGGCAGCCAGCCAAGTCAACGTCGCGAGCGACACCAACCCCGGCACGAAAGCCCGGACAACCAAACTTCGCCCAGCCGAATATCAACAAGCCAACGTTGGCTAATCCGAATTTGCGCAAGCCTAGCGCCAACAGTCGGCCAACGGCATTGAATTCGACCAGACGGGAAAGCACGCCCAGTCGCGATGTGAATACCCACCTTCGCGATCCTGTTCCAAGCGATCGTGACCAAGAGCTTCCACCTTTGGTAACTAAATCGGCAAAAAAGACAACCATGGGTTTCGGCATGCTGATTGAAACTCGCGACAACAAAATGGTTGTCACAAGAATTGACCCTAAAGGCAACGCTCACGAAGCGGGTGTTCGAGCGGGAGATCAAGTTGTTGGTGCGGGCGGTGTAAAGCTTGAGTCAATGGATGAATTCAACGGAATTACAGGTATTCTTGGCGAGGGAGATCAGCTCGAATTTATTATCGTTCGCCGTGGCCAAAAACAGGAACGCCTGATTCAATTCGGAAAAACTCCGGAGGTCGGTGGCGTCGCGCCGGGAGAAGTAGCTGCTCAGGAAACGACCAGTCGTTCCGCGAGAGTTGGCACAGGTCTTCGCTCTGTAATGAACGAGAGTAGCACTCGTCAACCAACAACTGCGAGTCGGACCACGCCAGTGCTCAATCAAACGATCCAGCAACAACGTCAAGAGATCGAGCGAATGAGATTAGAGATCCAGCGGCTTCGCCAGTCCCAATCGGCATCAACCATCGAACCGGCAAATCCAGTCGGTAGGACAATTCTTAACGGTCCAGCGTTGTCAGGGCCGAAAAGGTAAGAACCCCAAGAGGGCAACAATCTAGTTTCGTGCAGAATCGTTCGGTTGTTTTAGAGAAATCTAAAATCCAACTGGCGGAGTGCACTTCAAAACACGGTCGATACCAAAACGTCGACCGTGTTTTTTTATAACAACGGTGCGGATGAAATGGTGGAACGATCTTGGCTGTCTCTACCTCGATTGGCCGCATATTGTTCGCTTAAATCGGCAATTGAACACCTGATATAATGGAGTCTCGGACTGAGAATTCAGTGTCCAAAATCGGTTCACCAGAATAATTCCAGAACAGTTTTTAATGCCCAACGATCATCAAAACACAAATCAGACAACCGCGGAATCTCAGGATGACGTACGCCAGGTTGTTGACGTTTTGATCAAAGAATCTGAAGCGATTCGAAATGTCGCCCAACGAGTTGACAGCACGATTGGCGAAGCGATCGACATCCTGTTTCAATGTTCCGGACGTGTGATCGTCACTGGCATGGGAAAGATGGGATGCATCGCGCGAAAAGCAGCCGCGACGTTTTGCAGTACCGGAACGCCAGCCGTTTTTCTTCATCCAGGCGAAGCCGTTCACGGTGATCTTGGAATCGTTACCGAGAACGATGTCTTGGTCGTGTTGTCCAACAGTGGCGAGACTCGCGAGATTGTCGAACTGTTTCCGTATATGGCCAGGATTGGCGTGCCGATGATTGGTTTGACCGGAAATCTAAACAGCCAACTTGCTCAGCGGTGCAATTTCGTTATCGATACGGCGGTTGAATCCGAAGCCGACCCGATTGCGGTCGCGCCAACCAGCAGCACAACGGTGGCGCTTGCCATGTGTGATGCGGTCGCAATCGCGTTAATGAATCGGCGCGGATTCACCAAAGAGCAATTTGCGATTTTTCACCCCGGCGGAATCCTGGGAAGTAAGCTGCTGATCCAGGTTACCGATTTAATGCGAGATGGCGAAAAAATCCCAAGAACCGCTCCGGCAGACAGTCTCCGCAACGGCATCGGATTGATTTCGCAAAAGGGGCTTGGTGCGGTTTTTGTTGTTTCAGATTCAAATGAAGTTCTCGGGATCCTGACCGACGGCGACCTTCGTCGGATTATCGAACATACGGCCGGGCAATCCGAAGGGAACGTTTTGGATGAGCCGATGTCCAATCATATGACGGCAAAACCAAAATCCATTGGCAACGATGCGCTGGCTGCCGAAGCACTGCGATTGATGGAAGAAAATGGAATCACTGTGCTGCCGGTCGTCGATTCAGATGGAAAACTGGTTGGCGTGATCCATTTGCATGACTTGATTCGAGCCGGGTTGGCTTAGTTGAAATCTTTTAACAGAACGCTTGGGTAGAAACGTTGAAGACAACACTCCAGTTAGTCACAATTCAAAAACGACTTATCAAAACTGTATGACCTTGGACGCGGGCAATTCGAACGACCACAACGTCGAGAATCCAATTTCAATTGAAAGACGGATTCCTACTGGCGATGCGCACAAGCCGCCTACAGGTTCGGATGCCAAAACGGATGCGAATTCAAAGGAAAAAAGCGACGATGGCGAACTGGAAATCTTGCCGCTGCAGACTTCAAATAAAGTAACCGTTTACAGTGCGATTTCGGAAGTTCGAAATCCTGTTCAATTGGTAAAGAACATTTTTTCTGACTTCTGGTCTGGGCGAGAACTGGCTTGGCGTTTGTTCTTGAGAAATATCCGTGGCCTTTACCGACAAACATTGCTCGGTTTGTTCTGGGCGTTTTTACCGCCGATCGCCAATACAGCAATTTGGATTGTGCTTCGGATCGTGACCAATTTTGATTCCGGAGATACCGGAGTCCATATGGCGGTTTACACATTGGCGGGCATGATTTTGTGGCAGGCGTTTATGGACTCGTTTCAAATGCCCAGCAACGCGCTTGCGAAGAATCGAAACATGATCGCCAAACTGAATTTTCCGCGCGAATCGTTGTTGATGGTTGGAATGGGCGAAGTCCTTTTCGATTTAATGATCCGGCTGTTGCTGTTGATCCCTGCATTTCTGTATTTCGAAGTGCCCTTTCATGCCACGTTGCTGCTCGCACCGTTTGCGATTCTAGCGTTGACCACGTTAGGTGCCGGGTTGGGGCTTTTGATCATGCCGTTTGGTTCGCTGTACCAGGACGTTGGTCGATTCATCGGAATGGTGATGCCGTTCTGGATGATCATGACTCCTGTCGTTTACGCGCCTAGAACCGAAGGGCTCGCATCGCTTTTGAATTGGGTTAACCCGGCGAGTCCGCTGATTTTGCTTTCGCGTGATTTGATTTTGTTGGGTGAGACCCAGTTTCTTACGATGGGTTTGATCTTTGCGGCGCTTTCTGTGCCGATCGCTTTGTTGGGATTGTTGGTTTTCCGAATCTCGATTCCCGTCCTCGTTGAACGAATGACGGCTTAGGAGAAATCATGTTCCACACCAGCACTGAAACCGACGATGTGATTCTTAATGTCAATCACGTTTGGAAAATCTATTGTCGCCATCTTAAGCGCGCGATGTGGTATGGGATCAAAGACCTCGGCCGCGAAGTCATCGGGATGGGGCGTGATCGTACGCATCACGATTTGAGAACCAGTGAATTTTTTGCAATTCGCGATGCCAATTTTCAGGTGAAACGCGGTGAGTGTCTGGCGATGATCGGGCCAAACGGCGCGGGCAAAAGCACGATGTTGAAGATGGTCAACGGTTTGATTCGTCCCGATTCAGGCTCGATTTCAATTCGTGGAAAAATCGGCGCGTTGATTGAACTTGGGACTGGATTCAATCCAATCCTTTCGGGGCGCGAAAATATTTTTATCAATGCGACTGTGCTGGGAATGAAAAAACCAGAAGTTGAAAAGATCTTTGACCAGATCGTCGAGTTTGCTGAGCTTGGTCATGTGATCGACGATCCGATTAAGACTTACAGCTCTGGCATGAGAGTCCGACTTGGTTTTTCAATCGCAGCCAATCTTAGGCCACAGCTTTTACTCATGGACGAAGTTCTGGCAGTCGGTGACGTCGGGTTTCGGATGAAGTGTTTTGCGCATCTGAATCGTCTTATTAAAAGTGGCGTCTCGATCATCCTGGTCACGCACGCTGTGGGGATGCTTCAGCGGGTGGCGACACGTTCTGTTGTGTTCGGCCAAGGCAAAATTGTGCACGACGGCGACTTGGAAACTGGCTGCACAATTTACGAGGAAATGCTGGGCGGCAGCGATCGTGACCGCTCAAAGAAAAAAGAAGTAGCCGGCAAAACTCATGTGGGCGACGTCGAAGTTTGCAATCACTTGGGCCAGCCGCAAAAGGAATTTGAAACCGGTGAGTCGGTCAAACTGCGGGTAAATTTGAACACAATCGAGCCGGTCAAGAATGCCCGGCTGGTGGTTGCGCTTTGTTCTCCAGTGCATGGCGTACTCAGTTCGATTTCGACTTCGTATCAACAGGTCCGGTTCGACGTGGACGCGCCGGGAAGCGTTGTTACACTGGAATTCCCTGAGATCCCCTTGTTGATCGGATCTTATCACTTCAACATTTCATTGTTGGGCCCCGGCCCGACAGATTTTTATCACCGTAGTTCGCTTCGCGGGGTGTTCCGAATTGTCGGGCCACCCACGGACGCCAATGGCTATGGACTAAACGGAATTACGACAATCCGACACGGCTGGAAAGTAAATGGACAAACCTGAGATTCACTTCATCATTAGCGCCCCGCGAAGCGGTTCGACGTGGCTGACAACGGCGCTCAATGGTCATCCCAATATTTTTGCGACAGAACAACGTTTGTTTGGCGACTTTTGTGAGATTTGGCAAAACAACGATGGAACGACTGCGCCTCGAATTACGTTCGATAAATACGCCAAGTCATTTGGTATGCATTATTTTTATCAATTCATGAATCGCAACTACGATACGTTCGTGGAAGACTTTCAAAAATCGTTCGTCAATTTTCTTTGCCATTTCGCTTCTGGACGAACGGGCAAGAAAATCATTGTTGACAAAATCACACCCTACCCTGGTACGGCTCAATTTGTCGTCGATGAAATCACGCGATTGTTTCCAGAGTCGAAGATCATTCATCTCGTTCGCGACGGTCGTGATGTTTTGACCAGCGGAACATTCGATTGGTTGTTGAAAGACGCCGAGGGCACCGACCGCCACGAATTTTACGTGAATCCGGTGCCGGGGATGCGGCTGGAACGTTTCTTTGACGCGAAGGTCATCAAAAAGTGGGCGGCAAACTGGTCTGAAACGATCGATGTCTTTAATGGCATCAAACCCGACGCGCGTGTGACTTATGAAGAGATGAAAGAAGACATGGCAGAAACGTTGAAGGGTTTGTTCACGTCGATTGGCGTCGAGTCCAACAACGAGATCGCCAACGCCTGCGAGGAAGCCTCCACGTTCGAGCAAATGTCAGGCCGCCCGCCAGGCCAGGAGGATCCAACCGCCAAAGCTCGTAAAGGGATCGTGGGCGACTGGAAAAACTATTTTACCCTTGCCGATGGCGAGCTGTTTGACGCGCTGGCGGGTGAACAGATGGAGCAAATGGGGTACGAATCCAACAGCGATTGGGTGAAGAGTTTGCCGGACCGTTTGGACATGATTCGCGAGCCGGGTGCCAATAACAAGATGTAGTTTGAGCAGTCCGTCTGGTGCATCCATCTCGTAAGTCCATAGAGGATTCGAATTGATTAAATTGATTTCATTCGTTTGATGAATATTCGATTGATGTTTATTCGATTGATGTTTATTCGATTGATGTTTACTACTTAGCCAAAAGATAATCGTGTCCCAACGAGCCTATATTCTTTGCCGTTTTGCCAACGACAGCGGCATCTATTCCAGTTG
>CAYZGP010000077.1:0-9260 GCA_964478065.1 uncultured Pirellulaceae bacterium
TGTTTTTGTTTTATCAGACTTCGCTTCGTCAGACTTTGGGTCCTCTGGCTTTGTCTCATCAGGTTTTACATCGTCAGACTTTGGCGTTTCTTTAGTCATTGCCTCATCGGTCTTTTTTTCATCAGGCGTTGTTTCTTCAGTCTTCATCTCAGACGCTGGCTCATCAGGTTTTGCCTGTTCTCCACCGCCGCGACGATTTGAAAGCTTGATAATGTGCCAACCAAACTGAGTTTTTACTGGCATAGCACTGTAGGCGCCGATTTCCAATTCCTTCACTGCGGCTGTGAACTCGGCGACCATTTTCCCTTCGCCAAACCAACCGAGACTTCCGCCAGCTGCCCCTGAAGGTCCAGTCGAGTACTTCTTTGCCAACTCAGCAAAATCAGCTCCACCGTCCAGCTCCACAATGATCTTTTTGGCCTTGGCTTCTTCTTCAACCAAAATATGACTTGCCTGATAGCGAACTGGGCCTGCATTCACAAGCTTTTCAAAAGCTTCGTCGGTGCGTCCAGAGTACATCTCCTGAATCATGTCTGTCGTCGGCATTCCGTCTTGCTCGCCAGCGGCAAAGCGGTCATCAATGACTTTTTGAAGAGGAAAATCCAACGGCCATTCACGGTTGGTCGTGATCAACATGTTATTGTAAGCCTTGACTCCTTTAAAGACTTCTTCGGCCAAGTGGCCGTCTTTGAGTTCAGGATACTTTTCAAAGATCTCCGCCCATTTTGAAAACGCGTCGATGTAGAGCGAAATCGCGCCTCGTTTAGTGATCGTTTTCTCTTTCGTTTTGTAATCGACATCGTACTCATCATCGTAAATTGACTGCCGCCACATTTGCTTGGCATCGTAAAGTGCTTGATGCGCGATTGACGCAATGTCTTCTGCTTCGGCTTTATTTCGTGATCGCCAGTAGCGGTAGTTAACGGTACTGGAGTCTTTGTCGATCGCTCGAATATCGCTTTGAAGCTGTGCGATTTTGAGGCTGATCTTCAGTGCTTCTTCTCGTTTATCATCGGGAGCAGCAAAAGCAAGCTTGTTTTCAATGCCTTGATCCATTGACCAAAGCCGCTGGTTGATGTTGCGAACCATTTGAGTTTGCTCATCGTTGCGTTCATCTGGCAAAATTTTCATCACCATTTTCTGCTCATCAGTCAACTGTGCAGCCGCCATCAGGTCTTCCATGATTTCCTGACGTGATCCAGGCTCAACCAAGGCGTCCATTTTCTTTCGCCAGACTTCAATTTCGGCTTCGATACCAGCCAAACCTTCAAGCGTGATCGTATTGCCAATCGTGTTCGAGATTTTCTGGTTGCCATATATCATCCACTCAGCGTCGGCTTTGGCCCAAATATTTTGAATGACTTCTTCTGAACGATATTCTTCCTGGAGCGTTATCGCTTGATTGCGCAACTGGGAAGGCCTGTTCATATAAAACAACATGTCGCCCGTTCGCTGAGGACAACTTTGCTCTTCCACCATCTTCAACGAATAGTCGTACCACTGATAAGACAATCTCCAACTATCGTGGCCATACTCGCGCTCGTCGTAAGTATCCGGATCGATGAAGTCCGACATCTGCTGATGGAAATCGTCGTCTTTTCGGAACATGCGACGAAACTGCAAGTGTTCATCAGATTTGCCAAACTTGTTACCGGTGAAGAATCCCATCTGGTCAGTCACACGGTGATCCCGTTTGTTATAGGGGATACCTCGCTTAAGAAATGAGATCCCTTTTTGGACCCATTGGTAGCGTTGTTCATAATCATCAAACTCCATCGAAACGTTGTACGCAAGGTTGTGGGCTTGATATTCCCAGACCTTGACGAAGCTTGGTTGAATCTTGGTAAGTGCCTGAAGTGTCGAAGCCAATTTGTCGTACTGTTCGAGCTTTTTCTGCTCCATGGCTTGCATCCAAAGCATGTTTACTGCGACCCCGCGCAGTCCCAGCGAAGCAAGTTTCATTGTCTCGCTTGCCGGATCAATATCCGCAATTTTGGCTTGAGAGAGATTGTACTTCTCTCGCAATTTGGAAAGTTGGCCACCGCCATCGTCGATTGCCCCATCTCCGTCACGAATCTCAGGTCGGGAAACCAATGAAAGCGGAATCAGCAAACCGCCGATACACGCGATGTAAATAATCTTGCGAACGAATGGATTGAAGTTATTCATTATTTGGCGATCTCTCTGGTCTTAAGTGCAAAGTATCCAAGCACCGTCAGCCCAACGCAAAATGCGAGAGTGAGCGTAATGGCAACGAAGATGCGATCGCTATCGATCGCGTATCCGTAAGTGAGATATTTAGAAAAATTTAGAGATGAAAAGTCTGGCGCGAGATAAGTTAACGCGCTCAACATATTGACAATCAATTTGTCGGTTTGCTCAATCGCTGTTGTCAAGACACCAGTATCAAGATCAAGCACCATGTTCTGTTGAGTCACAACACGGTAGAACGATTCGATTGGGCCACCTCCAACATGATCGGCTTCGGTCATCTCTCGAACGAATGAGCTATAGAATCCGACGATAATCATGACAAGCGTACCGAGCATGACGATCGGGGCGCTGAGGAACGTACTAAACGCGACTCCCATCGCGATGATGATTACCATCTGGCACCAGATGCCAAGGTAGCCTTTGACAAAGTTCAACCAGTAAAGCTGATCACCACCACGGAAATAAACATCGCCTTTTCCGACACCAATGTACTGGTTAATGTCACGGCAACTAATGGCAAGTTTAAGTTGGCCATTGGCGGCAAAATCATCAAACAGATCGTACTCACCAGTCGAGATCAACTTTCCATCTGGCGAAACAACTTTGCCAAGCACCTTTCGAGAGATCGGCAATGTTTGAATTGAGTATTCATCGGTTTCGAAATCAACCACATCCGAAATGAATAAGTTATCCAGTTCCGATTCTGGCTTGCTTTCGAATTGAATACCGCCCGTAACACGTTTTTGAATGTCGCCTTTATAAGTTCGGAACACACCCAGTGTTAATTCAAGTGGAATGATATTCGTGTCTTGGAATTGGCTGGAGTCGAAACCCTGGAACGTAAATTCGGCTTTCGACAGAGACGTTCGAGTTCGCGAGTTACCACCATCGACGTACCCGCGATACTCCCATTCTTTACCAATGTTTGTGCCTTTATCGCTGAGCGTACCGTTGCGGTCGTAGAAATTAAGCGCTTTCGAATAGACCGGAACACGGGCACGGAAATATCCGATTGCGGGGCCAAGCGAAATTCTCGCATCGTCGCCTTCGCCTTCAATCGAGACTTGATGGGTATGACCACCAACGGGTAAACAAACGATTCGTCGATACTTGATACGACCGTCTTCCATCGTGGTCGTGTCAAGGATATTGGTTTTGATTCGTGGCTCTGCAGCGCCGGGTTCGCGAATGTCTTCGATCAGCTCAATGCGATGCTTGTGCCCAGCAACGACATTGGTTTCGGCTTCCATCGTGGCGTTATCTGAAACACGGCGGCCTGAGATTGCTGAGATTTTGGAGTCGGGTATTTGCTCAAACGAAGCCAATGTCTGGGTGTCACCGACAATCTGATGTTCGTGCGAAAGGCCTCGCCAAACGAAGAAGAAACTGATCAAACCCATCAACGCCAACAGTGCTGTTCCCAGCAAGGCGAATCCTACGATCCGCCCAAGGACGATTTCAGTTGAACGCACCGGTTTAGTAACCACGGTGTAAATCGTTTTATGTTTAATATCTTCAGGCAAACTGAATGCACTGATGAGCATGCCCATCAACAACACCAACAACTGCGTGCCCCAAAGAACAAAGTTGATATAGATTTGATCCGGATGTTCGCCGCCGGAGTCCATAAACCAGCCGCCAAACAATAACGAGGCGGCAAAAATACCGAACGTGATCAGAATGACCTTACGGCGCAAAGCCTCTTTGATCGCCAGCCGTGCAATCGCAGCCACACGACGAGGTGAAGTGTGAATAAAATCCGGAATCGCCTGCCCGATAACCTGAGCAACGATATAAAAAGCTTCGAATGGTCCGTGGCGAAATGATGCGACGAGGTATCCAAAGAATACACCCAACACAATTCCAGCAAGCACGATAAATCCAAACTGGCCGAGCCCGCTCAGGATCCATTCGTAATACGTTAAAAATTCTTCGACAACCATTATTCAATCAGTCCGTGGTCTGCTTGATTTGTTTTGTAAATGAGAATGTTCATGCAACAAATAATTCACCGCAGCCGACAATCAAGGCACATGCGGTATCTTGTGCAACTACCAGTCCTTATTCGCTCTTTTCAGCCGACTCAGTGCCGCTGGAACGCAACCCAGGCCGTTGTTGGCTTTCCTGAACAATGCCAAGGAACAATTCTTCAAGCGAAGTTCGCGGGTTCTCCATTGAAAGCGTTTCACCACCATGCTTGGAGATGATCTCACGAATTTCTTTTTGAGCCGCTTCCGACAGCCCTTTGGTGCGAATCGCTGTTTCGTCTGTGACTTTAAGCAAACTGTCAACGCGACCAAGCTCTTTCAAGTCGCCTTGGTAGAGAATCGCGATCCGGTCACAAACGTCTTGGACATCGGCCAAGAGGTGACTGCACATAACAACCGTTTTGCCTTGATCACGAAGCTTCAGGATCATGTCCTTCATCTCTCGTGTTCCCAACGGATCCAAACCAGAAGTCGGCTCGTCGAGCAAAATCAAGTCCGGGTCATTGATCAACGCTTGAGCCAATCCGATTCGGCGCGTCATACCTTTGGAGTACTCTTTCAACTGCCGACGTTTCGCCCAAGTCAATCCGACTTGCTCAATCAACTCGGCCGTTCGTTCCTTGCGGACTTTGGCTGGCATGTCGAATAGACGACCGTAAAAATCCAAAGTCTCTTCGGCGGTCAAAAATTTGTAGAGATACGATTCTTCTGGCAAGTAACCGATGCGTTCGTTCTTGGTGACTTCGGAGGCATTCTGGCCAAACACCAAAGCCCGACCGCTGGTTGGAAAAAGCAATCCAAGCAGGAGTTTGATCGTGGTCGATTTTCCAGAGCCGTTGGGACCAAGCAATCCAAAGATTTCGCCTTTACGAATCTCCAAGTCCAACG
Organism: uncultured Pirellulaceae bacterium; assembly: GCA_964478065.1. Taxonomy (GTDB): domain Bacteria; phylum Planctomycetota; class Planctomycetia; order Pirellulales; family Pirellulaceae; genus Mariniblastus. Next base: position 5,091 of record CAYZGP010000077.1, read on the forward strand.
CGTTGAGGGCTCGGACTTTTTGACGTCCCCAAAAGTCACGATAGATTTTGGTCAGGTTCTGAGTTTCCACCACCACGTTGGGATCGTAGTCAGGATTGGACTGCTCCAAACGACTAGGTTTGGCTGATGTGTTTTCTTCAGTTTCAGAGGCCATCTTAAGCGGTAGCTCCGGTATTATTGATATTTGACTTAATTATGAATGGAGATTGATCAGCGTACGTCGCGAAAGACCTGCCGACTTCGATATACGTTAATCTGCTTGCATTGGTTCGATGCGAGGAATTGGAGTGAGCGGACCCAAATGAGTGTCCGTTTTGAATTTCCCTATAATAGATGCACGAATAAACGAGCACCATGATAGATACGGAAAAAATAGTGTTCAACGAGTCGCCGGGCTTCTAATATTGGTGTGATTTGGTTATCAAATTGACGCTGGATCGGCATCTTGTGCCGCGACAGGTTGAATGGGCTGTTAAAACGATCCGATTGAGCTGTCTAGCCGATTTTGAGCAGCGTTAATCTGTCTCGGCCAAGTACGGTCTTTTGTTGCTTTGGTGCTTTTAAGATAGACCGACTTTCGTGCAAACTTTTGACAAGATATCCAAAGGCTGGACCTCAATACGCTATTTTGACTCAGCTTATTTTGCTAAGTCGCCACGCCAAGCCACAATTAAATCAAAGTTAACCAACCTGATTGCCAAACTCACCGGGCATGACCATTTTTGAAACAAGCAGGGTGGCGATTGCCGCCCAACGACGAACGACTTGATGAATAAGCTAAAAACCGAATCGCCAATCTCGATCGAAGCCCACCTGGCCGCTCTTTATAGTCGAATCAATTACGAGCGCCACGCGCGCGTTACGCCTCGGCATTTCAAACTGCAGAACATGCAGGAAATTCTAAAGCGACTGGGCAATCCACATTTAAATTATTCGGTGGTTCATGTCGCAGGCACCAAAGGGAAGGGCTCGGTCTCGACGATGGTCGGCCAGATCCTGACGACTGCTGGAAAACGAACAGGCGTTTACACTTCGCCGCATCTCGAAACGATCAATCAGCGCATGGCCGTTGATGGCAATTTGATTTCAGACGACCAGCTTGTTGAGACACTGACAAAGCTCCAGCCAGTGATCGATGCGATGGATAAAGAAGCCGCCTCGCAAGATTTGCGAAAGCTCACTTTTTTCGAGATCACCACTGCCGCGGCGCTGCTGTTTTTCTCCGACCAAAAATGCGAGTCCGTTGTGCTTGAGGTTGGACTTGGCGGGCGGCTTGATTCAACCAACGTTTGCCAGCCAGCGGTCACAGTAATCACCAACATCAGCCTTGACCATACGCGGCAGCTAGGTTCAACCGTCGACAAAATTGCTTTTGAAAAAGCCGGCATCATCAAACCGGGCGTGCCGATCATCAGTGGAGCCATCGATCCTGAAGCACACGGCGTGATCGAAAAAGTCGCTTCCGAAAATGACGCGCGGCTTTGCCTGCTTGATCGTGACGTTGAAATCGATGTCGACGAAGACGGTTCGTTTACTTGTCTCGGCGAGACTGCAGGTTCCAGGTTCAAAATCGAAAAACTCAGGTCGGGCTTGATCGGTCAACACCAACGAGTCAACGCTTCACTCGCGATTGCGGTCATTAAAACGCTTAAGCAAACCAATGGCTGGGATATTTCGGATGATAAAATCCGAGAAGGCTTGCAGCTTGCAAGGCTCTCCGGCCGGACGGAATTGGTGTCGACTCGTCCGACGATCATCATCGACATGGCGCACAACGTCGCATCGATTGATGCGTTGATCGCAACGTTAAAAGACGACCTGCCACAATGGAAATCGAGCTCCAAACGGATTTTGATTTTGGCAATCAGCCGCGACAAAGACATTCCGACGATGCTTCGGCCTTTGATCGCGAACTTTGACAAAGTGATTTTCACAAAGTACCAAGACAACCCGCGCGGAAAGAGTGCAAAGGAACTGTTGAAGCTTGCTAAATCAATCCGTGCCGAATTGCGGCAATCCAACGTCGATATCCAATCGGAGTTTGTGACTGAGCCGACTCCGAAACAGGCTTGGGAGCATTATCAGAAATACGCGACGGACGACCAGCTTGTTTGCTTGACCGGATCGGCGTTCCTGGTGGCTGAACTGCGCAAAACGGTACTTGAATCGGTTCGCTAGAACTCATTTGGCGGGTCGTGTATGACTGATTTTGACCATGACTTTTTTAGATTCAATGGAACAATATATTCCAAGCAATGTAACCGAACGCAATAACATGCAGCGCCGCCGCCAACCAGGTTGTGAACTTAAAATTTAGCTTTTGCGTTTTGTGGCGAAAGATTTCTTGGCCGAACATCGCGCCGGGCCAGCCACCAAGAAACGCCAAGACGTGCAAACGGAATTCGGGCACACGCCAACCATCATTTTTGGATTGCCGTTTGTCCCAACCATACAGTCCAAACGTAACGAGACTGACAACCACGACCAGCGTAATGTATATTTTTGCGAATTGAATCATTGCTTCTGTTTTTGTTTCTGGCGTTTGCGTTTTTGAGATTTGCGTTTTTTAGGCTTGCCTTTTTCCTTCAAAAAATCTTCAATCGCAGCCTTTTCAACTTCCGCATCAAACTTCGGGTTTAGCTCGGTCGGAATGGGCGCTTGAGTTTTCGATTGCCAAGCTTTCAGGTCTCCCAGCAAGCGATTCAGTTGCTCGGGGTTTTTCGTCGCGAGGTTCTTTGATTCGCCGATGTCACTTTGGAGATCGTAAAGCTCATTTTCTCCGGTTTCAAAATACTGAATCAGTTTCCATTTGCCTTGGCGAATCACACCGCATGGACGGGATCGAAATAGCGGATCCTGTTGCTCATCGGCGACTCGACCGTACGACTGCAGATACGCCGGGAAATGCCAATAAAGAGAACGCGGCGTTTTGCCTTCGCCGCGATCCTGATCGAGATTCTCAACCTCGCCTTTGAATAACGTGACCAAACTGACGCCATCGTTTGCTTGGTCGTCCGGCAATTTCGCTCCTGCGATTTCGCAGAATGTTGGATAAAAATCGACGCCAGTAATAGGCTCGGCTGAGGTTGAACCAGGTTTAACGTTGCCCGGCCAATTGACTAAAAACGGAACCCGAATTCCGCCTTCGTAGTAGGTGCCTTTGTAGCCTTTGAGTGGTGCCATATCAGTGGCCGGGCCATAACCGCCGTTGTCGGAGTAAAACATGATCACGGTGTTGTCGCGAATCTTCAATGACTCAAGTGTTGCCACGATCTTGCCAACTCCATCGTCCACCGCCTGAATCATGGTTGCCATCGCGGTGTGATTGTGAAGCTCACCGGGCTCTTTGGTTTTGTATTTCGCCACTAGTTCTTTTTTCGCATTTAACGGAGTATGCACCGCAAAATGTGTCAGATACAGCATCCAGGGTCTGTCTTTGTTAGCCGTAATAAATTTACATGCTTCATCACTCAAGCGGTCGGTTAAATATTCATTCTCGGGTGCGTCTTTGAGGTTGGGTACTTTCCCATGCGGGGGATAGTAGCCTTTTGGCGGGCCACCTGCATGCGTTCCGCCAATGTTCAAATCAAAACCGTAGGGCAAGGGATCAGAACTTAAATGCCACTTGCCCATCGTCGCTGTTTTGTAGCCTGCCGATTGCAACTGATGGGCCCATGTCTTGATTTTTGGATCAAGCGTTTTCACTCCAGGAATAATTTTCAATCGTCGGTGGGCGGCTTTGCCACGCGGTCCAGTTCCAACGTTAAAAATCTGATGCCGCGGCGTGTACTGACCAGAAAGCAAACACGCTCTGGCGGGAGCACAATTTGCAGCGCAAGAATAAGCGTTTGTGAAGACCATTCCGCCTTTCGCAAGGGCGTCGATGTTTGGTGTTTCGTAAAAATCCGATCCCATATAACCGGTGTCTTTCCAGCCAAGGTCATCCAGAAAAACCATCAAAATATTCGGCTGGTCGGCAGTATCGAATTCCTCTTTGTCGAATTCTCCTTCAGCGAAAACGGAGGCGGAACAAAACAGGTTCGCTGAAACGGCAAACAGTAAGGAACAAAAAGCAAACAAGCCGGTTTTCGAATGCAACATAGAGACCTCGAACGGAAAGCTGGAAGGTCTTATGTTACTCCGTGGCTGCAAGAGATACCAATCCCCGAT
>CAYZGP010000077.1:9360-28827 GCA_964478065.1 uncultured Pirellulaceae bacterium
GTGGCTGCAAGAGATACCAATCCCCGATCGATGCGATGCAGATCGGGCGATGCAGGTTGGGCGATAACAACCGCCACAGCAAAAACGTTCGCTTAACAAATTCAGAGTTCGAACGCCTAATTCCTCAACGCAATTTCGACAGGATAGTTCGGCAACAACTCTGCCGCGTTTTCATAAACCCGACTTCTCGCGCCGGGCATCCAATCCATAATTTCGTCGCCCATAGTATTTAACGAGATCCGCGCAAGCACTTTGTTGATTCGGTAGACGACGCCTTCATTGGTATCGTAGTCGAACAGATAACGGTCATTGACAAACCGCCTGATCTCGTCGGCTAATTTGTCGGTCCTTTTGGTGGCGAACATGTTGACCGCACTCTGTACCTTTTCAGGATCGACCTTTGCCGCTTGCTCGTAAAAATGATCCAATTTTCCAGGGTGAGCCTGATTCAAATATGCATCGAGAAAAAGCTCAACTAAAATATGCCCGATCAAACTGGGCCGCATGGTCCGCTCGTTTCCAAACACATCACGTAGCTCAACCGCGAAATCGAGAATCAACTTGTTAAAGATCGGAGTCTTGTGAAACCAACCATCATCAATATGATGCTGTACCACACCGCGAGCAATCGTTTTCACAATCGGATCAATGTCATCGACAAACCCCAGCGCATTCTTTTCACGCGCACGGCACTTGCGATCGCAGGCCGAAAGCCAGTCCGGCAAACAACATCCAACGGCGAGGTAAGGATCCTCAAGCCGGGGGAGTGCATGAGCAAAGCAATTCATGAGATTTTCATCGAAGAAACGTTATGGGTGAAGTCAATTGTTTGCTGAGTCGCTTGAAAGTAAAGACAACGACTTGGAAAAGTCGAACCAAATTCGCAAGGATAGCCTTTCTACGATAGAATTTAGTTTCGAAAACCCAAATAGTAGTTTTTGAGAATTATCGTTTTTAACCATCGGAGACATTGATGAAGCAAGTCGCTTCCAATCCAATAGCAAAGCAAATTGCAGCACTATTCTTCGCGATTGTGACTTTCGTGACACTCCAAAACGGACCATTGAGTGCCGCCGATGGTCATTTGACAAGCGATACTTCTGCGAAAAAAACAACGAATTTTGTTTTCTTCCTCGTCGACGATTTAGGGTGGACCGACCTTGGTTGCTTTGGAAGCAGTTTTTATCGCACGCCAAGTATTGACGCGTTCGCGAAAACCGGAATGCAGTTCAATGCGGCTTATGCTGCCTGCCAAGTCTGTTCACCAACTCGTGCAAGCATCCTCACGGGTAAATACCCTCAACGAGTTGGCATCACCGATTTCATCAGCACCGCCGGCAAAAACCAACCTGAAAACTGGAAGCGTAAAACCAAGTTCTTACCGGCTCCTTACGCTGACCATCTGGCTTTGGAAGAAGTCACGATCGCAGAAAAACTCAAATCGGCCGGCTATGCAACTTTCTTCGCCGGCAAATGGCACTTGGGCGACAAAGGGTTTTGGCCGGAAGACCAAGGGTTCGATATCAACAAAGGCGGAATCGACCGTGGCGGTCCTTATGGCGGAAAGAAATACTTCTCGCCTTATGGCAATGAACGACTAAGCGATGGGCCTGCCGGAGAGCACTTGCCCGATCGTTTGGCGACCGAAACGGCTAAGTTTATTTCGAACAACAAAGACAAACCATTTTTGGCTTACCTTTCCTTCTACTCCGTCCACACGCCTTTGATGGGGCGTAAAGATTTAAAGCAGGAGTACTTGGACCTCAAGTCACGAATTCGACTTCGCGGTCCAATTTGGGGCAAAGAAGGAAAACGAAAATCACGACTGGTTCAGGAGAACGCCGTCTACGGCGCGATGGTAACCGCAATGGATCAAGCCGTTGGAAAGGTCCTTAAAGCGATTGACGACAACGGACTGACTGACAATACGGTTGTAATTTTTATGTCAGATAACGGCGGGCTGGCAACCAGCGAAGGCCATCCGACGAGCAACCTTCCACTGCGAGCTGGCAAGGGCTGGATTTACGAAGGCGGTATTCGCGAACCGATGATCGTCCGCGCTCCTGGCATCACCAAAGCAGATACGAAAACCAGCCAGTATATTTCCAGCGTCGATTTTTACCCGACCATGCTGGAGCTTGCGTCACAGCCAGCGGACGAGCGCGAGGAGATTGATGGAAAAAGTTTCGTACCAGTACTCAAAGGCGAAAAATTCAATCGCGGCCCAATCTATTGGCACTACCCTCATTACGGCAACCAAGGCGGCAGCCCCTCGGCTGCAATTCGCAAAGGAAGATGGAAACTGATTCAGTGGCTCGAGTCTGACAGATTCAGCTTGTATAACATCCGCAAAGACATTGGTGAGAAAAAAGATTTGGCTGATAAGAATCCGGAGGTTGTTGCCGAGCTTAAAGCGCTACTCACTCAATGGCAAGAATCAGTCGGTGCCAAGTCACTCGGAAAACGCACCGCAAAAGCAAAATAGGCCTCAATGCGACCGTCGCCGCGAATGAAAATCTGAATTTGTATTCGCGTTTATTCGCGTCCGCTTGAGGTTGAAAATATAGCAATCAAACCTGACTTGCAGCTAAAAATCTTTCTGAATCCAAGTACAAAACAACATCGGAGTCTTGGGCATCAGCGAAAGCCAAGGATCCAACCGGTCGCCTTCAAGTGCGCTATCCGATGTACTTATGCTCGATTTGGTCGGGCATTGAATATTTAAGAGCCGCTGTTGTTACGGAAGACCATATGCGGAAACCGCGGAGGGTAATCACCATTGTTTAGCCGATTTTATCCGAAAACCTGATCGAACTATACTCATCAGCTGAAGAATCCGACTCTCTCAGGCATTTTTTCCCGGCGCGACACAAATCTCGATCTCATATATAAGTCCACCCTTCATCTAATCCTATCTAGAATGGAACTTATCCCATGAGATTTTCCTCTGCACTTTGGCTTGCCATTGTCTTTTCACTTTCGCTGTTTCAAAACCTTTCGGTTGCAGACATCGTTGTTGATCAAGGAACAATCGATGTATCCACAGATGGGGGCTTCGAAACTTCGACGTTTACTTTGTCTGCTTTACAAATTGCAGACACTGAGTTGTTTACAGATTTTTTTGTTATCGATGACGGCGTAGAAATTGTCGTCAACGGCACAAGTCTTTTCTTAAGTGCCGACACTTCTCAATTCGGTGCTCAGGATTTTGTGCCAACTGCCGTCCAGCCCAATGACATCGCCAACCCTTGGACACCGAATTCAAACGGACTACCACGATTGACAGTTCTTGCCGATTCAACAGGGGTAGAGTTTAGCGGTTCAATTGATACGACAACGACAAATATTGTTGATTATCAACCTATCTTTTCTGTTGCGAATTTCAACAGTTTATTGGTCGCCGGTTCGAACACAATCCAATTTGTAAACCATAACGGGAGTGAAGCTGCTCGACTCCAAGGAGCATTCACGGTAACGGTACGTTCTGTTCCAGAACCGACGTCACTCGCGGTCTTGGGAGCATTTCCCTTGGTTATGGCGCTGCGACGTCGTCGGCGCTCGTAGGCGATAAAAAGTCGATAGGCCAAAGCAAGGCAATCAGCTTGGTCTACCCAAGCAAAGCATGCCTACGTAAGCAAACGTAAGTAGCTAGGCAACCAAGAAAGAATTTCGCTACTCAAAAATGTTGACTGACTGGCCATCGGCAACAGCAATCAGTCTTTCCCAAGTCCCATAGAGAGTACGGTCATTCGGTGGAACGACGCCAGCGTTGGTTCTAAAAAAGCTGTCGATCTGGTCTCCGATGAAATGCGCCGAACCATCAGCTGCCCCAACAATTACGCCGCCTGGGTGACCGCTTGAAACTCCAAAGTCAGCAATGTCATTGTCGTTGACTTCGTCAACGAAGTTGATTCGTCCAGCACAAGCGAATAAGCAATCGTGCGCTCCAGTTGGTGACCCATCCGAGGTAGAGCCATTTCCCAGTTCCAGTGGGCGCCCAATTCCTCGACATCCGAACTGCAAACCTCCACCTGCAAATTCCAGATTTCGACCATTGCGAATGGTTGTCGAAATTCTCTCGGAAAACAAAACCGTATTTGAAGTTCCATCTACCATCGAAGCAAACGTTCTGGCTTCAATTCCATTGAACGAACCAGCCGGCGCAGCATTAGAAGTCGGGTGGCGAAGTGCGTGAACAACGCCAATATTATTCGCAGCCAGATAATTTGATTTTGCAATAAAAAGGATCGGAGAACTCGATCGACGATTTTGATTCAGCCGTTCTGTTGTTGAATCTGATGGGCATTGAAAACCTGGAATTGAGCGCTGCAAAACATCGATCACAGCGGGACCATCGTTAGGGTCATTTGCTCGATCAAGTATGCTGACATTGGGAACTGGCCCCAAGACATCAAACGCATTGTTTTGCTCCATGAACGGAAGGACTTCTGTGCCCCATCCGAAAAATTCAATACTTGAATCAAATTGAGTTGCAACTGGAATCGATACACCAATTGGCAGTTCACCGCGCGCCGACTCATAGTTATGGGCAGCTAAAACGATCTGGCGAATATTATTCATGCAATTCGCACGCCGAGCGGCCTCACGAACCGATTGAACGGCTGGCAAAAGCATTCCAATCAAGATACCAATGATTGCGATTACCACCAATAATTCGACAAGTGTAAACGCAAGTCGATTGTGAGTTTTCATTTTGACCATTGGATAACGATTCCTACTTCAAGGTTGGATAAGCTGCAAACCATCGCCACTGAGAAGAGACGATCATTGTAGGAAGCGAAAGGCAAATATTCAAATCGCCTCCGCATTGTGTCGGTATTGCTTACCCAATCCTCAAACGGGAATCTTGCATGTGAGTAATGTCACCAACCCTAACAGCAGTGATCGAACTAAATCCAATCGTAACCCCACTGGTATCGCGCGCGTCACCAAGGTGCAGGGGGAGCTACCGCCCAACGCAATCGACTCATACGTCAATTAAGACTGATTTCGACGGTGTCTGATTTCGACCTTGACGACTCAGTACCGACTAATAAATCGGCTCGGCGATCCCTTCGCTATCCACTCGCCATGGAAGCCAGCAAATGCCAAAGTCCTCAAGGGAGATGTCGCTCTTGCGTGGCGTGACTTTCAACTCAGTGAACTCGAGGTTGGATATATCCATCTTGTCCTCGATCTCGGCAACCTCTTCGTTGAACTGGTTCTCGAGATCCTCGAATTTGATCTGAAGCTCTTCCAAACCGTCTTGAGCTCGCGCGATGTCACTTTTTTCTTTCGACGATCGGCCAAACTTGCTAATCGAGCTGGTTGCGTTTCGAGTTGAACGGCGACCAAGCAATGCGCCCATGATCGTGGTGCCAACTGACAGCACAGAAGACATTCGACTCTGTTTGTACTGAGCCTCTTCCACTTCGATCTTGTCTTCGGCTCGTCGAATCTGGCTGCGAAGCGTTTGGAATTTTTTCGCAAACTTCTTACGAAGCTTTTCAACTTTATCGTCCCGCAATTCTGATGCGTGCTGTTCCAATCGCACTTTGAAGTCGCCCAGTTCTTCGTTTGCTTCGGAATATTTCTTCAGGTCCTCGCATTTCCAAACCGCCATGTCCTGGCCGCGGTAAAGGTACTCTTTAAGCTGCTTTTTCCACGACGTATAGCTCTTGGATTTTTGGTATTCGGGAGCCGTTTTGCCAAATTTGCCGTCCTCGTCAGGACGTCTGGCAAAATCCAAAGGCTCGTCCAGCAACTCGGCTTCTTCCCAAACTTCGTCTGGCATTTCGCCACCTGAAATCTTGGCAAGAAAAGTCATCTCAACCCACTCGTCGATTTTGTAAGTCGATTTAACGAAATGCAATCGCCCACGCCCAAGCAACGCCGGACGATAAATCAAACGATCGCCATCGGACACACGCTGGTTGGGTTCGACGAAATACTGCGTGGCGGAATCGGGAATCAACTGCCGAGGATCAATGGCACTTTCGACTTCTTCGCCTTTTTCTGCCGAAGGTCGTTTAGCGACCGATTCGGCCATCGCTTTTTCTCTGTCGTAATCTGGATCGTTGTCGACAAGATCCTGGATCTGGTTTCTTGTCAGCGGCCCGCGCAAGTAAGACATCGCCCAGCGCGTCTCGAATACAACCGGCTCATTGTCATGCACATTGTTCATCAGGAAAACTCGACTCCCCAATCCAGCGAGCGTGCGTTCCATTGCGGCCCGGTCAAACGTCGAACCGGCTTGAGCGGACGCGCCTTCCAGCCCCTCTAACACCCGCGCTTTGTCGCGTTCGGTTTGCAGTCGACCCAAGAACCATGTACCCGCGTTTGAGAGACCTTTGTAGTCAAGATCAACCGGGTTCTGCGTGGCCAACACACACCCCAAACCAAACGCACGCGCCTGTTTAAGCAACGTCAGCATCGGTTGCTTTGAAGGTGGATTTTTTGTCGGTGGGAAATAGCCAAACACTTCGTCCATGTAAAGAATCGCGCGAAGGCTGGAAGTACCGGCTTGGGTGCGCATCCATGAAATCATCTCATTAAGGATAATCGTGACAAAGAACATGCGCTCTTCGTCAGAGAGATGTGCGATCGAAACAATCGAGATCACTGGCTTGCCTTCGGGCGTATGCAACATCCGTTTGATGTCGAGCGCTTCGCCTTGAAGCCAGCCTGCGAACGATGGCGACGCAAGCAGGTTGTTCATCGTCATCGCGAGCGATTGGCGGTCTTTCTTTGAAAAGAAATCATCCAGCTCCATAATCCCAACGCGGTCGAAAGGTGGGTTTTGAATTTGACCGATCAATTTACCAAGATCCAGCCCAACGCCTTTGCGCCAATTGTGCTCCAAAATTTTGCAGATCATGATGTGCTCTTGCGAGTTGATCGGATCGGCATCGATTCCCATCAACGCCAACAATCCGGAAGTCGCCGAACTGATTCGATCATGAAGTGCATCCGAATCGTTAAGCACTGCTTGCGGCGGAGCGGAGAATGATTTGAGGATCGTCAGCGGGCGACCGGTGTTGCTACCTGGCGTGTAAATTCGCAGGTCGACTGTTTCACGCATCGTGCGGATTCGCTCAGCCGATTGATGCCAGCTGGCCAATCCTTCTTTCCATTTATCGGCTTCGTTGGTCGCGTGTTCTTCTGGCGAAATCCCTTTTCGAGCTGCCTGGCCTTCGTCGATCCACGGGCGAAATTCTTCGGGAGTCAAATTCGGAAACGTCAGCAACAGGTTAGAGATGTCGCCTTTGGGATCGATCACGATGGCAGGAATTCGGTCCATCGCGGCTTCTTCGAGTAAGTCAACACAAAGGCCAGTTTTTCCACTACCCGTCATCCCAACAACGACGGCATGCGTGCAAAGGTCGCGAGAATCATAAAGCAACAAGTTGTCCAGTCGCTTTTTGGATTCTTGGTCATACTCTTTGCCCAGATAAAATTGGCCAAGTTTTTCGTAATCGTATTCGGACATTGGGTCGGATTCCTCTGGCGGGTGGTTGCTCTGCGATGGGATTTCAAAGACTATGCCATAGAGTATCGCAACCCTTTGCAATTTTTCCAACCCGTATCGACGGTTCAAACGACTGTTTACGCAGCCAATTTGTTTAAACAATCAACATTGACATTTCCCCAGACATTTACCAACTGCCAATATGAAGACTCTAATAAAAAACGCGACAGTTGTACTTCCAAGCGGAAGCACCCAATCTTCTGTCTTGATCGATGGAACCAAAATTGTAGATATCGATGCAGCGTCGAGCGCTCAGGCTGACAACGTGATTGACGGAACGGGCAAACATTTGTTGCCAGGGATCATTGATGACCAAGTCCATTTTCGGGAACCTGGGTTGACGCATAAAGAAGATCTCGCTCACGCATCGCGAGCCTGCGCAAAGGGCGGAGTGACCAGCTTCCTGGAGATGCCCAACACGATTCCCAATACAATCACCCAGGCAATTTTGAATGATAAACTTGCAATCGGGAGCCGTGCCAGTCTGGTCAATTATGGATTCTACATTGGAGCCACCACCGAGAATGCCGATTCTTTGGCGGCTGCGACCCGGACGCCAGGTATCAAGATCTTTATTGGATCGAGCACGGGCAATCTTCTGGTTGACGAGCAAGCCGCACTTGAAAAAATCTTTGCCGAAACCAGCCTTACCATCTGCGCCCACTGCGAAGACGAAACGACGGTTCGAGCAAACGCGGAAAAGTTCGCTGGCTCAACGGACGTCGCAACCCATTCAAAGGTTCGCAACCACGCTGCGGCTTTGATTGCCACCGAGCGCGCGATTGATTTGGCCCAGCGTCACAACCATCGCTTTCACGTGTTGCACGTTTCGACCGCACAAGAAATCCAAGCCATCGCGGAAGGTGGAGATTTGATCTCGGCCGAAGTCTGCCCCCATCACTTATTCTTCAACATCGATGACTATGACCGGCTTGGCTCACTGGTCAAAATGAACCCGTCGGTCAAAACCAAAGCCGACAACGAAGCCCTTTGGCAAGCCTTACTCGATGACGTCATTACCGTTGTCGCAACCGACCACGCGCCCCATACGATGGAAGAAAAGCGGCAGCCCTATCCGCAATGCCCTTCCGGTTTACCAGCCGTAGAAAACTATTTGGCTTTGATCCTCAATCAAGTCAACCAAAACAAATGCACGATCGAACAAGTCGTAAAATGGATGTGCAGTGAACCGGCGCGTGTCTGGGACATCAAAAACAAAGGCCGCATCGAAGTTGGGTTTGACGCGGATTTGACTTTGGTTGATCTAGATTTGTCTCAGACGATTACCAACGAAAACCAGCAAACCAAATGTGGCTGGAGCCCTTGGGCAGGTGAGTCTTTAAAGGGCTGGCCCGTCGCAACCTGGGTGATGGGACATCAAGCGTTTCGTTTGAATGATGGGAAACCAGAGTTTGATGATTCAAAACTTGGCTCCGAGATTCAATACAGCTAACATGAGACGCTGCGTGAATCTCGATTGGGCTCAGCTCGCGGCAACCGGATCCGCTGGCTTCCAAAATTTTGCACAATAGCCCATCGTCACCATGCCGCCAACGCCGCCCCAGACCATCCCGCCCAAGGTTCCGACCACAACGATATCGGACGTCATGTCCCGGCTACCGCAAAGGACGGCAATCGCGACACAGCCCAGCCCGCAAGCCAAACTGATAAACGAGAATACGACAAAGGAAACACAAGCGGTTACTAAAACGATCCAAAGCGAATGGGCAAACGTGACCAACCGTCGGCCCCAACCAAACGGCAGGCCATTACGACGGTACAAATCAGAGACCAAACCGGTTCGGATGATTGCTGGTGTTGAAAAAATTGTCCCAACAATGGCCAATAATGGTGAGATGCGATGGCAAGCGAAAAAGATACAACAGGCGGTCAGGATTTGGAAAAGACACATCAATGAAATTGCAGACGGTTGGTTCGTGTGCAACCGTGGCTTGGCTGTGTCGGTGTCCGAGTTTGGATTGGTGACGGAAGTCAGTTGCATCGAATCGTCAAATCAAATGAAGATTAATTCCTACTAGGCTATTCTAACAACTAAAGCTCAATCGTACGGTATGATAACAAGCTTATTTAAGCAAAACGTATTCCCGATTCTAGCGGTTTCATAAACTTTTGGGTAAAACGCGAACCGAGGGGTGTGAAAGCCATCTAGATTTTTGCTTCGATTCAATTGAAAAATATCGAACATTGAATTTGGAGTGTTTTCTAAATCACTTGATTTGGTTATCATTTGGGGACCATCGAAGTGTTCTCTAACACCTCGTCACCCAAATAAGTTTGGATAGTAAGCGAATGGTTAGCGGCTTCCTTGGAAAGGAAGTGCCGGTTTTCCGGTTGCGAGTTCGAATCTCGTGCTATCCGCTCTTTTTTGGATTTCATTCGATCCAAAAACAAGAAGTACGCATAAATGGATCTCTCGAAATTCGAGGATTTCCCCCTGTCCGAGTTTCCATCTGACGAAGACGACTGGCATAAAGGCTGAAAAGGTTGGTCCGTCGGACAATGATTGAGCGCCTTGAAGAACAGGAAATTCAAGCCTTACCATTGAAAGAAATATTCAATAACCGCAATGGCATTCATTGCGTTGAAAACCAAACCTGAGAGAGCAGCGTTAAGTAAGGATGGTATGCCGAGCACTAATTCTGCAATGAAGAAAGCGAAGTCCTTTCGCCAATTCATCGAGTCGAAGCCAAGTCTCGGTGTAACCTTTAATCCGCCAACAGATGAGAAGACCATATCGGACTTCGAAAAGGAGGAGGTCTTTTGCTTGCGTTTAATGGCGAAGCAAGGGAGTCGGCTGGGGCATGTGGTGGCTATAAATTTTGCAGCCTTGAAATGATGCTAGAAGTATTCTCGATCGCTCTTGATGTTTCGAATACTGTTCCGCATCGAGTGATTCCTAAGGACTCTCCATTCTTAAAACAAGAGCATAGTTGGCGACAGGATTGGATGCCAATTGCAGAACGCGACTTTGGCACTGATGCCGTCTACTGCGATTACGAACCAAGCAAAAAAGGCAAGCGTTCGCAAATATTTTCGCGGGAGCGAGATCATTCCATCAGCCATGTGAAAGCGATTGGAGTCGTTGAACTGCTGGATGCTTTGACCAAATGCATTGCAGAGCAAGACGGAATACTTCCTTCTATTTTGATCTTCCTAATCGCTAAAATCTGCCAGATGCTCGACTTGATCAATTGGAAGCGAAATCCGCTATGTATGCGTTTGCGTTTTCGAGACAATAAAAAACCCGTGAGATTGTTTTCGCTTTCCATGCCCACCATCTGTTAGATTATCTTTATGAAAAACTCGCCACACTATTTAACGCTGGTCTCAATCTTCTTTTTGTGGGTGGGCCTTGGATTTGCAAACGCTACGCATGCCCGTATGCGCTCATTCAATTATTCCGCGACCGAAAACGAAACAAGGTCAGAAGAGTTCACGGTTGAGTCGGCGTTGGAACTCTTGAAAAAAGCTGTAGCCGCTTTGGACGGCAAGGGACAAGTGGATCAACTGAGGGAGGTTTTTCGAATCCAAATGCAACATCGAAAAATTGACGATGCTGTCGTGACGATGAACGCAATTCTCAATGATCCCAACCAGACTGATGGACTCTTCGAAGCAACCCAAGGAATCTATTACGACGCAAAAAAACATAGAAAACAGACCTATCGTGATCTTATTCGTTTGGTGGAACATCCGAAATTGGAGATATCTGAAAAGCGACGTTTGTATCGATCCGATAGCCTGCGCAACTCGATAATTCACGTGCTTGTCCAAACGCCATCGCTGGAAGAAGCAGAGTATCACGCAAAGCAATTTGCTTTCGATCCTGCGACGCTCACTCCTGATGACGAAGATTACAATCCATTGGGCATACACCTAATCAATGGGTGGCAAAAAATCACAAGTGTATACTTTGATCGTGGCGACTATCATCGGGTAATTGAGATTTCAGAATCCTTTTCCGATCCAAAAATTCGGCGAAAAATGATGCTCGATATCGGTAGCAGGATTTCCGAAATTGAATCTCAGCCCCAGCGTGAACGTCTGCTGGCGTTGTACAACGATTCAGTGCCCGAAGAAAAAGTCAAAGCCAGGATCCAACGCACATCCATTTCCGATTTGATAAAGAAAGGCCAATTGGACCAGGCTTATCGAGAATTGTTGAAACTTGAGAGCTTTGAAAACTACCGCGACAGTGACCGTGGCCTCAAACTAGTCCGAGCGTTTCTTGCTGCGGGAAAACCCAATTCCGCTCAGTCGCTACTGGAGAAAATTTGCCTGACTGCATCGGATTCAACTTCGACACTTGATTTTGCGAATGTCTTTATTAAAGCTGGCCGCGGCGACCTGGCGATCAAAAAATTTGGCCCAAAGAAACTATCGCTGACAGAGTCGAACCCCTACATCGCGCGGTACCATCAACCACTTTTCTACCTGGTCCAGTCAGCAGTGGAATCCGGTGACTATCCCAATGCGGTTCGATATGCCGAGGCAATCGAAGAACCGAGTTGGCGGTCTGACGCGTATAAAATATTGATCGGGATTCGCGACCCGTCCGTCAGAATGCAACGTTATCAATGGCTCGAAAAAGCAATCTCGGATATCCAGAAGATTAAAAACACGAGACAAGCCGATTATAAATTGAAATACTTGCTGGAGTACCAAACGCCTGGCGACTCAATGTCAAAAGACGACATGTTAAGGCTGATCAAGTCGCCCGAGATACGAGCCGAGTTGCTTGCACGATGGTTGAGCCGTTGGATCGAAGAAGAAACATTTCCAGAGAATGAAACGGATCAACTACTGCAAGAAATCCACGAAAGCCATCCAGCAGCCCTGGAGACGATTGTCGCTGACTTCGTCGAAAAAGAAGACGAAGAGAATGCCAAAAAAGCCCTTCGACTTTACCGGCATGACTCAGATTTTTCGGCTTTCATTTTCCAAAGAGCTTTTACGTTGATTGCGCCGATATCGTCTGTTGAAGAGCTGGTCGCAATTTCGCGTTCACAGCCGCCCGAGCATCAAGGGCGAGTCATGTATTACGCGATGCGCCAATTGTCGCCTAAGAATCAAGCCAGATTTGCAGATGCGGTGATTGACAAGATCGCTGAAACTGAGATCGATTTGCGTTTCACCAACCGAATGCTTTGGGTCTATTCTCAAGAACCTGATCTTGAAAAGCTCAAGTTGATTCTCGATTTGGATTTGCCAGTGGATCAGTTTCGGTATGACGAGCCAGAACATAACGCTTGGCCAGCATATGCCCAGCGTCTAAATGAAAAAATAGGAAGTAAACGGCTGGTCGAGTTTGCATTGACTTTGGAAAATCCGACAACACGCGCCATCACGCATGCGATTGGAATTGGAACATCGTTACAAAATGTTGATGTGCGTCGACCGGAGTTTGAAACCCTGTTGCGCCAAGTCGAATCGCTGGAGGACCCAGTTTGTCGCGGCCATGGACTGCTTCTACTAGCCGAAAAGATCTTGGCCGCCAAGAAAAAGTAGCAGAACAAATGGCCTTTGCAGTTTGGCAGGCAATTCGAAACAGACAATCGAACACTTGGCCACACTTTTCCGTTATGTCTTCTGCTGGATTTCTTTTACCAACAGCAGCGTGTGAATGGCAGCTTCCGCCGTCTCGACGCCTTTGTTTCCGACATCGCCACCTGCCCGTTGAATGGCTTGGGCCATCGTGTTGCACGTTAGGGGGAAGCAATTGAGTGGGAGCTGCTTCTTTAAAGTTGGACTGTTTCTTTGAGATGGGCTGCTTCTTGAGATGGGCTGCTTCTCGGTTTTTTTGGCAAATCTCAATTGAGCAGTATTGGCTTAAGCCGCGGCCGCGAAAATGATCGTTATACTTATGAGGTCAATTTGTTTAACAACGGCTCGCTTACAAAGAGTAACCAATGTCCTATTCCAAGATTCGTTTTTCACTCACAACCATTCCGCTGCGCGCGTCATCCACAATCATTCTTGCTTTCTGCTTTGCGATTTGTTTTACATCGCTCACGCCGCAACTTGCGTCTGCCCAAGACACGATGTTGGAACGGATCGCACCAAGCGACAGCCTTGTGTATGTCAGCTGGATCGGAATGCCAAAGTCAAACGCGGCTGGCAACCCAACCGAAAAATGGATGGCCCAAAAAGAGATTCAGGCTTCGTACAAAAAACTGATAGCCGCGATCGATGGATATCTTGAGAACAATCCTCCTGAAGATCCGATCGTCGCCGAGTTCTTGAAAAAAGCTCCGTCCATGCTTGAGACCAGTTCGGCTTCTTTTTTCATGGCAGGCATCGAACCGGGCAAAGAAGTTGAAGAAACTCTGTATGGCGGAATGGCCATAAAGCTCAATGAACACGAAAAGTGGCTGGAGCGAACACTCGCAACGCTTGCAGACAAAGACGGAGAGGGCGAAATACCTCTGGAGCGAGTTGCGGTTGCAGGACAAGACTTTTACAAGATTAGCTTGGACAAAAAAAACGATCTTCACATTGGAATCACAAACGGCCATTGCTTAATGGCGTTTGGCGCAAACGGAATTAAACGGACGCTTGCGAATCTGGACCAGCCCGCACCCGAATGGATCAGTGAAACAAAAAAACTGGCCAGCTTCAAGCAAACACTTGGCATGTTTCATTTTTCCCCTGCCGGGCTGATCGGCTTAATGGACGACATCCCCAAAGACCAGGCGCCGCCAGAATTCTTGCACTTGGAAGAGTTTCAAGCCATTAGTGGTCAGCTTGGATTGGACGAAACAGGATTCGCTACCCATCTGTTGCTTCAATGCCCCAAGGAACCTAAAGGCATTTTGTCTGTCCTTGGCTCCAAACCGATCACGATTGACCGAATCTCGGAAATGCCTGGCGGTGTAATGTCGGCAGCCGTAATTCAATTGGATCCGAAAATGATCTGGTCGATGATGCAACGTAGTTCGGAGTATTTTGATTCAGCAGAAGGCATGGACGAGGCGATACTCGATATTGAGAGCTATTCGGGTTTGGATTTCGAATCGGAAATCGTCGATAGCTTTGACGGATTTGGATCAGCGTACTCAGAAATGACTTTGAGCAATCCCACGGGCAGCGGAGTGATTGCAATGGGAGTCAAAGACCCAAAAATGTTTGCCGACCGACTCGGCAGGTTTCGACAGAAAGTTGGAATGAAAGCCTTGGACTTGGGGGTAGGATCCGTCGAAGACAAACAGTACAAGGACTACACCATTAGCACGTTCACCTCCAGCGGTTTCGGGGAAGCCAAATTGAGCTGGTGCCTCGCTGGAGATAAATTTTACATCGGCCAAGGAGCTGGCCCACGTGTTATCAGTGCACAGCTTCGCAGAATCGGCCGCACCAAAGGCCGGCTTGTTGATAATCAACGAATCAAAGACATATTCGCTTATGGCAAATCGAGAAAATGGGGCGAGCCTGTGATGCTCTCGCATGTCGACGTTGCGTCGATAATCAACATAGTGATGCCGCTCGCCCAGACGTTTGTAGGTGGCCAACGATTGCCGGGTTTCGATTTTGGTTTTGACGATTTGCCTTCGGCCGGAGTGCTTTCCAACGGTGTCGAATCCAACGTGATCGCCGTCTTCAGAACCGACAAAGGGTTCCACATGGTCGAACGAAGTACGCTTCCCGGAGGTTCAACCGTTGCCACTTCAGGAGTCATGATCGGTATGTTGCTACCTGCCGTTCAGCAAGTTCGCCACGCCGCACGTAGGGCGACAACGATGAACAACATGCGTCAACTTCAATTGGCCATCCATAATTACGAATCAGCTAATAAAAAACTTCCACCTGCTTATTCGGTCGACAAAGATGGCAAGCCTCTGTTGAGCTGGCGCGTTCACATTTTGCCGTATCTGGATGAAAGCGATCTTTATGATCAATTTCACCTGGACGAGCCTTGGGACAGCGCACACAACAAGAAGCTTTTGGAAAAGATGCCAGCAGTGTTTGACAATCCCGCTAATTATCACGTTTCGGGAAAGACAACTTTCCTTGGCGTCGCCGGAGACAATGGTGCGTTCGGCGTCAAGAAAATGACGTTTGCAGACATCAAGGATGGCCTTTCCAATACAGTGTCGATCGTCGATGTAAATAGCAACAACGCGGTCGAATGGACGTCGCCAAAAGATCTTGATCCAGATGAAATCAAAGATCTCTTGTCGTTCACCAACGGAACATGGGGCGGATCGAGTTGCCTGATCGCCCGTTGCGATGGCTCAACCGAGTTGCTGGATAATGATGATGAGTCGCGCCTCCGTGAAATGATGCATCGAAGCGATGGATCCGAGTAATCAGGCAAACGCCTGAGACTGAGTTTTCAATTGCGCAAGCAACGCTGTGAATGGCCGCGAAAAAACGCGAGTTCTGAATCGAAGGCGGTAAGATCGGCCGAAGCGCTAAGCTGGTCCACCGCCACTTTTCAAAAGAACCAACTGAGAATCGAGTAGAATGCTGTCGAAACCGCTAGAGCCATGAATAACAACATTCCGCCACATCTGAGCGATTCGGCGATCGAGTTAAGAACTGACATGATCAATGCGAAGACGATCATGGCGCCAATCGCAATGCCTCCCAGTGCTCCGACAAGAACGCCGAAAATCCCAGTCCCAGCCGAGGCGATAAGGGTGCCTTTATTGCTTCCCACCGGAGCTTGACCTGGATGATTGTGGGGCGGATTCAGTTGGACCAAATCCAGACCACAGAGCCAACAGAAGTTGTGTTGGAGTGGGTTTTCTGACGCGCAACGTGGACAGGGTTTTAATAAAGTCTGTTCTTCATTCATTTGCTGCCTCGCAATCGCTCATAGCCAACCAGCGTTTCAACTCCAAATCGACATGATCGGCAAAGCTGCCACCCGATGATTCCCATCACAATCAGCCCGCCAATGGTCCGGCCTACTTGGAGATACGGAAAGTCCCGCATGTTTTCGGAACTCCAAAAGTGTTCGGTCTGGTAGACCAATCCCAAATAGGCAACAATGCAAAGTGCTGTGGTCGAGAGGATTAACTTGTTGCTTAAACGCAGAAACGTCGAAGCACAGATGATAAAGAACACGATGACGAGCGTGCTTTCCGCTTTGGCACCAACCGATGCAACCGTTGTCAGCAACACAACGTCACAAAAGGAAGTCACATATTTCAATATTGCCGGAACGGTTCTACGCTTCAAAGCAACGACAACCAAACTTACGACGACTAGCCAGATGCCGCAGACACGGGCTGAACTGAGCCAGTGTTTCGTTTGTTCTTCGGGCCTGCCGGCCGCCAAGTAGAGAACGGTAAGGATCGAGAAAAACAGGATGACGGAAACAAATCGAATCAGATTAATCCGTGAAGCTGATTTCACTTCTTGTATTCGCTGGAAAGCAATCCAGTCCGATTGATCGTTTTGCGTTGGTGCCATACTCAAACAGTTCGAGTGAATTGTATTTGTCAGCCAGCAAGCATGCTAACGCAATTCGTATAGCAATTCAAAGTTGTTTCTGTGCGTCGCACGATCGTCACGTATCTGAAGGCCTGACGTTTACGACTGAAAATCGTTGCAGTCGAAAAAAAGAAGAATTAAGAACCGCGAATTAACGTTTATGGACACGAATGAAAATCGGATTTGCATTCGTGTTTCTGGTGGTCCATTGGTGGTGAAAGAAAGTGCGCGGTTGTGGTGTCATGCGGGATGACAATCACGTTGCGCATGACGATCACTGACCATTTCTGTTTTCTACTATGTAGCTGAAAATCAACCAGGAATCACTTCGCCCTGTATCAAATCCTCAGGCGTTTGCCGGCTGCGGATCAAGTGAATGTCTCCACCGTCCATCAACACTTCGGCCGCAAACGGCTTGCTGTTGTAGTTTGACGACATCACATATCCGTACGCGCCGGCACACTCGATGACCAGAAAATCACCCACCGAAGCGACAGGAAGTTCGCGAGAGCAAACGAATCCGCCCTCTTCCTGTGTGAAAATATCGCCCGACTCACAAAGCGGTCCGCCAACGATAACGGCTTGCGTTTGATCAGTCGCTTCTCCGGAAAACGCGACTGACATTGGGTGATAGGCACCATAAAGAATCGGACGAGCCAAATTGTTGAAGCCCGCGTCAAGCAGGTAAAACAGGTTGTCACCCATTTTCTTGATCGCGCGAATTTCGCTTACCAAGAATCCACTTTCAGCGACCAGGAAACGGCCCGGTTCGATTTCCAAACTAACAGGATGACCAAACTCAGCCTCAAGTTCCTTTCGCGTTTTGTCCCACAGCTGAAAGTAACGGTCGACGTCCAAGCCAACATCTGTTTCACGATACGGAGTTGGCAAACCACCACCCGCGCTAATCGTTTTGATCGAAGCCCCTACTCGCATTGCAGTCTTTTGCATCGCTTCGCAGACTTGAGACAGATGCTCAAAATCCGTTCCCGATCCAATGTGCATGTGCAAACCGGTGACCGTAACTTCATGCTTTCCGGCAAGCTCGATGCACTCTTCGAGTTGATCGTGCCAAACTCCGTGCTTTGACGATTCGCCACCAGTGTTTGTTTTCGCGCTGTGGCCGTGCCCAAAACCAGGGTTTATCCGAATCGTAATTTCAGCGCCCGGGCATCGCTCGCCAAGCTGCTGGATCATATCGGGAGAACCGACGTTAACGTGAATGTTTTTCTCAACCACCAAATCCAATGCAGCTCGATCAAAAATGTCGGCGGTGTAAACGATCTGGTGTGGTTCAAGCGCCGAATCAGCTTTGAAGCCAGCGGTTTCAGCGCGAAAGACTTCACCAGAACTAACCGCATCCACAACCACGCCATTTTTTCGCATCAAGTCCAAGACAGCGATGTTTGAATTGGCTTTTTGGGCAAACCGAATTACATCGAACTGCCGCAGCTGTTCAATCCGCGCGCGAATCGTTGTCGCATCGTAAAAATAAGTTGGAGATCCAAACTGTTTTGCCAGCTCAGTCACAGGATGGCCACAGATTTCGGTACGAACAGTCGCGAATTGTTGTTGAACAGTCATTGATTGTTGATTTTGAATTAGGATTTTGGGTTCTTGCGAATTCAAAATTGTACGAAACCGAATCCTTGAGCGGTAGGACTAAATTCTCTGCCTGGCGTAGGATTGCAAATACGACCATTTAATTTTCCGCAGTGTCCCCAAACGTCGAATTAGACGGACAAGAAAACTTGACAAAGTATTCCAAAGCAAATCACGCCGTGAGAAGTCGAGCTTTCGATTTGTGACGATTTCTTTTCTTTGGTGGTTAGTAAGTTTCTAAGCCTGGTAGGCAAGATTGTGCACTGCTCGTTGTTGCGTGCCTCGCTCGGACGCGAGACCATTGTTAAAAAACAATGACAATCAGCGACCAAAAAATGATTGCGAGCAAAACCCGCAATTTGGGTTGGATCGCGACCGCGGTGCTAAAAAAAAACTGTTGCAGAGTTAAAAATTCTTGCGGCAATCGATCTACGATGTCTGCCGTTTATCAGTTGTTTTTGAATTTGTTAACTTACTGCGAGAAATTTAACGATAATAGCTCAGTTGTGAGTATCTATGACTTGCTGGGAATGATTCCGAATCTGTTGCACGGAGCCAGCATGCCGTTTTGACAAAAAAACGTTACCACCCTGCCCCAACCAGCGGCTGATCCAACTATTTTTACCAAGAGAGTTTGCGTATGACGCGCGATGCCAACACAAAAGACAAGCCGTTAACGTCATCGGGGCGTCGCCAATTTCTCAAAGCAGTCGGAATCTCTATCGCCCTGCCCTGCATGGAGTCGTTGGGAAGTTCGGTTTCGATCGATGAAAAAGTCCCAATGCGAATGGTCTGCATCAGCAGTGCCCTTGGGCTGTACCCAAAAGCGTTTTTTCCAAAGACGTTTGGAGCCGATTATCAGCTCTCGCCAACGCTAA
>CAYZGP010000078.1:0-6205 GCA_964478065.1 uncultured Pirellulaceae bacterium
ATTGACAGATGATTATAGGTCGGCATTCGGCTTGCAGCGAGAGGTTCTGCCCTGCTAAATGCACACATTGCATTGCACGACGATCTCTTGGGACTTGTTGAAACCGCTGGTCAAACGAGTAAATCGGCGCATCTGCATTCGTAGCGTTAGATTCAATCGCTCGATGGCTTGTGCAAATGTTTTCATGGTTGGGTTTGCCAAATACTGCACGCCAGTTTCACACGTGAAGTTCAGCACGCTTCTCAATTAGTAAAGCTTCTTCAGAATCAGCCCTACTGCGATCGCACAAACGGCTGCGCCAACCAAACATCCGACCGCCGCGACGGTGTGACCAAAGATCAAATAGCCAATAGCCGGAAGCGTCAGGTAAACGATGCCAGATGCGAACAATGCACCGGCGATGCTGATGCCAAGGTCTTTGTCTTGTTCTACTCCTGGTTCTTGCGATGCGATCGGTTTCCAACCCGGTCCGCCAGGTCGGACTTTTACGAAGAATGCTCGCAGCGTTTCGTTTGATTCAGCCGGCGTAATGAATGTGGCAAGCAACCACGTCACAATTGTTAAACCAGCGACGATCGCAGTTTTTTCTTCGAGCAACAAACTTCGTCCGCCAAACACCGACTCGGTTATGGCGTCATGATTAAGCAACAGAAAATAAGTCAGCGACGCGATCATCGCCACAATCTCGCTGTAGGCATTGATCCGCCACCAGAACCAGCGAAGCATGAATACCAGCCCCGTCCCAGCACCCAGTGCTGCCAGAATCTTCCACGCGTCGTCAACGGAAACGCCAGCGGATTTCATCAAGTATCCAACAACCAAACCAACGATCAAAATCAAAATCGATACGATCCGTGAAGCCTTGGTTAGTTTTGCGTCGTCAGCGTCTTTCATGAAAAGCGGTTGCACGAAATCTCGCACCAAATAGGACGCGCCCCAGTTCATTTGCGTACTCATCGTTGACATAAACGCAGCGAAAAAAGCGACCAGCATCATCCCAGCCAGACCCGGCGTGCAAAGCTCTCTCATGATCATCGGAAAACCAATCCCCGGATCAAAATTGTCGTTGGCAATGTAGTCAGACCGAAGCGTTGGAAAGATAGCCAACGCCGCAAACGAAATAATGATCCAAGGCCAAGGCCTCACGCAATAGTGAGCGACCTGATACCACAGCGTCGCGAGGATTGCATGTTTCTCGTCTTTGCAAGACGCCATGCGCTGAACAACATAGCCACCGCCACCGGGTTCGGCGCCTGGATACCATGTTGCCCACCATTGCATCGTTAGCATGATGAGGAACACATGGATCAACATCCACGGCCCGGGAATGGCTCGTGAAAACGTGGCTGCCATTTGCTTAACAGAGCTTTCGAATTTGGTACGGTTTTTTTGCGTGTCTTCTTCGACAAGTTTATTTCTGGCTTCTTCAAGGTTGCTGACCGCTTTACCAATCGCGCGCGTCATGATCGGCGGCACGTTCTGTTGATCTGTTTTCTTTTGATCTGTGTTGTCCATTGTCTCGGTTGCCGGTGGCAATGGCTGTTCTTGTTGATCTTCCAAGTAACGATCCGCCGACGTTCGTGCGTCGGAAACCAGTTTGTCGATCGCAGCGAAATCAATTTCTTTCTCATTCACTTTGCCAAGCTCAATCGTTTCACCGGAATCAGTTTCGGCAAATCCCGTGTAAGGTTTGGGGTCAAATTTTTCTTTTGCTCCCAGTGACGGCAAGTAATCGAACACCGCCCGATCTTCAAAATTCGCTTCGACCTTCGCTTGCAATTGCTCGACACCACCAACGTGATTGACAGCGACGATCGCAAGCCAAATACATCCGGCCATCGCGATGACGAACTGCAGCATATCCGCGATCACCACGCCCCACATTCCAGACAACGTGCAATAGATTCCAACGACGACCATCATGCCAATTACAGCAGCCCAAGCGAGCGATGATTGATTCCAAAACGGGGCTTCCGCGTTTGCCAACGGCGAATCGGAGAACACGGTGAATTTAAGGACATCGATCATCGCGCCGATGACCCAACCGATAATGATCGGGTTCACGATTAACGCGACATAGAACGATCGCAAATATCTCAGCCCGTTGGCGGCCCGTCCGCTATACCTGATGCGAATCAGTTCCACGTCGGTCATGACTTCGGCACGTCGCCAAAGCCGCGCGTAAACGAACACGGTAAACATTCCGCCGATCGCAAACGCCCACCAAAACCAGTTACCAGCCAAACCATATTTCGCAATCAAACCCGTCACAGCCAACGGAGTATCAGCCGCAAACGTGGTGGCGACCATCGATGTTCCGGCGATCCACCAAGGAAGCGATCGGCCTGAAACGAAAAACTCGGCCAGGTTCTTTCCGGCTCGACGCGTAAAGAAAGCGCCGATGCCAAGCGTCACCAAAAAGTAGCCGACGATGATGGCCCAATCGATTGTGGTCAGCAGCATGATCCGTCCTTTGAACGGTTTTAGGAACGTGTTAATGGTTGAGGTGGAACTTATCTGTTGAATTCCATCGTATCAACCCGCTGAGCGTAGGGTGTGTCAGTTCGTATCTTTGTGTTGGGTTGATTAATCTCTTTAGCGAGCAAACTGAAGAACCAGACGCGTGCCGCCCCCAATTACCCAATCCAATTGGTCAAACCCGACCCGCCTCACCCGCTTTCTGGCAAGGCAATTTCATTCGTAACCAACGTCCATGCGCGGTATACTCTCGCTTTCACCCAGTTTCTTGTTCGAATCAAAGCAGTATTCAGGACTGGGATTGTGCCAAGACAATTTTTGATCGTTGAAAATTTTATGAAGCTACGAGTTACCGTCATCGCAGGCCCTGACGCTGGCCGTTCTTTCCCTCTCAATCCCGGGCAAACGCTGGTCGTTGGACGTGGCGAAGCGAGCGAAGCCAAACTTGCCGACCCTTCCGTTTCCCGTGTTCACTTCGAAGTCGGCAACGATGGCGAAACGGTTTTTGTTGCCGACCGAGGAAGCTCCTCTGGCACGTTTGTCGAAGGCAACCAAATTGAAAAAGCAGAAATCAAACTTGGCGGCGTCATCCAAGCTGGTGATACACGTTTGCGTGTTGAGTCAATTGAGTCCACCGCCCAAACGATGGCTCCGGCGGCAAAGCAACATGACACCAGCGAAGCCAAACCACTTCCACAACTCGTTGGCAGTGAGCTTGGTCCCTACCAATTAGTTGAAGTCATTGGCAAAGGGAATTCGGGATTGGTTTTCAAGGCATTTGATGCAGAGAAAGATCGCACCGCTGCCGTCAAAGTTCTCACGCCACAATTCACTTCCAACGAAGAACAGCGTCAACGTTTTGTTCGCGCGATGAAAACAATGTTGCCGATCAAAGATGAGCGGATCATCAATTTATACAACGCAGGTAAAAACGGACCATATTGTTGGGCCGCAATGGAATTTATCGAAGGCGAAAATCTTTCCCAGTTGATTGAGCGAACCGGCATCGAGGGCATGCTCGAATGGAAAAAAGTCTGGCGCGTCGCTGTTGACGTCGCGAGGGCACTTCACAAAGGCTACGAGCACAAGATTGTGCATCGCAACGTAACGCCAACCAATATCATTCGCCGTAAAAGTGACGAAGCATGTTTGCTTGGTGATTTCATGTTGGCCAAAGCACTTGAAGGAACGCTGGCCCAGCAAGTGACACAACCGGGTCAAATTTTGGGCGATATTCCTTATCTTGCTCCCGAGCGCACATCGGCTGACGCCGAAATCGACACACGTTCAGACATGTATGGAT
This sequence comes from uncultured Pirellulaceae bacterium, assembly GCA_964478065.1. GTDB lineage: Bacteria > Planctomycetota > Planctomycetia > Pirellulales > Pirellulaceae > Mariniblastus. The sequence continues at coordinate 3,782 of CAYZGP010000078.1, forward strand.
TGGGCGCGACGTGTTACGCGTTGCTAACGGGCCGACCGCCGGCCAGTGGCGATACGCTGGCCGAAATGATTCGCAACGTCCGCGAAGAGCAACCTGAAAAACCCAAGAAATATCAGCTTTCAGTCAACGAGCTTTTCCAAGATGTTGTGATGGGCTTGCTTTCGAAAAACCCAGCCGATCGTTTCGATACACCATCGAATCTGATCAAAGAGCTTTTACGCATCGGTAAGTTTAATAATTTGGATGCGGGAATCTAAAGCATGAGTTCAATCAGGACTTGGAAATCGTTTTTGCCAAGCGCCTGCTTCGATAGACATGTTGCAGATTGTCATTGGCCCACAAACAATTCATAAGCAATCAATTTCGGTAAAGCTCTGAAAAGACAACTATGCAAAAATTCATTTCACTTGTTTTTCTAGCCGTGATCGCTGTGTCGATTGGTTGTGAAAAAACGCCAAACGAACAGTCCAAAGCCAATTCATCAGGCCCGACCGACATCAAATTCAAGGATATGGTGGATTCGAATGTTGAGATTCCCGCCGACGTTGGCTCGCTGGAATTTGTTGACACCACCGGCAACAGGATCACGCTCAACGATTACGAAAGCAAGAAAAATGTCGTGCTTGTATTCACACAGGGCTTTAACGGAAAATTATGTCCTTTTTGTCAGACGCAAACGTCACGCTTGGTTGCCAACTATGACAAATTTGCTGAACTCGATTCAGAAATCCTCGTCGTGTATCCGGGACCAAAAGACCATTTAGAGGAATTCATGAGCGTCGCTGCTAAAGAGGAGAAATCGCAAACGGGCAAAGTGCCATTTCCAATCGTCCTGGATGAAGATCTTGTTGCGACAACCTTTTTCGATATTAAGAATTTACACGCTAAACCTTCGACGTTTATTATCGACAAAAACCTGAAGGTCCAACTGGCTTACGTTGGCAACGATACAACCTCTGATCGGCCTTCGGTCAAAGCCATGCTTGAAAAAATCAAGACCATCAATCAGTAGACGTTTAGTCTGAACTCACTTAGTGGATACCCGTGACACACCATGAATCACGTTGCGAAATTCGAAGATGAGTTTCTTGACTCGGCGGTGCGCCATCGGTTGCTTACCGACCAACAGGCCAACGAGATTCTTTCTGAATTGACACCCGATTCGAGTGCGAAAGAACTGGCGATCAAGAAAGGGCATGTCGACAGTCAAAAGCTGGATATTCTTGCGGCTTTAAATAACCCCAAAGGTGTCGTACCGGGATACGAACTGCTGAGTGTACTCGGCATTGGCGGGTTCGGCGTCGTCTACAAGGCAACCCAACTCAATATGGATCGGACCGTCGCTCTTAAAACGATCCCGATTTCCAAACTGCAAAATTCTGGTGCCCAGCAACGGTTTGAACGCGAAGCAAAAATCGTGGGCAACATGCGGCACCCGAACATTATTGCGGCTTTCGATTTTGGTTTGGCCGACGAACGTTTGTTTCTATCGATGGAGTTTATAGAAGGCAAAGATGCTGATGTTGCGGTTTCTAAAATCGGTTCGTTCAGTGAATTTGCAACTTGGCAAATCATCCGCCAAGTCGCATTGGCGCTCGCCTATGCTGCGGAGCACGATATCATTCATCGCGATATCAAGCCCGGCAACTTGATTCTTACATCGCCGCCGGTCGGTTACGCGTTGCCCAATGGAGTTCCAATGGTCAAAGTCGCTGATTTTGGATTGGCCGCTTGTTATGAAAACCAACAGCGTAACGACCGAATCACGATGGACAATAGCATGGTTGGCACTCCGTTTTATGTTTCGCCAGAACAGCTTTCGTCGGACAACCTTGATGAACGCGCGGACATCTATTCGCTTGGCATTACGGCTTGGCACATGCTTGAAGGACAGCCGCCCAGTCATGATTCCAATCCCATGGATATCATCATGCAAAAATTGAAGGGCGATACGAACTGGCTGGCGCACAAAGGTACTTCATGGTCTCCTGAAACGAGACTGCTTATTCTGGAGATGTGTGCTCATGACCGAAACAAGCGTGTCAAGAATCAAGTTGAATTGATCGCCAGAATTGACGAAGTCTTGGCCAACCTTGAGCCTCACTCAACTAACGAATTTTCATCGGGCAGCCAGGAATTCGAGTTATTCAGTAGTCCTGTCGTTGATACTGGCTCGCAAGCGAAACCGAGTGGGTTTCACGATCCCAATGCGCCGACCACAGATATTATCCGCCCGCAACCACAGCCGACTCGCGAACATCAAACGGACGCCGTTCAACAACCAACCTTTGAGTTGGGTGGAGATTCCAATGAACTGCAATTAAGCGAAGCGGCGAATTCGACGAAGGATCAATTCCAGACCAAGGAGTTGGGCACAAACGTTCCGACGCAAACACAGCAAGCGCATCCTCAGAGCGAAAAACA
>CAYZGP010000078.1:6305-28098 GCA_964478065.1 uncultured Pirellulaceae bacterium
GAAAAACAACTCCAATCGCCCGAACGAAAACCTCGAAAGGTTGCTTTGGCAGGACTGGGAATTGGAGCCGCTTTGTTCTTAGGGCTTGGCTATTTACTTTTTCTCAATTTCGGATTGTTGGGAAGTTCAGAACCTAGCCAACAGACGTTATCGGAAGTCACCGGGCCGCCTTTTTTCCTTTTCAACGGGACCGATCTCGATTATCGCAACCAAACCGGCAGTTGGGAAATCGCACAAGATGCTGAATTGGGAACGGTGCTAACTGGCAATGGTACGAAACTTTTTGAATGCAATTCTGCGTCCGGCGAGCCGTTAAAATTTTTCCGTTTTGAAATTGGCTTCGATCATCTCGATGCCGAACTGATCGAGTTGATCGTTAGGTTCGAAGAGTCGCAAGAAGTCGGAAGAATCGCGATTCAAAAAGATACGGCGACACTTATCGACAACAACGGCGAGCAATTGACGCCGGTCAATGTAAAGATGTTTGGCGACGACAATTTCGGCTATCACCAATTGCGAGTAGAAAGACATGTCAATTTTTGGACGGCATTTTTGGATGGAGAATCGCTTGGGAAATTCTCCAGCAGTGACAACTCTGCCGCGAAAATTGAAGTGATGGTTGAGGGTGGTAACGCAAATTTCGAACAAGTCCGGGTGTTTGAGTTTAGTGCTCCGGATGATTCAACGGGTTCGCAGTAGTTGCGCGAACCCGGTTGGGTGCATTGCGAGTTGGACTTCATGCACAGGATGACCACCGGCGCAGAACGTCATGCACAGCATGACCTTCGGCGATGACGGCTAATGTTATCGTTGGCTTTGACGTTGACGCCCGCGTCTTCCGCCGAGCAATCCGGCTTTGTGTAAAAAGTAAAGCAACGTTAGCAGCGAGGTTACGAATGCTGCGACGTAAGTCATGGCAGCGGCAAAGAGAACTTTGTTGATGCCTTCGCATTCTTGTTCGCCGACGATCCCAGCTTCGACAACCAATTGCTTGGCCCGATTGCTTGCGTTGAATTCCACTGGCAATGTGACAAGTTGGAAAAGCAAAAACAGTCCGAATGCAAATGCACCCGCGACAAAAACCCAGTATCCAAGACCGGAAGCACCTCCTGCTGTCTGAGCACCGCCTTCGATCATCAATCCGATCATCATGCCCCAGGTTCCAAATCGGGTTCCCAAGTTGGCAGCAGGAACAATTGCGCTTCGCCATTTAAGCGGATAGTATCCAGTGGCATGTTGGATGGCGTGTCCGGCTTCATGAGTCGCAACGCCAATCGCCGCGACCGATGTTCGATCAAACACTTGAGATGAAAGAGCGAGTTTCTTGGTCGTGGGGTTGTAGTGATCGGTCAACATCCCATCGACTCGAACGACTTGCACGTCGTTGATGCCGGCTGCGTCCAACAATTTTTGCGCAGCCATCTGTCCGGTGTAGCCGCGCGTCGTTGGGACTTTTGAATATTGTGCGAAACGCGTTTTCACCAACCATGCTGCCCCGCCCGAGAGAATGGTACTTGGAAGGGTCACCCAAAGCATGAATGCAATGCTCGGCATTCGAAAGAACGCAATTAACAAATCGGATTCAAATATCACGGAGAAGCTCCAAGTGTGTTGAAAGGGTTCTAAAAAGAGTTCAGTATCGGATCAAATTGGTGGTTCGAACGAACTGAACTATCTGGGAAGGTGTGCGCTCCAATAGAACGTCGGGCCAATCTTTGCTGTTTTGCCGATTTTAGGCAAGTGAGACTTGGCGAGATGTCGAGTTGAAGCGTCAAAACTAAAGTATTGGCGACTTAAACTCACAAATTAGACGCCAGCCGTTTTAGTCGGAAACTTCAGTGAGAGAAACTTCGAAGCCCCAGCGAGTTGCCAGCACCGGGCTGTCGGAAACCTGAATTGGCTCAATCGCGATCACCCGATCCAACACTTTAAAACGGGTTGCGCGTCCTTGCGTTGTGAATGCCTGAATCACAATCTTGTTTTTTGAGCCATCGGAATCGGCAGCACAAAGGACGATTTTGGTTTCTTCAAACGAGTCGACTCTCCAGTCTTCTCCCAATTCGTAAGTCGATCCGAACTGACATGAGCTGGGTAAGTCTGAATCGGCGCGAGAGGCGATTTGTTTTTGCAAACATGCCAAGTCCGATTTGATTAAGTGCGAATCGCCGTTGGCTTCGATTGAATACGAAGCCGACCAGTGGCTTTTGCCAGCCATGCCGACACCCAAAATTGCATCGCCCGCCTCAAGTTCATGCTGGCTGACGTCCTGCATTGGAGGGCTCGGCGGCCAATCTTCGGCGGGCGTGCCTTCTTTGCTGGTCAACAGTTTCGATAATTTTTTGTCGTTGGCATCATGAAAAAACCAATCATGCGACCAGCGGTCATCAGACTGCGCAAACAACAAACCAATTTTGCCGAGCTGGATAGATAAAGTATCTGACATTATTTATCCGACTTCTTCGCTGACCAATTCAAATAGGCATCCAGGAAACCTTGTAGCTCGCCGTCGAGAACTTTGTGGATGTCGCCCATCGAATGGCCGGTGCGTGCATCTTTGACGCGCTGGTCGGGATGCATGAAGTAATTCCGAATCTGCGAGCCGAAACCGACTCGCGCTTTGTTCTGGTACTCCGCCGCATTTTCGGCTTCGCGTTTGTCTTCTTCGACTCGTGCCAGGGCAGCGCGAAGCATCTTCCAGGCTTGATCACGATTCTTGTGTTGGCTTCGCTGCGACTGACAAGCCGCAACAACACCTGTTGGGATGTGAGTCAAACGCACGGCGCTATCGGTCTTGTTGACGTGTTGCCCACCGGCACCCTGGGCGCGGTAAGTATCGATTCGGACATCTTTTTCTTCGATATCAATTTCGATCGCGTCAGAGATTTCGGGAGTTACATCAACGGCCGCAAAACTCGTCTGACGTTTGCCATCGGAATTGAAGGGGCTGATTCGAACCAATCGATGAAGCCCCTGCTCTCCTTTGAGATATCCATAAGCCATCGGGCCGCGAATTGCGATCGACGCACTGTTAATGCCGGCTTCGGAGTTAGGGTTTTTGTCAAACAGTACGACTTCGTAATCGTTCTTCGATGCCCAAAACGTATACATGCGCAACATGATCTCGGCCCAGTCGTTGGCGTCGGTTCCGCCATCGCGCGCGTGAATCGTGAGGATCGCACCACTACTGTCATGGGGTCCGTTGAGAAGTGACTTTAGTTCAAGAGCATCCAGATCTTTTTCGAGACGCGTGATCTCGGCGCGGACTTCTGGTTCGACTGATTCATCCTCAGCACCCATTTCAATCAGGGCTTCGAGATCTTCTCCGGCGCTGGCCAGCTCTGTCATGGGACCAACGATGGCTTTGACAGACTTAAGACGTCCAACCGTTTCCTGGGCTCGGTCTTGGTTGTTCCAGAAACCTGGAGCCGCCATTTCGGCTTCAATTTCCTTAATGGATTTCAGTTTTGCATCGTAGTCAAAGACTGTCTCGAAGCTGGGTGATGCGTTGCTGAATCGCTGAAGAGCGGTCGTTGAGTTCGGAATCCATAGGGTCGTTAAGTTGGTCAGAATGAAATTGAAGTCTGATGTTTTGTGTATTGTACGAGCCGTTTTTAAGCTGTCATCGGGTCGGCCAACATTTGAACCTGAAGATATATGGATTCATTCATGGATTCATCCAAAGATGACCAATGATCGTTCTGATAATTCCCCGACGTGTGTCACGCTACCATCTGGTCGGATCATAAGGAATAATTCGACGGATTTCCCCCAAAACCCACGGATTGGTTGACCGTTTTCATGGTCCGACCTAAAGTAAAAGTTCGGCTAAAATTGATCCGATGAAGGGGGCAGCGCGTATAATTCCGCTGAATCGTCCTTGATTCAATCTTGGTCATTTTATCGTCACCGATTCTGACCACTTTGTCAGTTCAATATATTGAAAAGAATTCGCTAATGTCCAGTAAAAAGCCCGAAAAGAAACCGTCCGAAAATGGCAAAGCGAATATAGATGGCAAAACGATGGAGGAGCGTGACAACGAAGCCATTGAGCGCATGGTCGCGCGGTTCGTCACCAAACAAGAATCAAAGCCGGTCGACAAGTACTTTCGTGCTTTGGTGAATTCAGAAGGCTCCGACCTTCACATGAAAGTTGGCAAGCCACCGATTGTGCGTGTCAATGGAACGCTTAAAGAACTCAATCGCGGTCCAATCGAAGTCGAAGAGATGGCTCGACTGTTGTTTCCGATGATGAACGAGCGTACTCGTGATATTTTCGACGAGGAAGGCGGCGCTGACTTTGCTTATACCGTGGATGTCGATGGCGTGAATTGGCGTTTCCGTGTCAACATGCTGCAGCAGCTGGGCAAAATCGGTTTGGTTGCACGTCGTGTCAACAACCACATTCCGAACTTTGAAGGCTTGTATCTTCCCGAAGCCATGGAGCCGCTTTGTCACTTTGATCAAGGCATGATTTTGCTCGCTGGTGTGACCGGTTCTGGTAAAAGTACCACGATTGCGTCGATGTTGAATTACATCAACCGTATTTATTCAAAACACATTTTGACGCTCGAAGATCCGATTGAATTCGTGTTCACCGATGACAAGTGCTTGATCAACCAGCGTGAGGTCGGTATCGACGTCGTTGATTTTGGCGTCGGTATGAAGCATGCGGTTCGTGAAGATCCTGACATCATTCTCGTCGGTGAGCTTCGAGACGAAGAAACCTTTATGACCGCGATTCATGCCGCGGAAACGGGTCACCTTGTATTCGGAACGATTCACGCTTCAACCTCACCGTCAACCATCGGTCGTATTTTGGACTTGTTCCCTGAAGAGATGCACGGTGCGATTCGTGGTGCGATTGCGATGAACATGAAAGCAATTGTGGCTCAAAAATTGCTTAAATCGATCAACCCAAAAGTCGGCCGAGTTCCGACTTGTGAAATCATGACGTTTAACCCAACCGTCAAAAAACTGATTCTCGAAGGACGCGATCACAACCTCGGTGATGCGATTCGAATTGGTGAAGAAGAAGGCATGCAGGACTTTACCAAGAGTCTCAAAGATCTAATCGACAAAGAGTTGATCGACCGCCCAACTGCGTTCCAAGTTGCTCCAAATAAAGAAGAGCTAAAAATGAAACTCAAGGGCATCAACGTTTCGCAACCTGGAATTATTTAATGTCTCGCCGCTCTCGATTGGTATTTCTCTTGGCGGCAGTGGTCGCGATTTTGCTTGTACCGTTCGCCGACAATTTGTTCGCGCAAGAAGAAACCGTCAAACCTCGCAAGCTGTTGCGCGGACCGGGTGGATATTTTTCTGTACTCAAAATGGGCCTCCTGGCTGGAATTTTCCTGGTCTGGGTGCGTATGGCCGATTGGGCCAATCGCGATTCGATGAAGATTGGCCTCCGCACAAAAATGGAAGGCGTTTTTTGGAATCCGATTATCGTGTTCCCATTCCTGCTGGGGTTCATGGTCGCAATTTCGATTCCCTGGTTCTGGTTCGCCGGTTTTCCGATTTATGTCATCTGTGCATTTTTGCCTGTCACACTCTACTTTCTGGGAAGAAGATCCAAACTTAAAGAAAACCCGAACATCGCCCAGCAGCTTAAAGCAAAACCTGGTGATGCCCCGCCGGCCGAAGTTTTCCGCCAGGACGAAGGCGCTGAAGTTGATTTTACTCCCGCCGGTGAAGACTCCAGTACTCGATCTTCAAACCTGATCCAGGCACGCCAAACCAACGGATTCAAAGAGCTTAAAGAGTTACTGGTACTGACGCAGTTCAAACGTGCCGAACAAGTCATCTTTGACTACACACCCGAAATCGTTAACGCCCGGCTGTTGGTCGATGGGGCTTGGCATCCAATGGAAGCCATGCCGCGCGATGTCGGCGATGCTATTTTGGCGAGCATAAAATATTTGGCTGGTACCAATCCGGCTGACCGTCGCTCGCTACAAAAAGGTCGATTCAAATTCAAATCGGAAATGGGTAAAGCCTCAGTTGAATTCGCTTCTCAAGGAACGAAAACGGGCGAACGGGCGCAGATCAAATACATCCGTGCTGCAACGGACGTGCTAAATTTGACACAGCTTGGAATGTTGCCTGACATGCTGGCCCAGTTCAAAACTTCGCTCAATGAAACAGGTGTTACCATCGTTTCGGCCCCGCCTGGAAGTGGGCTGACAACGACTTGGCAAGGCACGTTGGTCACGGGCGATCGTTTGACACGCGACTGCATTGGATTGATCGATCCAGACGACCACGAAACCGTTTTGGAAAATATCGTTATCCACCGGTACGACCAAAAAGATCCCGCAAAGAAACAAGTCGAAGTCCTACGTGCCTTGTTGCTGACTCAGCCCGACATGTTGGCTGTTCCAAAAATCGAAGATGCAGAAACGATGGACTTGTTGACGCTTCAAGCTGTTAAAAAAAACCGTGCGATTGTCCTGCAGACTTCCGCCAGATCCGCGTCAGAAGCATTGCTTAGGCTGTACGCCAAATCCAGTGACCGAGAACAATTTCTGGCCGCCGCAAAGAATATCACGTGCCAGCGATTGGTGCGAAGATTGTGCGACGATTGCAAAGTCGAAGTCCGTGTTCAACCAAAAGTCATCCAGCAACTGGGTGGCGATCCAAGAGCACAACAGACCATTTTCAATCAGTGGCGACTTCCACCACCAGAACAGCGAGTCGACGAAAACGGGCGTGAGATCGAATTTCCACCATGCCCAACTTGCGGTGGCATCGGATATATCGGGCGGATCGCGATTTTCGAAATCCTGACATTGGACGATCGGCTTCGGGACTTTATCAAGAAAAATCCCAAAGTCGGCCCGGTTGAACAGGCTGCTGTGAAACTCGGAAAATTGCCACTGGCGACCGAGGCTTACAAACTGGTTTTGTATGGCGTAACTTCATTGGCAGAAGTCCAGCAAGTCCTGAAAAAACAAACTTGATTTAATTTTTCACTCACAATTTTAACTCGACCTGATTCTCCTGGATCAAAACGTCGTTAAGTTCACACGCTCCTTAAACATTTTTAAAAACGATAAACATGGCATTTGATGACTTTGAAACGCCAATCGAATTCACCCCAGCGGGAGCGAATGAGGAAGAGCAAGCCACGAACCTGAAAATCGTTAGGCCATCGCCCGGGTTCGAACCAGCAGCTGAATTGATCGCTGAGTTAATCGTCAAAGACGCCAGCGTTGTCGTGCTCGATTACACCCCCAAACAAGTCAACGTTCGTTTTCAGATTGACGGACTTTGGCACGCGGGTCCTTCAATGGATCGCGAAACGGGCGACTATATGTTGGCAACGCTCAAGCAAATGGCCGGTGTCGACTATCGCGAACGACGCGCTCGCCAAGAAGGCAAATTCGGGACGTTTTACCTCAAAGTCCGTCAGAAATTGAAGCTTATCTCTCAAGGCGTTCAAACCGGCGAACGGGTTGCGATTTACCTTGATTACAAACGTCCGCCGCTGGAATCCATGAAGGATCTTGGGATGCGGCCAAGCATGATCAAACAGCTGAGCCCGATGCTTAACGATCCCAAAATGGGCATCGTGATGGTGACCGCCGTTCCCGGCGAAGGCTACACAACTGCTTGGCGTGGAACTCTGGACGCATGTGATCGTTTGACACGCGACTATTTCGTTTTGGAAGAAAAGGGAAAACTCGAACCCGAAGTGATCAACATTTATCCGATCGAGTTTGACCCTGCCGAAGGCGAAGACGCACTTTCACCTATTCCGCAATTGCTTCTCAAAGAGCCAGACGTGCTCGCGTTTCCCGAAATTCCAACCGGGGATTTGCTTAACCGAATCGTTGACCTTTCAACCAGCAAAAGTATGCCGATGTTTATCCGCGTGCCGGGTAAAAGCTGTCTTGATGCGGTTTTGCGAACTTTGGTTTTGCGGCCCGATGTCAAAAAGCTTGCGCCGAGACTAACGGCGGTGCTGGCGATGCGTCTGATTCGGCTGCTTTGTAACGAATGCAAAATTGGTTTTCAGCCGCATCCACAATTGCTTCAGCAACTTGGTTTGCCGCAAGGCCGAGTCGCAGAGTTGTACAAGCCAATGATTTACAAACCGGGAATGACAGACGAAGACGGCAACGAAATCGAGCCATGTTCCAAATGCTCTGGAATTGGCTATCGAGGCCGAACGGGTTTTTTCGAACTGCTTATGATGAACGACGAATTAAGACAAGGTTTGATGACTAACCCGCGAATGGACGTGTTATCCGCCATCGCCAAACGCCATCGACACATTTCGCTGCAGATGGAAGGCGTTGTGTTGGTTGCGGCAGGAAAGACATCTGTGGACGAACTTCAACGAGTTTTGAAAGCTTAAAAGACATGCTGATACTGATCGCCATTTTGATTTTTATTTTGTGCATTGCCAGTACCTGGTGGTTTGGCCTGTGGAGTAATACGATCACGTTGATCAATTTGCTTTTGTCATCCATGCTCGCCAGTACGATTTACGAACCCGTTGCGATTCAATTGCGGAACATCAACTCATCGTATCGAGTGCTTTATGACTTCATCGCGGTCTGGCTGGTATTCGTATTGACCTTTGTGATCCTTCGAGGCATTACGGATGTGTTAAGCGCCTATCGATTGAAATTCGACCCAATCACCGAGTTGGTTGGCCGCTCAATATTATCGATATGGATCGCCGCGGTTTTTGTCTGCTTTACTTTTTTCACGCTGCAAATGGCACCGCTCGCCCCGTCGTTTTACGCAAAGAATCAGCTTGAGCGGAAAAAACTGGGGACGTTCTTTGACCGGACTTGGTTGTCATTTATCCAAAGCCGTTCACGTGGTGCGATGTCCGCGTCAAAAAAAGGTGGCCCTTTCAATGAATACAAATTGCCACCGCATCCCGATGACGCGGAATCAGACATGCGCGTCTTTGATCCACATGCCGATTTCCTGATGCGATATCAAAATTACCGCTGGGAAATCTCTGAACAGTCGCGTTTGAAGAAATAACCAAACAGTCAAGATTGTCGATTAACATGATCCGTTTAAAAGCTATCTGCTTTTGTTTTTGTTTGCTCTTTGCGGCTCAGTCGAATGCTGAAGCGCAATCGCAATTAGAACAGGCGTTACTCAAGCCCTATATCTTCTTCACATACACCAAAGACTCTCCGGAGGATCACAACTACGGCGCGTTTCACTACACCAATGTCCATCGCACTTTGCCTGAGGACATGGTAGGGCCGTATTACCAAAGCGGATTGTTTCACACTTGGTATCGCCCGGTTAAAATCTACGGCCAAAAAGACTACAGCCGTGATAAATATGGCTACCATGCGATGGAAGGCGGAGTGGGCTACAAACCCTATCTTCGTTTCCGTACCGATGGCGTTCCCTTCAAGTTCACCACCGGCGCAGTCGCGGGTGGATTTGGTTCATTCTCCAATGGACCGGGACAGGGATCTCCTTCGTTTAAACGCACTCAAAAATCGCCGACTCTCGGCTGGGAAAAAAACGTGGGACGCTACGGCGCGGCTCATTTGAGCAATCGGCTTTTGTATCCTCTTGACGGCGTCGGGTTGGAATCGGGAACCAACAATCAAATGCTCGGATACGGTTACTACGCGTTGCCGCTGACCGAACCCAAAGCCACGACCGCGGACCAGCCAGTCCCCTCAGGTAATCACTGCTGGACTTTGTTTTTTCAGACCAAAAATTTCTCTGGCCCAGTTTGTTTTTTCACGCCTTACCACTGGTCCAAATACACGATCAAGCGACCGGAACTCGCCGGGATGTGTTTTGATAACAGTTTGTTGAAACTTAACTCGACGTATCAGCGCGAAACAAATGTCGTGCCGGTAAAAAAGTGGGTCGCTCCCAACGGTGATTCGTATTATCGAGCCACGCCGTTCACAATGGCTGCCGACAAAGACATGATTGGCCGCTACGGGTCGATGCCGATGACCATCGACGGGACCAAGTGGAAACAACTGAGCTCCTGGTTTGCTGGTAAGTCAAAAAGAAAATCGGTTGATGCAAATTTCGGAAGGATCGGCAAAGAGATTCACGTTCGCAGGTTTGAAAAAGGCAACCTTGCTTTTCAGATCGACAAGATTCGCATCAAGACAAACAAGTTCTCCCGTTTCGTTAACGACAAAGACGCCTCAGCAGGTGCGTTTCAGTGGGGCGGCGACTTGGTCAAGCGATACGACAAAGACTTGGTTCAGATTCCTGAGTACTACATGCTTAAAAAAGGCGCCAAGCAAATCGATGCGATTCCGGCCGAAGCAGTTCCTGCGGCAAGCAAACTGACCAAAGTCCGATTTCCTGAAGACGTCGAGAAAAAGTTTAACAAGAAAGACTTTAAGTTTTCAGATTCTGACAGCCCGCCGATAATGACGCCGCTGCACCCTGACTACCGACACCGTAACGAGATCGTCCAAGTCTGGCAAAAGCCTGGTCCAAGCAACGGGCCTTACGTTGCAAAACTCAGCGACGGCAGCCAGTTGGTCTACTACTGGTACAAGTTCAACGAACAGCCGGCCATCCTCAATTCATACATGGATAAAGCAGAGCGTGAATTAATGCAAAAGCGAGTCGAGCTGATCCACGAGCATTGGTCGATCGACGAGCGATGCTTTCCTGATCCCGCTCAACCTTTGGCTTCACTTGATGAGGCTCTGATCGTGAAACCGCCGCGAGGATTGGAAGTCGGCTATGTCCCGGTTTGTGTCCATCAGCAAAAAGCTGGTGAGAAGCTGCCGAAGTTCAAAGAGATTTCCAAACGCCGGTAGCTTTCCTCACGGGGTCTCTCTTCTTCACTGTCGAAAATGCAGCCAACTGAAAGCAAATCGTGATAGGATATTCCTCTCACCATGTGAAGACGGCTATGCGCGAACGGCCCGCTAAGAAATTGCCTTCTTATAAAATTGCTTCTTCTCTTGTTTTAAACAAAGTTTTCCATGATGCGAAAAACAACGTGTGCTTTTAGCCTCACCCATTTTTGCTTTCTGATTTTCACAAGCTGTTTGTTTACGGCCAATGTAAGCGCTCAGACGGTTTCGCTTGCCAAAGAATTGAAGGCTCTCCAAGCCGGAAAGGAGTACACGCTGGCTTTCGAATCAGATTGGACTGCTGCTGGAATTGTTCAGCTTCAACTGGTTGGACCTGACTGGAAAAAAGTCACGGAGAAATGGAAAGAAGTCGAAGCCGGCAAACAAACTACTTCTTTGACGATCCGATGTCCCGCTGACGTCAAACCTGGAACAGAGTATTTTTGGCAGCTCTTGCTATACGATCGCAGCTGGAAAAAGCAAAAGGAGGCGATTGTCAAAGGCGTCGTCATCACAGCCGCCGGGTCTGAATCAGAAAAACGTGAGCCAAGCACGGCAATGAAAACCGGCGACGCAAACGCGGCCGATCGTGCAAAGGCGAAGGACGCCGAGTCCGTTCAACCGGTCGACAGCGAATGGACGCCAACAGGCGAGTGGGTGCTCGATTGGCAAGACGAATTCGAGGGCACGGGCGAGCCAGAAAAATGGTATCCATTTCTGGGTTTCACACCGGATGAATTTTCAAGCAAAGCAGAAAAGGGGATTCGCTGGAACGGAAAAACGGAAGAATCTTCGCAGATGTATTCTTCAAAATCCGGCAACCATTGGCTCAACGGAAAAGGCGAATTGGTGCTAAGAGTCGTGACTGACAAAACCAAGTCAAACGCCAATGGAAAGAAAGTCGATGCCGCTTATCTGATGACGGGCTACCCAGCAAAGTGGGACAAAACGGAACCAAGCGGTGTGAAATGGCAAGGCAAATTTTTCTCGCCCGCCGAGTCTCCGTTGTACATTTGCACCCGTATCAAAACCAACGAACTCAAAGGCTTCTCGACTTGGTTTGCGTTCTGGGTGTTTTCAAAAACGCGATCTTACAATGGGGTTCCTGCCGACGGTACGGAAATCGACGTGGTGGAAATTCCAAAGGGCAAAAAGGACTACTTGAACAAAGCATTTAACGTTGCCAATCATTGGGCTCAAAACGGTAAAGGCTCAGAATCGCTTCAACTCAATAGTGCTTCAGATCCGAAATCGACAGACCTTGTTGACGTGAACGATGATCAGTATCACACCTACGGCGTCGAGTGGACTAAGACATACATGAAATGTTATGTGGACGGAAAATTGTATTACACGTTCACAGAAAACATCCCAACCGATCCGGTGGACATGATGATCTTGCTGACGCTTGAATATCAAAAGAATGTTTGGGATCCCGATCAAGGCGACGGGCGAACGGAAGGCCCTTTTGTTTCCGATGATGAAAAATTGCGCGTCATGTCACAAGTCTATGTGGACTACGTGCGCGTTTACAAACAGAAGTGAGAACACAATCTCCTGGGTTGGAACTAGCCAGGACTAACAAGTAAACCGAGGTTATCGCTTGCGCACCACCACACGCCGTCCACCAAATCAGAAACTTCAAATCAGAAATTGAATACTACTTACTGATGCCGACTACTTGTAAGTATCCCGAATCTTTTCCCACTCTTCTTTGGGAACATGATTCACGATTCGGCCAGGTGAGCCCATCGCGTTGTAACCGCCATCGACGTGCAGGATTTCTCCGGTGACTCCGTCGGATAAATCAGACAGCAAATAAGCACCTGCGTTACCGACTTCTCCAACAGTTACGTTTCGCTGAAGCGGTGATACCACTGCGTTCATCGGCAACATGTCGTGAGCACCAACCGCCGCGCTGGCCAATGTCTTGATCGGACCAGCACTGACTGCGTTGACGCGAACACCGTCTGGGCCAAGATCGTAAGCCAGATAACGTGTTGCTGCATCCAGTGCGGCTTTACAAATTCCCATCAGGTTATACCCGGCAACGATTTTTTCGCCGCCAAAATAAGTCATACAGGCGATCGACCCCTTCTCATTGAACAGAGGCCTCGCCGCTTTCGCGATCGCGATCAAACTGAAACAGCTAATGTCCATTGCCAATTTGAAACCTTCACGGCTTGCATCAATCGTGTCGTTCAGATCAGCACGATCTGCAAACGCCATTGAGTGCAAAACGAAATCAATTTTGCCGAACTCTTCTTCAGCTTTCTTCATCACGTTGGCGATTTGGTCATCATGTTGCACATCGCACGGAACGAGGAAGCTTGGTGTTCCACCGGACGTCGATTTCTCAAAACACTTTTCAACGCGGCGCTGATTCTTTTTGCGTTCGTCGCCTTCGGGATCAGGCAGGTGAGTAAAGCCACATTGGCCGCCTTCTGACATGATCTTTTCAGCCACTGCCCAAGCAATGGAGCGGTCGTTGGCAACTCCGAAAATCAAACCCTTTTTGCCGTCGAACAAACCCATGGTGTGAATACCTTTTCAATATGATTGTTGGAGCGCGTCAAAATGACTACGCTTTATTTGTTGAGATTCAATTTGATAACACGTTTGAGCCTCGGCAACAATTCCTAACACGCATTTCAACCAGCATCCAACACCAAGAAAACTATGGCGTCCCAAGCCCATTCGGAGCGGATTACTTCGGCACAAAGCGGTTCTCAGCTACTTGTTCGGCTGATTGACTTGTCTCTTGGTGCAGAAAGTGAAAATGATTTTCTTTCTGCCGTCCTCGAACTGGTCAACCAAGAGGCAAAATCGACCGGCTGTACGCTCGTCCAAGGCGTCAAAGGCCAGTGGCGCGTCATCGGCCACGCTGGGGCTGGCGACGGATTACCGACTGAAATGCTGTCAGAAGCTCTCGATTCCGAGTCGTGCCAACAAGCCGACGGCTGGACCGCCGCGCCTCTGGTCCGCCCCAATCGATCCAGCAAGTTATTGGCTTGCAACACCGAGTCCATCGATCCGGCGGAATTCGATTCAATCACTGCCGCCGTTGGATTAGCGCTTACCGCGTTCAAACAGCGAGCCAGTCATTCCCGCCGCGCCCAACGCCTCGAAGCCATGCTTGAGATGACGGTGCATTGGAACCAGTCGCGCGAGACCGACAAATTGCTTGAAGAAATTGCTCAGACTTCGACCCGTTTGCTGGGCGCCGAACGGGCCACTATTTTTCTTCCCGACGTCAGCGGCGACATGTTGATTGGCAAACCGGCACTGGGCGTTGAGTCGGGCGAGCTAAGAATCCCAGCCAACGCGGGTGTTGTCGGAAACGTCATGCAGTCGGGCAAACCGGCTCGCGTCGATGATGATGTAAGCTCCGAGCAAGATCAAATTCACCGTGGTGTAGATGAAAGCCTCGGTTTTGAAACGCGGACTATTCTGTGCGTTCCGATGACCAACGCGGAAGGCAAAACGATCGGCGCGTTCGAGTTGATCAACCGCCTCAAAGGAAACTTTACTGACGAAGATGAATCGGCACTTTGCGAATTGGCCGCCCATGCGTCCGTAGCGATCGGCAACACGCAACACGTTGAGCAACTGGTGACCTCACGCCGGACTGTGGCAGCCCAAGCGGCAGACCAAGTCCAAATGATCGGCGAGTGTGATGCGATCAAAAAATTGAAGTCGACCATCGAACGCGTGGCCAATACTGATTTGGTGATCTTGATCACGGGCGAAAACGGAACGGGCAAAGAAGTCGTCGCGCAGATGATTCATTATCTCAGCGATCGGCGAGACGAAGTGTTAGTGGCGGTTAACTGTGCCGCAATCAGTGAGTCGCTACTGGAAAGCGAATTGTTTGGCCACGAAAAAGGAGCTTTTACCGACGCCCATCAAATGCGGGAAGGCAAATTCGTGCTGGCCAACGATGGGACGTTGTTTCTGGATGAGATTGGCGATATGAGCTTGGACGGCCAGTCAAAATTGCTTCGCGTCCTGGAAGAGCGAAAAGTCGTACGAGTCGGTGGTTCGGTGCCGATTCCAACGGGTGCTCGTGTCGTTGCAGCCACGAATCAAAACTTGGCTGAACTGATTACAGAAAAAAAATTCAGGCAAGACCTCTATTTCCGTTTGAATGTTGTACCGATCGAGCTGCCTCCGCTTCGTGACCGTGGTGACGATATTCTTCAATTAGCTGAACATTTTTTGGGTGAATTTTGTGCCAAAGCTCGTCGGGAACTTCCCACGATGTCGGCGGCAGCAAAAAAACGTTTGCTCGGTCACGGCTGGCCCGGAAATATTCGCGAACTTCGGAACATGATGGAGCGTCTTGCTTATCTAACGGACGGACAAAAGATTGATGCAGCAGATTTGGATTTTGTAAATTCGCCCAAGTCAAATGATTCAGCCATCCCGATGGATTTGCCGCTCACCGAAGCAACGCGGCAGTTCCAAGTCGACTACATCGGCCGGCATATCGACCGGGCGAAAGGAAACATGACCGATGCAGCCGCCAAAATGGGGCTACACCGATCTAACCTTTATCGGAAAATGAAACAGCTAGGAATGGGCGACTCGGGTGACGACGAGGCGGAAGATGGGACAGAAGGAGAGTAAACTCGCACGTAGGATGGACATTCCTGTTCGTCATTTCACAAGCAACGCGAGCCGACAATGGATCCACGATTATGCACTTTGAGGTTGCGCAGTGAGGTCCGTGTTGTGTTAGCTGACAAATACGCGAGCCGGACATTCATTTCTGCCTGGCAGTCACAAACCTGAATAAGACGGACAAGAATGTCCATCCTACCAACGCGTTGGCCGTTTGAACTTATCGGAGGCATTGATGGCGAGAAGACGATTTCGACTTAACTCCCTTTCGCGATACACGAAGGAATCGGATCGCTTGGTACTTGATTCCTACTCGGCGGGCTGCGGTGGAATTGTCCTTCGCTGGCGAGATCCGAATGAGGGCATGCCAATTCGATTTAATTTGGCGGCTACTTCTATGACCGAATTGTTTTTGGATGGGCAACCAATTAAACGCGCGACCATCATGGCACCAGGCGAACATGTGATGGCAATTCGCTGTTACCCATACTCAGAAGGACATTATTTCAGTGGCGATTCTCCACGACGCGCGATCGCGATGACGTTCACGCCACACTATCCCAATAGCGATTATCGAACGGCTCCGATTTCTGGTTTCGGCTCCAGCACTTCGTGGCGATACGAAACGACTGCGAATCCCGGAGATCCTGTTGAGGGTGAAATTCCTCAATGGGCCACAGTTTCATATGACGATACGAACTGGTCGCCAATGGAAGAAACCGAGGCGATGACTCGCGAAGAAAACTGGGCGTTATACAACATAACAAACCGAGGTGGAGTGCCTCTGTTACTTCCTGAAGCCAATGAAATTCGCATTCGTTATCATTTCACATGGGAGCGAATCGAATGAGTATTCCGTCACAAACTCCGCCATCTCAGTTGCGTACTCGATCAAAAATCAAACAACCCTTTGTGCTGGTTCCGCAATATTTTGGAAGCCTGGTTTTTGATCGCCAAGCCGTTCGCTATTTACCTTTCGATGACGAAGCAACCGAATTGCTGCGTGGCCTAACCCGCAAATCGATTCACCAGTTCATTGCCGAATCCGACTCAGATGAAGCCCGACAGCAACTGCTGGGGTTCTATTACCAATTCGAGCCGCTCGATTTATTTGATTCCCATGGGCTGGCTCAATTGGAAGTGGTCGACCTCGATCCGCCTGAAAACTATTTGGCCGCGCCACTGGTGACTCATGTCGAAGTCATTGGGGCGTGCAATATCACGTGTACCCATTGCTTTGCCGGAACGTTGCCGCGGAACCAAAATCCGCTTTCGCTTGAAGAGCTGGACCGATTATTCCAAGAGCTTGCCGGACTCGGTTGCTTTCGAGTTAGCTTGACCGGTGGTGAACCGTTGATGCGAGCCGATATTTTTGACATCATCGATTCGGCAGAAAGTCACGGACTGGCCGTTGCGTTGGCTACCAATGCGATGTTGATCGATGAACCGATGGCAATCGAATTGGGCAAAAGACAATCCATTCGACTGACCGTTAGCCTGGACGGCGCGACGGCCGAGTCAAACGATGCTGTTCGTGGTGAAGGAGTTTTTGAGCAAACCTGTGAGCGGATTGCGATCTTGCGAAAGCACGCTCGTTTTTCGATAGGTTTCACAATCACATCCGCCAACGCAGCAGAAGTCGACCAGTGCGTGGAGCTTGCCAAAGAACTCGGCGCAAGTGCGGTTGTCTTTCGACCGCTTTATCCGGCTGGAACAGCGCTACAGAATCCTGATTTAATGCCAACGTTCGAGCAATACGTTAAAGCAATCGACAGCGTTGCCGATGGGGCCAGCCTCGAAGAAGACGTAAGTGAACTTGAATCGCAATGCGGGGCTGGAGAATTACTGGCCGGAGTTTCTGTGCAAGGCGATGTGAATCCGTGTTCGTTTTTGGGAACGGAATTTGTCTCAGGCAACATTCGAGAAAGTTCATTTAAAGAGATTTGGAATCAAGGCCATCAGTTTCGGCATCTTCGTAATCTTGGAGCCGCTGGGGATGAAGAAAATCAGACGGAAGAAACAATTTCCGCGTGTGGATCCAAATTTCAAGGTGGTTGCCGATGTCGATCGCTTGCCGACGGTGGCGATGTGAATGCCGCGGACCCTTGGCAGCAGCAGTATCAAAACAATCCGCAATCATTCTTTTTTCCTTTGAAAAATCTGGTAGCGAACCATGAGTAATGCAGAAGAACACCAAGCATTCGTCGAGCAAGCGTTAAGCGCCTATCGCGCTGACGAATCGCAGGACGAGTCATTGGTTCTGGCCGATTACTTTACCGAGCGAGGTGACATGCGCAGTGCAGCGTCGGCACTTGATCGCGCGTACGGTTTGAACCCGGACGATCAAACTGTCGCCGAGCGCCGCCAGGCAATACTTGACGAATTGGAAGTGATCGAACACGGCATTCGTTTTCGGTACGTGCCGGCGGGAACTTTTTTGATGGGTTCGGAAGTCGGTGACCATGACGAGAAACCAGTTCACCCTGTTCGGACGGATGAGTATTGGGTTTCCGAAACAACGGTGACTTGGTCGACCTATTGCGAGGTCTGCAATTTAAAATCGCCGACGGAGATGACATACGAAGACTTCGACCCAGGGCATGCCGAACGGTTTTCGCATTCAATGGCTTGGGGCTGGAAAGAGAACCAGTTGCTGCAAGACGAACCCGAAAAATTCGAATTGAATGTCATTGAGCCGCACAAGCCATTTCGATGTACCGTCGATGCGGAAAAATATCCGAAACGAGGGTTGGATTGCGACACCAAGCCGATGGTTGGATTAGATCAGGAGCAGCTTAATCGTTTTTTTAATCATCTCTCAACTCCTGGAGTTACCTATCAGTTGCCGACGGAGAAGCATTGGGAAAAAGCTGCTCGCGGAGGGAGGATCGGTCACAAGTATCCTTGGGGTAATTCGCCGCCCAATTCTGCCAACTGCGACTGGAGTAATCTTGCGGGCAATGATATTAAGCATTCCAAAACATTCGCGCCCAACGGATACGGATTGTATGCGATGAGTGGCAGCGTCTGGGAATGGACAAGCGAACGTTATGACAAAAAATCATACAGCAATGTGGGTGCTTCAAAGCGCCAAAAACGCAAGGGCGAACCTCTGTTCCGCGGGGGATCATGGGCCGACTGCGCCGAAGCATTGACCGTCAGTTTTCGGATGTCTGCGTCTTCCGCGCAAACACGCAGCCCGACTTTTGGCTTTCGAATTTTCCGTTCGAATCTTCCACTCGAATAAGACTTGGTAGATGATAAAAAATCAGTTTACGAATTCCGCTTCACCAGCTGCCAAAACGAAAACCGTCGTATCACCAATACTGCTAACACAAACAGGGATCCGAAAACGATCAACCAAGGCGTCGCGCCGATTGCTCCAACCAACAAATTGGAACCAAATGACTGAAGGGCCCCGATCGAATCGGACCACGATTTACTGGCCCGTGAAGCAAGTGTTGGTGCGGCTGCCGGTACGTACTCCTTCTCTTCGCGGCAACTGATCGTAACCGTCGCCAGTGAAGTCCGGTCTTTCAAAAAACGTAGCCGGCCTTCCATGCGCTCCACCTCTTCACGTACACGCGACAACTCACGTTCAATTTCAAGCACATCGGTAAGTTTGCCGTTTCGTTCTTCGAGCATTTTTAAAATGCGGGCTTCAAGTTGCTTCTTGTTCTTGACCCGAGCTTGGACGTCAACAAACTCTTCGGTAACGTCTTGCGCGTTTTCCGATCGCGATTCGGCGAAACCAAGCGAGGTCACGCCCGCCAAAAAATTGGTGTACTCAGAAACAGGAAGCCGAACGATCCAAGTTCCGGACTGGCTATTGTTGTAACGACGTTTGGTTTTGTTGCTGGCAACGAATCCTCCAAACGAATTTACCAACTGGGGTAAATCAGTTTCGAAAGCCTGATAGTCTTTGACGACCAAGCCAATTTTCGTGTTGTAGATGATCTTGCGATTGAGTGTGTTTTGTTTGGCGCGAGTAGCCTTGTTTGATTCCACTTGGTCTAAATCTTGATCAGCCTGATTTTTGGCGCTTGATTTCGAAGTAAAATTTTCCGTGCTGCTAGACGAATCAAGCAGTCCAGAAATGGTCGACTTGTTAGGGAGGCTCTCATACTCCGCAGCTGTCGCTGCGTCGTGAGCAACTGATTTCGAATATTCGGCGCCGCAGCCGACGAAAGAGCAAATCGCTATCGAGGCCACCAATGCACAGCAAGGTCCAAGAAATCGAGCTGGAAACATCGATGTTTGTGTAGTCGATGCCAATGAGAGATGTCGCTTATTCATGTCGGCTCCTGAATCACGTTATTCGCTGGAATGGCCGTCGGCTGAGTGCCAACGGTCCATGAATAAGACGACCCAACGGGCAATTTGGATTTGAGTTTTTTAAGAAATTGGGCCGGATTGCCGATGTGATTGGAATTGGTCAGGAAACAGTGGCTTTTTGAGTGAAATTGCCACGAAATACCGAATTTTGACCCTCGACTCGATTTGGGTCTTTCGCTAGAATCTGTCCTCTCGATGGGATGGTTTTTGTCGCGAAGCGATTTGAATTCTAGCCATCCTCTTTCTTCGAATAGATTCTCTTTTTGCCAAGATACGAAACATGTACGCGATTATTGCTGACGGCGGACGCCAATATAAAGTTGAAGAAGGCCAAATGCTGGAAATTGATTTCCGGGACGTTAAGGTCGGCGACGAACTGAAATTCGAACGAGTTTTGGCAGTTTCTTCCGATAGCGGATTCAAGCTCGGCAAGCCACTTGTTGATGGTGCCGCTGTTTCTGCAACGGTTGTCGCGGAAACCAAAGGCGAAAAGATCTACATTCAAAAATTCCGTCGCCGTAAAAACAGCAAGCGACGAACTGGCCATCGTCAGAAGTATGTCAAAGTCAAAATTGGCTCAATCGCTGGTTAATCCGAATTATCATCGGGCCAATGCCCCAGACAATTTGAAACACAAAAAGCCATCTCATTTGAGTTGGCTTTTTTATTGCGCTGAAGTCCGTGGCCGTATAATGTTGGTTCAGGAATCAATCTCTTGCATCTTGCCAAGCAAACAAACTGTTATGTCTTCACACGAGCCTTTTCTTACCGAAATCGTCAACAACCCAGCCAACATGGAACCCCGTTTGGTTTACGCAGATTGGTTGATCGAAAACGGTGATCCGCTGGGCGAATTTATTCAAGCGCAAATTGAGCTTGCTGGAGATTGCACGCCCGCGCGGAAAAAAGAACTTTCCCGAATTCAAAAATCGTCGAAACCGAAAATTCCCGCCAAACACAAGCTTGCGAAACAGCACCTTCGTAAACCAGAATACCGGCACGGTTTTATTGAGCATGCAACCATCGGCCTCCAGGCTTTTATTGACCATGGGAAAGCTCTTTGTCAGCAGTATCCGCTACGTTCAATCCAATTGACGGCCGGATCGAACAAGATGGAGAACTTGATCGAATGTGCTCATCTCAAGCATATCGAAGCCATCGACTTTCGAAGCAACGATTTCGATTCTCAGTCCGTTGAAGTATTTGCGAACTGTGAACATTTCAAAAACCTAAGAAGCGTTCACTTTCGCTCAAGCAATTTTGGCTTACCTGCAGCTAAAGCAATGGCCAATTCGAAACACTTGGTAAAGTTTGAATCGATTGAATTTAGCAACAACAAACAATGGAACGATGACTGCATGGAGGCAATTTGCCAATCTAAAACACTGGGTGGCTTGAAGCGAATTTGCTTGGAGGGCGCGGACCTCTCTCGCGGATTCTGCAAACATTTAGCTAGTGCGAAGTTTCGAAACAGCCTCGAATCGTTTGAGATTACTTTTGCCGAAATAGGTGACAACGGTTTGGAAGAGTTGATCAGCAACCCGTTTCCGAATCTCAAGACGCTCCTTTTGAACGCTTGTGATTTAAGTGGCAAAGGGTTGGAATTTCTATGCAAGAACCACAAACGACTTCCTAAACTGACAACGCTTGGACTCAATTTCAATGCGATTGATGACCGAGGAGCAATCGCACTTTCCAAGTCGGAATTTTTAACGCAATTGCTTAGTGTTCGGATGAGCCAAAACGAGTTGGGGCTTGAGGGGTTGAAAGCGATTGGCGGATCACCCAAGCGAAACAAGAAAACGAAATTTTACTTGCCCAAGAACAAAGTTCGTGGCGGCCAACTTTCGCACTTGATCCAGTTGCACGGAAATTTCGGGAGTTTTGATCGCGATCGGGTTGCGGCCGTGCGACCTTGATGTCTATTTTGCCTCTTTATTTGGCTTGGATAACATTCTAAGTACGACGTCAGCTGTTGTATTTGAGCGCATGTAAACCGTGGCTATCGT
>CAYZGP010000079.1:0-11451 GCA_964478065.1 uncultured Pirellulaceae bacterium
GAATGCAAATCAAGATTTTGAGACTGCGATGGACGCTGCGATCGCTGGCGAGGACGCGGACAAACTTGAGCTTGCACTAAATTTGGTTCCGAAGTTGAGCGCGGGGTTGAGTGGGCGTTTCGAAGAATTGCTGATAGAGACTTGGCATCATTCTCACGAAGAAATTATCAGATACCTGCAGAACAATCCCTCTGATAGCAGTATTGAAGCGATTCGGTTGGCTATATTGCTTAAACCACAACTCAAATATCTTCACTACGATGACTATGGCGCGTACTACAAGAAATGCTTCTGGGCGTTGGCCGTCAATCCAAATCCCAACGCGATTGATGTCATACGGGATTTTCTCGACTTCGACAATGAAGCCTTACGGAAGCAAGCCATCTACCGCCTAGGGAAGATCGGGCCTGAGAACGCGTGATAACAATACGATGCACACGGAGGTGCGGGCCGCGCGGCTTTTTATGCTTGCAAGTCGATCGCGGCCCGGTGATCGTTGCCGTTACCCCGCTTAGTGAACCAATGCTAAAGTTTAAATTAAGTACGCTGTTCATTCTGGTAACGATATTGGCGTTGGCTACGTTTAGGTTTGCGGTGACGAAAGAGGCCAGAAACAATCCCTTCTACTGTCGTCCATGGTCGTCAACTTGGGTCGATTGCTGTTGGCTTACGGGCAGTACTTGAAGATGGCAATTTTAGAATTGGTTAAATGCTGATGTCGATGATCCATTTGAACAATCGGTCTCTTGCTCGGTGGATTGTCAGTTTTTGATCAGTTGTCCGAAGGTTAGTTACCCGTCTTGTGTAGATTCGCGCGAGGTCGGCACTTTGGGCTTTTTGCCGGTTGCTGCCAAGCTTATATTGGCTCGTTTCAATCGTCCGAAATCGTCCGTTTGTAACTCGAAACATGAAGTATTCGTTTACACTTTGCCTCGCGCTAATCATAACTTGGCTGTGCTGGTCTGGTCATCTCGAGCCGTTTGTCCTTTTTCTGGGCGGGGCTTCGTGCCTTTTCAGTCTTTGGATTTGTCAGCGAATGAAAATCGTTGATGAAGAAGGCGCCCCGGTGCAGCTTGGGATTCGCCCGTTCACGGCTTACATGCCTTGGTTGGTCAAAGAGATTATCGTTTCGAACATCGAAGTTGCCAAAATCATTCTTTCCAAAGACCTCAAGCTTCAACGCAACATGATCGAAGTGGGCGCGCACCCAAAAACGGAACTTGGCAAAGTCATCCTGGCCAACTCCATCACGCTCACACCAGGAACCGTTTCGGTAAATATGGAAAACGATCGGATCCTCGTTCATGCGCTTTCGTTCGAGGGTGCCGAGGAAGATCTCTCAGGGGATATGGACCGGCGAGTTTGTCGCTTGGAAGGCACTGTTGCTGCACACGTTGGTAGCGAAAAAGATGTGGAGACCGGTCGCTGATGTTCATTCAATATGCGTTTGCAGCGACGGCGATTGCGGTTCTCGTGACCATGACCCTCGCCTTGGTCCGCGCGATGCTTGGCCCCACCGTATTCGATCGCGTTTTGGCGCTCAATATGTTCGGCACCAAAACGGTAATCCTGATGTGCGTGGTCGGGTTCATGATCGACCGGACGGATTTTTTGGATCTGGCGTTACTTTATAGCTTGATGAACTTCATCGGTATGGTCGCGTTTTTGCGTTTCTCGGAATACGGCAGCTTTCGCGATGACGGAAGCAGTGTGACAGATCAAATCGTCAATCAAAAATCTAGTTTCGCAAAATCGACGTTCGGAAAAACGACAACTGGAAACGGAGCCGAATCATGATTTTGCTCGATATCCTCAGTTGGATTTTTCTAATCACCGGAGCGTTCTTTTCGATCGTTGGCGGGATTGGAATTGTGCGCATGCCGGAGTTTTATTCGCGGCTGCATGGCGGTGGTATTACTGATACGCTTGGAGCCGGCTTGATTCTCATAGGCTTGTTGTTCCAAACAGGAATTGAGCTGACAACCGTCAAGGTTCTCATGATTCTGTTTTTCCTGATGGTCACCAGCCCAACGTCTTGCCATGCACTAGCCAAATCAGCCTTAACTCAAGGCGTTAAGCCCGTTCTGGAAATCAACACTATTGAATCGAACAAGGATTAGGTCACCGCTAGATGATTCCCGTTGAAATCATTGTCATCCCGATACTCACGTTGCTTGTTGCGACGGCGATTACCATTGCGCGGATTCGCAATTTGTGGGCAGCGGTGATGTTTACCGGGATCTACAGTTTTCTCGGTGCCAGTTGGATGCTGATTCTCGATGCTCCTGATGTTGCGTTCACCGAGGCCGCAGTGGGTGCCGGTATCTCGACGTTTTTGATGCTCGCAACGTTGGCACTGACGCCTCGGCGAAAGAAGAATGCGAAAGCGGCAAAGGGCCGTCTTGCCGGTCATCTTTCAAGCGAAAATTTTCAGGAAAAGGCACCGAAACGATCGCCAATCATGCCGCTGATCGTTGTCACCATCACCGGTTGTGCGTTGATCTACGGCACGTTGGACATGCCGAAATTCGGAAGCGAAAACGCGCCGATCCAAGTCTATCCCAATCCGTCTTTCGTTGAAAAATCACAACCCGATATGCACGATTTGCCTAATGTCGTGACCGCAGTTCTGGCAAGCTATCGCGGCTACGATACGCTTGGCGAAACGGCTGTGATTTTTACGGCAGGGTTGGCAGTGCTTTTGATTCTTAGAAAAAACACCAAGCAAGACGAAGAGCACGATTTGAAGTTTGCGGCCCAGGACGAAGAGCGGATTAAGAAAACCAACGAAGCGAAAAAGGGAGCTGTCTCTTGAATTCGTTCCCAATCATTCGAGTCATCACTAAAATCCTGATCCCGTACATTTTGCTGTTCGCGCTTTACGTTCAGTTTCATGGTGATTTTGGGCCGGGCGGTGGTTTCCAAGCCGGTGTGATTTTTGCTTCGGCGTTGATCCTCTACGGTTTGGTCTACGGACTGCCCGCCGTTCATAAAGTTGCTCCTCCGGTGGTGATCGAAAAACTGATCGCACTTGGTTTGTTGCTCTATGCCGGAACGGGTGTCGCTTGCATGTTGTTGGGCGGAAACTTTCTTGACTACGACGTGCTGGAGCATAATTTTCTGACCGAGGTGCCTGCGTTTCTTGAGTCCGTGCCTTTTAAAACAGATCACTTTATACCGACGGGCCAGCATCTTGGGATCTTCCTGGTGGAGCTTGGCGTTGGGATTACCGTGACCGCCGTGATGACCATGATTTTTTACGCGTTCGCGGGACGGGAGCAAGTCGCATGATTGGGCTCTACAACTATTGGATCGTTATCTTTTTGATGATGACTGGTTTTTATATCGTCATCGCGCGTGAAAACTTAATCAAAACAATTATCGGTTTGAACATTTTTCAGACCTCCGTTTTTTTACTTTACATCACGATGGGCAAAGTCACCGGAGGTACCGCTCCGATTATCCAGCCAGGAAATGGTGGCGAAAGTCATGGTGGCCACGATGATCATCATGGGCCAACGGAACACGGACCGGGTGAACACGGTGAAACACTTGATCACGCAAAAGAACATGCTGACTCGGGTGCCTCAACAGTCGACCATCTTGTTCAATCCGTTGGGCACAACGACGATCCGGCGACGGCAACCGATACCGTTCAACATGCCGTAGGTCATACTACTGAAAGTGCGGCAGGTATTGATGTCGCGTCAGTTGTCGATGCGGCCCATCCAACCGTCTACCATGGCGTGTCCTATTCCAATCCATTGCCTAGTGTGTTGATGCTGACTGCGATCGTGGTTGGAATTGCAACGACAGCGCTGGCTTTGGCGTTGATTGTCCGTATCCGAGAAGAATACGGCACCATCGAAGAAGACGAAATTTTGCTGATCGATCAGGAAGACGAGGAAGTCTCTTGATCGAACAGAATCTTCCAGTTTTGATTATCGTGCTACCGCTCCTTGCCGCGCCGTTGTTGGTGTTGCTTGGCAGTCGACATCTCGCGCTTCCCGTTTCACTGGCCGTTTGCTGGAGTGTGTTCGCAGTTGCGGTTGCGATGATGGCCCGGGTGATGGAGTCGGGGACGATCACTTATGAGTTGGGCGGTTGGCCGTCGCCATATGGAATCGTTTACGTTGTCGATTATTTGTCCGCGTTCATGATGTTGTTCGTTTCAGGGCTCGGTGCGATCGTGATGACGTATGCGCCGCCAAGCATCAATCGCGAGATTCCGCTTTCGAAACACTATCTGTTTTACGCAACGTATTTGTTATGCCTGACGGGATTGCTGGGCATGTGCATCACGGGTGATTTGTTTAACGTGTTTGTGTTTCTCGAGATCAGTTCGCTTTCCAGTTACGCGTTGATCAGTTTGGGTAAGACACGCCGAGCACCGTTGGCGTCTTTGCACTATTTGATTGTGGGAACGATCGGAGCGACTTTTTTCCTGATTGGAATAGGTTTGCTCTATCAGATGACTGGCACGCTCAATATGGCCGACATTGCATCACGGCTACAAACGGTAGATGGGTCACGAACGAAGCTTGTGGCATTCGCTTTTATGACGGTCGGTTTGTGCATCAAAATGGCGGTGTTCCCGCTGCATACCTGGTTGCCAAACGCTTATACCTATGCACCGTCTGTCGTGACGTGTTTCATCGCCGCGACAGCCACCAAGGTTTCTGTCTATGCGTTTATTCGGCTGGTCTACGGAATCTTCACACCCGAGTTTGCTTTCGAATCGTTGCCGCTTGATCAAGCGTTGATGATTTTCTCTTTGATCGGGATCTTTGTGGCTTCGGCTGCTGCGATTTATCAAACCAACATCAAACGCCTGCTGGCTTATTCAAGCGTTGCCCAAATCGGTTACATGTTGCTGGGCGTAAGCATGGCCAATGTCGGCGGTTTGTCGGCCGGGATCGTTCACATGTTCAACCACGCTTTGATCAAAGGCGGCTTGTTCATGGTGGTCGGATGTTTCGTGCTGCGAATTGGTTCCTGCAAATTGGACGACCTACGCGGTGCCGGAAAAACGATGCCACTGACTTCGTTCGCTTGGGCGATTGGCGGACTTGGACTCATTGGTGTTCCGATGACGGCCGGATTCATTAGCAAGTGGATGCTTTTAACGTCCGCGTTAGAAGTCAACGTTTGGCCGGTTGCGATTTTGATGTTACTCAGTTCATTGCTGGCCGTAGTTTATGTTTGGCGAGTCGTTGAGACTCTTTATTTTTCCGAGCCATCTGAAAAAGCCGCAGTCGCAACCGAAGCTCCGTGGCTGATGATCATTCCAACGTACATCGTTATCGCGGCAACGGTCGTGTTTGGATGTTGGACGGTTTACTCAAATGGGATCGCCGTTAAAGCAGCCAAAATTTTGCTTGGAATCGTTGAGACGGGAGCAACGCTATGACTCCTGAAAATATGATTTGGATTTCAATGCTGTTGCCGTTGGTTGCGGTGGTGTTGATTTTCCTGTTCGGCAAAATTCCAAATATTCGCGAAGCCTGCACGATCACCATTTCAGTCATCCTGTTTTATGTGACCTGCAGTTTGGCCAAACACGTGTTTGCTGGCGAGCGGCCGACTTGGGTGTTGGGCGAAACGATGCCCGGCTTCGAAATCGCATTCACGGTCGAACCGCTGGGAATGTTGTTTGCACTCGTGGCTTCCGGGTTGTGGATTCTGACAACGATCTACGCAATCGGTTACATGCGTGGCCATCACGAGAAGAATCAGACGCGGTTTTTTGCTTGCTTTGCCGTCGCAATTTTTGCGGCCTTGGCAGCGGCGTTTTCTGCGAATTTGTTTTCGTTGTTTGTGGCCTACGAAGTGATGACGATCTCGACTTATCCATTGGTGACGCATCACGGAGATGAGAAAGCCAAAAAAGGGGGCCGAGTTTATTTGGGGATTTTGCTTTCAACCTCAGTCGCGTTTTTTATGCTGGCGATTGCTTGGACGTGGACCGTTTGCGGCACGTTGGATTTCACGCAAGGCGGAATTCTCGGCAAGGCTGTTGTCGAAGAAAAAATTACAAACTGGCAGTTGGCAATTTTGCTTGGCCTGTTCGCGTTTGGAATTGGCAAAGCTGCGTTGATGCCATTTCATCGTTGGCTACCCGCAGCGATGGTTGCACCGACTCCTGTAAGTGCTTTGCTCCATGCGGTCGCAGTGGTGAAAGTTGGCGTGTTCTCGATTTTGAAAGTCGTTGTTTACATTTTCGGAATCGATTTGATTCGCGAAACAAGAATCGGCGAAGTTGGCGCGGAAGTCGTCATGAGCGATTGGCTGTGTTATGTGGCCGGGGCAACGATTTTGCTGGCCTCGTTGGTCGCGATGACAAAAGACAATCTCAAGGCACGGCTCGCATATTCGACCGTTAGCCAACTGGCGTACATCACATTGGGCGCAGCACTGGCAACCCAAGCCAGCATCATCGGCGGCGGAATGCACATCGCGATGCATGCCGTTGGAAAGATCACTTTGTTTTTCTGTGCCGGTGCGATTTACGTCGGTGCTCATAAAACAGACATCAGCGATATGCGAGGTTTGGGCCGCGCAATGCCGCTAACCATGGGCGCGTTCCTATTGGCAACGCTAAGCATTATTGGACTGCCTCCTGGTGGCGGTTCGTGGAGTAAATGGTTTCTCGCGGTGGGTACTGTTGAGGCGGGACATCTGTGGTTGATGGCGGCGCTGATGATCAGTTCGCTTTTGAATATTGCTTATTTGATTCCGATTCCAATTCGAAGTTTCATGACGCCCAAAGGCGAAAAGCCGATGAAGTTTAAAGAAGCCCCAATGATGTGCGTTGTGCCGCTGTGCATTACCGCTGTCGGAAGTGTGGCTCTGTTTTTCTTTGCCAATGAAATTTACGAAGTGTTGTTGCCCATTACATTGCCATTCAAAGGATAGAAACTCGTTAATCTGCTACGAAGCTAAAACTTGACTGCAACGCTGATGAAAAATTGATGAATACTGAAACCGAAAATTCGAAACACGAGCCGGGCGATAAAACCTGGTTTGAAAAGAACGTCAATTTGATCATTGTCGGTTTGGTGGTCGCGTGCGTTTTGACGGTGGTTGCTCAACTGGTTCTGCCGATGATGGGATATCCGATGTTTGACGATCATCATCCCGCACATTTTCCGGGTATCGAAGACGTGATCGGGTTCCAGGCCTTTTTCGGTTTCGCTTCTTTTATCGCGGTCGTGTTTTTGGGTAAACTTCTCCGCCTGATCATTATGCGAAAGGAGGATTACTATGATTCATAGTCTCCCTCCCGGCTCGATTATGGTCCTCGGCGCTTTGTTGCTTCCGTTTATCGGAAAACGACTAAGCGCCTACGGTGCGTTGATTCTTTCTGCGGTGAGCTTGGCCGTATTTCTAACAGCTCCTGAAAACTGGGCCGTTCCACTGGAGATACTTGGTCAAGAACTTAACATGGTTCGCGTTGACCGGCTGAGTTGGATTTTCGGATTGGTGTTCCACATCGCCGCGATCACTGCCGCGATTTATGCACTTCACGTCAAAGACACGAAACAACATATCGCCGGAATGGTCTACGCCGGTGGCGCGATTGCGGCTTGCTGCGCCGGCGATTTGATTACGCTGTTTGTGTGTTGGGAGTTGACGGCGGTTTCAAGTGTATTTTTAATTTGGGCCAGCAATTCGGCGGAGCGCGAATTCCGGGAAAATGAACAGGCATACAAATCCGGCATGCGGTACTTGATTATCCAAGTCACCTCGGGCGTGTTGTTGCTTTCGGGGGCGATCATTCATTTTGTCGAAACTGAGTCGTTGGCGTTTGATCATTTTCTCGCGCTCAGTCCTGGCGAAACGGCGAAGATTGCCGATTACGGACTTGGCCCGCAATTGATTTTGCTGGCCTTTGGGATCAAGTGTGCTTTTCCGTTGCTGCATAACTGGCTGCAGGATTCATACCCGAAAGCTACACCAACGGGCACCGTTTTTCTTAGTGCGTTTACGACGAAGCTTGCGATCTATTCGCTGTGCCGCGGTTTTGCTGGAACCGAAGAGCTGATTTGGATCGGCTGCACGATGACACTGTTCCCGATCGTATTTGCTGTAATTGAAAACGATCTTCGCCGAGTGTTGGCGTACAGCCTCAACAATCAGCTGGGGTTTATGGTCGTCGGAATTGGCATCGGAACGGAATTGGCGATCAATGGAACGGCCGCCCATGCGTTTTGCCACATTATTTACAAAGCGCTTTTGTTCATGTCGATGGGCGCGGTGTTGCATCGGGTTGGAACGACAAAGGCAACGGAGTTGGGCGGTTTACACAAATCGATGCCGCTGACCACGATCTTTTGCATGATCGGTGCGGGAGCGATTTCCGGATTCCCGCTCCTAAGCGGTTTCATCAGCAAGTCGATGATCATTTCGGCGGCTGGTGAAGAGCATATGAAAATCGTTTGGATCATTCTGTTGATTGCATCGGCAGGCGTGATGGAACACTCCGGAATCAAGATTCCTTTCTTTGCTTTTTTCGCTCATGATTCGGGCAAGCGTGTCAAAGAAGCTCCGTGGAACATGTTGGTCGCGATGGCGATCGGGTCATTTTTCTGTATCGGACTTGGCGTTGCGTACGATTATCTTTATCGACTCTTGCCATATCAGGATCATTTTCACTATACGCCTT
Organism: uncultured Pirellulaceae bacterium; assembly: GCA_964478065.1. GTDB lineage: Bacteria > Planctomycetota > Planctomycetia > Pirellulales > Pirellulaceae > Mariniblastus. Next base: position 8,666 of record CAYZGP010000079.1, read on the forward strand.
ACACTGCCTCGCACGTGATTATGCAAATGCAGTTACTGCTGTTTGCGGCACTCGCGTTTGTATTTTTGATGAAGGCGAATTTGTATCCTGAAGAAAAGCGATCGACGAACCTCGATACCGATTGGATTTATCGCAAGGCGTTGCCTATCGTACTTGGGATCGGCGCGACAGCGATCGGATCGATTGACCGTGGACTACGAGTAGGATTCCTGGCGACTTTGAAATCACTACTGCGATGGTTCAGCCGCTTGTTCAGCGAAAAAGGCACCTTGGGTGGCACTTGGTCGACCAGCCAAATGGCTTTTTGGGCTGCAATGCTGCTTGGCGTTTGCTTGGTGCTTTACTATTTGTAAGGCAGATTTGTTGCCGCCACTTTTTCTGTTCGCGAGACTTGCAACTACGCCGTTTTCCCTCGATCTGAAAACGCAGCGACGATCAGCATCGACATACCCATGATGTTGAGAAGGACTTTCATTGCTGCGACAGCGCTGATGACCGAGTTGCCGCTATCTATTGAACCGTAGTCTGCCACCGACGCGCCAAGCCAAACAGCGATCTGTCCAACGACCATCAAAATCAAACCACCTATCACCCATTTGGCGGGTATCGGAAAAGCGTCCATCTTTACAGCGGCGGCAATGATGCCGGCGATCAAGAAAAGAAAAAAAAGTATATCGGGGAGTGAAGCCAAGAAGTTTTGGAAGAAGCTCATGCTCATCGGTTCGTTCGAAATTGGGATACGGATTGAAGCAGGAAATAGAATTGCAACAATCAACCCAAATTGTAAGCGAAAATTTAGACGAACCGGACGAAATGTGAATTGTTTACCGTCCCAGTCGCAATTTACCGAATTGTCAAAGGAATCACTTCTTCGATTAAAATAGGTGAGTCAAAAATATGCGACTAGGATTGGGTTAAGTAGGTTCAGGCAAAAACGAGCTTATAAACCACCTATCTGAATAAGCCATTTAAGACGACAATTTACGCAGCCTTTGGAAAGCAATCTTTTTAGGCAAGAAACCACGGCCACGCACTTCACTTCCCACCTCACACTCTTACTTCATTCAACTTGTAACTAACAAAAACAGTTATTGAGATGGATCAATTTCCATTTGCTTATGAGAGAATCGCCGGCACGACTTGGGCCTACATGTCGTCCCTGTTGATGCTTGCGCTGTTTTTTAAGTTCAACCGATTCTGGAGTTTCCGTAACTTCGATTTACTTTTGATCATTTTGCTGGCTCCCGGTTTGTTGATGGTCGAAGGCGGACGACGCTGGGTCGTGAACTACGATGCTCAGCAAGCTGCAGTTATTCGTGCGATGCAGAAAAACAAAGTTGATGTTCAGGCCCCAAATAACGGCGACATTCAAAACGAGGGCGAGCGAAAAATCGCAGATGAATCGGCCAGTCCGCTTGGTGTTGACCCGGAAACCGTTCCGCGCATCAAAGACGATACACCAAACAACGTTTTAGATGGACCCAATGTCGGACTGACGACGACGCCACTCGAATCTTCACCGCGAGACCGGCTCGAAACGTTAGGGCACGACTATCAACGGCTGGGTTACTACTGGTTGTTTGTAGTCGGCGCGATCATGCTGGTTCGATTGCTGGTTGACCCGAGTTTGACTCGCAGGCCGATGTTGGACCCCAATTTGAGCATCGGTGGGTTGGTCTTTTTTGCCTGTAGTTTGATGATCTTTTTGTTTGCAAACATCATCACCTCGGAACCGACTCCCGAAGATCTGCGTGGTGCACGCAATGCCGTCAAACTTGTTCAACGCGAAGCCGCAGCCGAAGACGACACCAAAGAGCTTCGCCGACGCGGGCCGGGTTACACGTTGTTCAATTTGGTACCGATCATTCCGTCTTTTGAGAGCGGCAATGCGATACTTAGAACCGATGCCGACCAAGAAGCGAACATGTCCAAGTACGTGATCGCCGCGAAATCATTGGCGATCGTGAGTCAGATCTTGATCGTGATCGGCTTGGTCGCGTTTTGTCACTACAACTACAACAACTTCAATGTGGGAGTTGGGACGGCGACGGTGTATCTGATGTTGCCCTACACCGCGATTTTTACAGGGCATGTTTTGCATGTGCTGCCCGCGGCTTTGATTTTGTGGGCGATGGTTGGATTTCGGCGACCGTTGTTGGCCGGATTCTTGTTTGGGTTGGCAACCGGCGTTTCCTACTACCCAATTTTCCTTTTGCCGTTGTGGGCAAGTTTTTATTGGGAGCGTGGGTTCGGGCGGTTCTTGCTTGGAGCGCTGGTCTCGCTCGGAATTTGTGTTGGCGGCTTGGCGTTTACTTCGGTCGACATGACAGATTTTTTCCATCAAGTCCAAGCGATGTTTGGTTTCTGGAGCCCAATCATGGATGGATTGGAAGGCATCTGGGCGCTTGGTTGGAACCAATGGTGGCGTCTACCGTTACTGGTGGCCTTCGTTTTGTTCTGCGTTTCGTTTGTGGCTTGGCCAGCAGAAAAGAACATCGGAACGCTGGTGAGTTATAGCGCAGCGGTTATGGTTGCCGTTCAATTCTGGCATGGATTTGGTGGCGGACTTTATATGGGCTGGTATGTTCCAATGTTGCTGCTTGTAGTATTCCGCCCCAATCTCACCGGCCGCGTCGCATTAGCCGAATTGCGAGAGCCAAAACGCCCACGTCGAGAATCACCAGAAGATCTTTTGCCCGCGGCGTAGTCGAGTAGTACGCACTCTCGAACTACCAAATGTTAGCGTCACTTTAGCATGGCTTTGACGTGGTTTGGCTTTGACCTGA
>CAYZGP010000079.1:11551-27814 GCA_964478065.1 uncultured Pirellulaceae bacterium
ACCAAATGTTAGCGTCACTTTAGCATGGCTTTGACGTGGTTTGGCTTTGACCTGAATTTGACCTGACTTTGATTGACGCTCCGATCTCATTTTTGATCCATTTTTCAACTTCATTGCGAGAGTTACGCTTGCGAACGAGGTTTTGGCCAACGGCCTTTCTCACCGTAACCTAGGGCATCGCCCTAGGAACTGCAGCACAGAAAATTCAGTTGGCTGAAGGCCAACATCACAGTCCCACTCCGCGCCAAGCTTGGATTTTCGATTTGGCTTGACAGACGACCGATTGATTATTCCCGGAAGGTATCTACTCCCCTCCAACTTCAAGTTTGGCTGCGGACTACGGTAAGTGAGACCTTGGTTCAACAAAACTTAACTCTGACGATCATCCGGAAAGAACCACCTGTGTGGTTCATGCTTTCCGATTTCACCATCGGCACTTACTGATCAACCGAATAAGCGGCTTGGATCAAAATCTCTTTTTGCTCGCTTGGACAATCACCGATTTAAGAAAGTGAAGGTGAATTTTGCAACTTTAACCACCAATAGCTAGATAATTCGATGATGAAATCAAGGTTTCTAAATACGATTGTTCTCGCCTCGATTATTGTTATCGGAATTTGGGCGTTGCTCAACAAGGACAGCATCCAAAAGCCTGGTGATCTCGTTGGGTTGATCCAGCAAAAATGGAATGCGCTTCCCGGTGCAAATTCGAACTCAAATTTGAATGCAATTCCTGCTGGCTACGGTGAATCAAACGGCTATCCAACCAGCCCATCCAATGCGCGTCTGGCTCGGCGACCGCAATTTGTAACCAACGTAGTTCGAATTGCTTCTTTTCGTTTAAGCAATCATGTTGTCTCTGACCGAACACGACATTCGCTGGCCATGTTGGCGAACATCTGTCGGCAATACGATGCAATTGCGTTTCAAAATGTTGTTGGAAAAGACAACTCGTTTTTGGCTGGCTTGACCGACGAAATGAATCGGATTGGAGCCGTTGGGCGTCAGAATTTGGCTAATGATGCGACCACCAAAGACGACTATTTCTTTTTCTCCGATCGTTCCTACCGGGTGGCTGGCGAATCGCAATCGGCGATTGTGTTCAATCGCCGCACATTGCAGCTGGACAATTTCAACAATGGCCAGGCTCAGCGTTACGCAGTTAACGACCCAGATCATGTTCTCAGTCATGAGCCATTGGTTGGTCTTTTTCGAACACGAGGTCCAGATCCGAATCAAGCGTTCACTTTTACGTTGGTGAACGTCCAGTTTGAAACACAAAAATCTGGCAATGAAATGATCTATCTGGGCGAGCTGTTTAGGGCAATTCGCAGTGACGGGCGCGGCGAAGACGACGTATTGATCATGGGCGATTTTGGTGCAGGTGATCGAGAGCTTCGCAAGATGGGCCAAACGGGTTTAAGGTGGGTGGTTTCCAATCAAACGACCGATACTCGCAGCAAAGTCCAATCAGACAATGTGGTTTTCAATCCGGCAGCGACGGTCGAGTTTACCGGGCGCGGCGGAGTTTTTGACTTTATGCGTCAATACAATTTGCGGCTGGATCACGCACTTCAAATTTCAGATCACTTGCCCGTGTGGGCTGAGTTTTCGATTTTCGAAGGCGTGAGTGATGTCCCGGTTGTGCCCGGACGGTTGGCCAGTGAACGCAATCCCGCTCACCACTAACAAAACGTTGGCGGTAGCGATTTTGTAAAACGACAATGCAAAATGACAAACTCCGCAACTCGTAATCGGCTAACTTGAAAGCGCCGAAAGCTCGAATGTTTCGCAGGCCCAAAGGGCAACGTCGACTCTTGTTCCGCCGATGGCCAATTGGTGTTTACTGCTTCGCAAATTCGAAACGCCATTCACGTTTAGCTGCGGTGTTTTCTCGCCCGCCTCAACTGATGCTGATGGATACTCTGGCATAATGATCGCGTCTGGTTGCCGATTGTTTTCGAGATATTTGATGATGGAAATTCCTTCGCCAAAATCCAAAACGCGGCACCCGATGTTGACCAGGTGGCAAGTCATCTCGTCGCGCAAACGATCGTCTGATTCCAATAGCAAAACAATCGGTTTAACGTTGTTTGAAACAAGATAGCCGGATTCTGGTTCGCGAACGGTTTCGGTCGTTGACGTGTAACAAGAATCAGCATTCAAAGAATCAGTGTCGGACTCAAGATAAACCGATGCCGCTCTCATATCAGCGTTCCCGTAACCAAGTCCGGGTGTGGAATCAATTGGATCACATGGATTGAGCGATTGGCGAGGATCGAACGCTTGGCAATCATCTTTTTGCAAGATCGCATTTTCGAGGTTTTCAAGACAGTGAAGCGCATTGTCCAATGCTGCCTCAGCGTTGTTCGCTAGTTTCTGACGAAGCTGATTTTGAGCAAGGTGAATTGCCAGATTTGCGGCATCAAGGCATTTTTGAATTTCTTGATTCGCATGAAGCGATCTGGCTGGAGTATTGGTTGGGTTGGGCTGTTGGTTCGAAAGATACTTGCTTGTGGCTTGTAGCTCCCCGCGAATAACACGAATTTCTTTGGGGGCGTTGATGCCCATGCGAACGGTTTTTCCCTGAACGCGGGTGACTTCGATGGAAATATTAAGCGAGGGAAATAGAACTTTTTGAGATTCGTGGCGCGATAAAACGAGCATTGGGATTCCTTTCCAAGATTGGAATGTTTCTATATGGCGTCTTGCCAAAATGTGATGCCAAAGAATCCTTTTGCCATCAAGATTCTTTTAGTCTTGCGATTTCCCAATCCACGTCAACCGGGCTTACTGTACAATTTTACAGTAAACCGATGTTTGCTAGCGATCCGCATTCTTTCACATGTGCAACCCGCAACTTTACCCGACGAATTGACGTTTGTTTGCCACCGAGTGCACACAGTTGAGCACAGAAGGAGCACAGAAGGAGTATAGAATTAATCTTCTGTTACCAAGTACCAATTCTCTGCGACCTTGGTTTCGCCAAATGAATTGAACCGAAGATTTTCATCTTCCGAAAAAATGAATCCGTGGCGATTGCCAAATTTTGAATCGGAAAACCAAAACCCGATATCGTCCGAACCAAGCCTTTCTAGTTTATGGATTCGGTAACATCCGGCGTAGAACGGCGTGTCCTTGGGCTCATCGGCGAGAAGACTGTGTCTGGCTTCTTCCAAAGTCGACTGCGCCAGTTTGAAAGTCACAACTGCAGGCAGGTGGTTGGTGAATAGGGAAATGGCAAAACAGACAACGAACACACCAAGAAACCAGTCCTTCAGGTTTTTGGGTAGAAAGCAAAATCGCACGAACATGACCACCAGTGCGGACATGAACACCATCAGCAAAAGCAACGTTTGCGTTGAGTCCGCAACCCAGCCGATTCCACAAGTTAGAATGGTGGGAATCAGCAATTCTGATTTCGATTGTCGATTTTGCTTCGATTCCATTGTTTCGTCAGTCGCGATCGAAATTTCTCGTTGGACATTGCGTTTGCCTGCTCTGATGTGGCTCAGCGTCGCCGTCGTTTCGCTGTCTAGCGTTGGGATTAGATTCAGTTGTTTGTCGCGGTTAATATTCCTCTGACGATACAGTATAAAGGTCAGAGAATCCGAATCCAATTTGAATCAAGCGAACATGAAATATTTCGAACATCAATTTGACAGTGTCGAGGGCTACCTTCATCACCGAGCGCCCTATTTGCTGGTAGAAGAAGTCATTTCGATTCAGCCGACCGAAATTCTGGCACAAACAAAACTGACTGGCGATGAGTTTTTTATTGCCGGTCATTTCCCTGGTGCACCGATTTTGCCGGGAGCCATGATGCAAGAGATGACGACGCAAACGGCGGGATGCTTGATCGCAGCGAAATACAATCCGATGGAAGAGTACAACACATCGGACCCTTTCTTTAATGAATATGCACTTGGTGTATTGGTCAGCGTCAAGCAATCGAAGTTTCGGGGGTTCGCTCGACCGGGTGACAAACTGGAAATCAAAGTCACATTGAACGAACAAGTCGGAGCGATGTTTGATTTCAATGGAACCGTATCGGTTGATGGCAAAACGATCATGCGGAACAATTTCCAGCTGATGAATATTCTCTCGAGCGTGCTTCAGGGCAAGCAGAACTCGGGCGCTTAGATGATCCCGACTGAAATTATTCCCAGCGTGAAACCTTGCGATTTGAGCCCGCGAAAGGTTGGCAGCGAATTCATGTCGTTGCTTGAAAGTGGTTGGCCACTCAAAATCTCTGGGCTTGCCCGCACGCAACCGGATTTACTTTTCTCAAAAGGGTTGAAGCCGAAATTCAAAATCGAGTTGTTTGGCAATCTGTTTTACTTCACCAACGTCCGCCAAATTCCTGAACTGCGATTTTTTGTTTGCTATTTCGTGCAACCGAAAAAAGGTAAGTCATCGGCCAACGCGAAAAGCCCGATCTATCCCCGCATCATTTACAAAGACCTCTCGTTGTCATGGCGCACGGCTTCTCATTTTACTTTTCAGGACGAAGAAATCTGGGTCGGCAAAGGCGACGTGCGGAGTGAGTTTCGCGATGGTGAAGAGATGATTGTTTCTGCAGAAGAGACAACCGATCTGCCAACCGAAATGCAAACGGCGGTCGAACGCTTAATTGCGCTGGGTTCAAAGCCACGATCGGGAAACGGCATTTTGGACTTGGTCCTCAAGCGAGCAGCCGGCGATCGCGTTGAGCCGTTTCGAGATTTTATCGCCCCGCGCGAGAAGGCTCAGTCGAACAAGAAAAACCTGATTCATGGCAACAAGCCGATCGCGCGATTTACTCGTGCCAATGATCCGCGCTCCCACAAGTTCGTGAAGGGCTTCGAGCCTGATTTTAAGAATGGGATCATTGAAAAAAGTACGTCAAAAAGCCAGCTCTACGGGGGAATGCTTCGTCGATTTCGAATTCTCTCAACCAATAAACTGGTGCAGTATTACTTCATCGCCGGCGCGGCCCATGTCTGGATCATTCCGCCTCAAGCAACCACGACTGAGCTTTCGAGTTACGGCGTAAGAACGATAGACGTGATCGCCGATGATGACTTGTTTCTCCCAGGTTATGAGTACCATTACTACGAAGAAACCGAAAACGGAATGGAACTTTACTCTCAAATTCCAACCGGTTTTGCAGGTGATGTCTGTCCTCGCGATGACGCGAAAGCCGACGCTTCACCGTGGTTGAACGAAATCCCGATCATCAAGAAGTTTCGCCGGGAAGTATTGGGTAAGATTTAGGTTGTTGAGTCGGGAGTAACGCATCTGTTGTGCATTTAGACCCGGCACTGGATTTCCAATCTTAAAATGATAACAGTCGTTACAATCTAGCCCCGAGCCAAAATAAATCGAGTGTTTTTCCGACGTTGGCGTTTTTCTTGAGCTATGTTTCAATATGGAAAACGATTCAACCATCTATGCGTTACCGGAACCACTGTCTTGTACCTTTCGAAAGAAAGTGCTGATCATTGACGATGTTGAATTGGTTTGTCGGGTCGTGTCTAAGCAACTGCGATCCGCCGGATTTGAAGATGTCCGGTATGCAAGCGATCCACGAAAAGTGATGGATCTACTCGCTGAGCACAAACCAGATATGATTTTGCTGGACATTTTTATGCCGCATATCTCGGGCCTCGAGTTGCTGCAAATGATCCGACAAGTGCGTGAGTACGATGATATTATCATTCTGATGCTCAGCAGCGCTGGAGCCGACGAAAAGTTCAAGTCTTTGGAGCTTGGCGCGTTTGGTTTTGTTCAGAAGCCAATTACCGCTGTCAATCTTGTACAAACAATGACAAGCAAGTTTGTCATGGCATCACGGCTTGGGATTCAGTAATCACTGATTTCGAATAGCAAGCCACTAAAACGCGGTCCTGAGTTCTGCACATCTGCGCTAATGGCGTTTTACTTCAAAGCCCAGCGAGGTTAGAGCTTCTTCTTGTTAGAATCAGACTCTGGTTCCCAACCAAGCATTTTTTCGCGAAGATCTTTTGCTGTCTTATCGATCGCGGCCCAGTACTCTCCAGATCGTAAGTTGCCTTGGCTTGAGCGAATTCGTCGAAACTCAAGAACGTAAGGAATCGCGCCAGGGTTACCGATTCGAGAGAGAGACTTCAGGACAACCAATTCGTCGATCCCAAGGTCAAGAATGTTGTTTTCGTTTCGCGCGATTTGAACTGGGTTTGTCTTTTTGATTTCCTGCATCTGAATGTCATGCCGCTTGGTCACATAAAGCAAGATTTGAGACAGGGTTTGCCAATCGTCCGTTTGGGCAATGCGATTGATTGCGGCCATCCGTTTCTCGGGAGTCTCGCCGACTTTGCACGCCAGAACGATGTCTTCTTTTTTCTGTTGGTTCGCTTGGACTGGATGGCTCGGCTTTGTCGGACTCGCTGCCGATACTTTGATCGGTGTACCCAATGTGAGAATGCCGCCAAGTAAAACGGCGACAACGAACTTTGTCATGAAATTTTTACGGTTCATTTTCCAGACCCCAAACATATCGCGAAAAGAGAGCATTTAAAAGCTAATACAAGGATAGCGAATTAGGAGGGTTTTTCTTAGCAGAAATAGATCTGAGCCAAAAAAAACCACCGAAAAGCCAAAATTTTAGTCTTTGCAATACGTTTGAAACCGATTTTGGTTCAGATTCAAACGTCTGTTCCTTCCATGCTATCAAAGCATGATTGTCGAATCACCGCCATTTGCATTGACCGTGGAGCTTGTCGTTTTATTCAAATCAAAATTATTAACTTGAGCCGTTTTGGCGATAGCCACGGTTTATAGACGACGAACCAAAGCAACGAACTAATAAAGCAACGAACTAGTAAAGCACGAACTAGCAAAGCATATTCCAATGACCACTTTCTTGAAACGCGAAACCAGCTGAGCCTGACGAGGAAATATTAGGTGTTGCCAAATCGTGTAGGCAGTTCTGCGATCCCGATTCGATCTGCGATTGGCTACTGGTTTCACGAGATACTCGAAGGACTAACTATATTAAAGAGACGTAGCTCATCCCAAACTCTTTGACTAACCATTTAGATTCAATAAGCCGATAGGCAGCAAACCTTTGGGCAATAAATATCAACGTAAAACCTAAAAACCCGATAGAGACTGCCGACGGCCAACCAGTTGGTTCGACTTTAGCAAAGCGTCGCCCTACGATTTCGCCACTGCATTTGAGCGAGCGATTTTTCTTCTACGGACTCGCGGCGTGCAGCGTTTCATCGTTGTTGTTTCTGGATCGAGTTTGGATCGCAATGATGCTGACCTATCCACCACGAATCGCTTTGTTGGCGTTGGCTTTGGTGATGGCAATCGGATACTTGCTGTTTCGTCGTTACGTTCGGCTAACGTTTGTCATTTTGTTTCTCTTGATGTTGATCCACGATTTGCCTTGGCAAGCGAATTTTGCATCGGGAGAAAACCAAGCCAATTCAAAAGGCGATCTAACTCTCTTAAGTTTCAATGCGAAAAACGATTTTGAGCAGCGCCATCAACTGGCCAGGTTTTGCGAAAACAATCAAGTCGATATTCTCATGCTGCAAGAGATCAGTGCTCACAAGCGGCAAAGATTCGTCACCGAGTTGCCGGGTTACTTTTTCTTTTGGGGCGACAAAGAGCACTCGTTTGAGCATGACGAGCGGCGCGTTTTTTCTTGTTTGGTTGGGATCAAAAAAAGCTTAGTCGATCGAGACTCGGTAAAAGTCTTCACCGGAATCACCGGCTACCGAACCATCGCGGTCGATTGCCAATTGCAGCTGGGCACTCCCGTTCCCTTTCGATTGGTAAATGTCCATTGCACCAAACCGGTGACCATTGAGCGAGGAGTGGCCGAGCTCGTTTGGCAATCGGCATCTAAAGCCGCGCGGCATCGAACCGAAAAACGCGATCTTGATTGTTGGATTGAACAGCAAAACGACGACCGCGCCACGATCATCGCCGGGGACTTTAACGCACCTGCAAACTCGTTTAATCTTCGATTTAAAAACATGAACCATGCGCATCGTCAATCTGGCAGCGGACCGCACTTAACGTTTCCGCGATCGTTTCCGATTATTGGTATCGACCATGTGCTTGGGAGTTCAAAGATCGAGTTTCTGAAGTGTGAAACAGTCGACCTTGGGTTTAGCGATCATTGTGGGCAGTTGGTCCAACTGAGGATTCGTTAGCAGAAAAGGCGCCGCCAAAATGTGCAGCGGGAACGCCTTTCTTTGTCTGCTTTTTTTGGTTTGCGACTGTCGAACGGAACCGATGTTAAACCTGCGTATTTGTCGGCCAAAACACACTTGCTCTCGTCTCAACTGAATTCAATTCGTTTGATTTTTCCAACCCCTTCGTCAAGAATGGACTGACCAAACAAAACGGCCGATTAACCTATGGTCGCCGCACATTGGGGCTTGCCGCGAGCCAGACATTCGCTGCCTCGCGTTCATGTTTACGGTTTCATTTCCTTCGTTTACTTTTTAACCCAACCTTTAATCGCCCAATGAATATCTACTGCATTCACTGCGGCGAATCGTTTTCGATCACCAAAGATCAACTTGGGAAACGAGGGAAATGCCCCCACTGTCGTGCGACAGTAATTCTTCCCAAATCCAACCTGCAATACGGCAGCAAAGAGCGACAGCTAACCGCCCCGAGCCGGTGGATGGAAAATTCGCTTTCTGGGATCAGCGCCATCATCATTCACTTAATGGTGTTGGTCTTGTTCGCGATGATTCCCTGGGGCAATTTTTCAAGCGGTGAAGGTGGCGAAGGCGATCAAATCATGATTGGCCAGCTTTCACGTGAGCAGTTGGTCGACAGCCCGATTGATAAGCTTCAATCGATGGAGATTGAAAACCCAATCGAATCGACTGCCGTTGATGTGCTGCAAAATGAAATGCTTTCGCCTACCGACCTCAATCCGCTTGCCGATAACGCGATGGATTTGAATCTTGGTGCAATCAGTGGTGGAGCCAGACGTTCGTTCGAGATCGAATCTCAGAACCAGTCATCCGTTTTGGCCGGTGGTTCCGAAGCGTTTGGCAAAATGATTCAACGACTTCAAAAAGACGGGCTCGACATCGTGATCGTGTTCGATAGTACCGGCTCAATGCAGGGCGAGATTGATCAAGTCAAAAGCAAGATCCAACGAATTGGAAACGCACTTCGGGGCATGGTACCCAAAACGCGAATTGGCATCTGCACTTATCGAGACAAAGGCGATGAGTATGTCGTCAAAGGTCTTCCGCTCACCGATGACATTGGCGCGATCGTGACTTACCTTTCCCGGATCGGTGCCCAAGGTGGCGGCGACCAACCCGAAGCAGTCGACGAAGGTCTTCGCTGGGCGATTGAAAATAATCAGTTTCGACGCGGTGCGCGTAAAGTAATTCTGGTCTTTGGTGACGCCCCGCCCCATCATAGCCAAACGGTGACTTGCCAAAAATGGGCGTCAGATTTCCGCAACAAGCAACGTGGAATTGTCAGTACGGTGACGTGCCGCAGCACCAAAAAGCTTAAAGAGTTCGAAGCCATCTCGCAGATCGGAGGCGGCGAAGCTTTTCTGACGACCAACGAACGCGAGATTATGAAGCAGCTAATGATTCTCGTTTTCGGCTCTCAACACCGCAGCAAAGTTCTCGAAGCGTTCAATCTGCTCGAACAGAATTAGCGGGCCTACTCCGGCGTAGCGGGACGTGAATAGATCGTAGCGGATCTCGTCAAGAGATCTTGAATGCTCTCGCCGCTGGAGAGCTTGCCAAGGCACAGAATTTTCTCGTCACGGCTGGGGTCTTTTGACAAGATCCACTACGGATCCACGACGGCGAAACGAGTTTCGGCAGTCATTCCCACTGATTCCGACAATAGCGGGTGCAGATCAATCCGAAATGGATAAGATATTGAAGGCAATCAGTTTGACAATTTAAGACGTCAGTTTTGGTTGCCACAATTTCAGTATTTATTCGGCATATCATGAAAGCCAAAAATGGGACTTGTTGCGGCGACGAAAGCTTTTTGCAAACTTCTTTTCAATCGCGAGCTAAGCGATTCATTTCAACAGATGGTCGATGGGACTTTGGTGCCAAAAATTGCGGCTCCGACAAAAACTCCAGCGGCCGCGCCCCCTCAAAAACCAGTCAAGCCAGCGCCTGCTCGTAGTGATGCGATCAGCTTGTTGGCCGCGCTGCAGCGCGAAGCCCGCTTGTTGGATATCGTCAGCGAATCGTTGGATGATTATTCTGATGCCCAAATCGGATCCGCCGCGCGAGATGTGCTTCGTGATTCAGGCAAAGTCATCGAGCGAATGTTTGGACTTAAGCCGTTGACCGATGTCGCTGACGGCGAGTCGATGGAAACGCCTGCTTCATTCGACCCAGCTGAATTTCGCTTGACTGGAAACGTCGCGGGCGAGGCTCCGTTTCGCGGCTCAGTCGCGCATCATGGTTGGAAGGCAACACGTTGCGATGTTCCGCAGTGGTCAGGCAAGAAATCGGCGGAGCTTGTTGTTGCCCCTGTTGAACTTGAGATTCGATAATCTGAATTTGTAATCTCGAAAGTAGCTGAACGGGCGCAGGCAGGATTGGAGTCAGTCGTTTGTTTCATGACGCGTGACTGGTTTGACGCTCGCCCAACCGAGCAGCCTTCAATAAATCAAAATGGAAGCAAAATTGAAATACACGATCGGAATTGATCTTGGTACGACCAACAGCGTGTTGGCGTATTGCGAACTTCAGGACGAAGCGGACGGCATATCGTCCCAGCCAGAAATCCAACTGCTTAAGATTCCTCAGCTCGTCGCAGCCGACACGATGGAGTACAAGCCTTCGCTGGCTTCGTTTTCTTATTTGGCCAGTGAAGCAGAATCGGGTGACGGTGCATTTGATTTGCCTTGGGCCGAGAACCGACAATTCGTGACCGGCGAAATGGCCAGGACGCGTGGAGCGGAAGCACCCGATCGGACGGTCGGCGCTTCCAAAAGCTGGCTTTGCCACAACAAAGTCGATCGCCGCGCCCCCATTTTGCCTTGGAATGCGCCGGCAGACGTGGCAAAAATTTCGCCCGTTGCTGCGGCGCAGCAATATCTCGAACACTTGGTTTCGGCTTGGCATTACGAATACCCAGAATTTCCAATCTCGGAGCAACAAGTCGTCCTAACCGTTCCGGCGTCATTCGATCCGGTCGCACGGGAGCTTACACGGGAAGCCGCAATCGCCGCAGGACTTCCCGCCGATTTTGTTTTGCTTGAAGAGCCCCAAGCCGCCCTCTACGCCTGGCTGGCAACCCAAGGCGACGATTGGCGAAAGACGCTTGCCGTTGGCCAGTCCGTTTTGGTTTGTGATGTCGGCGGTGGAACAACGGACTTAACCTTAATCGCCGTCGATGAAGAAGATGGCGAACTGGTGTTACGTCGGGTTGCCGTTGGCGATCACTTGCTCGTTGGCGGCGACAATATGGATCTTGCTGCAGCACACGCAGTCGCGGCAAAGTTCGCTGAAAAAGGCACAAAGCTGGACCCTTGGCAATCCGTTTCACTGTGGCATTCATGCCGAGCCGCCAAAGAAAAATTGCTCAGCGCCGAAGGCCCGGAGTCGCATACGATTTCAATCCTTGGCCGAGGAAGCAAGTTAATCGGCGGCACGGTTTCAGTCGAAGTCCAACGTCAGGAGATTGCGGATCTATTGCTCAATGGATTTTTTCCGCAGTGCAGTCTCGACGACCGACCGCAGCGGCAACCTCAATCAGGCTTTCAGGAAATCGGGTTGCCTTACGAATCAGACCCAGGAATCACGCGGCACATTGCAACGTTTGTCAGTCAACATTGTGCCACCGACGGTTCAACTGAGGACGGAAGTTTTGGGTTGCCGAATCACGTTTTGTTTAATGGTGGTGTTTTCAAAGCCGACGGTTTTCAAGACCGAATGCTGAGCGTAATGTCCGATTGGACAAAAAGTCTAAACACAGCCGAGTCCGGTCAAGAACAAGAGCCCGCTGTCCAGACGCTGACGGGTTCTCACGATTTAGATTTCGCCGTCGCACGCGGTGGTTGCTTTTACGGTTGGAACAAACATTCCGGCGGACTGCGAATCCGAGGCGGATCGGCTTATTCCTATTACGTCGGCATCGAAACAGCGGGCTTGGCAATTCCCGGTGCACCACGACCACTTAAAGCACTGTGTGTCGTTCCATTCGGTATGGAAGAAGGCACCCAAGCCAATGTGCCGTCTGCAGAAATTGGATTGGTCGTCGGTCAGCCAGTTGGCTTTCGCTTCTTCCGATCGAATTCGCGTCAGGCAGACCAACCTGGAATGATGCTTGAACATTGGAGCGAAGAAGAGCTTTCGGAGACCGATCCGCTTACCGCGACGCTTACCATGGATGGTTCAGAAGAAGCCTATGTTCCGGTAAAGTTTGATTCTCGAATCACGGAACTGGGAATGTTTGAGCTGTGGTGCGTCCAGTTTGTAAGCGAGCCAATCTCTGGCGACGTAGAGCCTCAAAAATGGAAACTGGAATTCAACGTCCGCGATGACAACCCTCGGTAAACGCCACTCTTTTAGACGTTGAAGTTGAATTCAATACGGCAAGAATACAGAGGAAGTGTGAACCGAGGAATAGTGAACTGAGTAAGAGAGATTTGCGAATTAACGCCAAAAATACACGAACCAGAAAGACAGGCGACGCGGATAGTGCTGACCCTCGAAAATTACTAATTTAGATTTAAAGAACACTCGTGACCCAACCAGAAAAATTTGACCCGCTGATCGACCAGCAACCCAGCCGTTATGTTGTTGGAATCGATTTGGGCACGACCAATTCCGCTGTGACCTATATCGACACCGAAGAGTCGCCTTGGAAGATCCGCGTGCTTTCAATTCCTCAGTTGGTTGCGTCTGGTGAAACGGAATCTCTCGACACCCTGCCCTCTTTCTACTTTCAGCCGGTCCAAACGGGCGATCCCAAATCGAACGAACAGCTGAAATTGCCTTGGGACAAGAAATCACCTTCCTTCTGCGTTGGTAGTTTTGCACGAGACGAAACGGCCCGAACATCAGGACGAGGGATTGCTTCGGCGAAATCATGGCTTTGTCATACTGCGGTTGATCGAACCGCTGCGCTGCTTCCATGGCAGGGAGCTGGCGATGTTAAACGACTTTCGCCTGTCGATGTGAGTGGCCAGTATTTAAAACACATTCGCAAAGCCTGGGACCAGCAGTTTCCGGATCAACATTTGGCCGACCAAGACATTGTGCTGACGTTGCCGGCTTCGTTTGACGAAGTTGCTCGCGAGTTGACTGTCGAAGCCGCATCGGTCGCAGGACTGTCGCGAGTGGTTTTGATCGAAGAACCACAAGCCGCTTTTTACGCTTGGGTTTACAAGCACGATGCTGATTGGGAATCGCGAGTCGAAATCGGACAGAAAATTCTTGTTTGTGATATCGGTGGCGGCACGACCGATTTTACTTTGATCCGGGTGCGTAAAAGTGCGGGTGATGAGCAAGCCGCTGGCACAGAAAAAGCCGCAGAAGTAGGCGCTGCAGAAAGCGCCACCGACTCGCAGGCTCAAAAAATCCAATTCCATCGTGTCGCTGTTGGAAATCACTTGATCCTCGGTGGTGATAATCTTGACCTTGCGATTGCCAAGTATTTAGAGCAAAAGCTAACCGAGGGCGGAAAGCTTGAGCCCTATCAATGGGATGTGTTGGTCGGAACAAGCCGGAACGTCAAAGAGCAAATGCTGTCCGACGAAAGCTCCGACACGATCACGGTTAGCTTGCCCAGTCGCGGCTCAAAACTGATTGGCGGCAGTTTGCAAACCGAAGTTACTCGCGATGAAATTCGGAACTTGATCATTGAAGGGTTCTTGCCAGTAGTTGAACCAACGGCCAAACCAGTTCGGCATGCCAGTGGGTTTCAGGAATTCGGATTGCCTTATGCGAGCGACCCAGGCATCACTCGTTACCTGGCGGATTTTTTGACGACTCATGCGGATGCAGGTGAAACGGTTGTATCCGATACGGAAAAAGCCAAAACCGAACTGGGCAATGCGAAACCGGATGTCGTGCTGTTCAATGGTGGCTTCTTTGCTTCCCCGATTCTTCGAAACACTGTCGTTGAGCGAATTTCAAAGTGGTTTCAATCGGAAGCCGATCCAGACTGGTCCCCCGAGCTACTTGAGAATGATCGATTGGACTTGGCCGTTGCGCGGGGTGCTGCGTATTACGGAATTGTACGGCGAGACATGGGCGTGCGAATCGCGGCTTCGTTGGCTCGCAGTTATTACATCGGGATCGGCTCAAAAGACGGAGTCGACCAAGCGATTTGCGTGATGCCGGGTAACGCCGAACCGGGGCAGAGTTTCACGCTCGAAGACCGTGAGTTCATGCTGACCATCTCTCAGCCTGTCGAGTTTTCAATTTACGTTTCGAGTATTCGACTGGCCGATCAGCCTGGCCAAATACTTCCGATTGATCCCGAGCAGATGACGGCCTTGCCGCCGATTCGAACGGTTTTGCGAGCCAAAAGTCGAAACGAGAAACGTGACGTCTCAGTCAAATTGCAAATCGGTCTGACTGAAATTGGCACCATCGATTTGGCTTGTTTGGAGCAGGAAACCGATCGAAGCTGGAAACTTCAGTTCGATATTCGCTCGGCGACTCAAACCGATGTCGATGTTCATACCGCGGTCGGTGAATCGCAAGGCTTTGTTGACGAGCAGACTTGGCTGGAGTGTGAACAATGCATTGGATCAGTATTCGAAGGCGCCAACACAGACGAAAACGAAAAAGACTCAAGCAAATCGAGCAACCCAAAAGAGTTGGTCAAGCAATTAATCGAAGTGATGGGTATGCCGCGTGATGAATGGCCTATGTCATTGCTTCGCCGTATTTGGGAATCGTTGATGGAGTTTGAATCAGCAGAAGTCAAGAAATCCGGCCGTCGCAAAAGCAGCCAACACGAAGCGCGCTGGTTGAATCTGCTGGGGTACGCATTGCGACCTGGCTACGGAGTGGCGTTGGACGATTGGCGAGTCACTGAAACATGGCGATCGTTACGGGGAAAATTAGTCCATGGATCGGCAAACATTCAAAACGAATCGTTAATCCTTTGGCGTCGATTGAGCGGTGGATTATCACGCGGCCAACAAGCTGCCTTGGCCGAGCCGCTGATGGCAGGACTAAGGGCACTTGAGAAACAGATGTCAGGCAAACCGGTTAAAGGCGGCGCGACTCCGATCCGGCCGGAAGATTCGGTTGAAGTTTGGCGGCTACTTGGTTCGCTTGAGTTGTTGCCAGAGTCGCAAAAGATCAAGCTTGGTAATTTGATTACGAAATTTCTTAACAAACCGAAGCTTAAAAACGCACGCAGCGCAATGGTTTGGGCGCTGGGTCGACTTGGTCAGCGCACGCCGCTTTACGGTCCACTGAACACGGTCGTAAATGTTGAACAAGCTCAAGACTGGATCCTGGCGCTTATCTCGCAACCCCAAAGCAGTCCCATCGAGCGGCTGGCTGTTGTACAAATGGCACGACTAACTAACGACCGCTACCGCGAAATCGAATCAAGTTTCCGCGCGCGCGTCACCCAATGGCTAACCGCCGAGAACGCGACCGAGCATCTAGTCCGCATAGTCACAGAGGGCGGTTCTTTTGATGCCGAGGAACAAGGCCGCGTATTTGGAGAGTCGCTTCCACAGGGCTTGCGAATATTGAGGTGAGGTAAATTAAATTGCGGTAACGCCAAGCCGCAAATTGGATCGGTCACCGAGCCGGACATCGGCTGCGATGCGTAACTCGCCTCCATCGCGTCGAAATCGACTACCGGCAGTGCCATTCGCCCTTCGCCCCTGACGTTTTTCTTTGTTCGCGAATTTTTTTAGAAAAATTCGCAAGGAATTCAAACCAATTCTGTGGTTAGCTATTGCTGTTGTTTATCGAACATGCCAAGTTTTTCACCGGCGCTTTGCGGCAACAATCAATGTTGGCACTAACGGCCTCTCGGGTCTTGCTCGACGTCGAAAACGTGAGCGCAAAGCACTACTAGCAGCCGGCTCTTTCACGTTATTAACAGCGGCTGGTCATGCCGCTTAAACTACGTGGAGTGTCAACCGGACAATTTGATACAGCAGACCGCCAACTCAAACCAATCAACGGCTAATTTAAAACAAGCAACGCAGTTCCATGCACATAAAACAACGATTTACTCTCCTTGAAATTCTCTGGTGGACACGATTTGAGACCTTGTTGTTTCTCGTTATCG
>CAYZGP010000080.1:0-3058 GCA_964478065.1 uncultured Pirellulaceae bacterium
TAACATTCCCCAACTTCATCGCGGTCTTTTGTTGCCATAGTCCACCAACATTTCGAGCAGCAACTATGCGAGTCAGCAACTATTTGCAGGCCTTCTGCAGCGCAAATAAAAGGTGTCACGAGCATGTAAAAGTTGTCAGGATGCCATGCCGTTGGCAATATCGCTCCTGATACGCCGGATAACAAACGGGTTGGACCCAAGCTGTTGCGGTGCGAGTAGGTTTGAAGGAGTGGAATAGGCGACGACAACTCACGACAAACAGGGGATCGGATAGACGCCTAGTACCGTTTTCGGCTGAAGCCCAATCAGTCGCATCGAAATCGGGTAATGCCGATGCAGGGAAGGCGTCTAAGCTATCACGCGATCCAGACCGGGTATCGTCCGTATGCAAAGACTGAACCACGATGCTAACCCGGCCCCAATTTTCCCTTCCAAAAACCGATGTCCACAAAAAATGGCTTTTAGGGGTAAGGCTAGAGCCAAGTGCACGTCAAACGTAAGATCGGCACAAGCAAGGGTTCAATGGAATTAAGCTCCAAAAATTCGAGCAGCTGCGACACTTCCAAACAATTCGCGGAGAATTTGCATGATTGACTACACGACCCGACAAATGTCCGAGGCTGTGACTGTTGTTGAAGTGAGTGGAACACTCAATGAAAACAATCGCAAATACTTCTTCGATTGTATCCGCGATATGATCGAAGCAGGTTCTCGTTACATCGTCATCGAGTGCCATCGGCTTGGCCCTCTCAATAGTGCGGCTCTGGCTTCCTTGTTAACTGCGAGAAAACAGGCGACGAAGAAAAATGGGCGAATCTATTTGACCTCCGTAAGTTCAGCGATTGCAGAAGTCCTGGAGATAATGAAACTCGGGCAACTTCTGGCCGTCTTTCCTTCGACAGAGGCAGCACTTGAACATATTCGAAACGACAAGGCCTGTGCTGGCTGACTTCCGATCAACCCGGCGACTAGTTAGTCGCTTTGATTTCTCTCAGCAAACAAAAATTGCAATTTCGATTGGCCGACAGCGGCAATTCCCATTTTCGATTTTGAAAGTAGGTTCCAAATTGCTGGTTATTGCTACTTGTTGGAATTTTTGTTGGCATCACATGCCCAATAGACTGGGCACCAACCGCCGATCGCGGTGATCATTAGCTCAGTTTGTAAGATAAGAGCCAGCACCGAACGCCAGCCGACGCTTTCGGTGAGCCCGCTAATGGTTAACAGCATCAACGCTCCGCCAATGACCAAACGTTGTGCACGATCTCCACGCGGTATTTTGCCACGGTACCAGTGTTTTTGTGAAGCTATTGATTGATCAGTCATTCCAGTCAGCCACTCCTTAATCTTACATGCGGGCGAATTCAGTGAGATCAAGCAAGGAACTCGGAGTGGTTGCAGCCGATCCGAGTATCGCTCTCTGTCAAACTGAAGTCGTTTTGCATGATAGATGATCGCCGCCACTAAGATGGTGTGCGAATAACCAAGTTACGAATTTCGCTCATGTCCTCCATCGCAAACCGAACGCCTTCGCGACCTAAACCGCTGTCTTTCACGCCACCATAAGGCATATTGTCGACTCGCCATGACGGGACGTCGCCGATCACAACGCCACCGACGTCCAGTTTGTCCCACGCTTTTTGAATTTTGTAGATGTCTTTTACGAACAAGCCTGCTTGAAGACCGAACTCGCTGTCGTTGACTTGAGCCAATGCGTCATCAAAATCGCTAAACCGATCAAGTACCGCGACGGGGCCGAACGCTTCTTCTGTGCAGACTTTTTGGTCTTTGGGGACGTTCTCCAACAACGTGGCTTCCAACATCGCGCCGTCTCGATTTCCTCCACAAAGAACCGTTGCACCTGCTTCGACCGCGGATTGGATCCAGGAGTCCAGACGTTCGGCTTCCCGTTCGGAGATCATCGGCCCAACAAAAGTATCTTCGTTTTTCGGATCACCTGCAATCAATTTTTTGGAAGCTTCGACCAGTTGGTCTCGTAACGTATCGTAAATGCTTTCGTGAACGATAATGCGCTGTACACCGATGCAACTTTGGCCGGATTGATAAAATGCTCCGATGACCAGTCGATCGACAACGTCTTTCAAATCAGCGTCGGCATCAACAACGCAAGCCGCATTGCCTCCCAATTCCAGCACGACTTTTTTCTTGCCAGCTTTGGCCTTGAGGTTCCAGCCAACACCGGGCGAACCAGTAAAGCTTAACAGTTTTAAGCGATCGTCTGTCGTGAATAGGTCGGCACCATCGCGATGACAAGGCAAAATCGAAAACGCGCCTTTGGGCAAATCTGTTTCCGCGAGGACTTCGCCAATGATCAAAGCTCCAATGGGCGTTCGGCTGGCAGGTTTGAGCACGAACGGGCAGCCAACGGCCAGCGCGGGGGCGACCTTGTGGGCGGCTAGATTGAGCGGAAAATTGAATGGGCTGATGAAAGAGCAAGGGCCAATGGGCACGCGTTTCCACATTCCTGAATAGCCAGCTGCGCGAGGCGAAATCTCTAGATTCATGACTTCGCCAGAAATCCGAACCGATTCTTCTGCCGCGATTTTGAACGTGTCGATGAGTCGAGAAACTTCACCGCGACTATCTTTGATTGGTTTACCCGCTTCAACGCACAGCGACATGGCCAATTCATCAAATCGCTCGGTAAATCGTTTTACGCAATGGTTCAGGATTTCCTGCCGTTGGTATGGCTTCATCTCCTGCATTGGTTCGGCGGCTTGAACGCTGGCGGCAATGGCTGCGTCGATCGTTTGAGCGTCGGCCATCGCGACACGGGTTGCCACTTCGCCCGTGAACTTGTCGATCACGTCCAGATCGGTGTTGGGTGAGTGAGGTTCGTTGGCAAGGTAATAAGGGAATGAAGATTGCATGTTATCGTTTCCAGGGCATGTTTTTCAGTTTGGCCTTGTGTGGGCCGCTTTTAAAACGGAGCGATACGTTTTTCAGATCGCTGCGCTCCGTCGCTAAATCGTTTGCGCTTCGTTCATTAAACGTTGCGCTGCGTTCCTCAGATTGCTTCGCTGCGTTTCTCAGATCG
>CAYZGP010000080.1:3158-6968 GCA_964478065.1 uncultured Pirellulaceae bacterium
ATCAAATCGCTGCGCTGCGTTCACTAAATCGCTGCGCTGCGTTCCTTAATCTCGTGATTCAAAATCCGATCGTTTTCAGAGTAATCGACAGGAACTTCAATTACGTGAACACCCGGTTCGGCATGGCACTTCTGTAGTAGCGGTAGAAACGCTGCAGCGGACTCAACTCGATGTCCGTTGGCACCGTAGCTTTCGGCGTACTTCACAAAATCTGGATTCCCGTAGTCCAATCCGAAATTGCTCAAACCCATGTTGGCTTGCTTCCACTTAATCATTCCGTAAGCGTTGTCTCTCAAAATCAATACGACCACGTGCAGCCCCAACCGAACTGCCGTTTCGATCTCCTGTGAATTCATCATAAAACCACCGTCACCACAAATCGCGGTGACCATGCGGTCGGGGTGAACAATTTTTGCTGCCATCGCCGACGGCAAACCGGCTCCCATGGTCGCCAGCGCATTGTCCAGCAGCACGGTGTTTGGAGAATGTGCTTTGTAGTTTCGCGCGAACCAGATTTTGTAGACGCCATTGTCCAGTGCGATGATCCCCTTGCCTTCTGTGGCCGCACGGACGTCGGCAACCAGTCGCTGCGGGTAGACGGGGAAGCGGTCGTCGTCGGCGCCTTCTTGCAAGTGAGCTTCGCCGGATTGGCGGACTTCCATAAAACGTGAAAAGTCCCAGTGGTCTTGCTTCTTCATCGTTTCGTTGATTTGCCAAATACTATTGGCAATGTCACCGACGACTTCGACTTGTGGAAAGTAAACGGGATCGACGGCGGCACTGAGAAAGTTAATGTGAATGACTTCGACACCGTTGGGGTCCATCTCCATGAAAAACGGTGGCTTTTCGACGACATCGTGTCCGACGTTGATGATCAGGTCAGCCGCCTCGATGGCTCGATGCACAAAATCGCCTGACGATAGTGCCGCATTGCCCAGAAACAATTCGCTGCGTTCGTCCACAACGCCTTTACCCATCTGAGTTGTGACAAACGGAATGCCAAACCGGTCAACGAAGGTTCGCAGCATGTTGCAAGTTCGTTTTCGGTTGGCCGCCGAGGCAACCAGCAACAACGGGCGCTTGGCTCTTTCGATATGCGCCACCGCTTTTTCAATGGATTTGATTTCAGCGGTCGGGCGTCGCGATACACTGGCGGGAATCACCGGTTGGTCGGTATTTTCAGCAGCAATATCTTCTGGCAGCTCCAAATGGACAGCACCTGGTTTTTCTTCCTGAGCCAGTCGCATTGCCTCTCGCACTCGTGATGGAACAATGGCTCCACTGACCAATTGCTGAGTGTACTTGGTCAGCGGTCGCATCATATCGACGACATTGACGATTTGAAACTGGCCTTGTTTGCTGGATTTTACTGGCTTTTGCCCGGTGATCATCATCATCGGCATGCCGCCCAGTTGGGCGTACGCGGCGGCAGTAACAAAGTTGGTCGCGCCAGGTCCAAGTGTCGAAAGACAGACGCCAGCCTGCCCTGTCAGTCGGCCCAACGTCGCCGCCATAAAGCCCGCTGCTTGCTCGTGCCGAGTCAAAATCAATTTGATGTTTGAACGCGACAGCGAATCCAAAAAATCCAAGTTTTCTTCGCCCGGAATTCCAAAAATGTACTCCACACCTTCGGCTTCAAGGGCTTTAACAAACAGGTCGGAAACTTTCATGATTTTTTATTCTCTTTGAATGTATTTTAGTACAGCCATTTCGGTGGGGCGTGACTGGCTTCTTACTGATCTTTGTGAATATGTTTTAAGTGTTTAGCCAACTCAAGCATAGCGTATTCCAGCCGGCTTTTGTGGGGCACAAACTTAACCGACATGAGCGTCCGATTAAAACTCCATTTAGTGAAAAATGACCGTCGGCAGATTGTTAGTCGATGATCGTCGGCAAAGCTACAGGCTTTTTCGGAGTAATTATCGGAAAAAGCGAAAACTCTTTTTCAATCTTGCCTGAACTAGCTTTGGTTCCTTTTTGCTTCTTCTATGACTGGAAACTTTACGTTACCTCCTATCGATGGCGGTCACCACAGCGTAGGGTGGTTGACAGGAATCAAAGAGCCTACGCCACAGGAGTTAGCTCTTGATCCATGTGGGTTAGGAGATTCTATTTAGTCCACGGCTTGAATAGCCGCGCTGCAATTTTTGTTGGCTAAGTCTACAATGCGGCAATGAATCAATCGCCCAGCAACAACAAACTAGATCCCCGAAGTTGGGTCCAAGAATACGGCGATATTTTTTTCCAGTACGCGGTTCGGCGTTTGAATGATTCACAGGCCGCAGAAGACGTTGTTCAAGAAACATTTTTGGCCGCGATTAAGTCTTCGGTCAATTTTCGGGGCGATTCGCTTGAGTCAACTTGGTTGAGCTCAATTCTGAGAAAGAAGACGGTTGACGTCATTCGTAAGCGAGAGCGGAGAAGGAAAGTACAGCCAACTTCTGACGGCGCCGAAGTCAATGAATTTTCTGAAGACCAATGTCTCAAAGTGTTCGGGGCGTCGTTCTCAATGTCCCCATCAAAAGCGATGACTGATGCGGAGTTTATGAATCTGGTTCACAATTCTTTGGCCCGACTACCAAAAAATCAAGCTGATGTGTTTGTGCTTCGTGAGCTGGAGCAGCTAGACCCCAAAACAATTTGCGAGATGCTTGAAATTTCGAGAAAGAACCTGTGGGTCAGGCTTTACCGAGCAAGAATCGCGTTGGCCAAGTGTATTACAAAAAACATTGCAGATGATGAGAGGGCCAAGCTTTCCCACCCAACGCAGGGGCTATGAGCCATTGCGGTTCAGCTGCTGGCACTACGACAAAAACTTCAAAAAATCAGCGATTTTGCAAACCGTTGCGAATTTAAATCATTAACCTATTACGACCAAAAACTTAATTTGAAGAGATCGCCAGCCGTGCGCTAACGGCAGCACTTTACCCGGCTGCTCTACCCGCAGCACTGTTAACCGAGAATCAACGAGACGATGACTGATCATCAACACAATTGGCGTCTCCTTTCTGAATCGTTCGATCGTGAATTGTCGAAAGAAGAGCAGGATCTTCTTGACAGTTTTATAGCGGAGGATGAAACTCCGCGCGAGTTCGAGAGGCTTTTTTGTCGTATTCGAGATTGCTCGCTCCATCAGAAACCAAACCTGGAATCGGAGCCATCTCAGACTCAATCTTTGAGCGATAAAAAGAAGAATGCGCTTCGGCTTATGATTGAATCGGAAATGGAGAAACAGCATGTGCCGCTAGCCAATCGAGACGTTTTGGTTGCGTGCGAACTGGTAAGCCAATCCGCAATTGGATTGGGAGAATTGACCGAGAAAATTTCAGAATGGAATTCAGATTCAAAAACTTTCTCAGCCTTTTTAAAAGACGAATATTCTGTACCAGAGGGTAATTTTTCCAAAATCGAGGCGCACGTTAGCGATACGATTTTCTCTCAGACAATTGATCAAACGCTGCTCGACGATGTAGTTACAGCGTTTAAACAACAGATTTCAGAAGTTGATTGCACAGTCTTCGAGGATGGCTCGGACGATTTTGTCAGTGTTGAATTTGTCAATCGACTCGATCAAACAAACGCCGGTGAAAACGGAGCTTTCGAGTCGCTGCTTGCCCAACTGGTAAAGGAGTCACGTTCGGTCATTTCCCAAACGAAAATGTTCAGCCATCGTTTGCGATTGAAGCCAGTCGTTGACGAAATAACATTGCGATTGGTCGGACGGAAGAAGCTCAACAAAGGGCAACTTGGCTGTTATTACCGAATGGTCGGCATCGCAAACCGAAGACTCTTTGAATCCGACCCTGAATT
>CAYZGP010000080.1:7068-27203 GCA_964478065.1 uncultured Pirellulaceae bacterium
TGGACGAACTTTATGAGCAGGACGCGCATATCGCTGCGAGAATTAAAACACTCCTCCAGTACAGTGGTCAGTCTCAGTCGATCCTTGACGATCCATTGATCTATTTGAGTTCCCCAACGACGGACCAAGCAGCACGTTATTCAGTGACGAACGAATTGGCCAAAGGAGGAATGGGGGTTGTCTATAAAGCGTACGATTTTCAGATGCGTCGCGACGTTGTACTCAAGTGCCTTCAGGCCGAGCATCGTGACAATTTTCAGGCAGTGCATCGTTTTTACAACGAAGCCCATATTACTGGCCAGCTTCAGCATCCTGGAATCGCCCCAGTCTACGAAGTGGGTGAACTCGAAGATGGGCGTCCCTTTTATTGCATGAAGTTGGTTGAAGGGAATACGCTCGCGCAGGTCTTGGCCGACAGAAATTCGGGTTCGGTCAGCACAACCAGAGTGTTGAACTTTTTTCTGCAGGTTTGCCAGACGATGGCATTTGCACACGAGCGCGGAGTGATTCACCGCGACCTTAAGCCTTCAAACATCATGGTTGGCAAACACGGCCAAACTCTGATCATGGACTGGGGGTTAGCAAAAAGCCTGACAGCGACTGACGAAATTTTTAGCCTTGAAAGCGTTAACGGAAAGCACGACCAAGTAGACGGCACACCCTCAGTTGATTCTGGCAATTCCAACACCGCCAAACCAGATTTAACTCGTCATGGCCAAGTGATTGGAACGCCTAGATACATGTCGCCCGAACAAGCATTGGGGCAAAATGCCTTAATCGACAAACGATCGGACGTTTATTCTTTGGGCGCGATTCTCTGCGAGATTTTGACTGGATCGGTGCCTCCTGCCATCGCTCGCTCAAACGCTCAACCAGAGGAGGCGTTAGACGATTTGAATCAGCGATTGTCTAAATCAAAAGTCGATTTTGAGATGGCCGAGTTAACACGATCCTGTTTGGAACGAAAGCCAGAAAACCGGCCACAAGACGCAGATGCGGTCGCTCACAAAATGTTGTGCTATTTTGCGTCTCGCGAGGACACGGCTCAGGCACTTCAAATCAAACTTGAAAAAGAATTAACCCAGAATGAAGAAACTCGCAAACGTCGATCCATGATGGTGACCTGTTTTGCGGCGTGCCTTGGAATCCTGCTCGCCGGCGTCGCTGGTACCTCCATCGGGTTTTATAAGGAAAGCGTTGCCAGAGCACTAGCGGATGAAAAAGCGAAAGACGCCAAAATCGCAAAAGATTTAGCTGTCGACGCGAAAAATGTTGCGAATGAATTGAATGCGAAAGCAGAGTTTCGGCTGGAGCAACTCAAAAAAGGTAACGAAATCCTTGGCTCTGTATTTGAAAACCTTCATCCAAACCAAAGCGCAGAATCAGGCAAGCCGCTGATTGACTCGCTTGTTGAAAACCTCGACAACGCGGCGGAACAGCTAGAAGGCAACTCAATTGGAGCACCCGATGTTGTGGCCGCGTTTCAGTTGCAAATTGGCCAGTGTTACCATGCGCTAGGTTTCGACAAGAAATCGATCCCGCTTTTTCAAAAGGCTCACAGCTTTGCAAAGCAAGAGTACGGACTTGAAAGTGATTTCGCGCGCAATGCTCAGCTAAGGCTAGCCAACGCTTTGTCGTCAGATCATCAACCAGATCGTGCCATGCTGCTATATCTGGAATTGCAGGAAATCCTCAGCAAAGAAGAAGAGACAAACGAGCAATTTTTCTTTTTGCTCCAATCCAGCCTGGCGGCGAACTATCTCCATTTGGGGAACCGAAAAAAAGCCTTGGAAGTTATGGAAGCCCATTCGGAACGAGGCTGGGAGAAAAATGGTGCCAAGTATGGACTCCGTCTCGCAGAAGTTTATGTCTTCAACCAAATGCCAGAAAAAGCGATTGAAGTCCTAACCACGATGCTTTCCGAAACGGAGGGAAAATTCGAATTCGATGATCGAGAACTTGAGGTTGCGCAAATGCTTCTCGGTCGTTCATACGTTCATTCCAACCAGCCGCGAAAGGCTATTCCAATACTTGAGGAGCTTTTTCCTCGTCTTCAAATACGATTTGGAAACTCACCCAATATAAGTTTGTACTCATCAAGTTTTGCGTTGGGAATGGCGCTTCAAAAAGTCGGCAGGTACCGTGATTCGATCAAATATCTGCAAAAATCGGTAGATCTATGCGAGACAAATTTTGGAGGTTTGCATAAACACAAAGCCTTCCCTTGCTATTGGCTTGTCGAAGCTTATCTCAAAACAGGGGAATTTTCCAAAGCTCTGGAAATGGCAATGAGTATTCACAATGCTCAAGTAGAAAAACATGGAATAAGCCACAAGAGAGCTTGTTTGAGTGCGGAAAAAATCGCCGATCTTTACACGCTAATGAATCAACCGGAGAAAGCAAAAGAGTATCTAAATCTTGCGTTTGCAAAACCTGGGTCTCCCATTGGTAGCGATCAGCAGTTGGTGAAGCGAAGAGAATTCAAGCTGGCGATCGTGGCTGCCAATCAAGGTGCACTCAAGGAGGCTGAAGAGAAATTTAAAGAGGCACAAGAACTTTTCGGCGACGAGGATGACAGCGCCGCTAATGGCTATCCATCTTTTTTCGATAACTTGGAGCCGCTGATTTGGCATGCGGAATTGCTGGCCTTGCAAGGCAACAAGGATGCGATTTCCTTAGTCGACGAATTTGAGTTCAAGATTAAGAAACGTTTTTCCAATCTCGACAACTTCCTTTTTTCAGCCCAACAGCTTTATCGAGCTTGCGTTGTCCGGTACATCGTCGAGCCAGATGAGACGCTAATTGCGAGCCTTAATGAAGTCATCGAAATTCTGAAAAGTGAACGCTTGGAAGGAGCCCAATCACACTTGCTGGAAGAAGCAAGATCATTGCAAGGGATCACATATCTGAAACTTGGAAAGACTGCTGAAGCAAAAACTCTTTTACAATCGAGTTTCAGTTCACTTAAGTTGATTCGACCGCCCAATTTGCAAACCAATCAAGCCACAATCGACGCTGGAAAACGACTGAGCCATTTCTATAGGGTCACTAACGCAGATGACGCTGCCAAACGGGTCGCAGAATCAATGAAGACGATCGAGTCAAACGTGGATCACATCCCTTCCTTTTCAAGGTCGTTGATCGAAAAGACGTTGACGTCGGATTCCAAGTAAACGCGAGAACGACGTCAAAGCGGCGTTTTTATAACGCAATCATCGGACGTTAGGGTTTTCCAACAATTGATTCAAGACATTATCAACGAACGTCCGGTCACGAGTAAGACCCAAATGGTCCGTCGAAAGGAATGTCTCGTCGTCCCACTGGATCATTCGAAATGGCCTCGGCATTGCTTCGTACCGTCTTTCAGCAATAGCGCTGGTGCGAGTGACCGTCCCATCGCCCGCCGTCTTGATCTCTTTTTTGATTCGGCCATTGTGTGGATTGACGCAAAGTTGATGCAGAGTTTTCTTGGCGTCGCCAGCGTACAAGTGCATTTCCAAACCCTCGGGCAACGGTGCAGAAGCATCTAAAGCCTGATGCAACTGTTTTGCTCGACTCAAGCATTTCGCCTGGTGCTCGAGCGCGATTTGCCGTCGTTGTTGAACTGAGCAATTGGGCATCAATCTTGCCAACACGCGGTCTTGTCCTTTGTCGGCCAATCCCCATCCCAACTCCTGCCAGGTGTTTGGCGATAAAAGGTCGGGACTAGTACCGTCTTGGTAAATCAGTGGCCGATCTTCGCTGCGAGGGAAAAGCTGATAGACAGCCGGCATCGTTCCAACAACCGCCGCTGGAAATTTAGGCATCGGAGGTGCAAGCTGCAATCCATTTTTCATTTCCGTGATCGCTTTGGTTGAACCCAGGTTGGGGGTTCCCACAATAAACAATCGGCCAACACGCTGAGCTCCTGCCCAATTCAACACTGGAAGCGAGCCGTCATCGGGAAGCGGTTGATTGCCGTAACGCAAATAATACCGCGCCACCATGCCGCCCATCGAGTGAGCCACGATGTCGAATTTGATGTTGGGATTTTCGATTCCATATCGCTCGCGATACTGTTGCCTTGTATAGGCATCTTTTTCTTCTATGTATTGAGCCAACAGTGCGGCTGACTCACTAATGTCTCTTCGCCAGTCATAGGCAAACTGGAAACAAGTGAAGTGATCATCTCCATACTGGACTTCGTTTTTTCGCGAGGTACCGCGAAAGTGTTGATCACGATAGCCGCCAACGCCAAGTGTCGCCAAAACTTGGGCATAGGCGTTTACTCTTACTGGAATGCCCGCCACCCGAAACGTTATCTGGTCCAGCGGTCCGTCTTGCCCGACTTGATCATGCAGTTGATGCAGTGGAACTCCCATCTGCATTGGAAGTGCAAGTTCCGTAAGGCTGCGAGTTTTTAGCGGACTTACTCCCGCCAAGCCCATTTCGCCCCAAACGGTTTCGCCCGTGTGATTGTCAACCAATTTCGAACCAAGGATTCCTGGAATCACAATCACCGGATTGCGTTCGGTATCAGGTAACTGCGCGAGATCGCTATAGATTTCTCCCAAACTTACCTGCCTACGTTGCTTGAACGATTGACATCCGGTAAGCATAGCCAGGCAGCATACTACCGCAATCAATCCAATGGCACTCGCAGGCGGTCGTTTCATCGACGTGATCCTTCAGAACTCGTTGACTGATTGGCAATTTTTGCATTGGCTGCAAAATCTGCCCGCACAAAAGTGATCTTGTTTTCGTCCAGCGTTTTCTGAGCCTCGGGCGAAACCCAACCTGCCGAAAGCAAACTGATTGCCTTGGCGGGGTTGTTCTTTCTGAATCCCATTGCGACCTGCTGAACTTCAGCAGCGTTGGTTAAGTAGTCGATCGAGCAGACTCCAACAATTTGGCCATCCTTCAACCAGGCAACAGGTAGTCCCGCGTCGGACAAGGACTGGATTGGGTTTTTCGAATGTAGCTCTGCCAATAACCTGACCGCGATCAGATGACGCAAGATATCCGCTTCGGAATTGTCCTGACTGGCCATGTAAAGCAACACGTCGGAATGCTGGACACCATTGAGTTGCTTGTACCATTGCATAAAAGCAAACTTCTCGAGGAGCGTCCAATTTCTGGATTTAACAAACGCGTTTTTAACAGGAGCCCAAGTGCCCATCTGAGTCAGCTCGGCGTCCATCTGTTTTAAAAGCTCGTGAGGGGTTTTCGAAGCCACAGTGGTTCGTAGTTCTTCCATCGAAGCCAGTGTTCCAAGCCCTGGAACTGCGGCGCTCAATGCGAACTTGGTTGCGGAATGGCCAACTGTTTCTCGGGCTGCCAATTGGCCAAGCATTTGACTCAATACTGGATTTCTTGTTTCTGAGTCGACGCCTAAATTCGCTGCTAACTTTCTTCGAGCCTCAGAGCCAGAACGTCTGCTGACTGGGTCGGCAAAGTTCGCAGCCACCTTCCCGATTCCCCGCGGAGCTTGCTTGAACATTCCGATTGGGTCACTAAGTAAATGCCCTGCCCCTCTAGGAGTTTGCTTGAGCGTTTCCCAGGCACTGTTGACCACGATTCTTTGGCTGCTGATTTTGCCC
Source organism: uncultured Pirellulaceae bacterium (assembly GCA_964478065.1). Classification (GTDB taxonomy): domain Bacteria; phylum Planctomycetota; class Planctomycetia; order Pirellulales; family Pirellulaceae; genus Mariniblastus. Next base: position 12,648 of record CAYZGP010000080.1, read on the forward strand.
GCTTGTTCGATGGCACGCAATTCAGAAATCCGCTTTTCAAGCATCGGTATGCCGGTAACCGGAAGCGTCCCGTAGCGAGTTTCAACAATAAACTGAAACTGATGGTTGTCCACCGAAACTGTATCGGCAATTTTGTAGGTCTCGGTTTGCAAAATGGAGGCAGGCAAAATGCTTGCCGTGTTGAAACGGATCTCAGCCTGCTGTTGCCCCTGTGCTGCAGCGGTTGCGCATATTAGGCTGATGCAAACAGCAAAAAGTAACATCCATTTCATTCTGATTCCTTTGTTCCAGATCATTTCAGGTATTTGAGTGCAAATTCGGCTTGTTTTAGTTGCTGAAATTAGTCACTTATCTATTGATTAGGAATAGAGATGGAGTTCTGTTTCGTGTCTTTTTGGTAAAATATTAAGCAACTTGTTTGAGAAACTTGAAAGTTTGATTCGTTGAGAAAATTGTTGCCAGCATCGCGTAGTCGGCTGTCGGTTTACACGACTAAGATGCGTTAGTTAAATGAAAGATCGTCACTGTTCGCAATTGAGCCTAGATTTACTCCCTTATTTTTGATCACTCTTCCGAAAAATCTTTTGAATATTGACGTCATTATCCCTGCTTACAACGAAGAACAGTCCATTGGACTGGTTCTTCAGGACATTCCTGCAGGTTTCGCGAGAGAAGTGGTTGTTTGTAACAACGGAAGCAAAGACAAAACCAAAGAAGTCGCCCTATCTTTCGGAGCTACTGTAGTCGACCAGCCTGAGCCAGGCTACGGAAATTCTTGTCTAAAGGGCCTAGAGTATCTCGGCGGCAAATCACCAGACGACTTGCCAGACATTGTTGTGTTTCTCGATGGCGATTATTCGGACTATCCCGAGCAAATGCCTTCGGTCGTTGCGCCGATTATCGAAGAAGATTACGACCTTGTGATTGGCTCTCGAGCGCTTGGTAAAAAAGAGTCTGGCGCGATGATGCCGCAACAAATTTTTGGAAACTGGTTGGCGACAACGCTAATTCGTTTGTTTTTCAAATACCGTTTTACCGACCTTGGCCCATTTCGAGCGATTCGGTGGGACAAATTAACTCAGCTGGACATGAAGGATCAAAATTTCGGTTGGACTGTTGAGATGCAGGTCAAAGCGGCAAAGCAAAAAATGAAGTGCATCGAAGTGCCAGTCGACTATCGCTGCCGTGTTGGCGTCTCCAAAATCTCAGGGACTATAAAAGGCACATTTCATGCTGGCCGTAAGATTCTATGGACGATCTTCAAGTCACTCTGGAATTAGAATGCAGGTCAGACGCGTGGCTGACCAGTCGCGTGACCGGGCAGGTTCAGGCAGCATTAGGCCGGCGCGGTAAACGGGATGCTGCTTGCGACGACGATCCAGGATTGGCGCAGAATTAAATGAGTGTTTTGAACAAATTGGTTTTGTCTCCTTTTGAGTGGTCGATGTCCGACCGCGTTTCTGCTACTCCGATGGAGTTTATTGTTCGACTGGACTGCGTTGGAACGATTGATGCCCCGAAATTTTCCGAAGCAATCATGGCTGAGCTAGGGCGCCAACCGCTTTTTCAAGCCAATGCATCGGTTGGAGAAACGCATCGTGAAAGTTTCTGGAGACCGGCGTCGAATTGCACACCAGAAATTCGATGGTTTGACGGAAATCCGGACGAAGGCAGTGCGCCCATAGAAGACTTTGTTCCCATTGATTTGGAAATCGAAATTGGGTTCCGATTTTATGGCTGGCGCTTTTACGCCAACAATCAGAACCGTATCGTCATGACGTTCATGTACCACCACTCATGTTGTGACGGTAAAGGAGGTCTTGGGTTCGTCGAGAATGTGCTTCATCGGTACCAATGCCTGGTTGGTGACAACACTGAGTTGATTGGTAAGCTGGCGGTCGTTGATGAACAGCAATTACTCAATCGAAATTTTCCCTCTCCAAACAAGCCAAGTTTTGCCGATCGTGTTTGGCGCGCTTTGGTGATTCGCCCAAAACGAGCTGGCAATATGCTGTTGTCAAAGCCAAGAATGTTTTCAAGATCCGCAAATGCCAGTGGTGATGGCGGTGACATCGATTCTGAATTGCCACAACAATGCAGTTCGAGATTAAGCTTGGATGAAACAAAACAGCTTGGGGAGTTTGGGCGCCGGATGTCGGTTTCAACGAACACAATTTTGGCTCGCGAGCTTTTTCATACAATTAGTGATTATCTTAAAAACAACTCCAGCGCAAATGATGAAAACAAAACGGCTTCCGCAGAAACTGAAGCGCAGCGAAACAACCGCGCTCTTCGAATTCTGATTCCGTTTTCACTGAGAGACGAAAGGCATAAGCATATGCCGGCTGCAAACTGCGTGTCGATGGCCTATCTGGAGGCAACGCAAAAGACCTTAAACGCTGACAGCTCAAGCAATCCAGAGTTACTGTTGGACCTTACAAGGCAGGTTGATTTTATTCGTCGATGGAATCTGCAGTACGCTTGGATAGAGTCGCTTAATTCGTACGCCAAAATTTGGCCGGTCATCAGATTCTTCAAATTTGGAAGAAAGAGTCGCCCAAAGAGAATGGTTCCTATTGCGACGACAGTCATGACCAATTTAGGGCGTGTGTTCAGCGAGGGTGAACTGGTCAGAAATGGAGAGTTGGCCGTTAAGGACCTGTTGGTTGAGTCAGTCCACGTATTGCCGCCATGCAGTAGCAATATAATTGTCAATTTTTCAGTTAACTTTTACGGCAATCGGTTAACTCTGGACGCTTCCTATCTGGCTTCGGAATTAACGCAGAAAGCAGCCGAAGGTTTGCTGGGTTCGTGGAAGCGCCGGATTCTCGATTCTGCGACGAAACCACGGATCGACAGGTAAATGTCAGCGGCAAAAGCTGGAGCTACTCACGATGAGTGATGGATGCAATTGATAATTAAGTTGCTTGATCCGAATTGCACAAAGCGTCTTCGTGGGCAATTGCGGCTTCAACTTCGGCGGTCAAAACCCGAACTGCTGAGCCTCGCATGATCGAATAGTGACTTCCATCGATAACTGATTCGGTAACTCGTTCATTCGCTTTTTCAACCCAAAGTTTCGATCCCGATTCGTTTTCCTCGGCCGCTTCACTTGGCCACCAAAGATACAAGGGGCAATTGATTTCGGGCGGTTGGAAATTCTTTAGCAGTCTGCAGTGGGTGAGGAACGTGTTTGTGAACTTCATCAATAGCTCAGCATCCTTTTGCTGACTTGGGACGTACCCCATTTCAGTGGTCATCGCCATGACTTCAGCTGATGTGATCGGCTGATCGGCTAGACAGGCGTTCACAAGAATGGAAACATCTTTCTGAACAGTCGCCAACGGTTTTTGCCTCATGACTCCGATGCTTTGGAACTTTGTAAAAACCTGGGTTAGCCTCAGGCAAAGTTCTCGATGAGAAATTCCCGTCCCGGTGGTCCAATTTGGATTACTGTCGATCAAGCCTAAAAATGAAACTGACCGACCAAATCGCTGGAGCTCGCGGGTCATCAACGAGGCCACAAATCCTCCGAGGGAGAACCCAAGTAGCCTGATCACCCCAGTCGGTTGTTGCTCGTTGACAAGGCAAGTGTAAGCGAACGCCATTTCTTGCAGATTCGGAAACTCGTTAGTCGCGCCGCAAACGAGCCGCGATTGGATTCCCATCACTGATAAATTGGGACCGATTCTCGACACAAGTTTTCTGTAGATACCAATGTCGCCGCCAGAAGGGTGAATGCAGAAAAGCGGTTTGCCTTTTTCTGCGACACGCATTGTTACGAGTTGGCGCAATCCAATTGAACTTTTCTCATTTTTCGGCGCTCGCAGACTTGATGAGTAAGTAGTCAGGTTCATTTCAGGCAAACTTTGATTCATAGTGGTCGGTCAAGGATCCGTCTGTGGAGGTCGACGCGCCTCCATGCCAGCCGTTCTGTTAGTCGAAAAACTTCCCTACGTCTTACAACTATATTTCGATTTGAATAGCAAATAAGAGAAGTTTTTATGTAATAAAATTTATCTGGGACCATCGCAAAATGCCACCGATAAAAGACAAAAAGATTGCATTGTTTAGGGCACCCGCCGAACGGAGTTGGATTGTTTCTGCTACGATTGCCGAAACAGCATCAAAAAGGCTAAATTTGGATGCCTTGAATTATTTGTGCAGCACTAATTCTTGACCAATGTGGTTGGCCAAATAGTCCGCTTTAGTCGTCTTACATTCAGCTTAATTGCCATATCGAGTTTTCTTTGAACAAACTTAAAGGGCTATCGAAATTTGATGTTTTCGGGGTGGCGCTGCTTCTCCTGAGCTCCATGTTTTGCGTCTTTGGCCTATCGAAGTTCCAATCAAACACAGAAGACGTCGTTCAGTGGCTACCAGATGACTCGCCCTCTCGACAGGAATACAACCAGTTCGAATCCAAGTTTGGGTCCGATGATTTCTTGCTGGTGACTTGGGACGGGTGCACCATCAACGACCCTCGTCTCCAACAGTTCTGCGATACCCTGATCGATCAAGACGAGGGCAACCTGATTCAATCGGTTGTCAATGGTTCTGATGTGATTGATAAGCTTCGGGCTGAAATTGATTTGCCATTGAAGCATATCGTCAAGCGATTCAAAGGAATATTTTTCGGGGTTGACGATACAGATCAAACGCTTGCTCTCATCGAGCTGACCAAGAATGGTTCGTCTGACCGGAGAGAATCTCTGCGTCAAATAGAGGCTGCGATTTCTGCGACGACGGACCTTGAGCTGGGTGACGCGATTTTCGGAGGCTATCCCTACGTCGGAATCAATATTGATAATTCTTTGCGAGATTCATTTCTCTACTTTTTACTTCCGTCTGTTTTCTTTGCCGCGATCGCTTCGCTTTACTGTTTGAAGAACGTGCTATTGTCGTCACTCGTTTTCCTGGCGGCGATTGGTGCGGCGGCATGTAGTATCGCTATCGTCCCGATTTTCGGATTCAAGTTCGGCGGGCTAATGTCGATCATCCCCGCGCTTGTTTACATCCTTACAACCTCCGGAAGCATTCACTTAATTCACTACAGTCTCGAAGCCATCGGCGATCCCAAAAAACTGATTGCGATCAGTTGGAAGCCTTGCAGTATTTCAGCGTTAACAACTGCAATTGGAATGTTGTCACTGTTACGCAGTAGCTTTCCAGCCATTCGAAGTTTCGGTTTGTTTTGCGCAACAGGAGCCGGATTCGCGCTCTTGTTCCAACTCGCTGTCGTGCCTTGGTTGTTACACAGATTTGGAAAGACGGGGCAGTTGAAATTGGCCAAGCGTGCTGACCAACATCAATCCTGGAACCAGATTTCCCGAATAATTCAGCGGCGTAAAGTCATTTTGGCGTTTGTGGGCGTGGCGCTAATGGTGTTTTCCGTTTTCGGTTTGTCTCGATTGTCTGCGAGGGTGGATATTGGAAAACTATTTGATGCAAAATCGGATTTCATAACAAAACTAACGAACTTGGAAGAGCGGATAGGACCGATCGACCAATCCGAGTTAGTGGTTGAATTTGAAGAGGTTGACGCGGAACATTTTCATGTTCGCGCACAAATGGTTTACAAGATCCAAAGGTTTGTATCGTCGTTGCCGGAAGTTGGCGCAACCCATTCGCTGCTAAATTACCTTCCAAGAGTACCGACCGGTCGTAATATCAGGTCAAGAATGAGACGGGACATCATTCAATCCAAGCTCGACGTTCAGCGGGATGAACTTGCTTCGTCTCGATTTCTTGATATCTCCTCAGGCGATGAAACGTGGCGAGTCAGTCTTAGATTCCCCTTCACAGAAGAAACGGATGTCGGTGAATTGCAAAAGATTGTCTTGGACAAAGCGTCGTCGGCGATAGACCGTTTGGTTTCGCAAGATGAATTTGCTGCGATTACCTCTCGTATTCACTTGACCTACACTGGAAAAAATCACTTGTTCCACAGTGCTCAAGTCACACTACTGCAGGACTTTTATCGCAACTTCATTCTGGCTTTCGTCATTATCACTCCAGTGCTGATTATTGTGTTGCGTTCCTTCTGGCTGGGGTTGCTTGCGATGTTGCCCAACCTGTTTCCTATTGTCGTGCTCTTTGGCTCACTTGGCTGGTTGAACTGGCCAATTGATTTGGCAATTGCGATGACTGCCAGTGTTGCTCTTGGAATTGCGGTGGATGACACAACTCATTTCTTGATTCGTTTTCGCGAATTTGGCGGCACAATGGCCAATATTATGGACCCGATTCGTAAAGCGATTTCGCAATGTGGCCCGGCTATGCTGCATACAACGGCAATTGGCAGCGCTGGGCTGCTAGTTTACGGAATTAGTGAAATGACCGTTGTTAGCAATTTTTCTGTTTCCATTACGTGCATGTTGGTTTTAGCATTGATTGCGGACATCTTGATATTGCCCGCATTGCTTCTGTTGCATATCAAGAAAGCTAAACCTGAACCCTAGTGGCAGCGTAAATATTTGAGTAAGACAGATTGTTGTCAGTCGAGTAAAAAGTAGATCAAGATGAATACGAAGTTGAAAGAACGAAAAAGCGGCGCTACTGAAACCAAAGATGATTTTGGTGAACTGAGAAGTCGTGAGATCGTCAGCCAAATTAACAAAATGCGAAAGGTCGACAACTGGACAAATTGGCGTTACTTGGCTGCGGAGTATAGTTACCTCGCGGTAGTCATTGGTCTGGGGTTTTTGATTTGTGCCGCTTGGGCTCAAGCGATGATGTCGACTTGGATTTTTGTTCCTTTGGTCTTGGCAGTTTCCGTTTTGATTGGGATTGGCCAGCACCGTTTAGTCATGCTGGGTCACGAGGCAAGCCACTTTTCCTTGTTTGGAAACAAGGTGCTAAATGAAATGGCAAGCGATTGGTTTTGTTTTTATCCCATTTGGGTAACGACCTACAATTATCGAATTCAACACATGGCCCATCATCAGCACACCAACGATCCGGAATTAGATCCAGATTTTGCGTACATGTCTGTTTGCGGTCATCAGTACGAACCGCCGATGGAGCGTCGGGCATTTTTGTGGCGGTGCATCGTTGGGCCGGCTCTGGCGATTCCGAATCAACTTCGGTTTCTGTTTATCCGTTTAAAACTTGCTTTATTGACAGGCGTGCTTGCCAAATTCCGTCGTAAAGGCAGTTGGGTTAGCCGCTTGATTTTGGCATCGTTCTTGGTCGTGTATTTGTCAGCACTTGGCTACGTTTACTTTGCGGAGCAATTGCATTTGTTATGGCCCATGACAGCCGCGGTGCTAGTCCTTGCATCAATTTTTGTGGCGCTTGCACGCCGAGAATCTCTTATCGAAGGAACGTTCAAGCCGTACGTAAATCCAAAACTTGCTTTGATCGGACGGATGGTTTTTATCGCGATGTTGTTCTCGGTGCTTGTCCAATTGCGTTTTACAACTGGCCTTCCATTTGTAATGGGTTACTACGTGCTATGGGTTTTGCCGTTGGCTACAACGTTTTCATTTTTGATGATTTTGCGAGAAGATATTCAGCACAGCCATACCTTGCCTGGGCGTTTCAACAACACACGGGACGCAGAAGTTCCTTTTTTGATGAAGTGGGCGGTGTTTCCGTATGGGATGGACATGCATTTGGCCCATCACCTGTTTTCCATGGTTCCGCACTATCGTCTGCCTGAACTGGACAAGTTATTGCAAACGACGACGCCATATGAGCAGCGGGAAATCTTTGGTGAAGAGCTTTTCAGTTCGAAATAGGCTATGGCAGGGCTTTAAAATAAACAGTTTGGCACTAACTTTGAGCTATACTGTATATAACCAATCAAAACTTAACGGGGTGTGATTCAAGGCGAAGGAATCGACGAAGAAACTCAGTCCATTCCTTGCGATAACTCAACGTCAATAAAGAAAACGAACGGCATGGCTCCTGACCCCGCTAATAATGACGCTCGTTACCTCGAAACTCGTGATGCCGGCTCCCAATTCTCGAAGGAGCAAGAAGACATTGCCACCGCGGCTGTAGCACTGCGAAACGCCGTCGTCAGTGAACGGAAACTTTCCGAAGCCATTCGTAGCTGGACGATCCATGGAAGCGTGCCATTGCTTGGTCACCTTGTTAAGCTTGGTATGATTGACGAACCAACCCGAAAAATTATGGCAAATGAAGCCAACGAGTTGCTAACCAAATCAATAAAAAATGGCAGTGTTAGTTTTGATAGTGACAGCCTGATCGGCGGGACGCTGGCGGTGCTCGATCCATCGGGGCGCGTCTCTCGCTTGCTGGGGATTCAAGCCGCCGCAAGCACTGGTGTTTTCGATTCGTCGGATCGTCGTAGTGCAATGCATGGCTACCGGCTGATCAGAAAGATCGGCCAAGGCGGACTTGGGCGAGTTTGGCTGGCGTACGATGAAAGTCTCAAACGCTATGTGGCGATCAAGGAAATTTCCGGAAACGATACGCCCACTGCGGTGGAGCGTTTTGATCGTGAAGCCATTATCACGGGACGGTTGGAGCACCCAGGAATTGTTCCGATCTATCAGCTTGGAACCGAAGAAAGCACAGGAAAATCATTTTATGTGATGCGCTTTTTGGGAAAGACGACTTTGCATGACGCGATCATGGAGTATCACGAACGCCGCGCCGAAGGTGACGACGATCCGATGCTTATCCGCCGATTGCTGGACGATTTTGTTAACGCCTGCCAGGCACTCGGACACGCTCACTCTCGCCAAGTCATTCATCGTGACTTGAAACCCGAGAACATTGCGATCGACAGCTTTGGACAAGTGATCGTGATCGACTGGGGTATTGCGAAAGTCGTTGGCGATGTCAATCTTGGAGAGGCCAGCGGCGAGCTTGCTTCAGCCGGAATTAAATCGCACAGTACCATGCATGGCCAAGTTCTCGGCACTCCGCTTTATATGGCTCCCGAACAAGCGGCCGGGCGAATTGATGAACTCGATGAGCGAACTGACATCTACGGTTTGGGTGCGATTCTATTTGCGATTCTAACGGGGCATGCTCCACACGAAGGATCGCGAGCGCAGACACAAGCTACCGGAGCTCGAGACTTATTGTCTTCGATTGCCAGTCGTCCATCTCCCAGCGCGCTGGATATTGACAGCGGAGTCGATGATGCGTTGGCAGCGATTTGTTCCAAGGCGATGGCTCGGAAGCAATACGCACGATACCAAACGGCAATGGAACTGGCCGATGACCTTCAGCGGTGGATGGCCGGCGAACCTGTTTCAGCTCAACGAGAAAAATTTGTTCAGCGCGTCAAACGTTGGGTCCGACACCATCAAGTTTGGTCTCAGATAATCGCAGCAAGCCTGATTATCGCCATCGTTGCCGCTTCGACATTGGGCGTGGCCCTTCGCCAAGGCCAGCTTGCCAAACAGCAGAGACAATTCGATGAACTGAGCGTCTATAGCAACGAGTTTGAGGTTCAGCTTCAATCAACCGCCATCGAGTTGATGCGCAATACGCGGTTCATGTCAACGTTACCGCCCATCCAGGCAATCATTGACGCACGCGTTGGAGTCAAAGGCACTGATAATAATACTGCCGAGGGCCAAGAGGTTTGGGAGGACCGCCTGGCAACGATATATATTGGTTTACTTCGAGCAAACCCAAACTATCGCAGCGTCAACTACGCAGCTATCGAAAATGAGCAAGCAACATCGCTCGTCCGCGTAGAACGACACGCAGGCGTAATGGGCTTCGTTCGCCGTTTACCTGCCAGTCAGCTTAAACCTGTCAGCGATAAAGACTTTCTCGACGAGATTAGTCATTTGTCACCGGCTGATATTTTGCTAACGACTCAATATCGGCACAAACAAACTGGAAAGAAGCGCCAGGAAGTGAGTTTGCTCGTGTCCACTCCAGTGTTTAATGAAGCGACGGGTGAGATCTTCGGTGTGGTCACACTAGAGTTGGATCTGCTGGCGAGGGTCGTTCAAGCGTTAGAGCAACTTGATCAGAGTACAGCCAAGATTTATGTCACCGATGCCAACGGGAAAGGATGGGTCAGCGACGATCCGGTTGCAGGCATCAAAGTCATGCCTCACCAGATGGATGACCAGTCAGGACGTCCCAGCAGCATCGAGATTTTTTCCAAAGCAGAGCAGGATCGCATTCTGGAACAAAACGAACGCTGGATTGCCAATCGAATCACGCTTGATCCATCCAATCCGCAAGCGAGCATTGGCCTGATTCTTGAATTAGGTGATTAGTGTTTAGGCGATGACCTTGCCTCGTTCGTGGCATATCAATCGCCGCGCATCAACCGTCGAACTTCAACCGCCAAAACGGCTCAAGTTGAAAGCCCCAAGTTGTGGTAGGTCAGGCTGTGCCTGACGTCGCTTCCAACCGCCCAACTTCGCGTCATCTATTTCGCCAGACTGTTTTATTGTTGCGCAATCGATAAATTTTTTTGTTTAGAAACGGAGACTTTCACGTTCGCTCCTCATTGCAACTGAATTGTGTGCGTTAGGGATCCGTGGAATTCGAACTCACGAGATACAGCACGTATTCCATAGCCCATATTTAGAATACTTTGAGGGCGGATAGAGATACGCTTGTTGACATTAGTTCCGTGTGCGACAAAATTGACTGTATATTGTGGTCGCCCAAGCAACGCAGTGAAAATCGCAACAACGGCGGATAACAATGCGATACGCGCGAAGTCCGGCTTGCGCGTGGTTTTGGAATGGAAGATCTATCGTCCGGACTCGGTGATCGCTGCCGTTATCCCGCTTACCTAATTATCCTGCCGGAAAAGGAGTCTAAATGGCAATACCGAATATATCTGAACTGAAGGCTGGCAGCATCCACATCAGAACAGAACGTCGGATGGTGAAGCTTGACGACGCACCCCAAGAAGTGGAACAGTGTTACTTGACAATCTCAGGGACGCCGGACGGGTTTCAGTGGCTCTCGCAACACTTCAAATCGCTTGCAAACAGCGCGTCGCGCGCAGGAGCCGCGGCAAACATCGTTGCTGCCTGGGATTTCAAGAATCGTCCGGTTATTTTGGATGGATGGGATTCCGTGGATTTCAGTTGCCAGAAAAATGTAGACAACGCGTGATAACAATTCGATGCACGCGAATCCGGACTTGCGCGTGTTTTTGAAATGGATGATCGCTCGTTCCGGCTTGGTGATTACGGGCGTTATCCGCTTGGAGCGAGTATGAGAAATCTGGTTGTTGCACTAATTCTCGTCTTTGCAGGCTGCGAAAATCCGAACGATGTTTCCAGCGCCAATACCCAACAGAACGATTCTAAACCAGTGACACAATTGCCAGACGATTCAGCAGTACTTCAAATAGCAAAAGCTGAAATTAAAAAGCGTGAATCGTGGACGACCGATGCTGAATATGAAATCGAATTGATCGAAAAAAAATGGAACGTCACCGTTTGGCGGCTTCCCAAGACTCCTGGTGGTGTGCGATACATGACTATTGACGATTGTGGCAAGGTCATTGAATACACAAAAGGCAAATAGACTTCGGCTCAGGAATGCCACAACTCCTATCCCAATTATATAGTGGCTTAGATTCGCAAAATGGCGGATAACAATACGATGCACACGGAGCCGCGGGCCTCTCGGTTTTTGAAAACAATGTCTTTCGCCGCGACCCGGTGATCGTTGCCGCTATCCGGCTACCAACTTAATCGTTACACAGACACCTCGAAGGATCTCATGGCAATAGTAACTGGTCTTAATTTCGTGGGACGAACAGAAGAGGCGCTAAATCTCTATCGCGACGTGCTGGATGCCGAAATTTTGTTTCTCATGCGATTCCGCGATTGCCCAGACAAATCCTTAATGGAGCCCGGAATGGAAGAGATGATTTTCCATGCAACCTTTCGGATTGATGGCACAGAATTTAAGGCTAGCGATGTAGGTTACTCGGAAGATGCAGAGCTGCCAGAATTTCAAGGCTTTTCTCTAGTTTTGTGTCCGACGTCGGTTGAGACAGCCAAACGAATATTTGCTGCACTGAGCGTCGGGGGCGAGGTGATCATCCCATTTGGTAAATCGACCTTCACGGCTTGGTACGGCATCGTGGTCGACAAAATTGGGGTAACATGGAAGATCAACATTGAAAACAGCGGATAACAATGCAATGCACGCGAAGCTCGACTTGCGCGTGGTTTAGAAATGGAAGATCGCTGGTTCGGCTCGGTGATCGCTGCCGTTATCTGACTTGGAGCATGCACTGTTGAAGCAACGACTTGCAATTCGCGTCTTTGGGATTCTGATCTGCTGTGTCGGCGCAACGTTGCTTGCAATCCGTGATTGGCCGACCTACAACGACACCGTTCTTGGAATGACCGCCCCGAAGGTGCCTGGTGAATACAAAAAAGAGATTACCGTTGGCGTTAAAGCCGACATCTATTGGCGGGTGGACGGAAGAGAACATTTTGTCAATCACTACGGACGAACGTGGAATGAATGTAGGGATGCATTCTACCGAGGAAAAACGATGACCCGTCCGATATTATATCACCGTGCGCTACCGGCTTTCCTCGAACGCTACTTCGTCGCCAACTTCTACTGGGTCTTAAGCCACTTCAGCAATCGCTCTATCTTCGATGCTTCGGATTCGAACTCTAATTCGAACATCAGCTTTTGATCCAGGAAATAGGTGTCGCCAAGTACGAACGGAAGCAATTCATGGTTCTCACAATATTTTGCTTGCATTGTTGAGTAAATCGGTGCCGAGTATTTCGTTTTTGCGTAATTCTCTGACGAAAAGTAGCGGACAAACTCCTTTCGAAGCGCCGCGAATTGCTCGACGGAAGCTGGCTTTTTCGGGGGTTCAAATTTCTCTACCAACACTTTGCCAAAAGGCTCGCCCGGTGTAAACGATTTGATTTTTACGGCAGGACCGTAGGCAGAATAATGCGCTTGGAAGTAATTTTCATCCTCTTCTTTGACGCCACCCCTAAAGTCGTTGATGAAACCGACGTTGGCGTCTTTGGAAAGTAAAAACACAACGGGTCCAAACTTTTTGATCGCATCGTAGTAGTCGAACTCTTCTTTGTTGTTTGGGTTGAGAGTGGCAAGTTTGATCTTAGGAGAAGTATAAGGCGTTTGGGTGGACAGAGCCGCATAGGAATCCTTCAGCTTTTCTGTTTCTTCCTCAGCTTTAGTTTCCTTTGGTTTTGGCTTGTAGAGTTCAAACTTTTGGTGGAACTTAACACTGGGACGTAGATCGGGTATCGCGAAGCGTTGGTGTTTGAGTTCGACTTTGGAAATATCTGAGACTTTTTCAAATGCGATCACAAAATGAGCTTGGGGGTCTTCGGGAGGCTCGGCACCGTTTTGAAACCAATCGAGGGAATGCACGGTGACTTTGTAGTCGCCATTCTCCAAAGGCAGCCATCCTTCGGGATCATGCGAGGGACTAAGTACCTCTACGTCTTCGCACGGAATCGTGGTACAGTCGTCGAAATAAACAAAGCCTCTTGTTGAGCGCAGGCGAAATCCATGGGAGATCGCGACTTTGCTTTTCTCAAGTGCGGTTAAACCAGATTTTGTGAATCGGAAATTTGCCGCGCCGTCAGAGCCTGAACACCAGATCACCATTTTTCCTGCGTCAAAGTCACGCCTGAGGATCCAGCGTTCGTTTTCCCATCCTGCCGGAAAGTCGCGTCGGTCAGAAAAATCTTCCGGATGGTAAATCGAAAATTGAGCGCATCCGGTTGAATGGCCGACGACTTTGTCAAAGGGGAGTCGTTCTTGAGCCATCGTCTGACCACCGTGAAAAAAGAAAAGTAATACAACAAAGCAAGTTAACAAGTATCTCATGTCCCAACTACCTATTTGTTGTTTTCGTCTGATTTTTCAAACTCACCCGACGAATCGCTGATGCCACTGTAGTCAGGTCCGTCCAGGAGGTGCGACGTATCCGGACATCCAGCCAAAGTGAAATAGCCAAGAATCAGCAAAATGTATATTCCTTTCATGGCAAGTACCGCCTTCCTACTATTCTTGTATGACTGGATTTCGCCGTGAATTTTCGGATGACGAAATTGATCGCTTGTTATCAGCCAAATTGAACGACAACGATTCTTTGCTCGAAAAAATGGCTAACCCAGCCAGAATGGTTTATGGTGTACGTATGCTTTCGCGGCTAATACGATAATGTACCACGTGATCGCGGGATGATACGCCGGATAACAAACGAATTGGACCGAAGCTGTTGGGCACGGTAAGTTGAAATGGATACATTTTTTTTTAACTAGCCGGTCAATCCGAACGTTATCTCGCTTATGGTTCAAAATCATCGTAAATCGAACTTTATTCGTTGGCTTTCAGGATTAACGATTTGCTGTCTTGCGGTGATTGCTTCCGACATTTTTCCTGAAAATCGACTTTTAGAATTCGCGGCAATATTGATCGCTTTACTCGTCTTCTTGTTGTCATTCGCCCTTGTGTTTACAAATTTACGCACTGCTTTACTTGGGATAACGGCGGGCGCAATTTGTTTCTCCGTCCTTGCCAACCATTGGCCTGCAAAATTTCGTTTTAGTATTTCGCGAAATGACTTGAATCAAT
>CAYZGP010000081.1:0-26863 GCA_964478065.1 uncultured Pirellulaceae bacterium
GTAAGGACACAGGATTTTAAATCCTGAGCGTCTGCCAATTCCGCCACTCGGGCTTGTGAGTTTGGTTGATTTGGGCTCCATAAAATAGTGTTTTTTGTGGCTTTCGCCAAGGGCTAACACGCTTAAGTTGAATAGTGACTATTCGTCTTTGGATACCGCCATTGGACATCGTGATGCCTTTGCCAGGGCCTTGAAGCAAGAAAGACCATTCGGATTTCTTGACTTGGGCTGTGATGTTGATCGGTTTCGACCAAGTCACCCCGTCGTCTTCGCTTTTGACCAACATCCACTGTCCGGTTTCTTCAGGTGTAAGCCCAAGACCGCTTCCGTGCCACGATCGCTCGCCGTGTGACCAGGTTGCCGATCCCCAGAGGTCTTCGAGCTAGGCAATGGGCAAACATTTGAGCAAACAAATATGATAGCGCCCGGTCTACCGATTGCCATCAAGTGACGCTGCCAATTCCTCCAGCTTAGCTTGCTAGAGTTGCTTCCGCGACAGTTAGCGCCGCAGAGTTTTTGCTGACATTTTTATTTGTCAGAATGAATTTACGGATAACGCTTAACTCAACGGACTTGGCGATGACTTGAGCGATCGTTTCTACTTCAAAGCACTTGATTATTCGAGCACGAATTTTTTCGATTGTTCTTTCGCTCAAATCGAGTTCGCGTGCGATCACTTTGTTGAGCTTGCCAGTGATTATCTGGTCGAGGATGAATTTATCTCGGTCTGATAGTTTTGATTCGATCGTTTGTAAGTGAGAAAGCTGGTTGTGGATCTCCTGAATTTCTTCATCCGATGGGCGGACGTGATTAAGTTCCCGCTCCTGATTATTTGAAAAGAAAAAGCAGAAGTAGCCAGATGCGTTTGGGGCTGACGGAGTGTACATGATGAGCACCTTTTAAATAAATTAAAAGAAGTAACACTTTGAAAGCGCGTTTCCGTCAAAACAATTACATCAAAATTTTATGGTAAACGTTCAAGTTGGCTCTGAACGATCGGATTCCCAATTTTTTGTTAGTCGTTTCCGTATAAGAGTTTGAGTTTTCTGTGTTTTTGCAGCGTCGTGATTTTTTGCGGAGGCACCGAAAAGAACCGTTCAAGGAACGACGAATCCAATCAAAATCAGCAAGACGTAGTATTCATAAAAACTGGTTACTCGACGCCTTCAGCTTTTCCGAGTTTGACTTTGAGTGTCACAGTTTTCTCACCGCGTTTCGCTTTGAAAACAAGTTCATCACCAGGCTGGTGGCCCGCGATACAGATTCGCAGGTCTTCGAAATTCGAAATCTTCGTTTTGTCAACCTGTTGGAGAATGTCGCCGGCTTGCATTCCTGATACGTCAGCAGCGGAACCAGGAACGACTTCGGTAATTATCGAGCCAGTGATTCCCTGGGTATTAGTCGGACTCAAGTGTAAATCCTGTTGGCCATGAACACCGAGTAGAGCTTGTCCCGAATAATCAATCTGCAATCGTGGGCGTTTGGCAGTAAGGCGTTTGAATTGTCCAGAGTCAAACCGGCATATAGAAAAATTTGCAAACGTCAGTTTTTCTTGTTTCGTGATCGCTTCAAAAAAACTATCTTCGAGCACCATTTTGGTGAACGTCAGGCCACGCAATGAGTCAAGCTTTTTAAGACCTTTCAATGCACCTTTGTTGATTTTGCATTCGTTAAATGTCAGTGTTTGAAGTGAGAGGACAGTTCTCAAGCTTGTTAACAGTTCAAGCGAAATGTTTTGATTGGCAATGATCAAATGTTGAATCGACGACGAATTCCATCGCGCGTCCTTAGCTTCTATCTTGCAGTCTTTGAGCGTAAGGGTTCCGAGTTCTGAAAGTGTTGCAAGCTGTTTAAACGCCTCGTTGTTGATCGTTTGTCCAACCAAAGTAAGTTCAGAGAGTTTGGCGATTTTATTTAACTCAACCAGATCTTCAGGTTTGCCGTCCCAAGTTGGTGGAATCTCAACCGTGACGCCAGGAAGCGAGCTTGCCGTAGGGTTTCCAATACTGAACGTTAATGGAGCTGAAAACGGATCACTTGCTCTATTCTTTTTTTGATTTTTGCTTTTTTGATTTTTGATTTTGGGTTTACCAAAAACCAATTCTTCGTTTTCTTCAACGGAAGAACTGAGGATTGTCTGGATCTTTTCGCGTTGTGCTTTAGTGGAAAGCACATTCATTTTTCTTCTAACAGTTGCTTGCTTTCTCGCAGTGAAAGGCCGAAGTTCACCATCGACTAATTCAAAAGGTATGCCATCGATGGTCACGGTCGTACCACCACGAAAGAATGGGCCACCACCAAGTGCAGGTGCACCGAAGCGTTGCATTCCAGAATCTTTCCAAGGATCTGTAATGATCGCGCCATGTTTTTCGAGTTTGCTAACCGCGATTTCTTTGCGTCTTATCTGCCATTCGTGTTTTAGCTGGCCGAATCTAATTTGCATTTCACTATTGGCTGCGCCGGTGTCAAATCGCAACTGGAGGATCCCAAGTGACTTGATAAAGAGATCGCGGTCGCCGTTGGTGCAAATTGACTCAAGCGTTTTTTTGATTCGCCAAACCGTTTCAGGCGAGCATTCGAGTGAGTGGTACGCGAGAGGGCCGATTGCTTCTTTGCCAAGTTTGGCGAGTTCAGCTGAAGCCGATTCGCGATCAGCAAAATTTCCAGAGTCAAGTTTTTCGATCAGACTGGAAACGCGATCCGATTGCTTGGTTGGTGTGGGGAGGTCTTCGAAAGTAGCGGCAGCACAGGGCGGCGAAGAAATGGTCACGGCACACAATAGAAACGCGAACAAAAGCGCGGTTGCTACAAAGTGGGCGACGTTATCGCGGATCATCAGATTTTCCATCGCTAGCACCGTTTGGTTAGCAAGAGTTCTTTGCAGAATTGCCGTAATGCATAGTAAAGAAGGCACCAATGTGTGTCGAGCCGAACCCGCAAAAAGCAAGAAATTTGGTTAGTCGCCAAGATTGTGAGAATCCGACCATTTTTACTGAAGGTTCTTACGAGAATAGACGATTAAAAAGAAAGGACCGTGGAATAGGGAACCAAAATACACGGTTTTTTGGACTTACCATGAATGTCAAGGACTTAGCGTCGAAATGAAAATTCACACAACCAGGTTCGCCGCCATCGAAATCGAACCAGATGACATTCTATTCTTCCGAAATGGACTCTTAGGGTTCGAGGATTGTCGTCATTGGGTTTTGCTTGCTGATGCTGACAACTCTTCAGTTGCTTGGCTGCAGAGTATGCAGCATGCAGAAATTGCCCTTCCAGTGGTTTCGCCACGTAGGTTTGTAACGGAGTATCAAGTTCGCTTGGAACCGTCGGACGTCGATGTATTGCAGCTTACATCCGTCGAGCAGGCTTATGTGCTGGGTATCGTTAGCCGTGACGAAGAGACTTTGACCCTGAACCTTCGTGCACCATTGGTTATCAATCTTGATCGCCGAATTGGTTGCCAAGTGGTTACGGTTGATCCACAACCGATGCAGTATGAGTTGGCAACGCTTCCAACAAGTCTTCGCCGAAGTGCTTAAAAGTGCTTAATTAACTTTAAGCTACCAAGCTCAAAGCTACCTCTTAAGTTAACCAGCTTCTTGAGCAACCAGAAACTAGAAACATAAGACGGCCGCCGTATTGGTGGCCGTTTTTTTGTTCATCCCATTCTTGATTGAACCAACTGAATCTTGGCGGTTGTTTGATAACGTTCAAAAATCAGCCGCTGTCTTGAGATTCTATTCCCCTTGAAAATTGCCTGACCCTTTCAAGCGGACCTGCATTACCCTTATTTAAAGTACAGGTTGATCACTGTCAGTTTCTTTGAACTTAGTTTGCTAGTACGTCGATAACGACCAAAGCCTGTCTGCTAGCGTAAGCATGCAGTTGGGTGGTTCGTTGGAATGTCACGACCTTAATGTCGAAAACGTTCGTTTGATCGTTGAGACAACTTTAAGAGCGTTTCATCCAGTGAGCATTTGGGATACACGCGGCAAAGGATTGCCCCGGATTGTGTTTTTCGGGCGCGGTTGATGAGAGTCATTGGGAAAGTGGAATGTCCACACCTGGTGGCGTTCGCTTTTTACCGCGGCTTTGTAGCCAGTCAGTTTTTAGTAAGGGAGCCAGCCATGCTGGTCTTGTCGCGACACAGAGACGAAAGCATCATGATCGGCGATAACGTGATGATCACGATCGTTGACATTAGAGGAGATAAAGTTCGACTAGGAATTGATGCTCCCCAAGAGATCCCCGTTCACCGTCAAGAAGTTTACGACGCCATCAAGCGCGAAAATGAAAAGGCGAGTCGACTCGGGCCATCGGAAACAAACGACATCGGAAAATAGTTGCGTTGCACTCGTTGCGCCGCAATTAATCGGCGTGTCGATTGCGATTCGTGAACACACAAGCGATTGTTTGAGCAAATCGAAGCTACAAAACTGGGCGTACGTAATCCACTGGGGGCCAATTGCGCTTGGTTGGTCAAACCTTGAGGCGAGCGAGCTAACAGAAAAAACTAACTGCAATCAAAAATAGAATTGCGAGTTAGAACTCGATTGAGCCACCGGTCACAAAACAAAAGTTCGCCCAAAGTCATACAACTTCTTTTCAAACTCTACAAATATCTAAGACTTTTTCCGGGCTGGAAATATAGCTTGTGTAAAAAGCACCAAACTCTGCGTACTTGGCACTCGCCTCATCGAACCGCATGTCATAGACGATCTGTTTGAGGTGCATTGGGTTAGAGGCCCACAATGTCACTCCCCACTCCCAGTCATCCAAACCAATTCCAACGGTGATCAATTGGGTGACTTTGCCCGCGAATTTGATTCCGCTTCTGGCGTGCTCTGACATCAGAGATTGGCGTTTAGAAGCCGGCAACGTAAACCAGTTCGCTCCTGGTTCTCGCCATTTATTCATTGGGTAAAAACAACTTACTGGCCAATCGGGAAAATCAGGCGTCAGTCGTTGGTAGTTCATTTTGTCGACGCGGCCTGCGTAGGCTTTGAGCTTATTCTGAAAAGCGGAACTCTCAGGGTCCATGCCTTCTCGTTTTAGTCGCTCTCCGTATTGTTCAACGGACAGTGCGTACTCGGAGATTTCGGAAATCGAAACGTAAGAGTAAGTCGGTGTGATCGCTCGGCCGAGTGTGCTGGCCATCAGAGCTTGGTGAATCGACTCGATGCGAATCGGATCAGGATCGAGCATCATCACAGAAAAATCGGCTTTGTGGCCCGAAGTGATTCCGACTTGAAAACGTGCGGGCTTTCCGGATCCGTTTTTGTCCAGGATGTCGCAAAACTCTTTGCGTTCATTATCACCCACCGCACCATTTTCGATGAGCTTTGAAAGTTTGCTTCGGTCAAACGTGTAGAAAAAGTGGCTGCAGTGCCAGCCCTCACCCGGTGTGACTTGGTCCAGTGTGAATCCAAGGTCGTCAATAGTTGGTGGCATTAAGAATCCAAAAGTTGGTTTACGCTAGTCAACAACCGATCCATCGTGAACGGTTTATTGATGTAGTCGTTCACGCCCAGCATTTCGGCATACTCGCGATGTCGAGCGCCTTCATTGCCAGTGATCATGATAACAGGAACAGGCGAGTCGCTGTACTGTCGCAAACGTTCCAGTACCAGAAACCCACTTCGTCTTGGCATCATCATGTCCAATATGACGAGGTCAGGGCTTTTAGCTTCTGCGTAAGCAATACCTTGGTTGCCATCGGTTGCGACGGAGACCAAAAATCCTTCAGCTAACAAAATGGTTCGTAGAGATTCGACGATTTCATAATCGTCGTCAACGATTAGTACATGTTTCGTATCGTTTACTTGTTTCCCGCTTTCAGGCATTGAGGGCTCGTGAATTTTTGTCATTGGAATTTGCTGAAATTATCCGTCGGGAGATTAAAAATAAGATGATGAGGATTGATAAGATAAAGTTCCAAACTGAGTTGTGAACATCTCAAGAGTATCGCTCAAATCCCCCTTGGCGGGAAACCCGAACAGTCAATGTCCAAGTTTTTTTAGTGACAAAGACGCTTGTCAAAATTCGGTTTACAACGATTGAACGATGTATCCTGAGACACAAATGTTAACTGGAGAACGGCCTCTGTGAAAGACGATTAAAGCCGATGACGTTTAAGGCGAAGGATCGCTCATCAAAAAGTTTTTCCATTAAGGAAACTAGTGATATGTGGCGATCTTTTTTCTTTGCTGTCGGTCTCATGTTGATAATCTTGGGGCTGGAATGTCTGGTTGCGGAGAGTTTTGTTGTTTCTAGCCAAGCCCGGTTACCCGGTTTCGTCAAGAAGATACTGGATGAAAAAGGGAAAACCCCGCCTTCTGCGCAAAACGGTGCTAATTCTGTTGCCCAAAACGTACTTATTCCACAAACTGGATCATTTAATAATGGGTCTCGTTTTGGCCCTTCTCGATTCGATTCTCAGTACGGATCAGGTGGCTTTTACGGTGGACGGCCCAACCAAATTGGTGGGCAGACGAGCCAAAACCAGTTCCAGACCAATCCGCAATTCAGCCTTGCCGGATATGGCTCTCCGGCGGCCAATTCTGGCCAGCTAGTTCCTCAGTCATTTGGGGGAGGAGCGTCTGTAACGGGCGTTTCGGCGCGAAAAAAACCGTCGAAAATGTTACACACGAAAGACTGGATGCCATGGAGTTTGTTGGCCGCTGGAACTTTGGTTGTTCTCTACACAAATTCAACGAGCCGCCGATTTTCCGAATAACCAGGCGTCATTGAACCTAACGCCGTTTTGAGGTTTTCAATTTTTGGCCAAGTGGTCATCTTAGTGGGGTTCGTTGGAGGCTATTGTTAGACCTTGCAACCTATCAAATCCCTTTTCAACAAAGACTCTCGATTTCATCGGGTGTCAAACTGTTGAAGACATTCATCAATTCGGTTGTCAATGAATCTTCCAGACAAATCGCCCAAAATGACTTTAGAGGCGATCGTCGCCAAACCGTCGGGGGCCGGTTCGGGTTCGTCTAAACGACGCACAGAACAATCGATGTCCGATCGTTTTTCCTGGCCGGGGCGAATTGCGTTGTTGATTGCAATCTTGCTTTCACCTTGGGTTTTTGCCAGCGTGGATTCTTGGGTGCAGCATTGGATCACCATTTTACTACTTATCGCAACAGCGTTTTGGTGGTTTGAAACTGCACTTAACGAGAAAAAGTCGCAGGTATTTCCATATATCTTTTTCCCGGTCCTGTGCGGACTTTTGATTGGGCTTGCGCAAACCGTTGTTCTACCAAACTGGTTGGGCGATATTTTGCTTGGGCGACAGCAGGTGATCTATTCAAATTATACCGGTGATTTGTCAGCCGGAGCTTCGATGTCCTTAGACCGAGAAGAAACGTGGAAGCAGATACGTCTATTGGTGATGGCGATTTTGGGGCTGTTGTTAGGGTGCCGATATTTTCGCACTAAACGCGATTTAATTTTGTTGATGTCGATAGTTACTGCAAACGGAGTTGCGATTTCGTTTTTTGGGATCGTCCACAAGTTAACTGACAACGGTTTGATGTTTTGGTTCCATAAAGTCGAATTGGGCGGCCAACACTTTGGACCGTTTATCAATCGCAATAATGGCGCGGGCTATTTGTGTATGTGTCTAGCGTGTGCGATTGGGTTGCTGCCGATCGTGATGGCCAATCGTAAAGGAAGTGGACCGCAAAACATTATCAGCAAAGAAATTCCGGTTTGGCGGCAGCTGCTTCTCTATTTTCTGGAGTTCATTTCCGAGTTAACCGCGCTGAAAATAGCGGTGCTTATGAGTGCAGTGTTTATATCTGCTGGAGTGGTGGCCACCCTTTCGCGTGGCGGTGTGCTGGCGATGTTAGTTGCCGCGGCGATCACGGTTTTAGTTTACGGCATGGCTCGAAAACCGAAAAATTCATTTCTTGTCTTGATTCCATTCGTTGCGTTGGCGATCGGTCTATCTAGCTGGATTGGTTTTGGCGATCAGCTTTCCAAACGTTTTGAAGAGACAGATATTGTCAATGTGTCGACCGCCGACGCCCGTTTTAAAAACTGGAAAGACACCTGGCCAGCGGTAGGTGACATGGGCTGGTTTGGGGCCGGGTTGGGGTCGTATCGAAATGTTCATCGTCTTTATCGAACCGACGAAGAAACAGCGATCTTTGTTTATGCAGAAAATCAGTTTTTCCAATCTTTGGTCGACGCTGGTTGGCCGGCCTTAGTACTGTTTATGATTGCCTGGGTAATCGCATATCAGTATGTCAACATTACGTTGTTCCAGGGCAGCTCGCCAACGACGATTGGTGTCGGCACGATGGGGTGTTTTCTGCTTGTGTCGCAGTTTGTGGCTTCAATATTCGATTTCGGATTCTATATCTGTGCCAATATGTTGCTGTTGGCCATTTTGGTCGGATTTCTTGCTTACAACGGGCACGCATTGGCTGGCAGGCTAAAGAAAAAATCGTGGCTACGTTTTCAACTTCCAAACTATGTCGCTCAAGGCGTCGTTCTCGCTTTGTTTGCAGCGGCAACATTGACCGCATTGGATCTCCATCGACGAGCGAAAATGGATGGCGTGATGAGACCACGGGCTAAGAATTTCACGCGCGAATTGATGCCACTGGAGGAGACCGAACGACGGATCGCGGTGCTTACTGAAGGCGTCAAGCGAACACATAGTGTTCAAGCCCTTAATTATCTCGGCGAACTTTGGCTTCATCGCTCACGCCTCACGATGTTCAATGACTGGGTCAATCACCCCGACTACGCTGTGCAAGTGCAGATGCTTGATTTCGAGGCCGATGCAGAGACCGCGAAGAAAAAGCTAGTTGACGATCTTTGGGCTCGCACAGACGTGCCACAGGTTTACGATGCGGTTTGTTTTTTCCGTCAGCAATCGCGAGCTGATGCAATTGACTTTATTAACGAACCGCCGATTCGGGAAAACTTGCCGCAGGCAGCCAATCAATTCTTGCTTAGCCGGCGGGCATCGCCGCTTCAGCCGGTCGCCCATTTGCGGTTAGGGGAAATCAAAGCGGTGATTGGGAAATCGGGTGATGGCGACGAACATTTCGAACGGGCGTTGCAGCTGGCTCCGACCAATAGTTCGTTTCGGCTGCTTGCTGGTATGACTTATTTGCTTTCCAAAAATACGCAGTCTGGCGCAGTTCACTTGAGGAAGTATTTGGAGTTGAAGCCCGCAAGATTCAGACAAGTGATGGAAATGGTTACTGGGCAAACGACGTTAAGCATCAATCCGGTTCCAGATGAGATTATTGTCAATGAGATTATTCCTGAAAATGCGAAAATGTTGTTTGATTTCGACATCAAGTATTTGTCCAAGAAATTTGAAGTGGCCGATTCACCTCTTCGGCAGCACGTGCTCGAAAAAGCCATTACCCATGTCAATAAAGAAAAACACGCCAGACGCGAAAATGCAGTTTTACGAGGAGACATTTTCACGGCACTTGGCAAGTTGTCAGAAGCTACTGAAGAATATGAATTTGCGCTAGTCAGCCAACCCAATGACCCAGCCACTCGCTATAAAGTGGGCCAGATTTATGATCAATTAGGCGACTTGGAAAAAGCGCTCGAAATGGCCGAAGAGCTCAGTCGCCACCGGAATACCAACACTGGCGTTGGTAAACGCTATGGCAAATTCGTTGATGAAATACGCAAAAAAAGTAGAAAGGCGCTTCAAAATTAGCTTTGTGCAAACTGGATTAGACCAAATTTGCTTTGAGGAATTAGAATAATCCCATGATTGTAGTCTTACTCGCATTTTTAATTTCACTTGTCGCCACATTGCTGTTGGTGCCATGCTTGGAGAAATTTGCGGGCAGTGTGGGGCTAGTTGACCATCCTGACAACAAGCGGAAACTCCAGACCAAATCGATTCCGATGGTCGGTGGAATCGCGATTTTCGTCACGATGTCGATCATCACGCCGCTCATGATCTGGGCCGGCATTCAATATCACACTTTTTTCCAGTCGTTGGCTGGAGATGTTTTTGGTTGGTTGCCCGTTGATTTAGGCCGTCGTGGATTGCGACTTAATCCCGATGAGATCCCACAGTTGCTCGGTTTGTTCATCGGGAGCTGTCTTTTGGTTGCCGTTGGAATTCTTGATGATCGGTTTGGGATTCGTGGGCGGCAAAAACTCCTCGGCCAGTTTATCGCCGTCACCGCGCTGATCGTTTTCGGGTATCACTTTGACCAAGTAACCATTGCGCGGGTCAGTATCAACTTCGATGTATTCTCAGTTCTTTTTGTTTACGGTTGGGTGATCGCTGCAATCAATTCTGTCAATTTGCTTGACGGAGCTGATGGCGTTGCGGCAACGATTGGTATTGTGATGAGTCTTGCCTTAGGGCTGATGGCCATTTATGTCGGGCTCATGGTTGACGCGGTTATTTGCCTTGCGATGGCAGGTGCGTTGGTTGGTTTTTTGAAGTTTAACTTTCCTCCAGCAAGGGTCTATTTAGGTGATACCGGAAGCATGCTGATCGGTTTCGTGTTAGCCGCCCTCGCGATTCGAAGTACCTTTAAGCAAAATACTGCTTACGCGTTTATCGCACCGATTGCCCTTCTCGCGATTCCATTTATCGACACCGCAGCAGCCATCATCCGGCGTCGCCTGACGGGACGAAGTATCTTTGCCGTGGACCGAGGCCATCTTCATCATTCGTTGATGAAACGCGGCTATTCGCCGAGGACAAGTTTGCTTTGGGTGGGATTGCTTTGTACGACAACCGCGGCAGGTGCGGTGGCAAGTTTGGTTTTTCAACAAGCCGAATTCGCAATGGCTTCTGTAGCACTCGCGATGATCGTCATGGTTTGCTGCAAAGTTTTCGGGGTTGCGGAATATCAACTGGTTTCACGTAAGGCAACGTTGTTGGCTAAATCGTTTTTGCAAATCAATCGCGAAACACCAGACATTATTCAAAGTTCAATCCATGTTCAAGGAAACCATGATTGGCAAAACGAATGGGAACGGCTTTCTCAATTTGCTGACGATTCCAATCTGGTTGAGTTGACCATGGACGCCAACGCGCCTTGGCGGCACGAATCATTTCACGCAACGCGTCGTCGATCCGATGTGCCCAAAGGTGGAAATCACGAATGGTGCTGTGAGATTCCGCTTGTCGCTGAAGGCCGAGTTTTTGGTCGTATCGAGTTTTTGGGAAATGAAACCTCCAAGCCATATCGCGAAATCGTCATGCATGCATTGGAAATGACGGCCCAAATCGAAAAGGTATTTTTGGAGAATCCCAATGCCAAGGCAGAAGGCGAAAAGCCCCCTGCCCCTAATGAGCCCCCGTATCAACTGGTCAAGCCAGGCGATGAAGATTTCGCTGACAATAAGAACAAGCCCAGCGACGAAGCTGCAAGCACTTCCTAGTCAGATCAATTCTGGCTGATCAACAAACCGATCTTGTTGGTCAACTTTAGTTGTGTTGCAATGAACGTCTGGGGCTGGCAGTTGGCAACCAAACCAAGTGTTGAGTCTGTTATAAATCAAATTGAATTGGTGAAGGATCGCTGATGACAAATTCACTTTTCTTTCTTGCGAAATGCTCGCACTGCTCTCGTAACAATCAGTTGGAGATTGGTCAGTTGGGACGACCCAGCGTTTGCAATTTTTGCCAAACAACATTTAGTGCAACCGCACCCGACAGCGACTCAGCCGCTTTAGAAGACCCGCTTCACTATTGGATCAACTTTACGGATCACGAAATTTTGCCACCAGAATACTGTTCTTGCGATTCACGTAATTTCTTACGGACTCCTCGTTGAACAACAACCTCCGGTTTGTTCTGCGTAGTTCTTAAGTGGTAAGGTTTACCGGTTTAACACAGGTTTGTGGCAACAGTTTCGTTGGAGAAATCACTCGATTACTCTTAAATTGATGGAATTTGAGGTAAAGGTTGCCTTAACCGTTGGTTATGCGAGAATGGGAACCGGTTGGATGATCCTCTTGCGAAGTCATTGGGATAGTCGATACTCCAATCGTCCACAATTAATGAACGCTATTTAGGAGTTTGAAACGTGAATCGAGGCAAAAGTCTTTTGTGCATGATGTTGGCGATGGGTTGTGTGTTGGCGTTTTCTACGACCGCTTCGGCACACAAAATCTTCAAGGATAAATTGTCAGAGAAATATCCTAACGTGAAAATCAGCTGTAACGCTTGTCACGTGAAAGGTGAAAAGAAATCAGTTCGTAACAACTACGGAAAACTCTTCTTCAAAACATTTGAGAATAAGAAGCTCACCGCTGAAATGCCTGACGATCGTGACGAGAAAAAAGAGTACGCCGAGAAGGTCATGATTCCCGAATTCGAAAAAGCTTTCGAGAAAATCAAAGTCATGACTTTCAACGACTTGGTCGAAGCTGGCGTTATACCCGGAATTACGGTTCCAGAGACCGAGAAAGAGTAATTCTTTGTCCACACACAATCAACGCGGGAACCTTTTTCGTAGCGATCGAATCTACGATAAGGAGTAATTGATTGAGTTTGCGAGCCCTTCAGCGGTCAGGAATTCAAGCAAAAAACTGAATCAGAAACCCGATTGACAGAATAGCTGGAAAACCAATACATTGGTGCCGGCAAAGGGCGTTTAGCTCAGTTGGCTAGAGCATCTCGTTTACACCGAGAGGGTCGGGGGTTCGAGTCCCTCAACGCCCATTACAAAAGCACTTGTGAATTTACATTCTCAAGTGCTTTTTGTTTTGGATTCAACACATTTATGCAAGTTTGAGCTGGTAAAAACCTTGGATTTTTGGTTTTCACAAGTTACAATCGAGTCGCTCGATTCCCACTCCCACGCGTTACAGGTTCCCAATGGCCAGTAGACAGGTCCCACAAAAGATTAAGATTTCAGAACTTGAGGCTGAGTTGAAATCGTTGTTTAAAAGCCTTGTCTCACTTCAAGCCATCGCTGATGTTTCCAAGTTTAAAAAAGGCACAAGTAAAACGATTGGCGCCAAATCAATGAAGCGTGCTCGTGCGCGGATCGATGGGGTCATTGATCGATTGAATAAATCACTTCGAGAACTCGAAGCCGATAATTTTGATGCCCAACTTGCAACCATGTTTTCCAGATACGTGGAGTTGCAAGCCAAAGTGGACGAAGCCAAGTTCTACGCAAAACGCGGCAAGGTCGCTATTTACGGATTGTCTTCATTGTCGTTGGCGAAACAAAGAATCGATGGCGTGATCAATTTGATGGAACGAAAAGTTGGAGTTGCGGATGCTTGAGATACGTGATCCAAATGGAAAAGTGGTTTCAATACGCGATTACAATCAGGAGATGATTGAAGAATACAATCGCCAAGGAACTGGATTCTATGCGCGTCGGCGCACGAATCGTTTGGTTGTCGTATTGAGTACACTGTGCGTGTTGCTCTCGTCGGTTTTGGTTGGCATATTGATTGAAAGGGGCGGTCAAACTGAAACTGAGTTGAGACCTGCCCCTTCCAATTCAAATGAAGTCAATTTGAAGGAATACTTTTCAAATATTGAAATTCCTCAGCCAAGGATCGGATTCGATACTGACCTAACCAAAGAGCCTCAGCAGCGGGTTTCTAAATAGGTGGTGCTGCATTTACGAATACTTTGTAAGTAATCTCGTATTTATTATCTCCATCCCAGTTGGAATCAATTATCACAGTGCTTACCAGATGTCCTGGAGGCGAAGCGGCTTGGACTGCTGCAAGGTGATCATTCATTTGAACAACTGCGTTTTGATAGGCGGTGCTTGCGTTGGCACCAAAGCCGATAGCAGTAAATGGCCCCAGCACAGCGTCATCTGCAGAAGCCGTTGAGGCGAATGCCGCAAACAACAAAAACATCATTAGTACAAGTGAGTTCTTTTTCATCGCTAGAAATTC
The DNA here is from genome assembly GCA_964478065.1 of uncultured Pirellulaceae bacterium. GTDB lineage: Bacteria > Planctomycetota > Planctomycetia > Pirellulales > Pirellulaceae > Mariniblastus. The sequence goes on from CAYZGP010000081.1 coordinate 13,885, forward strand.
CTAAAGTGAAGTTATGAAAACTGAATTTCAACATCGAAATTCAGTAAAAAAGCGGTGCGGAAATTAATGGGGGGCATGATCTTTGTCAGCGTTGATTCCCCAAACGCTAGCGGTGTAGGAAAGAAATTGCGGATATCTTTCCCTGCTGCCATCGGCAAGTGCCAGCATTAAAGATCATGAAATAGTAGGGTTTGCCTTCGAATTGCGGCAAAAAACAAAAAACTAGTACTCAAAAGCATTGGTTTGGTAAGAAGGTCGTTTGTTCAGCGGATACTTCTCAATATGAGAGTGGTATTTCTGTGCGATGGATATGACTCGCGTGTAGGAGAACGCCAGCAAAACGGCGCAGTACCAAGTATCCAGTTAAGATAAAATGTAATGAGTTGGCGACCGCCGTTCTATCAATTTCATTTTACATCAGCAAGAACATGATTCGCTTTCGTTGCCACTGTGGTAAGAAAATGAAAGCCGAAGAAGAAATCATCGGACGAAAAGTAAAGTGCCCGCGCTGTGATCGCGTCGCCATAGTTCCGAAATCTGATAGTCTTGAACGGCCCCCGGATCCAGTATCCGATTCACTGGATGAAGCCAGCGCAAACGCCAAGGCTAAAAAATACGACCAACGTAGAAAAACTGATGCTAGCCAATCGTTTGAATCAGGTCCCCCCACAAATCGGACGTCGCGGTTGAAAATTAACCGTCCGGATTTTGCTTCGAAGGGGGCAATGCGGTCTCCCGCAAAAAATGAAAACGCCAAAGACAGTCTTAAAGTAGCGTCAATTGGCGAGTTAGTTGATGACTCGTTAAATCAGACAGAAGACCATGACTCTGATTCTGATGGCGAAGTCATCGAGCTGTTTGGCCACTCGACGGTGCTCCCTAAATCTGACGAGCCATTTGAGCCTCAGTTCGATGTTCAGCCAAAAAAGCCACAAAAAAAACGAGGTTGGATTCCTGTCGCGCTGATCGCAGCTGCGCTCATCGGTGGAACTCTAGTTGCAATTAACATAAAAGGTTCGCCACGTAAATTTGACAGTGAGTTTTTGGAAACGCATGAAGCTCAAATGTACAAGCAAGCGGCTCAGGAAATCAACAAAACCAACCGCTTTATGACCATTGCAGGAAACGCATTGTTGTTCGACTCGCCATCGTCAGAGGAAAAAAAGGAACTCGACCAATACAGTGCAGCCATCACCGCTTTGACGAGAGGGTCGACAGTCCTCCCGGATGCAGAAAAACTTTTCAAAGAAGGCAAGAAAAAGGAAGCCGGCAAATTGCTCCGCGACGCGACTCGTTTGCTGGATGATCGCCGCGTCGAAGTCCAGGCAAAATTGGAAGCGTACCGCGCCAAAAAACAATAGCCGCTCATAAATCACTTCCCAAAGTCCACCAAACTCGATGGTAGTTCAGGTGGTTTCGAGGCCAGCATTGAATTCAAAGATTGGCAAATTTGAAACGCGTGAAGCGGCGAGACAATGAACGAGCCCTTGCAGTAGCTTCGCGACTTTAAACGGCTGCAAAAGCCGCCCTCGCGTTGATACCTCCGGAGCGGGGACTGAACAAAAAACAGGCAGCGTTAGCGGCTTCTTGGGGCGTCACGGCACGCTTCCGAGGAATCACTGTCTCTGCGAAAAGGTAGGCGTCGACAAAAAAAATACGGATTCACTTCTACTTCTTCGTAAACGTAACCGGTCGAAGTGAAAGGGCCGTTGATTTGGAGGCACTGGCAATCGATGATTCGAATGGGTACTGGTAAGTGCAATCTAGCGCGGGGCCTGCCATTTGATTGTACTCAACGTTTTAAGTTCTCTTTGTCTTGATTGGCTTGCTCGTTTTGTCCCGTTCGCTTGGCAGCTTTGTCTTTCTCGTCAGCTTCTATTTTGCTTTCCCGTTTTTTCTCGTTGGGCTCGGCTTTGGCATAAAACATCATGTGTTGCCAAGGAAGTTTATCAAACTCTTTTGCGAACTTGAATCCGTTGGCCACCATTTCTTTGTCAATTTGCTTTTTGCTCATTTTGTGCAGCGGCTTGATAGGAACTTTCGGGTCTTCTTTACGGAACTCAACCAGCACAATCAATCCGCCTGGGCGTAGGCTTTTGCGCATCGACGCCAACATTTGTTCGGGGTGCGAAAATTCATGATAAACGTCAACCATCAAGACTAAGTCAATCGTTTCAGGAGGCAATCGCGGGTTGTGATACGAACCAAGAATCGGCACCACGTTGTCGACGCCTTGGTCTTCCATTCGTTCACGAAGAAAACCAAGCATTTCCGGCTGAACGTCAACGCCGATGACGAGCCCATCTTCGCCAGTCATTTTGGCGATTTGTAAAGTGTGAAAACCGTTTCCGCATCCCATGTCGCAGACATTCATACCTCGCTTTACGCCGAGGTTGGCCAACATCAAAGAGCAACGTTCCTGACGTTCACGATTGTCACGAATCAGCCATTCCGCACCGGCGAAGTGCATCGTTTGTGCGACCTTACGCCCCATGTAAGATTTGACGCCTTCAGGAATCTTGTTTTCTTGAAATTCGCTTTTCTCGTCAGATGTTTCGTCAGATGAATCGTCCTGTTCCTGCGACTTGGTTTGATTTTCTCCTTGCCCAACACAAATCGAGGTCGTTGGAAACAAAGTGCCAATCGAGATCAAAGTGAAGAAAAGGAATCGATATGCAAGCTTCATTTTGTGTCTCATTAGTCAGAACAATCTGGCAAGCGAAATGTAATTACAGGACTTGGACGCAAAATGAAGGCGCAGCCTGACCTCAGTATTATTGGGTAGATGTCGAAACACGCCAGCGCGAGTTAAACATCCAGATCATCAACCCAAACAAGATTGCGTTGAGTGACAATGTAAACGCAACGTAGCCACCAAAATGACTAAGATCTTTGAGTGGGTAACCAAAGAAATTTGCTTGACCGCTCGTCGCCCGGACCCAGCCCCGATCGCTGTTTTCGTAATCGTCCATGTAAATCGGCACGTTGAATGCAGCGGCAAAAGGGCTGCTGATCGTTACGACGTTAACGATTTCTGTGCCTTTTGAATTTGGAAAATAAGTGTTGCCGAAAAATGCGGCTGCCAAAGGAGCAACGTACATCGTGAGAATGACCGTATAGGTCACCATCAGGCTGGTGCTTGTTTTGTGAAATACCGTTGAGCAAAACAATGCCAGACAAGCCGTCGTCAAACACGTTAAGCAAAAGATAATCACGTAGGCGAGGATCGTTGGCAGATTGACCCAGTATTCTTGTACCATCACCAGCGCCAAAAACACCGGCCACAGTAGAAACGCAGACAGCACACTGGAAACCCGTAAACCCGACAAGAGTTTACCCCATAGAATTTGCCATGGAGTGATCACTGTCGTCAGCAAAAGATCCAGTGTCTGCCGCTCACGTTCACTGGTGACACTGCCTGCTGAAAACACGGGACCAATCAAAATGTTGAAAAGCACAACGTACGAGATGTACCAAGGCGCATAATGGCGCTTGATATACAGACACCATGCCATCACAGGAATCGCCACGACCATACTAATTTGAATGGCCAAGCGCAGCATCAGCGTACCCTGCCCAAAAATCTCGCTTCGCATCTCTTTGTCGTAAACGGGATTGGTCGAATCATCCATCAACGTTTCGCGTTTTGGCGGAGCGAACAAACGGTCTGGAAATTGATCACGTTGGATGACCAGACCAACCGCTTGGGCCGATTCCTGCTCGAGATCGACAACTTCTTTTCCTTCGCTTCCAAAGTCAGGCGGATAAAGCATCCTCGCGCTGCAAATGTAAAACAGCGCGATCGAGATTGCAGCGGCAATGCCCGGGATTACAGCAATCGAAAGTTGGAATCGCGTTTCACCATATTGGCTAAGTGAAGACCAGAAAAGAATTCCAATCAAAGACAATGGAAGAATCGTCAAGTAAGAAACGACCAACGACGAACTGGTACGCGGGAAGAAGCTTCCGCACGCGACGCTGATCATGCCGAACGTCACGACGCTGGCAATGAGCGCAAGGTAAGCCGCGAGCACTTCGTAAAACGATACGCCTCCCAACGGTAGGCAGAGCATCACAATCGGAAGCGATGAAAATATCAAGATCGCCAAGTGAGTCAGCGCGGCAACCAGTTTTCCCATTACGATGGCTTCGGGACGAATCGGGCTGGCAAGCAACATTTCGTAAGTCATGCGTTCTTTTTCACCCGCGATTGCACCCGCCGCAAAACTGGGAGCCATCAACGAAGCAAGAATATATTGCCCAAGGAAAAAGAGATCGACCAAGACGCTGGTCGACTCAGGGTTTTTAGTCAGGTCTAAAGGAACGTTGTCTTTGGGCCAAGCAAAATATACAACGGCGGCCAGCAAAACCTGATAAAGGAGAAGGAGAACAAACGCCCGTGGCATCCGCAGGTTGACAAGTAGTTCCCGTTGCAAAACAGGATTTTCAAACAAATACATCAGCTATCTCAATACAGTTCAAATCCATTGAGGTTTCATTGTAGGCATTGTTTGCGCGCGATGCATCAAGCCAATTGAAAAATGGCAAATGAAAAGTGGATGTTTATCCTTGCGAAAATCAGGCGGGAAAAACGGTGTTGTTTTAACACCTCTCCCCACAGCGTTACTAAAACGGTTGGGGAAAAATACTTTCGCTATTTTCTGATCACAAACTAATATTTCGGCAAGATCCCTCGGTGAGGCTTCTGTGAATAAATCCCAAGGCATATACTCGCGGCAAGTCTCAAACTAAAAATCAGTGTGTAGCGATGTCTGAATTGAATTTGAAGCAAAGCCGAGAACGCCTGAACGAAGTCTTGGACTTTCTGGTTTCATTCCATGGTATGGATCCTGATTCAGTTCCACCTCTAGACGATTCGGTAGACCTGCCAAATGGTTTACGTGACCTGTATCGCAAACATTCCAAGTGGATGGTAGATGCAAATTTCCACGCTCTTTATTGGTTCGATTCATTGTCAGTATCTGATGGGACAATGTATGGAATGGACTGCCCCAAAGAGTGGATTGTTTTTTCACAGGAACATGTAGCTGTCTGGGTAGCCGCTTGTCCTGCGTCAAGCGTAGACGATACAGAAGTCGCGATTTGTTCGGACGTTGGAGTCGAGACGCTGCCCAGTCTGAATCAGTTTTTGGTTTGGCTGCTGCTTCAAGAAAGTGTCTGGATCGCTGAAGGTTATAGCTTGTCGGAGCATGGTATTGACGATGAGGATTATTGGTCGTCGCAAGGGTTCTCAAATCTGATTGACTGTTCGTTTGACGACGTTGAAATCTGTATTCAGCTTTTTCGAAATTTTCGGCTAAGCAACGATGGTAAAACGATCGCACAAGGGGATGCTCAACAAAGCCATCTTTCTTCGAGAGCTTAAACCGCAGCGGCTTGCTTCGAACTGTCCGGTTTATTAATCACCGCAACCACGCCCAGCAAAACGACACCGGCAATGTTGACAAACAAACCAATCGTGCTGCCGCCTACATTGGGTGCCAATAAAAGAATCGCAGCGATCAAGAGTAACGCACGTAGTGTCGGATTGAGATTATTCCGCATATAACCCGTGACGCATCCCGCCAGGGCAATGACTCCCAGAACTGAAGTAACAATTCCGATTACCGCATCGCCCCAAAACAGATTTTCACCTTGCTCGCCCATCAGCAACAACGCCGGACGGTAAATAAACATGAAGGGCAAAGTGAATCCGACAAGTGAGAATTTAAAAGAGGAAAACGCGGTTGGCATGATGGGGGCTTTAGCAATCGATGCGCTCGCATAAGCAGCCAATGCAACTGGCGGCGTCACCATCGACATCATCCCGTAGTAGAAAATGAACAAGTGCGCGGCCAGCGGCGCAACGCCCAACTCGCCAAGCAACGATCCCATCAACGTCGCCATCAGTAAGTAGCAAACGACGGACGGTACGCCCATTCCCAGAACGATCGAGCAGCCCATGATTCCAAACAACGCTAACAACAGGCTGGTTTCAACGACTGATTTGATGTTTTCGGCAAACTCATTCGCCATTGAGGTTGATTGAACAATTCCAATGATGATTCCAACACAAGCGCTTGCCGCGACCAAAGCGATTCCGTTTCTCGCCGCCCCTTTGAGGGCCAATACGATTTGCGGCCGCCAAACAGGGTGAATCAATCCGAATACCAACAGGCAAAGCATCCCAATAAAGGATGAACTCAGAAGTGAATCGAAAACCTTTCGGCCTCCGATTGCTTCTGTTGTTGGGTTGATCCACGACGTTGCCAGAAAAGATTTAAAAACGCTGTTGGAAAACATAGGGGATTGAGCAAGGTCGACCGTAAACTGATGTCCGATCATCACACCCAGAAAAACAACGACTGCTAACAATCTGGGGCTAAATCCTAACGCGAGTTGTTTGCGAAAAATTGCCAGAAAGAGGATCACAACAAGCGAGCCAGTCACGGCTCGATAGGGTGAGAATCCAATGCAGAGCAAGAAGACCAGAAAACCAAGTGCGCCAAAAAAGACACCCGCTTCAAACAAGGAAATTGGCCGTTTCTCAGATTCTTGTTGCTGATTGGCTTCACTTGTGCCGATTTTCTTGGAGTAGAAATCGACAATCATCCACAATGAAAAATAGTACAGGAATGCAGGGATCACTGCGGCGCGTGCGATTTCTAAAAACGTCACTGACGGTTTTACAAAATCCAACATCATGTACGCGCCAGCGCCCATTACAGGCGGAACCAATGCTCCTCCAGTCGCTGCCGCGGCCGTAATTCCACCGGCGACTTTGGGTTCGAATCCGGCATTCCTCATCATCGGAATGGTGAAACTTCCCGTCGTGACGGCATTGGCAACGGCACTTCCTGAAAGCGATCCCATTAGTCCACTTCCGATCACTGCGACTTTGGCTGGTCCACCGGCACTGCGACCAAACAGCTTTTGTGAAAAGTCGATAATGAACTGAGTCGCACCTGACATTTCAAGGAACGCGCCAAACACAACGAACAGAAACACGTATTTGAACATCACACCAGCGGCTGGTCCCAGCACGCCTGTCGACTGGAGAAATGTTGCGCTACTGATGCCTTTGACGGTCATGCCTTGATGCGGCAGTAGCCAGTCGTAGTCAGCTAAATTCGGTGCAAAATAGGCGTGTGCAATAAACGCCAGTGCCAGTGCGGGAACGATCCATCCGATGCAGCGGCGAGTTGCCTCGAGTACCAGGAGTAAGCCAACAATGCCAACCCAGAAATCAAAATTGGTCTCGTCGCCAGCGCGGTCGCCAAGTGATACTTGTCCTGCAAACCCTTCTGGCCAGAAACTTTTGAATACGGGTTCTGACTGGATGACGATATAACCAAAACAAAAGGTGGTCAGAATCGCAAGGATCCAGCGAACCGCAATGTCGACGTTCCAAATCTTCTTTTGAAAAGCAAATTTCTTCGGCTCTGATTCCGCGAGCTCTAAATTGGGCTCGATTACTTTTCCTGAACCGGGAAAAACCAAAAAGCACATCACCATGCCAAGCAAAACGAAAATTGCCAAGCTGGATTTTGGCTGCATGATGTTGTAGTTCACAAAAATGATTGTGAAAAAGCACAACACGATGCTCAAAACAGTTATCAGCGATTTACGAAACGAATCCACAGGGGTTTTCCACCGTTCACGTGCTTGTTGGGAGGTTGCAGGCCTCCATTAGAGTTGACGTACCACACGCAGATTAAAACGATGATGCGATTGGTCTGACTGACAGCGAGACCGGAGGCTTACTCCCGTCTCGCTTGAATCTTTTTAACTACTCAGCTTCCGGCCAGATGCCGATTTCTTTGTAGAATCGAATCGCGCCGGGATGAAACTCAGTCCCGGTGTTACGCGCCGCGTTTTTTTCATTGATCGCTTTGGCGGCAGGATGTTGCTTTACGATTTCGGCGCGGTTTTCCCAGATCGTTTTGGTTAAGTTATAAACCAGATCCTCATCGACACTCGCGTGCGTGATGAGTTGCATGGATCCAACATTCATCGCCTCAAAATCGGACTCCATGCCTTTGTAAGTCGCTTTGCCTTCTTTATTGGTCGCCGGGATAGTTGCAGGTGAGAAGAAAGGAAACTCCTTTATCAACTTTTCTCTGACTGCCGCATCGTAAGTGACAAAGTGAATGTCATTCGAATTACAGGCTTGAACAACGGCAGGCGTTGGAACCGCACCGCCCATGAACGCAGCGTCGGTTTGGCCATCCGCTAGTGACTGTACAGCGGCGGTGTAGATTTCGTTTTGCGGTGTGAAGTCAGAGTCGTCTGCCGAACCCGAGTATTTAACTCCGTGCTCAGACAACAACGGGCCAAGGAACATTTCAAAGCCTGCACCAGCCGGCCCGACGGAAACACTTCGCCCTTTCAAGTCGGCGATCGTATTGATTCCAGAGTCCTTCTTGGTGATAAATAATCCAATGTTAGGGGCGAGAGTCGTAACGGCTCGGATGTCGTACTCTTTGTCCCAGCCACTGAGCCCTCGTGCGGCGTGATAACTGATCGCAGAGTTTGACATGCCAAGTTGAATTTCGCCTTTGTCGAGTTTGCGAATATTATCTTTGGAGCCGCTTGTCCCTTTGGCCTGGACTTTCCATTTCGCTTCGCCTTTGTGTTCATCGGCGACCGACGCAATCGCAGCACCGACTTGATTGAATACACCACCAACCGGGGCACTGCCGAGAGTAACGAATTTCGTTCCCGAAGATTTTCCGCCGCCTTCGCCGCTGCAGCCGATGGTTAGCCCGAAAGCTAAAAGAATAAGTGTCGAACCGACAATCGACAGTGATCGGAACGCATTCGATTTTGCAGAAACAACAGGCATTCGATTTTCCATGTTTGGGTTAAGCGTCTACTTCAAATTAAGAAGTCCAATTTTAACACGCGCAATATTGCCTAGCCAGTGGTTTGATGTCCAACGGCCCATTGAATATCGGGTGTGCGATAAAGAACCGTCACAAAGGAATCCGAATCCCTCGTTAGATGTAAAGCACGCTTGTAAAGTACGCTTTGTAAAAGCACGCCATCGCTCGTTGAGAACGGCGGATTCCCAAGCTTAGCCGAAGTCAAGCTTAGCCGAAGCCAAGTCAGTTGTTGCCGAATTGGTTTCAAGCTCCATCGGCAAATCAGTCTAACGACAAGCCGGAAGGCGACGGCGCGTTGGGGAGCGAATCAAGTCGTCTTCCCACCCTAATATTCGCGTGGCGAAACTTTGGCCTGAACACGACCCGGCAAACCCATGATGCGCAAAAACCCTTCGGCATCGTCTTGGTTGTAAGAGCCTCCGCCTTCCATCGTTGCGATTTGATCGTCGTAAAGACTATTTGGACTGGTCCGCGCAGCCACGGAAATATTGCCTTTATACAGATCAAGCGTCACGCTACCGGTCACTGTTTTTTGAGCTTCTTTGTTGAAAGCCAACAGTGCGTCAAATTTTGGGCAGTACCAAAATCCGTAGTAAACCATTTCCGCAACTTCGGGGGCAAGCCGATCTCGTAAATGCATCAGGTCGCGGTCCATCGCCAGTTGCTCAATGTATCGATGAGCATCGTAAAGCACCGTCATGCCGGGCGATTCGTAAACTCCCCTGCTCTTCATGCCAACAAAACGATTTTCGACCATGTCGATTCGTCCGATTCCGTTTCGTCCGGCAATCTCGTTAAGCGTCTCGACAATCTCAAGTGCCGAAAGCGATTTTCCATTGACAGCAATCGGAACGCCCGCCTCAAAATCAATCGAAATGGTTTCTTTCTTGTCAGGGGCTTCAGCGGGTGAAACGCCCATGCCAAACTCGACTGCTTCGACGCCATTGACGTTCAGCTCTTCCAGTTTGCCGGCTTCGTAGCTGATGTGCAAACAGTTTTCGTCGCTGCTATACGGTTTGGCCGTTGAAGCTTTGACAGGAATGTTTTTCTCTTCGCAGTAGGCAATCAATTCAGTACGACCAGGAAACGCGTCACGAAACTTTTTCATTCGCCACGGCGCGATGACTTCGATGCTGGCGTCCAACGCTTCGGCTGCCAATTGAAAACGGCATTGGTCGTTGCCTTTTCCGGTCGCGCCGTGGGCGTACGCTTTTGCGCCGACTTCACGGGCAACCTGAAGGCAGACTTTTGAGATCAACGGTCGAGCAATCGAAGTCCCCAAGAGGTAGGGGCCTTCGTATTTTGCTTGCCAAGACAGCACAGGAAAAGCAAAATCACGACAGAGTTCTTCGCGGGCGTCGACAATTCGAGCCGATTTCGCGCCGGCATCCTCAGCCTTTTTCAAAATCGCTTCCCGATCTTCGCAAGGCTGACCAAGGTCGACGTAAACGGCATGACATTCATAGCCTTGGTCCATCAACCAGCCAAGGATCACAGACGTATCTAATCCACCCGAATAAGCAACTACGCAACTGGTCATCGTATTCTCAATTTAAATTCAATGTGAAACTTAAAAGCCAAAATGAAACTTGATTGGCAAATTTTCGTTGGCTAATTTGAAACGACGATTGTAGATCAAACACGCGATTTGTAACATCGGAGAACATCTACTTGAAATGGACAACGTCCCGCTTTAAAAATCGGCCCAAAACGAAAACCAGAACCGCCATGATCAATCCACATGAATTTCAATCCGCCGCAAAACAATTCCGAGCTGGACGAATCAGTCTTAAAGACTTCACGGACTTGGTGTTCTCGGGCGAAAAAGCGGCCCAACCCAACGATCAAACCATTGCCGCTGAGGCTTCGGCGAAGCAAACCGCGGCTCAATCGCTCAAGAAAGCTCAGTTGCCCAAACGGCCAGTCAACTCGCACAAAGGAGATTTTGGTCGCGTCGTTGCGATCGGAGGCAGCGCGACGATGGCGGGTGCGATTAGTTTGACCGGTTTGGCGGCCCTTCGATCTGGAGCGGGGTTAGTAAAAGTCATTGTGCCAGAAATGATTCGCTCGGCGGTCGCTTCGTTCAATCCCTCGATCATGGTCGAAGGCGTCATCGCCGATCACTCTCATTTTCACGGAGCCGCTAAAGAATCTCTATTGGACGCAGCCCAGTGGGCCGACGTGGTTGCAGTTGGACCCGGACTAGGAAGAAGCGAATCACTCGAATGGATCATCAATGGCCTCTATCCTGAAGTCGATCAACCGATGGTCGTAGATGCTGATGGACTAAATGTTCTCGTCGATGCGAAAATTGATTTGGCAAATCACAAAGGCATGAGGATTTTGACGCCGCACCCCGGTGAGTTTGCAACGTTGTGCGGTCGGAAAATTACGAACCGCGCCGAGATGGAATCCGAAGCAAAAAAAATGGCGCATTCTGCTCGCGTTGTGATCGTCCTCAAGGGCAATAAAACGTACGTGACCGATGGCGACAAAGAATTTTGGAACGACACGGGCAACCCCGGCATGGCGACCGCTGGTTCGGGCGACGTGTTGACGGGCGTAATAACGGCATTGCTAGGCCAAGGTCTTTCGCCGTTCAGCGCCGCAGTGTTGGGAGTCAATACACATGGTTTGGCTGGAGATTTTGCCGCCGAGTCGATTGGCGAAACGTCATTGATTGCCACCGATTTGCTCGATTTTCTTCCCGCAGCGTTCAAAAGCCAAGCCGCTGGTAGCGCCAAGCCAATCGGGTTTTCGTCCTGAGTTGAATGGTGGCGTGCCCCCCGATGGTGGCGTGCCCGGTTTTTCCATCCAGATAACCATCAATTTGAGTTTGTTTTTGTGAATGTGGTTTGGGTTACATATTTGGCCATGGGTTAGCCCGCGCTGGCTCAAATCGTAAGCTAGAGTTTTCTATCTAGTGAGATGTTTCGAAGTAAAGCACAGATCTTTTTTTAAGACTGATTCACTTCCGCGATGTATCCCAACTCTGCCTATTAACAAATCTCGAATGCTCAATTTAAACCTCGAAGTCGTAAATTCGATTTCATCTTTTGCTCAATATTGTGATCCTTGGAATCAGCTTTGGATAAACTCCAACGCTTACGAGCCGATGTCACGCAGTGAGGGAATTCAGCGTTGGCACCAGCAGTTCTCTGCGCAGGATGAGTTTTCCGCAATCATGGTTTGGAATGGAGCCCAGTTGGTTGGTGGACTTCCGTTGATTCACTCGCAGAAGTATGGCGTCAAGTTGTTGCAGCAGCCTCGCAACGATTGGTGTAACGCCGGGGAACTAATGGTTCATAGTGCCGTTGAAGTTCAACCCGTTGTTGCTGCTATCGTTCAAGGGTTGGCGACGTTCTCCGAGTCGGTTCTCTGTTTCGACGGAGTACGATTTGAAACCGAGCCGTGGACCACTTTCATTAAAGAAGTCGAGGCTGTGTCTGGTCAGATGGGGATACTGCGTCGAGAGAAAGTTGGTTTGATTGAAGTAGGCGATGATTGGGATGCATACTTTCAAAGCCTATCTGGAAACCACCGAAGTAGTGTCCGACGAGCCGAGAAGAAAGCTCGTAAATCAGCTGAACTGTCATTGTTGCGACTGCAGGATTTAAGTAACGATGACCGTGTAACCTGGATGAACAGGGCGTTCGAAATTGAAAACCGCAGCTGGAAGCGTGACGCTGGAACCTCAATTCTGGCATCGGAAGGGATGCCGTCATTTTTTCTTGACGAGGCAGAGATTGCCCGGACATCTGGCATGCTGGAGCTTTGGTTTTTGATGTTGGACCAAGAGCCGATCGCTTTTGAATATTGTCATCTTGCCAAGCAAGTTTTGCTGTCGTACAAGATTGGTTTTGACGAATCGTTCAAGCATCTTGCACCTGGAAAACTCTTGCGAAAATTGCAATTGGAAACCTTGTGCCGCCAGTCGCCTGGTACGGTCTTGGATACCAAGGGAATTCTCTGCTCTGAGAAAGCGAAATGGGCAACAAGCACGTACGACATCGGCCGATTAGTAGTCGCGTTGAAGGGGCGCATTCCCAAGTTGGTCCTCAGTGCTTATCTGCACGCCAAGCCAATTGTTCAAA
>CAYZGP010000082.1:0-8017 GCA_964478065.1 uncultured Pirellulaceae bacterium
CTTCCTGCTGGTTGCCTTCTTGTTGATTTCCAGCTTGAGGCTGACGGTTTTCATTTTCACCTTGGGCTTCGTTTGGCGATTCCTCGTTGGGGTTTTGCGGTTGTTGCCCTTGGTTTGGATCTTCTTCTGGATTGGCCTCGTTAGGTTGATTCGTGTTCTCACCCTCGCGCGGCTGGTCAACATTGTTTTCGCGCGGGTTTTCTAAGTTGTTCTCAGGCATGCGTTCGCGCGGATCCTGATTGTTGAAATCTTGCTCGCGTGGATCCTGCTCGGCTGGATCTTGCTGCTGATTGGGCTGACGTTGGTTCGGATCTTGCTGGGCTAGATCCTGTTGATTGGGATCTTGCTTGCTCGGATCTCGTTGCTTGTCCGGATCGATTGGCTCTCGCATTTCCGGATCATCGTTATTGGGGTCTTCCTGGTTGGGGTCGTCCTGGTTGGGGACATTGTCGTTCTGATTGGGTGCGTTGTTCGGATCTTCTTCGTTGGGATTAGGATTCTCATTCGGATTATTTCCACCGCTTTGTTCCTGAACCGGATTCTGTTCTTGGTTTGGGTCCGGAGCGGTGACAAGCAACGAATAATTTTCCGTCATTGAAAAATTCGGATCAGGTTGGTCGCTGAAAGGAGATCTTCGATTGTCGGCCGCGACTCCAACAAAGACAGCCGTATCGCCTTCCTTAAGTCCCAAGTCAGCCGGTTTCAACAAGTACTTGGCTTTGACTCGATGGTCTCCATCTTCTGACGTGGTTTCAAGTCGCGTCTCAACTAGCTTTTCACCTTCATGCTTGATTTGAAGTTTGACGTAGCTGATTGCAAAATCCAAATCGCTGGCTTCCACTTCAATTGCCAACGTTCCATCGACGGGCAATTGGGTGTCTTGCTGGACAGGATTGCGGAAAACAATCTCAGGGGCAAGATCGGGAATGACTCGGATGGGATAAACGTTGGGTTGAACATTGCGGTCGCCATCGACACTGACAAAGCTGATTCGATAGTGCGTTGCCATTGGTTTTTCGCGTGCATTATCCAGCGTCATTTGGAATCGTCCCGACGCGGTATTGCCTTCGGATTCCATTTCGATTGGAATTCTGGCGGAACGATAGCGTTCTTCGTAACTCAACTCTGATAATGGCTTGTTGGATACGGTTACTTCGTTGAGCAATTCGATGCGGGCAACTTTGATGGGCAAGTTTGCAGTCGCGTGAATGGTGACTTGAGTGCCTTCGATGGATTCAACGTCGCCTTGGCCCATCAGCGTGCGCACACCCAGTTTCGTGTAGCGTGGCGGAGCAAGCACCATCGACTCAATCGAAATGGATGGATTGGGCTGTACGATCAATTGGTAGTCAGGTGAAGTTCCATCACGAGCTGACACGCGGTAGGTTAGCGATGACTGGACGCCCGTACCTCCCAATGAAAGGTCAGCTGAGTAAGTCCCGCGAGACCCTTCGGCTTTCATTGGCATCGACTGATCGACCAATTGTCCGTCAAGCGTAGAGTAGGTGAGCTGAACGTCATCTGGATGATGGCTGCCACGTACAACTGCGGTCACGATGACTTGATCGCCAAAGAAAACTTGTGCGTCACCCGGTTGGACGTCTTCGATTTTGACGACGGCGGGTTGAGCGATCTTTGCGCCCGGAGCCATGATCCGTGAAAATGTTTGCAGTGGATCTTTCGGCGAAAGCATTTTGTAAGTGACCGCAAACAATGTCAACGCGATTAGCACATAGCCGAGTTTGATTAGCTTGGAACGGTCGACCGTTGCGTCGCTGGGGACCGATGCCAAATCCGAAGCGGCTTGTCGAGACACGGCGTCGAAAATAGCGGGCTTGAGACCTTCGGGTTGCTTGCGAAGCGAAACGTAGTTGAGCAAGCTGTTTTTAAAGCTTGGTTTGGCTTCTTCGATCATCTTTGCCGCGTACTCAGCGTTGATTCTTTTTCGAAACAGCGGCAGGATGAAGAACAAAGTATAGAACGCGACGCCACCCAGGAGGATGCAAAGTGCTGACCAGCGGCCAAACGTACCCAGCGGCCAGATCCAACCATCGACAATCGCGGCGAGCATCAAGAACCCAAGCACATATGCCACGATCACCAGTACGCCAGCTATGAAATCAGTGGACTTAACTTGTCCGCGCGTTTGTTCAAGTTGGTCGTTGACGTAGTTTTTGACTTTGGCGGCCTGACGAGCGGAAGCGGAGATTTGGGTAGGTGGGGTCTTAAGCTGGGTGGACATACTGAAAATCTCTCCCTCGATTTATTTCTCAAACGCAGACCGGAAATCTGACTGGCGAAAAATTGGATAAGCCTCGTTTGCTTGCCGTGCAAAAACGAGAAACGCTTGATCCATTGCCCCATCAAGCGTCGTAATCATCTTAAATTCCGAACCTGTATATTATAGACGGCTTTCGCAGATGCCAAGTTTCAGCAAAAGCCCGATTTTCGGTGCTGGTACGTTGAAATGGAGGGTTTTAACGAGCCAATCGTCAGGACCGGGTCTACTTGGCGGCTGATTCCCGCAAAAAGCGACCACAAATAACGGCTTACTTCTGTCGACGGTCGTCAAATTCCAGAATTGATTCCCAGGTTTCTTCGTCGAAAGTCTGATACAAATTCAACTCTTGGCGGTATTTTTCGCGCAGCGTTTTGTAGTAATTTTCGGTCGACATCTTGTCAAGTTCGTTCCGCTCTTTCGGTCCTAGATCATCGGCGAACCTGTCGAGTACATCCAAACTCAAGTTGCTCTTTATTTGATTCGCGGAAGCGACCCAGTTGAGAACCAATCGCTTGCTTTCCTGTTCATTGCAGTCATCCAAAATATCTTGAGCTTCTCGTGACAGCATCGGGAAGAGAAATTTGATGTCTTCGAACACTAAGTTTTTCAAAAACTCGCGATCGTTTTTCATTAAGAACCCGACCAAGTCCGTGAGTTGCTCACTTTCTTTGGACCGCCGAATGTCTTCGTCGGTATACTGAGATTTATTTTCGCGAGCCCATCGTTTGGCACTGATTTCGAACTGGTCCCTAATCGCTTTCTCTTTACCCCAGTAGATGCCTTGATACCAACTGGAAACTAAATCGACATCGGCAAGCGTTGGGAGTTCAAAGATGCCAGTCTTTCCAAATGCCTCTTGAGCTTGTTGGTTACGAATTTTGCCGATTGCTTCAATCCGCGTTTGGCGATCTTTGGTGTCCAGTACACCAGTCCGTTCCGAAGAATCAATTGTCTTAAGCCACTCAACATAAGCGTTCATGATAAACACTAACTGGTCGCGGTTCTCATGCGCCATTAGTTGACGGTCAAAATCCTCATACGCTTCTTGCTGGGCGTTTGATAACTTGAAAAATTCGTCTCGTTTTTTCTCAAGATTGCTTTTGCGTTCCAGGTCAAACGAATTGATGTAGTTAACTCGTTCCTTTATGTCCGGGGCGATTTGCACGTCCTGTGTCGAATCAAGAATTCCAGGAAGCCCCTGCTCAAAACCCTGGCTCTTGGTAAAGAGGCCTGAGCGATCAAGTTGTACAAGAAACTCAATGTCCATTGCCACAAAACCATATCGCTTGTAGTTTTCAATGACCGTCAGTTTTTCGACCAGCAGTTGGTTGGGCTGAGCTTTTATTTGCGAAATGGTTGTGTAACTAATTGCAAACAGAATCGCTGGAATAGCCAGCATCAAAAGAAGTCTTGTAGTCCGGGACCAAAATTTATTGGGCGTTTTGCGTGACTGTTGAAGTGCGTCACCAACGACCAATTCCATCGTCGTTTTTGTAAACGATTCACTGGGCTCAATGTCTGGCTTGTTATCGAGAAAGTCCCAAGTCTTTTGAAGCGCCTGCATTTCGGCGCGATAGGCAGGGTCTTCGCCCAGGCGCTGCTCAACCTTTTGTATAGCAGTTTGATCCAGCTCACCGTCCAGGTAAGCGGTCAACTCTTCGATTTGGCTGTCTGAAATAGGACTCACGTTTTTTTTATTTTGAAAGTTGGTGAAGTTGTTGAGCTGCTATTTTTTGTTTTCGACGGATTCATCTATCTCAAGTGAGTTGGGAAGTCGCCCAGTGTTGAGGTAAGGCTCGAGCGTTGTTTTCAAGTTCCCACGTGCTCGCGACAACAGTGATTTAACGGCTTGTGTTGTGAGTCCCATCGTTTCGGCGATTTCGTTGTAACTCATCCCTTCGTACTTGGACAAAAGCATTGCCGTCCGTTGGCGTGGTCCGAGTGATTGAATGGCTTCGTTGATTACGACGGCCATTTCTTTTTGCGCTGCCAAACGAGTTGGCATCATGCTACTTTTATCTTTGGCCATCGTGTCCAAGGGACGAACGGGCATCGAACCAGAAGGCGATGAGACCAAATTGACTTCTTTGCGGTTGGACGATTTTCGATTCGAGTTGCTGGCAGCGTTGTGCGTGATCGTGTAAAGCCAAGTCGAAAATTTGGCGGTTGGAACGTAGCGTTCGCGTGCTCGGTAAACTTTTAGAAATACATCTTGTGCAAGGTCTTCGGCAAGCGCTCGATCAGAAACGAGAAGTTCTAAATGCATGATCAGTCGTTTTTGATGTTTGTCGACGAGAGCCTGAAATGCCGCTGCACTGCCGTCGCGCACTTGTAGCATCAACCGCACGTCGGGGTCGAGCAGTTCGTACTTAGAAGCTTTTTGAAGTGAAGGATCGCTTGGCGGCAACTGAATTCCAACTATTACTGATGAGCCCTGAACATGAAATTACAAGTCTACAAACATTGTAACTTGGTTTCACAAAAAGGCTCTTTGTTATAAAACCATTCAGCCGGCCAGAAGTTTCTTTCAAACTCTCCTCGAGCACAACATTTGGCTGGTGGCTGGTATTGTGGCCATGCCATATCATATCCAATTTGGCAAAATTGATCGTTATACGAATTTTTTTGAAACAATTGCATTGACTTATGAAGCCCGAAGACCCCGTATGCCTTTGTTTTCACGTCACTCGCCGAAAAGTAGTCAACTTCATCCGAGTTGAGAAACCGCGTCGACCCAGCCAGTTGAGCGAGTGTTTTGGGGCAGGGACAGGGTGCGGATGGTGCCGGCCTTACCTCGAACGGATCATGGCCAACGAATTGGGCGACCGATCTTCAGATACTCAGTCCAATCCGCTGGCTGGATCGGCAGAGGCGAACCAAGGAAACTTGGACTCGATTTCCAGTGAGGACTATGCTCGCAATCGTTCGAAATACGTGCGAGATGGGGGCGGAAAGCCTCCACCAGGGGCCACGCCGATCGAAGAATTTGACTCATAAATGCCACGTTGAAGCAGTCCCAAAGTTCTTCAAATTACGGTCGCTAGTCAAAAACCGATAAAAACATTACGATACGCGATCAAGTTTTTCACGATTTTCTCAAATCTACGAATTTAAAGACGAACAACATGGCCAAGAAAAAGGCTGCAGCAAAAAAAACAACAAAAAAAGCAGCCACCAAAAAGACAAAAAAAACTGAGGTGGATGCTGAAGATGCTCCAGTAAAGAAAGTTAAAAAGAAACGAAAAACTCGCGCCAAAGCGGCCGAAGTAATTCGACGCAAACTTTTCTGGGGTGTATTCAACCATGCGATGAAGCGAGTTGCGCTCTACGAATTTAACCAGCGTAAGGCTGCCGAAAAACGCGCGCAAGAACTTTCTCCAGAAGGCAAGCCTCCACACTTCGTTCAGAAAGTCAAAGAAGACATCGTTGAGGAAAAAGAAAAGAAGTTGACGGCTAAGCAGTTGAAAGAACTGGCTGCTGAAGAAGCCGCTGCGGCAGGCAAAGAAGAAAAGCCTGTGAAGAAAAAAGCGGTAAAGAAGAAGGCCGCGAAAAAAGCTGTGAAAAAGAAAGCAGCCAAAAAGAAAACTGCCAAGTAGTTAATTGGCGTTTGTTTAACACGAATTAAAAATGCACGGCTGATTCGCCGTGCATTTTTTTTTGCCGTATGGTTTGTGCAAAATCAAATTAAGAAATTCAATTTAGCGAAGTGGGTTGCGCGAACGTGTTGGCAAAGTCGATCCACGAAGTGGGGTGAATCGTGGCATTTTCAATCCAGCACCCGGCAATGGCTTGGGCAATTCCAGTCCACCACGCATTCCCCGTGCAGGCAATGTGCTTGGCGAGATGACTGGGGCTCGCGATGGAAGCGATGACCACTCGCCAATGCCGCGCCGTGCAGGCAAAGTCGACCATCGGTCAATTACACCTCGACTCGGTAATGTTGACCATTCTCTGGCTGGTAAAGTTGTCCCGTTTCGTCCCGGCAATGTTGACCAACCTCGATTTGGGAGAGTCGTCCAGCCACGTATCGGCAAAGTCCCTTTGCCTCGTCCTGGCATCGTTGACCATGAACCGGGTGCACCAGTTGGGCTGCCCGTTCTTACGGGCGAGCCGCTGTTGTTGGGTGAAACTTGGTTAGATGAGTTGGCGGCTAATTCTGATTCTAACGAAGGAGGAACCACTCCGCGTTTGGCAGCTTTCCATTGCGAAGGTTTGTATCTTTGTTGGCAGCCGCACGCAAAAACGAACAGTGCGCAAAGAACGGTTAATTGGATGAGTTTGGGGCGAAGTTGCATGGACTCTTTATCGTATTTTGAAAGCAATTCTCATTGTTGTTTTTTTGTCGCGAGAAAACTCTAATTTGCCAAACCAGTTAATCGAGAGTTGAACGCTGTCAGTGAATCACAGCGATTTGGCACAACCCGCACAATCGTTCAATTTTACTTCAAGGGTAGCCCCAAACAAAGGCTTAATTAAAACGGTCATTTGTTGAGAAGAAGACTATGCGAGCATGTGGCTTATTCGATCGCAAACATTAAGTAAGCCGTTTTGGCTATAGCCACAGTTCCACATGCGATCAACCCAGACGATAGCACATTGCTTAAATACGATGCGTCATGAGCTGCCAAAATGAAAACCCGACGCATAAGCGAGGAACTTGCCCGCATCTTTGCTTGACCTGCGAGAGCATTTCAAAGTTTTTCACGTCTAAAGTAAGCCACCTGGCTATCGTCTAATTAAAGACGGCCTGTGTCGTCACCAGCTGGTTTCTGGATTTGATGAACTGTGACGGCTGCGTGTAAGGAAAACCAATGCGCTCGAAAACGAGTTTCCTAATCGCAATGCCTCTGAATCGCCAACTTGCGCCGGTAAACTTTAACTGAGCGCACCAACAGGAGCGGCCCGCATTGCCTGCCAAACCATCAATGTGAACCCGACGGTCACCATAGTTGATACCGGAATCTTGAGAGAAATGGGTACCAGCAGCAATCAACGACGGACTGTTATGGGGATGGTAACTCGTGGCCGATGTCGATGAAGGCAAATCTAAACAAGTACTGATATTTCAGTGCAAAACATCCAATTTGAAGTTTACACTCCCCAGCGGACGGGGATGGCGAATTGGTTGTATTTCCGAAACTCATTTGTTTTGCGCAAAAAATCAAGCCTCCGCATCAACAGATGTGATCTCTTTTCGTTATGCCTTTGGGCAAAAACGCTAAGTGATGAGGCGGCCGAAAACATCATTTAGCGTTGGAGGGGTTTGGTGGAAAAGACATTTGGAGTTTCAAACTCAAGGAGACGAGTCTCAATGAAATTCAAAATTGCTGCAGTAGCGCTGTTTGCCAGCGTTGCTCTAATTTGCAGCGAAAGCAACGGCGACTTGCTCAGCCGTATGCTTGGTCGAGGTGGTTGTGGCGGATGCCAAGCTGCTTCGTCCTGTTGCGACACACCTGCACCTGCGTGCGGGAGAAGCTTTGGTATTAGCATCAACCTAAACATCGGTATGCCTGGACGTTTGTTCGGCGGCGGTGGTGGTGGATGTGGCGGCGGCTGCGGCGCAGTTGACGCTGGTGGCTGTGGCGGCGGATGCGGTGGTGGCGGCCTACTTAGCGGTGGCGGCCTACTTAGCGGTGCCGGTGGCGGATGCGGCGGTGGTGGCCTACTTAGCGGTGGTGGCTGTGGCGGCGGATGCGGCGGCGGCAATCTACTCAACGGTGGCGGTCTACTTAGCGG
>CAYZGP010000082.1:8117-26861 GCA_964478065.1 uncultured Pirellulaceae bacterium
GTGGCGGCGGATGCGGCGGCGGCAATCTACTCAACGGTGGCGGTCTACTTAGCGGTGCCGGTGGCTGTGGTGGCGGATGCGGCGATGGTGGCCTACTTAGCGGTGGCGGCTGCGGCGGTGGATGCGGTGGCGGTGGTCTTCTAGGTGGCGGTGGCGGAAGCCGGTTGTTCAGCGGAAGACTCCTTTCGAGAATCATGGGCGGCGGCGGATGCAACAGTGGTTGCGGTGCTGCAATGCTTGCAGCTGCTCCAGTCGGCGGCGGATGCGGTCCAACTTGTGGTGGAGTTGATTCATCATGCGGTTGTGGCGGCGGCGGATTGCTTTCACGAGTCGGCGGTTCAATCGGTGGTGGTTGCGGTGGCGGATGCGATGCTGGCCCAGCTCCTTGTGCAGCTCCAGCAGCTCCAGCTCCTTGCTTTACACCTGCTCCTGCACCAGCTCCAGCTTGTGGTGGATGTGAAAGTTCTTCATGCGGCGGTGGCTGTGGCGGAGTGAATCTAGGCGGCCGAGTTGGCGCTTTGCTAAGCAACGCCGGCAGTGTTGGTTGCGGTTCTTGTGGAAGCACAACGACTTGCGGCTGCGGCGGCGGAAGCCAACCAGTTCGTTCACTCTTCTCACGAATTCCTCGTCCTGGCCAAGGTGGCTGTGGTGGATGCGGAAGCTCATCTTGTGATGGTGGCTGTGGAGCTCCTGCTCCTGCACCAGCTTGTGGTGGATGTGGAGATTCTTCATGCGGCGGTGGCTGTGGCAGTTCACAACCTATTCGTGGATTGGTTTCTCGCATTCCTCGACCAAGCTTTGGTGGTGGCGGATGTGGAAGTTCTTCATGCGGCGGTGGATGTGGTGCCAGCGGTAGCAATGGTTTGACATTGCTTGATCGCCTTCGCGGCAATCGACTACCACGACCGACTGGCCCAACCAACAACGGCTGCAATTCTCCATGCCCAAATTCTGGGAATTCTGGTTGCTCAAGCTGCTCTTCAGGCTGCTCAAGCTGTGACGCTGGAATGACTACTTCTTCTCCTTGCACAAGCTGCGGTGGTGGAGAAGTTAACTACGGCACTCAAACTTACGATGCTCAGAACTACCAAGCGACTCCTGTGTACAGCAACACAATGGAAACATCGCCTCCAGTTCAAGTTCAGCCGGCTCAGCCAGTTCAGCCAGTTGCACTTCCTGAGGCAACTGAAGGTAGCGTAGTTGTTCCTAGTGCAGATGGTGCGAATCTTCGTCGCCCTGTTGTAGACCCAAGTGCATTTGTAATCCGAGGCAACTAATTACAAAGACTTGTTTGAAAAACTGAATTGCAACTAAGCAATTTATCAAAACAGAAAGCGGCTTGGTCAAAATGATCAAGCCGCTTTTTGTGCGCAATTTCAACCGTCACCGAAATCTGTCCACCGTCAACTGCCTGCCGACGAACTACTGCTGAACTCTCTTTTTCAGCAAACAAACTCCATACCCAAGCAAATCATTATCGCCTTGATAGAACTTCATCAGCTTGCTCAGCTCCGATTGAGTCTCGGCAACGTTCAAGACATTTGGCGCGATGCCCAGCGAATCATGTTTGCCCATCAATTTTTCAGTCGCAAACTCAATCGCTTCCTCAGTCCGGCCAAGCCTCACCAGAAAATCGAGGAATGTTTCTTCAACGACTGGCCCAATGTCGCTTGGCTCCGCCGCGTCGACTTTCTTTTGGAAATGCAAAACCGCTTCGTCGACTTCGATTCCTAATAACGCTCGGTAAAACGCCAAATGATCGGCATACGTATTTTCGAACGGAGCACTTCCAGGATAGCAAAAGTCTTCTGCCAAACCGCTACCGTACTCGGCCAACTCGCAAGCCATTTTTAAATCGGCAGCATCATCCACCGCCCGCGCGATTCGCATCAGCGACGCGAGGTGTGTCGTGTCGATGTGGTGCGCGCCGTTGTCTGTCAATTCTGGATGCGACTTCATAAGCTCGGCAAGATTTTGCGTTGCGGCTTCTTCGGCACGGTCAGGCAGAGTCTCACCGATCGAATGCCGAACGTTGCTGACCAGCTCGTTATAAAGATGGTGGAGCAGGGCACAGGCCATTCCTTTTTCGGTCGCTTTATCAAACCGACCGACGTTTGTGTCGTACGCGGTGATTCCATTGCAGGTGCCATAGTGCGTGAGCATCACCTGGAAACCGTAAACCGGTGCGGCTCCTTGAGTGATTGCCACGTTGACGATCGCATCCACGTTTTCTTCATCTGGCTCGATCGAACGGATCAATTTCTCAGACAACTGTTTGTCGCCAACGGGCTGGAGGTACATCCAGCCTTCATGCATCTTGCCGGCTTTGAAAAACAAAGTGCCAATCTCGCGACATGCATCCAGCAGTGAATCTTCCAACTCGCGCTGTTGAGTTTCATTCAAGTCATCCGGCTCTTGCGAGTAAATCAAAGGCAGCCCCATTCGATGCCGGCAGCGCATTTTCAAGACTTCAAATAGTTTGAAGTACTCTTTGTCGCGCCGAAAATGATGCTCCAGAAAATCAAGCGATTGGTCCACGCCGGATTCTTCGCAAAGCCGACTGAGTTCTTCAAAAACGTTTGGGGGAGACGATGGCATCTTGGAATCACTTTGGAAATCGTTGCTAAGCTAATCCCAATTCGAACTTGGTTGGGATGCGGAATCCAGCTTAAGTTGATCTATGATTTGTCGAAAGACGTCCACGTGCAACCAATGGGGAATAAATGTATCGATTCTGGGTTTAAAAACAGGATTGCTAAAAAAGGGTACCTCGTTAGCGCGCCCTGTTCAGCAAGTCCAATCCCGTTAGCATTGGATGAATGACGAAACAAAAAAATACATTCGAAGGGCTCACCGTCACGGCCATCGGTCATTTTTCGTCGCCCGAATTTCACCAACAAATTCGGGACGCGATCACAGAACGTCAGGGCACGCCTGCGTTTTTTGAATTCGACAACCCTGACCACAAACCCGATTCAAATAAAACAACTGCGGAGTTCGCCAATCGTCTGCTCACCGCTGGCGTTGATACCGTGATCTTCGTGACCGGCGTGGGCGTTGGGAAATTAGTCCAACAGGCCTGTCGCAGTGTCGACCGTCAGCGGTTTCTCGATTGTCTGTCTGATGTCACAACGATTGCCGGGTCGGCGAGCGCCGCCGGGGCGTTGGCGGATATTGGAATTGAGCCAACGATCTCCGTTGACAGTGCAAATTCGTGGCGAGACGTGCTAATGGCAATCGACCGTCGAGCACCCGTTGTGAACCAAACGGTTGCTTTGGAAGAGTCAGGGGCGATCCATGGACTCGCCGCCGGACTTGAGGCCCGCGGGGCAAAAGTCATTCGGATGCCGATCTTCAATCAGGCAGCACCAGCCTTACCGCAAGCGGTCAGCGGATTTTTCGAACAACTCGAAGCCGGTGACTTTCAAGCGATCGTGTTTCATTCGCCTGAAAATGCGGCTCGATTTTGCTATTTGGCAAAACACTTTGGGCGTGCCCGTTTGACGAATCATCTATTAGACAATCATATTGTGTTGGCAATCGGCAACGACACTTCCGAAATCCTTACCGATCGTGGCTTCGTCGTTGACCTGGCAGCCCAAGCAACTGAAGCGGAATCTGCGTTTCAGGAAATCACTAAACAATTTGAACAAATCAAGAAACAGAAAGTAATCATTCGGCTGAATATGTCTGGACCTGCAACAAATAACTCCGACCCTAACGCGCCTTGGTACGACAGTCCGTTTATGAAAGCCTGTCGTGGCGAGCCAACTGACGTCACCCCAATCTGGATGATGCGTCAAGCCGGTCGTTACATGGCCGAGTATCGAGCCGTACGAGACAAGATTTCTTTTCTCGACCTATGCGCCAATCCACAGCTTTGCAGCGAAGTCATGTGTACTGCCGTCAATAAACTGGGAGTCGACGCGGCGATCATTTTTTCTGACTTGCTGCCGATCCTCGTTCCAATGGGATGCGATTTGGAATTCGTCAAAGGCGACGGGCCAGTGATTCACAATCCCGTTCGCACTGCCGCCGATGTTGACCGCATCAAACCACTTGAGTCCAACGAACCGTTGCAGTTCGTGATGGACACGGTTAAGCAAACCCGAAACGATTTGCCGGCAGACATGCCCTTGATCGGTTTCGCCGGATCGCCGTTTACACTCGCCAGTTACATGATCGAAGGCGGCTCGAGTCGCAACTACGCCAACACGAAAGCGTTGATGTACACCGACCATGGCGCTTGGTCGCAGTTAATGCAAAACCTTTCGACTTCCATTTCGATTTACCTTAACGGACAAATCGAGGCCGGCGCGCAGTGCGTGCAACTGTTCGATTCATGGGCTGGCTGTTTGAGTTTTGAAGACTATCGGCAATTCTGTCATCCCTACGTCAAAAACATTATTGCCAGTCTTCCGTCCAACGTTCCCGTTATCAATTTCGCGACTGGAAACCCATCGCTGTTGCCGCTGCTGGCTGACACACGGGCTTCGGTGGTCGGGATCGATTGGCGAACACGTTTGGACGACGCTTGGCAAACTGTTGGCTACGACCGAGCCGTTCAGGGCAACCTCGATCCAACCGTACTGCTAACCAATCCAACCGAGATTCGGCGCCAAGCCAAATTCGTGCTCGATCAGGCAGCGGGCAGGGCAGGGCACATTTTTAATCTTGGTCATGGTATCCTTCCGCAGACGCCAGTCGAAAATGCAATCGCGTTAGTCGATGCCGTTCACGAACTTAGCCAAAAGTAATCCAGGCGAGTAAAACGAAAAAGCCAACGCTTTTGCTTAATGTCAGGGCTCGGTTTGAATTCATCAAGGAATTGATTGGCAACATGAAGATCAAATTCCAATTGACCGATCCCGAATACATCGTTTCGCGCCGCAAGAGTAATTTGCTCGGCAACATGGGTTGGCGTAACCAGTGCGTCGAATTGCTGTGCCTGTTGCCATCTTGCGTACTGGTTTTGCTTTCCGGAATCTGGATCGCACTGGTCAGCTACTTGATCATTCTTGCGGTCGTGCTTGCGATAACCTTCAAACGCATGCTGGCCAAAACGGCAGTTGGCAACATCCATGAATTCACGTTGACGGTTGATGATTTTTCGCTTCTCTCAGAGTTTTCCCACTCAAAGTTCGAAGTGAAGTTGAGCCAGTACGACGACTTGGAAGAAAACGACGAAGCATTTTTTCTTTGGCGGCTTGGACGCTGCACGCTAATTCCTAAAAGGGTGTTAGCCAGCGAGGAAGTGGAGGAGCTCCGAAGGCTAATTATAAATTCTCAATCAGAAACAGTCGACGATGCGACCAACGAAAAAGATGTTGCGCTTTTTGTCGATCTGTTTAAGCGGCAACCGTTACTGGCTAACTTCGAATCGGAAATACACCGATTCTGTTTTATCGCTGAAGACGTATACAGTGCAGGAGCCGAACCACTACAGATTTATGATCCAGAAGTGCCATCGGTCGCATCAAAATTCGATGCAAACAAGATGGCTAAAAGCCGATTTTGGAACAGGGTTGTGATGGTGGGGCTCTTTTTCTTGGCAATACCTTTCGCGCTTTCGCAAGTTTCTGGACTGGGTGAAGTTCCGGCCATACTGCTTGTAGTCGCCATTGCACTACCCTTTTTTCTGATCTTGTTCGCGGGACGATCGCTGCGAAAGATGTTTGAAAAATCAAATCCTGTCATCCCGCCAAACGAATTTCAATTGCGACTGTTGCCCAGCGGCTGGGCCATGGGAACGCCCGACTATGCGTTCCATTACGATTGGCGCGACGTCGAGTGCATCTACGAAAATTCTTTTTGTGTAGGATTCAAAACAAATAACGATTTGATTCAGGTGATCCCTAAAAGAATATTCTCCGAAGGTGCAGCTCAAAAATTCATGCGTACGGCAACGGCCCTGAAGCTTGAATACTTGAAAAAAATCGAACGAGAGTCGCCTGAAGCTCAATCCGCTGCGATTTTGGGTGCCGAAACAGGCAATCCATTCCAACCACCAATGAGTTAATTGGTTTAAACTGTTGCAAGACGCTGCTTCCTCGCTAACGCGTCGGGTTTCCATAGAATCGTAAAGGCAAACTCATTTCGACATCTGAAAAAAACGAAACGCCCACTGCACCATATGCGCCTACCGATCTTGAACGATTGGAGTCGGCTTATCGTGTTGTGCAAACACAAATCGAAGCCGAACGTGTGGCGGCCGGACACTGGGAAGGAAAGCTCTCAGCGTCGGCGCTTTCGACTGCCACCGCGATTAGTGCCATGTCGTTTTATATCAGCGACAAAAAGAGCGACCCAAGCCAATTCCCAGTCATCGCTCGGCAGATCAAGCAAGGCATTCGTTGGATCAAGTCGCAACAAAACGCGGACGGAGGCTGGGGCGACACGCCACAAAATTACTCCAATATTTCCACAACGATGCTGGTCGTGGCGGCATTTCATGCGGCTGGAAAGACCGAGGAATTCGATTCGCAAATTCAAGCCGCAGAAAAGTACATCGAATCGTGTGGCGGAATTGACGGGTTGAGAAAACGTTACGGTAAAGACAAAACGTTTGCCGTGCCGATTTTAGCCAACTGTGCGATGGCGGGCATTGTCCCGTGGAAAGAAGTCTCATCGCTTCCGTTTCCAGCGGCCTGTGTTCCTCAACGTTTTTACAATCTCATGCGGCTTCCCGTTGTGAGCTATGCCATTCCGGCGTTGGTCGCGATCGGTCAAGCTAAATTTTTTGCCGACCCACCATGGGATCCCGTCCGCAGAACGATCGGTCGATTAAGCATCAAACGAAGCTTGGCTGTTCTCGACAAAATGCAACCAGCCAGCGGCGGCTATCTTGAGGCGGTTCCGCTCACGAGTTTTGTCGCGATGGCACTCGTTACAAGCGGTCGCGCCGAACATGACGTCGTGAAAAATGGAATCCGATTTTTGATCGAGTCCTTTCGTGAAGAAGATTCCGAAGACGCGCCTCAAGGCAGTTGGCCGATCGATACCAATTTGGCGACTTGGAACACGACGCTGATCATCAACGCGAAAGCAAACCATCCGTCGGAGCTTAAGCGTGATTTTGAAACCGACCAAGCTCGCTGGAAGGCTTGCGTTGAGTGGGTGCTCTCATGTCAAAACACATCCGTCCATCCGTTTACTGGCGCCGCACCAGGTGGCTGGGGCTGGAGCGATTTAAGCGGCGCGGTTCCAGACGCAGACGATACGCCAGGCGCTTTGTTGGCTTTAAAAAATGTTTTTGATTCCGGCGAGTTTGACGATTCCGTAAACAAGAAGATCTGGGACGCGGCGGAGCTTGGAATCGGTTGGTTAATCAAACTACAGAATCGAGACAAAGGCTGGCCGACTTTCTGCAAAGGCTGGGGCAAGTTGCCTTTTGACAGAAGCGGTACCGACCTGACCGCACATGCAATTCGAAGCTTTTTGGCGTGGCAAGACGAAATCAAACATCCCCAAATCGCTCGTGCGATCGAGTCCGGATTTCGATATCTATCCCGGCATCAACAAGAAAACGGTAGCTGGCTTCCGTTGTGGTTTGGTAATCAGGATACACTTGACGACGAAAATCCGTGTTACGGTACCGCAAAAGTTCTAATGGCTTACCGAGATGCGAATTCCTTCGATACCAAAGAGGCACAATTTGGTTTAAGATGGCTGTGTGAAAACCAGAATTCGGATGGCGGTTGGGGAGGTGGAAAATCACTCCAATGGCCCGACCACAAACTGGGTAGCAGCAGCGTCGAAGAAACCGCGCTCTGCACTGAGTTGCTTCTCGATCACGATGATCCGCAGTCTAACGCTGCGGCGAAGCGAGGGATCGAGTGGCTAATTCAAGCAACCGAATCAGGATGCGTGAATCAGCCTTGGCCGATCGGATTCTATTTCGCAAAACTTTGGTACTTTGAAAAAATGTACCCTTTGATTTTCGCCAGTTCGGCAATGGGTCGGGCTTTGGCAAAAATGAAAAACTAACGACGACTTTGAACGATGGGTTTCGTGCCCGTCATATTTTTTTTCGAAGGAAGCGACTTGGCGACAACAACGACTGACAGTTCGACAAAAGTAGCCGAAGACAAACCGGTTCGCCGATCCCGGCGCCGCAAAACCGCGCATCTCAAAATGGTCCCATCGACCAAAGAGCTTCGTGAGTCGCTGCGCGTTCGGTGTCGAGAAATTGCTGATACGCTTAGCCGCGATATTCCACCATCCAAAGACGACCTTGAGGCGATCTGCCGCAAGCTGTTGATCGATGAAGGCCAGCCCGAGGGATTTTTAGGTTGGATCATGGTCGTGCTTTCCAGTTGTTTCTGGGAAGAGCAGATTCAATCGATTCCACATTCGCGCCGACTGTTTTTGCTTCCTCACTGTTTGAAACATGCCGAAGGTTGTCCGGCCGATTACGACGAATTTGGATTGGCGTGTAAAACCTGTGGCGCGTGCAGCATTGCGGATTTTCGAGCCTCGGCCGAAGAGCTTGGTTACAAAGTTCTCGTCGCTGAAGGTTCGCCTATCGTTTTGAAAATCATCGTAAGTGGCCACGTCGACGCAATCGTTGGTGTCGCTTGTTTGAATGTGCTTGAAAAAGCGATCGACAAAATCATGTTGGCCGGCATTCCGTGTATGGCCGTTCCGTTGCTTTCCAGCGACTGTCGAAATACAACTGTCGATGAAGACTGGGTCGAGCAAATGGTGCGCGTCCCTTACGAAGAATCAAAGCAATCCACTCGCAGTTACATTCACTTGTTGCGTGAGTCGTCAAAATTATTCGAAGCCGAAAATCTCGAGCGTTTGGTGCCGCGAATTCGTGGTGGTAAAACGCTTGCCCAAGCCAACGGGCAGGGGGTTGCCGGACTGGATCCAATTGCGGCCACCGAAGCGATCGCATACGACTTTCTTTCGGCAGGTGGAAAACACTCGCGCCCGTTTATCACAATGGCGGTTTACGACGCGGTCAGTGGCGGAGAGGCAACGCTGTCCAACGGCGCCGAAGTTGTCGCGGCTTATCCGGATTGGCTTCGTCGAACCGCGATGTCGATCGAAACGTTCCACAAAGCCTCACTCGTTCATGACGACATTGAGGACAGTGACCAATTCCGATATGGCGAAGAAGCCATCCACGTCAAATACGGCGTGCCGACGGGAATCAACGTAGGCGACTACCTTGTTGGTATGGGGTATCGACTGGTCAGCCGAGATCGCAAAGAGCTTGGCGCGGAGACGGCTGCCGACATTCTCGATTACCTTGCCGATTCGCATCAACGACTCAGTGAAGGGCAGGGGGCTGAACTGATTTGGCGAGACAGCTCTGATCGTGTTTTGAAACCAATCGACGCGCTCAAAATTTATGCGTTGAAAACTGCTCCCGCTTTCGAAGCCGCGTTTTATAGTGGGCTTCGTTTGGCCGGACCAGCCGATGAATTCCTTAAACCAGTCAAAGCATTCGCGCGAAACCTGGGCGTTGCGTTTCAGATTTTGAATGACCTCAAAGACTGGGAGCGCGACGATGACAACAAGAAATCCATCGGAGCAGATTTGCTTGGCGGACGTCCAACGGTTCTGCTGGCTTTGGCGCTCGACTCTCTCAAAGGCGAACAGCGCGAAGAGTTATTGAGTTTGATCGACCCAGAATCAACGTTGACTGCCGAAAAGAAAATCATGCGTGCTCGACATCTTTACTTCGAAGCGGGCGTTTTTGAAAAAGCCTACAAGTTAGTCGATAAGCACCAACAAAAAGCCGAAGAAATCGCGGACGAAATTCAGCCTGACGAACTTCGCCGTTTGATGTACTATCTCGTGGATACGGTTTTGGATCGAACTGCAGAGGTCAAACCTACCATCGCGATCAATCATTTGTCCTTCAATGAAGTGCTTCCGATTGTCTCGAGCGACGTAGGCAATAAAACTTCCAACGAAGTTACCTCTTGATCGGTTGACTCCATTTTTCTATTCCCAAAGATCCCAAGGATAGACATTGAACCCTGCCGATTCCGCCGACGTTGAGCTTGAGTTGCTGATCAAGCTGTTCTTCGATGATGCCAAACAGCTTGGCCAATTCGAAGAAGTCACTGCCAAACAGGTTACCGAACCCTCGCGTTCATTGCTTGCCCACGATCATCACATGACCGTGACGGTCGAAAAGCATCATGGAACCAGCGTTGATGTCAAAGTTCTTGAAACGCGTACCGACGATCAGCACTATTCACGCAAGATTCTGCTCACCCGCCAATCCGATCAAGCCGTCGTTCAATACGGCATTGTGCGATTGAACATGGGAGTTCTTTCGCCTGAAGTCAGCGAAGAAATTTTGAAGCAGGAAACGCCACTTGGGCGGATCTTGATCAATCACAATGTCCTGCGCGTGGTGAAACTTCTGAGCCTGCTGAAGATCAAAGCCGAATCAGAACTCGCAGGCGCGTTTGGGCTGGAGGCCGGCCAGATTGTCTACGGCCGTACAGCATTGATCTATTGCGATGGTGCCCCCGCGATTGAACTGCTGGAAATCGTGGCTTAAGGTCTGTCCCAGGTCACGTTTAGCCGAAGTACATAAGCCCCATATTTATTTCGTTCCGCACTCTACGTCAGCCTATCGAACACGGCATTTGAACCGGATAATTCCGCCTTTGTGGGCATCAACCGGATCAACGATTTCCCAGCGGAGCATCAATGAACCGCCATCATTGTCTTCGGTGATAAAGTCAGCTTTGTGTGAGCATTCTGCTGAGTCGGGAACGTACTCGAGGCGACGAGTCAAATTGTCAATTAGTGTGACGTTGCCGATTTTCTTGCCGCTCAGATTGTCAAAGCGAATCGTAAATTCGACTTCTTCACCCGCACGAGCTGCGATTTTTGATGCGACTTTGGTGACTCGCAAGATCGCAGTTCCGTCTTCTGACTCAACGCTAACCAGTTGCTGAATCGTGGCAATATCGCGAACGATAATCGGAGAGACCTTCTTTGCAACGACCTGAAGGCCAAGGTTGTCTTCCCAAGCCAGCGCCGATTGCATGCCGAGATTCAAGCGAGCGGATTCACTGCTTGAAAATTTTCCAAATCGAATGAGATCCAGATTCTCGTAAGCATTAAACGAGTTTCGTGTACCGAAAAGATGCGTAACTGCGCCGGCAGTGACACCTCTTGTTTGGTCGACAAATCCACTGGCGCGTTTGGCACCTTCGAAGCGATTGAGGGCCAAGTGCTGTTTGGCCGAAGTTGCTTCGTGGGTTCCGCCTTGCATCGCAATGGGTGTTTTTTCTTCTAGAGATCCAACAGGCAAGTTGAGCTTTGCTTTGAAGATTCCATCGACTTTTCGAACCGCACCAAATCGAGGTGCATAGATCGCAACTCGGTTACTTGGCGTGACGATTCGGCGGCCATCAATCGTGTCAAAGTGCCCGATTGTGTCTTCGGTTTGCAGACCATAAATATTGTAAGACTGATCAACACGGACTCTTTCGCCACGATCGTTTCCGTCGAAAACGTACTCGTCTCGCTGGGCGTCAGGGTGCCAGCCGTTATAGCCTGGCGTGCTGATTTTTGACCCGCGTTCGCCAGCGCGATTCACATGCGGATCGGAATTGAATGGTTTGGCGTTGTAGCCCAGTGGAACAGGGTAGACCAGGTTGTTGTTCGAGAATGCCTGAACTTCTTGTCGAACGCCGAACCCGGTCGGATCGGTGAAATTGATTCCCTGCTGTGTTGTTAAGCTCGCTCGACGAATTCGATCCGCAGACTCGATGGTGCTTGGAATCAAACAGGCAGATTCAGAACAGGTAGGTCCCAGTTTGATTGGTTGTGGCGGTTTTGTTTTGGGTTGCTTTTGGAACTTTTGGTACCATGCCGCCTGGGCTTCTGATACTTCTTCCTCTTCGGCGACTGGCGGTTGATTGAGATTTGCTTGTTCCAGCAACCGATGCATTGAGTCTTGACCAGTGGCCGAACCAATATTGCCAACCAACGCGGCCAAGCAGGTGGCCAGTGCTAATTTGAGGTTGCGATTTTGACGTGTGATTTTCATTTTCGTCGTTCCATCAGAAAGTCGGTCAGCCGACAATTTTTCGGGTTACTGGCACTGATTTTGTTACCGATCGTCTCGTGGGATCGGCATGATTTGACCGGGAACTACCGGAGTGTTGGTGTTAGGCATTTTCAATGGCATAAACTTGTCCAACGCATCCCAATCACGAGGTGCGCGGATCGTCTGAGGCTCTGGAAGCACCGTTGGTTCGGGCGAGTAAAAATTAAACTCTTCCAACAACTCAGAGGGCATTGGGATTCGCGAGCCGATTCTCACGATTGCCATTGGCTTGCCAATTTTCTCGGCTGCGCGTAACGGGTCTTCGGCACCCCCAACATCGAAAAAGGGTTGTTGGTCTTCTCGGTGACGGTGTGGCGGTGCCAGTTCGGCATTCTCGAGATAGATAACTTTGGTGACCATGCGGCCTTCGAGAGCTTGATTTAGATCGTCTTCGGTTAATACAACTTGAACCGGGAACTCGTGCTCGAGTCCTTCGGGTGGGTTGAGTTTGTTGAGGACTTCGATTGAAGGATAAAGTTCTTTGCCCCAGTGTCTTGGGATGTTGGTAACCTTCAAACGATAGACGGGGCCAATTCTCATCCCGACAGAAACGCGTGACGAATTGGATTGCAAGAATCCGCCCTTGGATGCAACGTCGATACGTGCGCCGCGAGGGCCGATAATGCGAACAGGCTGGACATGCGTTTCCAGTTTCGGATTAGACATCCGCTGATAGTCAGCCGCCAGTCCGGGTGGCAAATCTCCACGAATCAATTCGTGGCGAATCGGCCGATAGTTTTGGGCTTCAGCGGTGTTGGTGAACGACGCAATGGTCATGCATGCCGCTATACAGGCCAACGATGAAATCCAAAATCGTTTCGATGTTTTCGATGTAAATGGAATCAAAGGCTTCATTGGACTGGTCCATCAAAGATAGTTGAATCTAAAAAACGAGCCGCGAAAGCAAATCGCTATCGCGGCTCGGGTTTGATCTAAACCGTCACTTTAGCGACGGAACCGACCACCGTGTCCCAAGCTGTTTGGCGGAAGCACGCCACGAACTTGGTCAGCAGGAGGCTGGCCGTTGTAGTGTGGCGGTCGGATTGTGTGTTCCTGAATCAGGACTCGGTTAGCTGGGCGTGGATAACTCAAACCAGGCTTTTGCTTAACATGAACGTTAACTCGTGGTGTTGGACCAGGAATCTGTGTCGCAGTATGGTTGTGAATGTCATAGCGACGCAAACCAGCAGGTCCGCCAAGTGGAACGTGCGGCGGACCAGGAAGTCCAATGTTGGTTGCTGTGTAAGGCATGCCGTAATGAGGACCCGTTACACCTGAAATGTAATCATTGGTTCCGCCTCCACCACCGCCACCGCCAAGGAATCCGGCAGCTGCTGCAGGATCAACACCTGGTACTTCAAGATCTTTATTACCGATACGAAGAATACCCAAAATGGAACCGCGACGATCAGCTTCGGTGATCGGGTCAACACCTGGATCCAAGCGTGTGCTAACAAGTGTATCAACACCAGCCAAAGCCAACTCTTGGTACTCTGGATCCGGAACGTAGATGACTTTGGTGACAAAGTTCGCGGCAGCGACTTGGTCAAAGTCTTCTTGTGTAAATTGAATTGGCATTGCTGCGTGAGCAAGATAAGCAGCCGTGCGTGGCGTGGCTCGTCCGATTTCAAGCGTCGGATAAAGCTCCATGCCAGGCCGACCTTCGATGTTGGTGACTTTTAATCGGTAGATACCGCCTTGGGCAAAGTTCTGCCGGCCAGGAACGATCAAGGGACTTGAATCGTAACGACCAACTGACGAAACGTCCCAAGAGACCTGCATCAATTCTGGTTTGTCAAACAACACTTGAACTGACTGTTGGGTGACGGCGCCAAATGGACCGTAGCCTGCTGTGCTATGCCCAGAGGCACCGTATGAACCTCGGTTCAATACGCCTGGACCTGGACCACCGACGCCAGGGCCGGGTTCCAAAAGCATTTGTGCTGGCGGCAAGTTGTGACCAACCGGAATTCCAGTGCGGGCACGTGGCACTTGGCAAGCGACCGCCGTGGTTGTCAAAGTGGCAAATGCCAACATTGCGATGCCCGTTAAGTAACGTGCGTACATCAGATTCCCCCTAAAAAGGTTTTGTGGCAACAGCGGCAAAGCGAGAACACTTGCCAAAACTGCCGACTCTGTTCATTTGCTCAAGCCATGTTGGCTTTCGCGTCAATAACTAATTACTTGCCGGTTTCACCTCGTTTGCCTGCGTTCCAATGTTCAAGGCAAACTGACATAGACCGGCTATCATGCCGTTCCTAAGATACGCACAGCGCAACTCAGTTACGTTTGTCTTAGTTCGGCGCGTTACAACGTGCTTCTTTGGAAAAATCCTCATATCCGATTCATGAAGCAAGAATTACCTTTTGCCATCGTTTTGCTAGCGGCCGGAAGCCTGCTTTGGTTTTGGCAGCCCAAGCTCGGCGATTCGGGAACGAGTGTAATAGAAAATACGTCTTTGACCCAAGAAAAAGCGGCATTGGATGATGGAGAGCCGTCACAAAGGCTCAGCGATTCTCAAAACGAAGTCTCAAATATTGGCTCGATGTCTGCTATCACCGATCAGCGGCAGAATCAGCAAGCATGGTTTGGAAGTAGCGAGCTTCAAAAACCAAATCTCAAACCAAAAGAGACGATCATCACAGCAAGTTTCCAGGATCTAATCCGAAACAAGCAAACTTTCGCGCCCAATGTTAGCAAAGAGGTCGTTTCGTACGTTCATCTGAAATCGAATGAAAAGACCGTTGAATTTTTGGCTGACGTTGCAAAACAGCTTGCAAACTCTCCAAAGTTCGGGACTTCGCTTTTATTAAGTGGCAATTTGTTCGGCCAGACGGTTTCGGCCAATGGGCGTTATTTTCAGATGGGGCAGGGGAGTGGTAAATCGCGAATTGACCTACAGTTTGGTGACTCAGAAAATTCCCCAACTGTGTTTCAATTGTGTGATGGTCGATTCGTCTACAACCTCCAGACATCCGGTCCAAAATCGGCTCCAACGTTTGAGTTTGTCGATCTGATGCGCGTTCGAGAGTCGTCTGGAGAGCAGACACAACAAATTTCGCCAACTGGCTGGGTTGCGACAGGTGGAATTTCCAGCTTGTTTCAGCATCTCGCATCCGCGTTTAATTTTGGCGAATTAGAAAGCGATGGTGGCGACCAGATTTTGTTGCGTGGAAGCTGGGATGAGGATGCACTTCGCAGAATCGTGACCACTGGCAACGAAATAGATTTGGGAACGCCAGTTCACTGGGAGAAGGTTCCAGCTCAACTTCCTCATGCCGTCGAGATTGTTTTGCAGAACTACGACGAATTCGGCTATTTCCCCACACGTATTTCCTTTCAAAAGTTCTCAGCGGTCGACCAGAACGAGGAGACTAAAATTGTGCTTCAGCCAACGGTGACTTTAAGGCTTGATGTCCCCAAGTCATTGCCAGAGATTAACGATCGCTTTTTCGTAATCGATTCCTCTAATCTGGAATCGGTCGATGCGACGGACAATTACATTGAGCGAATCAACCTTTTCCGAGCCATCCCGTTTCGCCGTCCGGAATTCAATACACAGAAAGCCGAAGGCCCTGGCGCGAAGGTGCGTTAGGAGCGTCGACAACTTGGCGACTCTGTTTGGTTCTGAATATCTGTTTAAGCGAATATCAATTTAAGCGAATTTCGTTCAACACACTTTGAGTAAGATTCATGCGAGCCGTCATCCAGCGAGTTACCCGAGCCAAAGTCGTGGTCGATGAAGCGATCACTGGGGAAATTGGAATTGGATTGTTGGTGTTGCTTGGCGTCGAAGCAGGGGACACTGAAGAAGATTTAAAGTACACGTTCAACAAAACGGTTGGCTTGCGCGTGTTTGAAGACGCCGACGAAAAAATGAATTTGTCGCTTGCTGATGTTGGCGGGCAGCTGCTGGTCGTCAGCCAATTCACGCTTTTGGGAGACGTCCGCAAAGGCAGGCGTCCTGGATTTAACAACGCTGCGGCGCCCGACATGGCCAATCGTTTTTACGAAAAATTCGTAGAGCTCGGACGCGCCCAAGGGATTGAAGTACA
This sequence comes from uncultured Pirellulaceae bacterium, assembly GCA_964478065.1. GTDB lineage: Bacteria > Planctomycetota > Planctomycetia > Pirellulales > Pirellulaceae > Mariniblastus. The sequence continues at coordinate 24,261 of CAYZGP010000082.1, forward strand.
AACTGGAGTTTTCCAAGCCGACATGGCGGTCGAATTGGTAAACGACGGCCCGGTCACGATACTGGTAGACAGTCGCAAGCTTTTCTAAACGCGATGTTGTTCACTAACGATGATCGCGCTTGTTCACCGTGGCGCTCGCCAAAACGGCTCAACGATGAATCGTTTCGGTACTACCGCCGTCCCCGACATGGTTGTGGTTGAACAAACTCTTGAAAAGCTCAAGCGGTGATTCTGGTGCTTCGGCAACGGGTTGATCGCAAAGACATGACATCATGTAATCATCACCGAGGATCATCACAACCAGCAGCGCAAAATTTCCATAAACAAATAAGTTTGGCATTTGATCTTTGCCCCAAAACTTAAGCGCCGTGCCAAAGCTCTTTTTTGTTTTCGGTAGTTTGCCTTCCCAGTTGACCGCGTAGATTTCATCCAGCACCAAATGTGAAACGAAACCAAGCACGACCGCCCAAGACTTGAACAAGCGAGATTCAAATTCAGGGGTAAGGCAAATCATGAATGTGACCATTCCGGCAACTAAGGCCGCTGGAACACTGTGCCACATGCCTCGGTGTTTGGTAAATCGGCGGAACAGACCGCCAATTCCAAATCGAATCGTGACATACATCACTCCGGCAATGAAAACCATGTGCTCGGCATTGAGACCAAGAGCTTCGAATCGTTTTAGCATCAACATTGGGATCACAACAGAAACAAACGATAACATTTCCCGCTGTGGAATTCCGGAGTTGCTGTCGAGATCCGGCAGCATTCCCGCAACGCTGCAGAGGCCCGCTGCGACCAAACTATGAGGAAGCGGCTGATCATAAATGTAGAAGCCACCGGCGCCGTAGATGCAACCAAGAATCGAACTTGTTGTAATGTGTGTCTTAAAATCAGCCATGATTCAAACCGAAAATCCATTCTCGTGTCTGTGTAGTGATTCATCCAAAGTGAAGACGTCATGCACAGTATGACGTGTCATTTTTTGATTTCCAAATTAGACATCACTCAAGAGTCTCTCCCAATGCCGAACTTGGCAAACTCATAGAACAAAATCAAAAACCGCTAGCAGACTTTCTATTCAATGCGGTGTCAAACAGGCATTGATTTGTCTTGAGGTGAACAAGTGAATCGACTCTAATCCTTTGGCGAATTAATGGATTGATTTGTAAGCTTGCCCGCCAACGACAAGCCACCAACAATCTGTCGTTGACAATTGTTTGGCATCGCTGAAGTTGAAATTAAAAGCTTAAATAACTGCGCTGAATTGAATGCGCAATAAATACACGGAGGTTGAAATGTCGTTTTACGATGTCGTAATGTTGATCGTGATGGGTGGAGCAATCTGGTTTGGATACTGGAAAGGACTCGCTTGGCAGATCGCATCGGTTGCCGCGATCGTCGTCAGTTACTTCGTATCAGTAAACTTTCGCGATGTCGTGTCACCGTATATTCAGGCCCAAGAGCCATTGAATCGAATCGCCGCGATGTTGATTTTGTTTCTAGGTACTTCTTTGATTATCTGGACGATCTATGGTTCGATAACAAAATCGCTGAAGAAGAATGAGCTCAAAGGATTTGATCGCCAAGCCGGCGCGATGCTTGGAGCAGCCAAAGGCGCGATTCTTTGTATGGTTATCACCATGTTTGCGGTTTCGCTTATGGGAGAGACGGCCCACAACGCGGTCCACGCTTCAAAATTTGGCCCCTATGTTGAAACTGGAATTTGGAAAGCTTCCGCTTTCGTTCCCGAAGAGATTGCTCGCTTTGTCGATCCGCACATCCAAAACTATAAAGTGGCAGCTGGCTACGAAAATGTACCAGAAGGTGGAGCGTATCCGTTTGGCGGACAACAATCTGGCACGCAACCAACGCTTGAGAACCCGATCAACAGCTATTCAACCGATGGCCAAAATCCCAACGGTGGCAGCTTTAATTTTCCACAAAACAATCAACAACAGGGCTTTCCGGCGCAGCCAGCCGGATATCAACAACAGTCGCCTCAATACAATCAGCCGAACAACTATCAAAACAACGGCTTTCAAGGCGGCACTGGCTATCAGCAGCAGCCTACACAACAACAGCCAGCTTCAAGCGGCTGGGGGTGGGGGCAATCACAACAGAACAACACCCAGCCGCAAAATCAAAATGGGTGGAATCAGCCTGGGCAAACGCAGAACCCCCAAACGCAGAATCAATCGGGTTGGAATCAATCTGGCTGGAATCAAAACGGGCAAACTGGCCAAAATCAGCCGGCTGCCAATGCGAATCCCAACGGCTGGAATCCGAACTTTCAGATCTCCGAATCCACCAAAGAACTGCTAGAACCGATGCGTCAAAAATCGCAAGAATTCATCAAGCAGCAAGGCCAGGAATTCATCAAAGACGCCGCCGAAAAAGCCGCCAACAACTGGTTCGGCAACGGCCAATAGCTCAACAAAAACGCGATGATTCGTTTTCCTTGGTTCGCTCTGACAATCCGTTGATAAAGCAAACAATCTGAAACCGCGAACAGGGTAGCCTGGTTTGCACAATTTGAAACAGAATTTGCGTATTCCTCGGGAACCAGAGGGACCTAACCGAACATAAGAAACATTATCG
>CAYZGP010000083.1:0-6902 GCA_964478065.1 uncultured Pirellulaceae bacterium
AGTTTCGGGATAAGTATGGGAATTTGTACTTATACGTTCGGGATAAGTCTACTTACCCCGAAACAACATGACAAATCGTCACATTTGCACAACCGACTTTCAAGAGGAATCTAGGCAATTTATAGAATATCTGCTCGTCGCGCTGCGTGTGCTTGACTCTATTTGTTACATAAAACTCACTGGTGCACATGTGAACACTGCTTGGGCTGGTGGCATCTCAATGAGAAACTGTTATGACTCCAGATTCAATCCACAAGATCAAACTTCCGAATCAAGGAAAGTTGTTGAGCCAAAGTTAAATCGGCAACAACCAAGTTGACCGATGCCAAGCTCCCGATGTAGTTTGCATTTTTTGAATGTGCTTGCTCAAGTAGGAAACAAAGCGCGGATTTGAAGAGATAAGAATCGTCTGTTAATGCTTGGCAACAGCTTGGATCGGCATGGAAATTTTTGGTGGCCCGCGCCGGGATTGAAACCTGTAAAAGAGTACTTAACCTTTGCTTATTCTGCGCCCTCCCATCGAAAACCTGGGACAGAATTGACCGTAGCGATAAATTTGCAATTCCCAAAGCAATGCCTGACAATGAGAGCGTTCTTTCCAAAGGTGCTTTCATGCTTCGCTTCAATTTCGGGGTGTCTCGCCTCGCTAAAACTCTCTTCGTCTTATTAGTGTTATCAAACGCTCAGGCAGGGTTGGCGCTTACTGACGATTTTCCACCGACCCAACGCTACGAAGTTAACACACAGTGGGAATTGTCCGGCGTTGTAACGAATTCGGATCAAAAACCAGTTGCCGGTGTAAAGGTCTTTTTATCTTCGCCCCGAAACAAAGAGTTTGTGACCACTAATCGTAGCGGTGAATACAAACTCGACGTCAACGACAATTTCTATTCACGACTGAATTTCATCGCACCTGGCTACGCACCGTACGCCGCCACAGTTCCAGATGGAAGCAAGCTGGATGTCGAATTGACTGCTGGCCGGTCGATTTCGGGAACGCTTTTACTTCCAACCGGAGAACCTGCAGTTGGGGTAATTGTCACTCCAAATTGCTGGCACATACCCTTCGATAAATCTGCGAAGGAAAAGAACAAAGAAATTAACTCTTGGTCAAAATTCGGAGTCAACAGACTGCCCGACGACGGAAAGCCATTTGAGGTGAAAACCGATATTGAAGGTGGATTCAAGATTGATAACTTGCCCGATTTTCGCGTCGCCCTTGTCATCCAGGCTCCCGACTTGAAAGAAGAAGTCATTTATGTGAATGGCGCTAAAGGGCCCAGCGCCAAAATTGCCAATGTGATACAGGTTGAAAACGACTTCATTCACGAGCTCAAACCATGCGCTTTGTTGAAACTCACCGCTACCAATGCTGATACCGGCGCGCCGGCAAGAGTCGCCAAAGTGCATATTCAACCTCGACGTTCAAGTAATCCAAATAGTTTTTACGGGAGCGGTGACCTCGATCCACTCAGGACGACTGTTGCGTTCAATGCCAAGACCTCGTCAGCAAAACTTTTGCAATACGACACTGGACTGCATGTGTTCGTCGAACCCGAAGATCCTTTATTGCTTGGCGTCGAGTTTGAGATGCCGAAGCCAGGAGAAACGGAAGTTATCGAGAAAGAGATTAAATTCTCAAACGGCAAAATGATTCGAGGAATTGTCAAAAACTCAAAAGACGACAAACCACTGGAGGGAGTCAGGATTGCTTGGCGAACCAAAAAATCAATGAAAGGCTACGATGGCAAAGGCAACTTTGTTTCGAACAACGTCACAACTGATCAGCAAGGCCGATTCAAACTCGTCGTGCCAGATGTTGATGGCATTTTTGGCGTGATCGGCGAAGTGCCAGGGCATACAAGTATTTACAACTGGAACAAAACGGCTCAATTCAAAAAACACGCTCCAGAGCTAACAGAGAAATTTACTCGCGCTCTTTACGGAGGCGAGATAGATGAAGACAGAGAATTCGAATTTATTTTGAATCCGAGTTTTCGCGTAGAAGTTACCGTTGTTGACTCAGATAAACAGCCTGTTGCGAATTGTGTGGTTGCGACCCAGCGGCACCAAAGCATTGTGTTTAACAATGGCTATCGAAAGTTAGGTGAAAGCCAAACGAGTGACAAAGACGGTCGTGTTTATTTCGAAAATTGGTATGACGACGCTTATTTGATAGCTTTGGGCAAGAAACTGGCTGAAGAATCAGATCCCGCCGAGCGTCAGCAACTTAGTTTCATGAGTGCCTATCCATCCAAATTGCAGGCATTTTCACCTGATGGTTTTCTACAGGGTGCGGCAATGATTCCTATCCCTGACCCAGATTCAGAAACCGAAATCATTCCCGTCATGGTCGAATTGCTTTCGCCAGGCAACGTCATTGGCCAAATTGTTGATACTGACGGTAAAGGAATTGGCGGGTTGGAGATCTCAGTTTCATCAGGTAAATCATCCTATAGCACATCAGGACAAGCTTGGAAAACCAAAACTCGATCGGATGGTTGGTTCCAAGTCGAAGCCTTGATGGTTGGTGGCGAACTGCATTGGAAGTTGGACAAGAAAAGGGTCAAGACTGAGAACTCCGGTGGAGTCGTGAAAATTGACACCTCCGATTTGCAGCACGGGGAGACGCTCCGAATCGTTGATCCAGTCATGTGTGTGGACTACACCCAACTCTTAGGCGAGTTAGCAGAAATTAAAATTGAAGGACTTGAAAACGAAGCAGCGCTCAAGGCGATTGCGGCATACATTGATGAAAATATCCAGAGGATGCCTTTTCATACAAACAAATTCCGACTTCCTCCCGAGATCCAAAAGTTTTTTACCAGCAGTTCCCGCGATGACCCAGGCCCCGTTTTTCATCAACGCATCTCCGATTCAGTGTTCTCAAAACTGAAGCTTCTAGCGGATCGCGAACCCGGCAGCGAGTTTGAGTTCAAAGTGATCGACGTAATTCTGAGCTCCCTCGAAGCTGATCCGGGGAATTTTGGAATGGGCGATAACCAACTCAAAAACTACTGCTATGAACGACTTTTTAAAAATCACATCAAATCGAAATATGCCCAGAGTCGCTTGCTTGAAATGTCTAGTTCGGGCTTTCATTTTGATCAGAATAAGGCTTGGTTGAAGCTTGCCAATGCAAGTCCTTTCACTCAAACCAAAGAAATTTTGAGCAAACAAATCGTTTTTTTTAACATTGGAAACTTGGTAAATTTCTGTCGTGAAGGGGCAGAGCAAAAACAATTTGAGACTTTGTTCAAGACGATTGATGAGCACTTGAGTTTGATTAAGAAATACGAAGCAGAAAATGAGGGCCAGCCGGCCGACTCGCAAGTAAATCGCCGACTGCCATCGGCTGAATACTACAAACAATCAGTTGAATTCACAATTAAAATGTTTGAGACATTGCTCAATCCCGATTCTGCAAAACAAACACCAAATCAACGCAATGCTGTCCCACCGAGGCTCCAAAACCAAAATTATTCCAAAGTGAGAATGCGGAAAGTTTTGGACCGCTTAAAAAAACACGTTGGTGAAGATTGAAAGCACGGACACCTTTTTCTGATTCTTGCTTCCCTCTCTCGTTTGCGACCTCCGCGCGGAAGTTTGCGTAGTTTTGCTCCTGTAGGCGAAGCTTTGGTGTTTGAAGTCTGCTTGATTCTCTTGCCTCATTGCTTGCCAACGTCGGTTTGATGTTTCAAAATTATCGTATGAATGACTCTTCTCAAATCGAATCTTCAAATACTTCTTCTACTCAATCCGCTTCGGACAAACGATACCAACGCTATAAACATGTAATTCAATATGCGATCAAACGACCGGCGTTTGAACTGGACGAAGTCAAGAACGCTTGTCATCCAGAACTTCCTGGCTTTATCACGCGGATCGTCAATGAGCTCGAAAAAAGCGGATGGATCGTCCGAGAAAATTTGAAAGACAAATCCTACCGTTGGAATCCGGCTCGCGAATTCTCTCCTAACAAATGGCTTGACGAAAAACTGTTCGGCTCTCAAATCAAAGAATCACCCGAACAGGAACGGCCTCGCGAACGTTTGCTTTCCAGAGGTGCTGAGCATTTAACGACCTCCGAACTCATTGCGATCTTGGTTCGCAGCGGTCGGCCGGGTGAGTCTGCGGTGATGGCGGGTCAAAAGGTCGCTAAAGCGTTCGATGGTCGGCTAGAAGATTTACCTGCTGCCGGTCGTGGCGAGTTGAAATCCATTAGCTGTGCAGTCGAGAAAACTGCTTACTGTCAAATCATGGCTGGCATTGAGCTTGGACGTCGGGTCGCGGCATTGTCGGACGACAAAATCACCATCAAAATTTCTTCCAGCTCCGATGCCATTGAGTTTTGCCAAAAGCATTTTGCACGTTTAATTTCTGATGGCAAACAGGAAGAATTTCACATTGTCACGTTGGATACGAAAAACCAAGTCATCGACACGCATCAAATTACCGTTGGAACGTTAGACGCAAGCCTCGTTCATCCGCGCGAAGTTTTCCGCGCCGCAATCAAGGATGCGGCCTCGTCAATTATCCTCACGCACAATCATCCCTCTGGCGACCCGACGCCCAGTCGCGAAGACATTGCCGTCACTCGCCGCCTGACCGAGTCGGGTAAAACGCTTGGAATCGACGTGCTCGACCACATCGTATTGGGAAAACAATCATCGGTAAGCATTCAAGAAACGATGTAATTTTCGTTTGCGTTCGTATTGATCACTCGCGGTTATTCGTTCGCGGTTAAGTGCTGATCACGCCCTGCAAGAACTGGTGATCGCTCTGAAGCGTTCAGTCAAAAGAAATACAAACGTTTTTTGGCTCGGTAAAGAACCGTAACGCTTCCAAGCCACCTTCGCGGCCAACACCTGAGTTTTTCATGCCACCGAACGGTGTACGCAAATCTCGCATTAGCCAACTGTTAACCCAAACGACACCCGATTCAATTTTCTTTGAAAGGCGCATCGTTCGATCCAAGTCGCGTGTCCAAATCGTTGTGGACAATCCGTACTCAATGTCGTTCGCCAGTTCGACCAATTCTGATTCTGTTGCAAACGGCATCATCGTGACGACGGGCCCAAAAATCTCTTCCTGATTGAGACGGCATTGATTCGACGCGACTTCGATGATGGTCGGCTGAACGTAAAACCCGTTTTCGAATCCTTCCACCGTTGCCCGGTCACCACCGGTGAGGATCGTAGCTTGGTCGCTTTGGGGGCCCGATTTGGCCAACTCGATATAGGAAAGGACTTTTTCCAAATGCGGCTTGGAAACCAAGGCACCGATCGTCGACTTGGGCAGGGCAGGGTGGCCGACAACCAACTTTTTGGTTTTTGCAACAAAATCATCTCTAAATTTTCCATACAGTGATGCCTCAACAAAAATCCGTGACCCACACAAACAAATCTGCCCCTGGTTGGCAAAGGAAGAATGCACTGTCGTCTGAAGCATTTTTTCGTAGTTGCAATCAGCGAAAATAATATTCGGATTCTTACCGCCTAATTCCAAAGAGAGTTTCTTAAACTGCGGCGCGACGACGCTGGCAACATGCTTACCCGTTGTCGTTCCGCCGGTGAATGAAATCGCTTTGATGCGCGGATGATCGAGAATGGCTTGGCCGGCCGTGGCTCCACTTCCATTGATGATGTTGAGCACGCCGGGAGGAAGGCCGGCTTGATTACAAAGCTCCGCCAGCAGGAACGCTGTTCGTGGAGTCAGTTCGCTTGGTTTTGCAATGACGCAATTTCCTGTTGCAATCGCAGGAGCAATTTTCCAACTGAACAAATACAGCGGAAGATTCCAAGGCGAGATACAACCGACAACGCCGATCGGCTGACGGAGCGTAAAATTAATCGCCTTTTGCCCGACGCTTTCGTGCAACTCCGAAGCAAACTGAGTAATCGCACTGGCAAAGAATCGAAAGTTACTGGCGGCACGAGGGATCTCAATCGAACGCGCCCGCGAAACGGGTTTGCCACTGTCTTCGCTTTCGGCAACCGACAACGTCTCAAGATTCTGATCGATCAAGTCCGCGATCTTCATCAAAATGGAACAACGCTGGTCGACAGTCGTTTCTGACCAGGACTCAAATGCCTTAGACGCTGCGCGATAGGCGGATTGGACATCGGCGGTATTTGAATCTGCAATCGTTCCGCTGATCGTCCCATCCGCTGGGCACACGTTGTCCAGCCAACTTCCTGATTCCGGTTCTCGGTACTCGCCGTCAATGAAGTTCAAAATCGTGTTAGTCATAGTTCTCTCGGCATCGAGCGTTTTAAAGCGAATCCTGACAGCGTATGGGTTACGCCAACGGCTTATGCGCAACCACTTTAATTTCAACCAACAAATCGGGATGTGGAAGTTGATGCACTGCAACCGTCGTCCGAGCGGGTCCCGTTTTGGAATCAAAAAATTCGGCGTAAGTTTCGTTGTAGCCAGCGAAGTCATTCATGTTGACGAGAAAGGTCGTCAAATCAACAATATCGTTCAACGTCGCGCCGGCTTCGGCGAGGATGGTTCCAATATTTTCCAACACAGCCCGCGTTTGCAATTTGATATCCAAACGCTTTGTCCCCATTTCATCGACTTTTTCGACACCGGCAAATGAATTGTCTGGTCGCCGTGAACTGGTTCCAGATACGAAAATCAGATCACCAACTCGTTTGAAATGCGGATAAGCTCCGCGAGGCGTGACTTTCTTGGCCGAAGTTGGCTGACCATCTGGCCGTTGTGTTTTTTCGTTGGACATGAATCTGTTCTAGGTGTTAAAAGGTGAATTGGCCTATCATTAGAAAGGACGATCCGCGTTAAAAACAGATGACGTTTTTGATTGATTCAGAGAACCCGGTTACGATTGGGCTAGAAAAACTTTGTCGCTGGAGAATGAAATCGAAAATCCTAAA
>CAYZGP010000083.1:7002-26483 GCA_964478065.1 uncultured Pirellulaceae bacterium
GAAACTCAAACAGATTCCGCGCAATGACATTTGGGATAAACCACATTCCCATATGATCTTTCTTGCGATTGCCTATGCGTTTGGTTTGTTTGTGGCAGTTTGTGGCTTGAGTGAGTCGCCGTTTGCAGGCGTGTTTATCTTTCCAATTATTTTGTCAACAGTCGTGCTGACGGCTGTTTGGTCCGTGTTTGGACCCGGTAACTATTTTCAACGATTGTTTTGGGCTCACCTGGTTGGGGTCATTCCTGCAATCGGCATGATGGCCGGGGTAGTTGTCATGATGCTTAGTAACGGCTTTTCAAGTTTCAATGACTCATTAACCGGGGTGCTGGTTGGCGCACTTTCAATTGCACCGCTTTCGCTGGCGGCCCAACTTCCGTTTTGGTTTTTTCGTGGATGCTTTGGCTGGCAATTTGTATTGGGTGATGGCAAGCCCGAATTGCCGTTCAATTTGAAAGACATTTTCGCACTCACGTTTATGTTTGCACTTAGTTTTGCTGTTCCACAACTTGTCCTTAACGCAACCAACGCACGCTACAACAATTTCGCCAATTTCGAATACGAATCTGTTGAGGTGACTAATCCAGATGGCTCGATATCTTTTGAAAGAAAAAAGATATCTGACGAAGCCGCCAATATTCGCCGCGCCGAAATGCAACAAATGATGCAGCAAAGTTCCCTGATGGGCTATGGAATAATGATGGTGTTTGTTTTTATCGGAACTTCAATGTGCATTCCGGTTTTGCTATTTGTGTTTCGTTCTAAAGAACAATCCACCGGCTGTGGATACACCGCTCTCTATACATTCGGACTGGCAGTGATTCCACTACTGATGCTTGTATTGGCTGCAGGGGGTGGACCCAATATAGGCGAAGGCATTTTCTACATTGGATTCACATTCGCCCTCTGTGGTGGAGGACTGGCGATTCCATTTGCAATCTCGCGCGAAGCTGGTTTCGTTTTGACGTCGCCCAAGAAATATGCACGGCTACATGGGAACCAGGAAGAGCTCAATGCGGTTTACAAGAAAGCTGAAATGGATCCGCCCAAACCACTAGATCCTTTTGCCGATTAAGTGGTTTGTGCGCAACACTACTGAGCATGATCTTTACGCTGAACGTCTACCTTGAGTTACACGTTGGAATCAAAGGCTACTCCGTCTCTTCGCTTTTTGCCTCTGCCTTTTCCTCTTCGTTTGGTTCTTCGTTCGGTTCTTCTTCGTTCGGTTCTTTCTTTTCCGATTTCGGCTCAAGCAAATCCAGTCCGAATTTTTTGCCTTTATCGACAGCCGGAACTCCGTAAGCCATCCATTCAGGTTCGGGAGCATCCATCAAATAGTGATCGAAGAACTGCTGCATTCGAATCGCGAAATCGCGCCGGTTTTCGTCTTTCATTACCCAGTGTGGCTGCTGATTGTAATTCAACAACCAAGCCTTTTTCTCAAGACGACGAAGCGCCACGAACAACTCGATGCCTTGGTACCACGGAACTGCGCCGTCCTCATCGTTGTGCAAAATCAACAACGGTGTGTTGACTTTGTCGGCGAAAAATACAGGTGAGTTCGCAATGTACTTCTCGCGAGCGGCCCACAAATCCTCACCGATCCGGCTTTGCGTTCTCTCGTACTGAAACATTCGGCTCATGCCGCTGCTCCAGCGAATTCCACCGTATGCACTGGTCATGTTGCTTACCGGTGCACCCGATTCAGCACACGCAAACATGTCAGTTTGTGTTACGAGATAAGCCGTTTGGTAACCGCCCCAACTGTGGCCTTGCATGCCGATCTTTTTCTTATCGATAAAGCCCTGGGCAACGATACTTTCAACGCCCGGCAAAATCGCATTGGCCGCACTTGGCCCCGGCTCGCCTGTTTTGTAAGGGATATCTGGAATGAACAAAACGTAACCGCGGCTCACATAGAAACTATGATTGATAATCGACCGCCCAGCAGCCGGGGTGTAATACGCATGCAAGTTGTCAGAATTTCGCTCGTAAAAGTAAACCATCATTGGATACTTTTTATCAGGATCGAAACCGTCTGGCTTGATCAACAATCCGTCAAGCTTCTGGCCATCGGTCGCATCCCAATGGATCAATTCCGCTTTGCCCCAACTGTATTCCTCTTGCTGTGGATTGATATCGCTGACTCGATGAATTTTCTTGAAGCTCAATTTGCTCGACCAAGCATCCGGGTACTGCTCAAATGTGCTGCGATTAAAAATCACGTCTTCTGAGTTTCTGGCTTTCGACAAACCGGATAGTCGTTCGTCAAGCATGATCAACCGCTGAAGCGTTTCCGGTTTCGTTTCCGACTGGCCGTTCTTTCCAGCGGCGTCTTTCTTTGCGACTTTTGTCTTTTTACTTTTCTTGGAACTTTTATTCGATTTGTCGTGCGGCAAATTCAAACGGTAGAATCCACTCGCCTTGGTCGTTTCATTGAATGCGGAAAGGGTCAATGGCTTTGATGGATCAATCGCACGTTGCTCTAAATCCAGCCGCAGGTTTCGGAATCGAATCTTGTTCTCGCGTCCTTGACTTTCGGTCAAACAAACGGGTTTCTTTTTACCAGTCGGATCAAGTTTCCAAATGTCAAAGCGGTCGTAAATCAAGAACGCTTCATCGTCCACCATCCAACCTGCCGAACCATAGGCCCGTGCAAGCGATGGAGTATCGTGCAGCTCGTTTTGAAGCGGAAACTCGATCCCTTCACTGATCTCAACGGGATTGCGATTGGCTCCAGTTGAAATTGCGAACCATTTCTTTTCTTCGGCATCAAACCAAGTGATGAACTTTCCTTCAGGCGAAATGCTGCCGGTGCTTTTAGTTTTCTCGATCAACGTTTCTGCTTTGCCAGTATCCAGATTGATCAGGTAGTTATCCTGAAAACCAGGAACGTCCCACGAGAGCATTTTTCGGTACGGCATATTCGACGCGGCTGCTATGACGTTGGAATCCGAACGATAGTCGATTCGAACGTTTGGGATTTCTTTGGTGGCAAGCTGGACGATTTTTTTGGCGCGGATATTGAACACAGCTCTGTAGCTCCGGCCGCGTTCACGAGCGGCTTGAAGCAATTGTTGCGGTTGAAGCTGCGGATCCTGCCAGTGCCACAAATCCAGTTTCGCTTTTGGTTTTTCGTCTTCGTCTGGAACCTTTTTCCCGGCTGCCTTAAGCGCGGTGTGTTTTCGCTCTTTTGCTACTGCTTCTGGAATCGGAGCGGTGTCAAAAAACAATCGTTTGCCGTCTTCAGAAAACTGAGCGGTCGCATTGGGCGAAACCCACCATTCGTTTGGAACGCCTTCGCTTTTTTCATCCGCGATTTTCTTCGCTTCTTTTTGACGAACTTTCCAATGATAAAGCGACCACGCTGAAGTCTTTACTTTGTAGTCATCTTTGTTCGTTAGAAATGCAAGCTGAGTACCGTCGTCTGAGAATGCCAGGTTCTTGTATTCGCCACGTCCGCCTGCGATCTGGTGAAACTCTAAATCATCATCGAGCTCGACGACGTAAACGCCATCGGTTGGTTCCTCAGAATTCTCTTTGTCGGTTGCTTTTTTCTTTCCATCGGATTCAACGGAAGCAACGAACGCCAGCCGCGAGCCGTCTTTTGAAAACCAGTAACGCACGACGTCAGGGTAAGTCTGCTGCAGGCCTGTATTAAGGTTTCGCAGGACCAGTGTGGTGCCAGTTGATTTTGTTTTCTTGACTTCTTCGACTTTTGATTTTGGCTCTTTGGACTTGTTGGGATTCTCTTTTGATTCTTTAGACGTTGCTGGTTTGGCTTTTTTGGATTTCTCTTTTTCTTCTTGTTTCTTCTCTTCCGATTCCCGCTTTTTCAGTTTCAGTTTTTTCTCAGGTCGACGAAGTCCTTCCGGGGTTACTTCGTAAGTTTCCACAACATCAGAACTGCCAGACTTAACGGTGTTTGGTTCGCTGGTTTTGCTAAATTGATACGCAACCCAACCGCTGTCCTCGCGTGGTATTTTGAAAGTGCTGACACGATCTGCGGAAAATTTGTCGCCCGTCTCAAGTTCGAGCACTTCCAACACCGGGCTGGGCATTTGCTCTGGTTTCGCTTTAGCCTTTTGAAGTGCTTTGACTTTTGCTCTGTCGGGCATCACTCGGTAGATCACAAATCGGGAATCAAAAGTAAACCTTGGACCACCAGCTCGCGCGATTGAGTATTCTTTCTTGGACCCGTTGCGGCGAATTTTCACAACGTTTTCGGCGTCTACTTTTCCGCTGCGGAATGAATATAGAATCCATTTTCCGTCATTGGAAAGCTGCTGGCCTGTCAGCGTGTTCCAACGGTCATAGTCTGCATGCTCAAGTGGTCTTTTTTCGAGCTCTTCTTGAGCCATTTGAGCGGTCGCAAAATTTGCGAATTGTTGCCCAAACAGTGGTGTCAGAAGAATAGTAGATAAAACAAGAAACGAAATTTTCGCGATCCGACGCATGTTGTCTGCTTTCGATAGTTGACGCTGGAAATGACCTTATAAATCCTAGTTACTAGGTTAGTTGGAATCTGTGGCAAGGGGAACCAAACCGCCAAATCCGCTGCTGGCCAAAAAACGTTCCTTAAACATGGAACCACGCAACCGATGCAAGCGTCATGATCGTTTTTGACATGATATGAAGCATCTGTTCAAATGCCGTCTCTTTGTTCATTGGCCCCCTTTTTGATTATGTCTGACACAGACGACACAGATGATTTAGAGATTGACGCAATCGTCAAAACAGCTGCGTCTTTGTCACCAGAACGACTCGCGAAATTCTTGACGCTAATGCAACCGCCGGCTCAGGAAATCATCCTGAGTCGACTCAAGAATGATGGTAATCGGCCTGGGCTTTCGGATGCTGCGCGTGCCCCTAAAACTTTCAGCGACACGCCCGGCCGAGCACCCAAAACAATCGTTCAGAAACCTGGTCCTCGCCAGAAAAATCAGCGAAAGGTTGAGCACCAAGAAGTCGACCCATCCATGCCAGCGACGGTTATTGCCAATCCCAATAAAAAAGGCGCGGGGCCCAAAGATAAGTCGCCAGATGATAACCCCACCAAATCAAAAACAACCAGTCAACGCACAATCGAAAATGGCAATGATCAAGAAGACACCGTCGCGTTATCCAACAGCGAGACGGGTGTCCATTTAGTCAGGCTTCATGCGCAAGGTGCAATCGGTGAAGTCTTCGTTGCTTACGACGAACAACTTTCACGCGAAATTGCGATCAAACGAATTCGCCCTGAGTTACCTCAAACCACTCGTCGCGTTCGAAGATTTATGCGTGAAGCAGAATTGACCGCGCAGCTTCAGCATCCTGGCATCGTGCCGATTTACAATCTCAATGGTTCGCCGAGCACACCGCACTACACGATGCCTTTGGTTTCTGGATCGACGTACTCGAAGGTAATAAAAAAAACGCATGGACAACTTCATCCTCGTTCGAGCAGAGAGGAGTGGATGGCAGCGTTTCGTCCATTGCTTAAACATTTTATCGCCGTTTGCAATGCGATCGATTACGCACATTCGCAGAATATTTTGCATCGCGATATCAAGCCCGCAAATATCATCATCGGAAATCGGGGTCAAACATTTGTACTTGACTGGGGCTGTGCTAAAAAAATTGGCGAATCTGAAAACGTCGATGAAATCGAAGCGGACGAAGCCTTGGCCGAACAAGAAGAAATGGCAAAAATTTTAGGGATAAAAACTACCAGCGGCGAACTTACTGTTGCCGGATCGGTTATGGGCACGCTCGAATTCATGAGCCCCGAACAAGCTGCCGGCGATAGCGATCGCGTTGGGAAACATAGCGATATTTTCGGACTCGGTGCAACCTTATTTAACGTTCTTACGAATCAGTTTCTGTTCGATTTTCAAAGCACTGATTCCGAAGACGTTGACGAAGCTTTGGAAATTGTAAAAGAAAGCAAATGCCAAAACATCGATGAATGTGATCCTCGCGTTCCATTACCACTTGTCGCCATATGCAATCGTGCGATGGAAAAACGCCCGAAAAATCGCTATTCGTCGGCTCGCGAACTCGCAATTGATGTAGATGCATTCCTTGCAGGCGAACCTGTCTCTGCCTACAAGGAACCGCTATTCGACCGAACGACGCGATACATCAAACGACATCGAACCGTATTCGCTACGCTGCTGGGAACTTTTCTTGTCGGCTTCATTTCATTGGCGTTTGTCGCGCTCATGATCAACCGGCAACGCGAAAACTTGGCCGGAAAAAACAACCAACTCGCGGACTTAAATAGTAAGCTTGAGAAAACGAACGACCAATTGGCCGATTCGGTAGAAAAAGAGAAACAACTAACGTCCGCCGTTGTCCTTCGCGAACAATCCGGTAAGCAACAACTTTACGAAACCCAAATGTTACTTGCCAGCGAAGCGTCGTCTAATCCTGGCGGGATTGGCTGGATGCGACAGTTAGTCCAACGATGGTCCGCACCCGAATTCGATTCTTTTCGTGGTTGGGAATGGCGACATCTCGATAAATTAGGGCATCAAGAATTTTGGAAAGTCGATCTCGATGCGACCGCCAACCATGTGATATTTACTCGTGACCATTCTAGCGCAAGGGTTTTCGATTCGGGAAAATCACAAGTAATAACCATTGATACCGATGGCAAAAAAGTTCTAGATCGCCAAAAACTTCCATCCAACGTCACGGCGGTCGACTTCAATCGGGATCAATCATTGATGGCCGTTGGATTTCGAAATGGCATAGTAAAAGTCTACAAGACCCAGGACCCAGATGCTGCACCAGTTGTGTTTGAAAAACTTAAGTCAGCCGTCAACGATGTCCGTTGGAATATTGGAGCTGACTTGTTAGCGACATGCGATACTTCCGGAGAGATGGTAGTTTGGCATTGGTATGATCGTAAAATCCGAGGAACCGGAAAGAATGTGCTCAATCAGCAAGGCAAGCGTTTGTTGAATTGGTCTTACGATGGGAAACAGGTTTGCTGGACAACGACAACCGAAATTCGCGCCTTGACCGTAGCAACCGAAAAAAAGGAAGTGCTTACTCGTGACGATTGGATTGTGAATCCGTGTTGGAGTCACGAGGGAAAATTGTTGGCTTATATAGGACCTGAAAATACAATTGTTGTTACCGATCCAGAATCGAAAAAAACTGTTCGTCTAAAAGGCCACCAACTCTACGTCGAATCACTTGCATGGCATCCCAATCAACATTTTCTGCTTAGCGCCAGTGCTGACGGAAGCGTTCGGATATGGAACGTTGACAACGAAAAACAAGTTCGACATCTGCTAGGACATTCGGGACACGTCTATTCGGCGGCGTGGAGTCCAGATGGCCAAAAAGTCGTCTCGGGCGGATTGCCAGAAGATCCCCTTCACGTTTGGGATGTCTCCAGTCTGGGCAGCGAAGCGTTTGATCGCGAACTTCAGGATCATCCCGCATTCGCTTGGCATCCAGATGGTTCACAATTGGCGGTGGCTGAAAAATTCGACATCCTCATCCAAAACGACCTTGGTGAATCCAGATGGATTCACAGCCAGGAAGAATCTCCTCAAGAAATTTTCGGTCTCGACATTGATCCGACTGGCAACCGAATCGCATGCGTCTCACAATCAGGTCGAATCTGGGCCATCGACGCCGAATCCGGCAAAACCATCAGAGTTTACGATGAAGGAAGCAATCCTCCGATGTTCCCGGACATTACCAGTAAAGGTGTGGCTTGGTCCTCTGACGGAAAATATATCGCTGGAATAGGTGGCAAAGGAAAGGTTCGAGTTTTTGATTTTGAATCCGGAGATGATGTCGCAAAAAGACTTCCCAACAAAGGCAATGGCTTGGTCGTTGCGTGGGGGCCAGCCTCCACTGACAAGGCTTCACAACTTGCCTTTGGCGGCACGGGCGACCATCTTTTCGTATTCGATATGGCAGAACAAAAAATCGTCAACAAGATAAAACAGTATGGATGGAAAACGGGAATAGACTGGTCGCCAGACGGAACCAAACTCGCTGTTGCCGACCGACGCAGCATCAGTATCTACGACACAAACTTGGATTCGCAGTCGCCCATTGGAAAATGCGAAGGTCCAAGTGCCATGGTTTGGGATGTGTCATGGAGCAAATCCGAAAATCGAATTGCCGCCCTAACCGAAGACGGAAAGATCTGCATTTGGAACGCGGATACTTGGGCGTTCAGCGCAAAATTCGACACCCACAAAAGGCCGCCATATACGATTCATTGGAGTCCCGACGGAAAACGTCTGGTCTCAACGGCGCGTCATGGCCGAATCGTATTTCAGGAAACTGGCGATTGAGCGCTGCTTGTTAATTAACTCAAACGAAAAACGCCCTTGGAGAAATGTCCCCAAGGGCGTTATTTCTATGCAAACTTTCAAGCAGTTAGTTGGTCGAATTGGTTGAATCAATTTCTAGATTTCAATCGACTCAACTTCTGACACAAATCGTGCTTCGTCGTTTCCAATGAAAGCCGAAACCACATTGAAAACCGAGTCGCTGAATCCACCGATATTCAAGATATCAGATCGCTCCATTGCCTGAGTATTGGCGTATGGCTGAATATCGATACAAGCCAATTTCGGGTCTGCCGTTTCGCCTTGGCTCTTTGCCAAACGTCGTTGATTCGCGACAAATTTTTGCCATTGAGTCATGACACCGGTCGAACCATGTCGTCCCGTGCCAACCCAACTTTCGTTGTCACTGACGAGAACGATACCGGCAAAACGACGACTCTTGAGTTTCGTGTTTGCAAACTTGAACGGAAGCGAACAATCTGTACCGCCACCACCATACTTGGCCAACCGATTGGCTAAACTCAGAATCGCATCATGTCCATTCATTCGCACGTCGTAGGCTTTGGTGTCAAACGGCACGATGACACTGTCTGGGTTGCGCCGTAGGATTGCCGAAGCAAACAACGAAGCCACATCCAAACAACGCATCTTGCTCGTTGCGCCACGGCCACGATTACCCGTCACCGCACAACTCATTGAACCAGACGTATCGAGGCCAATCACGATCGGACCTGGAAGCTTTGGAACATTGCCACATGCAATTTCAGCTGCCTTTGAAAGCGCGTGTCGAATTGCATCTGGAACATCTTCATTAGCGTTCAGGTAAGCCGCAAAGTACTGATAAGGAAACTGGCGCGAGCGCTTGATCGCTTCTGGATCTTGCAATCGCTCGGCAATTTCTTCGATCATCTCACGATCCGGGGCACCTTTTGCGTTCACGAAAACGCGATGACGTTGAAGCGTGTTCAAGTTCATTCGCAGCGCCTGCGGACCCATTTGTCGGGAAATCGCTTTCCAAACCAGCGGACCCAGCGCCGCATCGGCGAGCAAATCCCAACGCACTTTCAGATTCGACGCAATCATCGTTTGCGTTTCATCTGATTGTGAACGCCGGTAATCAATCAACAAGCGTACCGATTCCGGCAGGTCTGCTTGGGTTGCTGGAGCCCAACGCTCAACATCCTTTTGCGTTAGCCAGCCGAAAAGCGCACGCCGCATGTTGTCCTTTGGCGTTGGCCGTGCCATTCGGAGCACATCTCGCAGGCTTGGGTCGTGACCGATTGACGCTGACAGCAACTTACCAACAGACGCTTCGTTCAACCAACGTTGAAACGCGCGTTGGAGGCTTGATGAAAGGCTCTTTCGACCGAACTGACCGCTACGAACCATTTGAAACACGGTCCGCAAAACGCGGCCGTTGTCGACCACCCGATCAAACACCTTGTGCATCAACTCGGTGTCGCGCGTCGAAAGCACCGTTAGCAGGGCAGCCGGCATGTCTTTCATGAAAGCCCGTTGGCGCGAGTAAATCGCGAGCTTTGCCAGGAATTCATTATCGTCGATTTCCTGGATCAGCTGCGTTACTTGAGCCAGTTGGGAACTCGCATTGGCATAGTAAGTTCCATTGAAGCAACCTGTCGAAGCGATTTGCGCCAACGCGTGCTTTGGCGAAAGCTTGTACGCGCGACCGCCGGCTTCGTTCGTCGTGTTGGCTTGTGGAAGATGAGAAAATTGGCTGGAAAAAAGTGCTTTGTTGGCCACGGTTTGACCTCCATAAAAACGAAAAAATCTAACGAAGAATTAAATGAGACGTGTCACTTGGAAAAAAATGGATTCCCATTTGTCAGTCAGATCTGTCTTGGTGAGCTTGCGCTCTTTTTTGTCTTATAAAAAACCCAACGAAGTGGTGAATCAGAGATCCATTTGCATGTAGGATGCAAACGGCGAGACTCGAACTCGCTTAATGCCATGTACTCCGAATCGGCAGTTGGATTGGACGGTTTGGTTGGACGGTCTTTTTGAGACAGTCTGTTTTGAAAGCTAGTTTGAGATAGCTGCGCTTGAAAAAGCGGATGAGTAGCAGTGAATCTGCAATCTGTTTGATTGCATTTTTCTGGGCTGCAATTTGTTTGGCTGCAATTGATCGTTTGAAAAATTCGTTTGAAAAAGCACCTTCGACGAAGTTCCGACAAGAGTATTTACACGACTTACCTTTAGTCCACTACCAAATCTTGGAAATGGTAGACGGGATTCGAACCCGCATTTCGTGCTTTAGAGGCAATGTATTCCTGACAGGCAGTCGAAGTGTGATTCAAATGTATCAACGCAAAAGATCGACAAAATTTCCGAACGTGAAATTTCGTGCTCTACTTATTGAGCTACAAAACGATCACTTTCACAGTCGATCAACAAGCGGTTTCCCGGCCTGTTGTTTATTGGACAGAAAGTCAGTGAGAAGGTTCGCTTGGAATTTCAAGTTGAATAGATTTTCAAACTTGAACGTAAATTTTTGGGCGTTGTGCGACTTTATTGCCAGCCAAAATTGGAAACCCAGTGCGCCTACCGACGCACATGAAAGCGTCAGCGAGGGAATCGTAGGATGGACATTCTTGTCCGTCATTTTCATCGGATAGGAAGAATACTACTATCGACCCTTAAATCACCTAAAAATGGTCAGCGAGATAATCACACTCGGTGGGAACCACCGAGCTACTATCGATGACTAATTCTGCGCTACAGCAGAATTAGCGTTTTTCGATTCAAGCAATTTGGTGACTTGTTGATCAGACAATTGGATCGGAAATCCAGCGGGCAGCGCCATGTCTTGATTGTCGATTACAAACACGCAACGAAATGATTGCGAAGCTGAGTCGATCATTGGAGAAACGAATTTAAGCTTTGCCTTGATATGCTGCGACACGGGTGCGCCGCCAGTCATCTCGTAAGTTTTTCCGCCTTCAAGTTTTCCAAACAACTCAAGAGGCAAGTTCATTTCAACACGCAAGTGGTTGGCTGACACGATTGAGAAAACGGGCATTCCGGCTTCAACAAGGTTTCCAACGCTAACATGTTGCTGAGTTACGATTCCGGCAAACGGAGCGCGAATGATGTAACCTTCTACTCGAGCGGCTGCTGTTTCGGCTGTCTTTTTGGCTCGTACCAGCAGGCTTTCTTCTTGACTCAAAATTGCCAAAGCTTTGTTCAATTCGTCTTTGGCTTGATTAAGTTCCATTTCATTTCCAGCTCCCGTTGAGAGGGCGACTCGAAATCGCTCTAGCCGTGACTGGGCTTGTGCAACGTCGATTTGAGCAATGTTTACTCCAGAGCGATCATCTGCAATTGCTTTTGCTGCTTCAAATTCTGCACGACTGACGCCATATTCCAACGTTGCCATCAGCTGACCTTTGGTCACTGTTTGACCTTCGGTAACGTGAACGGTCACCAATTGTTGGTTGACAACAGGTGCAATTTCAGCCGTTTTTTCAGCAAGCGCCAAACCAGGTAGTTGATGGACGGTTGAATGTTGACCTAACGTTGCGGACGTCGCGCCCATCATGAGGCTCATGACAATGACGGTCTGTTTTAGAATTTGAAAGTTTGAATTGGTCTTCATTTTTCTTCTCCGGGTAACAACCTTGTACGCAAAAGGGTCGCGTGGGGTTGATCGCCCTATTTAGCAAAAAGTTTGTTAGAGAACATGCGTAGGTGTTTAAATGCGTAGCTTCCAATGGATTCGAATCGTCGACCGAATCGTACGGATGCTGATGTGTTCTCAGGAATACCCTGGGCCGTTTCTTCGTCAAACGAAACTTCGACTGTAAAATATGGATGAGTTGTCTCTTCGGTTTGTGGATCAAGTAAAATCTCTCCGCCTGCCATTTGAGTCAGACCAAGCATCTTGATTTGTGTTTCGCCAGCTGGCTCAATTCGAGTGATTTTGCCAGATTGTTTTGCTCCAACAGTTGTATTGAGTCTTATTGAAACGCTATCGCCAAGTTTGGGATGCATGCTGGAAATTTGCTGAGCACTGCAGAGAACGCGAACGATGCGTCGACCAGTTCCAACTCGAGCCAGTTCCGTCCCTTCGGAAACATAACTTCCGATTGCTTGCGGCATGACGCAACTAAGCACGGTGCCGTTCAACTCGGATTTCACTTGAAGCTTCGAAATATTTGTAGAAGCAAATTTCAATTGACGATCGGCTTGTTGTTCCTGAAGCATCATCGCTTTTTGATTAGCCGTTTCACCATCGAAAGAAGCGATCCGTGCCTGCTTTGTTGCTTGCTTCTGAGCTGAGGCCAGCTGCATTGCGTCTCGGATTTCTGGATTGTCTACTTGAATGATGACTTGATCGACAGCGACTTGTTCGCCCGGTTCAACCAAGCACTTGTTGACGTAACAGTCAAAAGGAAGTCGAACTGACTGGACGCTTTCGTGAGACAATTGTCCCTTGGCGATGACGCCACCCGGGATTGGAATTACGGTACACAAAGCTGCAATTCCAGCCATGATCAATCCGCTGACTGCAACCGATCGCTGTCGAACAGGTTGCGTCTCCGGACTAAACCAAAGATAGGTAAAGCAGTTTTTCAACGGAACCAAAATTGAACCGCCAGTAAACATAAGTCCGATGACGATGCCGACGAGAAAATATTGACTCGCGACCATAAAACTAATCACCAGAATCAGCCAATACTGATAGATGACAGCTGCGATGCCGTAAAAGAGCAACCATGCCATTTCACGAGTTGATTTGTTTTGAACGTTATTCGGCAAACCCAGGAATAATGATTTGACCAAACTCGATGAGTATTGTGTTGAGCGTCCTCGGAGGTTGGGAATCCCGGTGAGATCACTTAAGACGTAATATCCATCGTATCGCATCAGCGGATTCGCGTTGAACAGGATCGTCATCAAACTGGCCATCAACACAACAAAGTGCGCGGTCGAATTGACTAGGCCTTCGCCTGTAAATGCCCAAACAAACATCGCGATTGACGCAGCAATGAGTTCAAAATACATGCCACCCAGTGCAACCATGATTCGGCTGCGGCGATTTGCGAATCCCCAAGAAGCACTCACATCGACGTAAGCCATTGGCATTCCGACCATGAAAAATGCACCCATATCCGGGACTGCTCCGCCAAACAGTTTACACGCATAAGCATGCCCCAGCTCGTGCCAGAATTTCAACGCGGTCATGACGAAGAACAGGATCACAAGGTTTCGTGTCGCCAATATATTGGCCAGTGGAGCGTAAAACTGTTCCCAGTGCGTTAGCATTAAACCAATCGCACTTGCCAACATCACACAAAAGAACAAAAAGAATCCTTTTGAAAACAATGGCTTGGCTAGATGCATCGTTCGATCAAGAAAACCGTTGGGGTTAAACAATGGAATCTTGATGAATAGCAATTTCATCAGCGAGATCTTCTTTGAGCTTTGCTGACGTTTCTTGTGTCGTTGGTAAAGTCGAGCGCCATCCAAAATCGGCAAATCAAGCAATCCACGCATTTGCAGATTCAGAACGAACTCATAGAAGCCACGTTCATCGTCTTCAATGGTGCCGGATTGCAATAGTTGCGCGTAGGTTTCCGCCAATGTCTCGTCTGAATTCAGTCGAGACAAAACTTTATAGTCGCCTTGTGAAAAACGGTGTGACTGGAAACTAATGGGATCATGAACGACATAGGACGGTATGCCACGAAATAGATGGCGACTGACTTTCAAGTCCGTTCTTGCGGCCAGCTGAGTCGTTTTGAGCCGGTCGATAGCGCTGGCCAGTGGATCATTGCCCGCGCCGTTTTGAGCGTTGGCGTCAGTTCCACCAAATGCTTCTCTAACGTTTGGTTCTTCGCGTTTTGGAGAAAGTTGTTCATCAATCATAGCCAAAACCCCAGACGAAGCCGGTCGATTACTCGATGGCTTACCATCCACCAGACAGGTTGCCAGCCGGCTTTGACGTTGGCGTAGCCAGTCATACCCGTTCGCATCCATTCCGATTCACCCGTGACTTCTGCTTCGGCCAGCAAGACGTTCTTGCCATTGCGAACGGTTGTCGATGGTGTGATTTTGGTGATTTTAAATTCGTGTCGATCGCTTGGTTGCGAGCCAGCGGAAAATGATCCTTCGTAACCAACTTCGATTAGACCAGCTTTTTCTTCCGGAATTTCCATTTGAATTCGCATGCCGCCTAGCGGAGCGATTTCCATCAGTGGAGTACCTTGAGGAATTGCTTGTCCGATCTGATGACGAAGATCGCCTCGGATAACGGTGCCTTCGTATTGAGCTTTCATTGATCCTTGAGCGATTTTTCGTTCGACGGATTGAAGACGCACTCGATCTGACTGAACTTGTGCCTCAATGACGGCTGCTTCCGATTGGTTTCGTTGTTGCAGAGCCTGATTTCTTGCGATGGTACCAGAGTTGATTTGTGCGGCAATCGCATCGCGTTCAAGCTCCAGCTCTCGTGTATCGAATTGAATCATCGCGTCACCAGCCTTGATCTGGTCACCTGCGAAAAACGGTGCACTCGCGATCACACCGTCAAACGGTGCCGTTAAGTGATTGATCTTCGCGGGTTGAATCGTGCAAGGAATCGTTGGGCGATAAGGAAGCCAACCGAAAACTAGAAATGCAAGCGCGACTGACGCAGCGATTGCAAATGTCTTGTTCTTAAATCGAGCCAGGAAGTTTTGGCTCAATGAGTCTTTTGCATGTTGCCGTAGTGAACGGCTCGATTTTTTCATCAATTCAATGGCTGGGCCGAAAGCCTGAACTGTCTTTTCAATTTTATCCAGCTCGTCGTCTTTGAATGGTGTGGGTGCTTTGCGCTCCAAGCTGAGTACCGCGACAAACTCGCCATCGACTCGAATCGGAATAGAAGCAACTGAAGCACCACCATCCGCCTGATGCCAACGTTTATGAATCAACAGTCCATCACTAGTAACGTTGTCTTCATCATTTGCGATTTGCTGAACAATGACTCGTTGTCCAAAATCGAGGCACTCTTCCTGGGCCTGTTGGATTTGCACAATAGCTGGGCTGTTTTCAACGATTGAATCAATGCCCGAAACAGAATTGACTTTTACTTGATTGTTGTTGACCAATCCAATGGCCGTTTTTTGACAATTAAGTTTTTGACAATAGCTGTTAACGAGTGTGTAACAGAGTGCAGTAATGTTCTCGAAGTTCGACGCATTCAACAGAGCTTTGACTTGTTGCTGTTGGCCAACGTCGCTTGTTTTTTCTTTATCCGCCAGGCGTTCGGCCAGGACTTCAGCACCCGCATTGATCAGTTTGGCAATTTGACCAATAACCTTGGCTTGCTTTTGAGCTGATTGTTCGTCGTTTGTTTTTGCGAACCAGGTCATTGCTCCGTAAGTTGATTCTTCCGCAGCGTTGGTAAGCGGGCAAGAAACGACCACGACGGTTCCGAATTCCGAAGTCAAAAATTTTGCGCGGGACTTAGCATCCATCTGCGCTTCAACCGAAAGTGCATATGCAAGGTCGATCAATTGTTCTGGCGCGACGTCTTGTGTCGAGTACTGACGCGTCACATTCCGACCGTTGACTTGTAATTCCATCAAAGCACAAAGTGCACTTAGCCGGTGGGAAACGCAAGTAAAAGCCGATTCAATGAATGATTCCGTTGACGACGACGACTCGACCAAAGCAGCCAGTTCTTCTGAAAGACTAGGCAGTGCCTTCGTTGGTTCAGTTTGATTTGTTTCTTTTTTTTCAACGGTCATGAGATAGCCGAATTATTCAAGCGGTAACACAGGAGCAGACAATGCAGGATGGAAAATGCGAGTGGACGACGAAAAAGATTGGCTGACTAGCCAAGATCCAGATCGATCAAAGCATCAGGGTTAGAGGAGCTGGCTTTAATCGAAACGGGACTAAGAAAATTAAGTCCGCATTCGAACGTGTCTTCGCGAAGCATGTGGCAGCGAACGCAACGTCCAAAAATCAGGTCGCCGCCAAATGCTGTCGCTTTGATCTTGATCAAATAAATATCCCCGACGACGAGAGGCTTGGTCAGAACCAATCGGCAACCACGATTGGAAACATCGCGGCACTTGCCATTGAAATCCTGGCCGTTTCGATCTGAAACATTGCCGGGTAGCAAATTGACTTCGCAGTTAAGTTCCAAGCGATTCGCATAGCGACGCGCGTTGACGTTCTCTTTCGAGTTCGCTTCCAAGTCTTGAATCGCAGAAAGTAAACCTTCGGCTTGTTCAAGATCCGTTTGATGATGTGGATGTAGAGACATATGGCGTTGACCAGTTTGAAAGTGCCTAAATTGACGCGGTAAAATGTAGGGCTTAAGTAGGCTTTGCCAACGTCTATTTCCTGATTTTAGATGTTGATTCGCAAATTATGTAAACATGTTCGGGTCGTGTGGATTACGCGCTGGATTGGTTAACGCAATCTGTCTGTTAGTGATAATCGCCAAACTCAAGCCAGCTGGAACAACTGGATTTTTCGAATTTACATGTTCAATTAGTGCCTGCCGATACGATCATCACAAACGGAGATAGGCGAGTACTATCTCTGTTTCTTGTCAAATCATCCCCTGACTGTGCACTTCGATCCTCAAAAGCAACCACCGATGAATCGAGTACAACCAAACGACAACTCCTCTTCACGATCAACTGCAAAAACTGGCGGTCGCGGAGTGGGAACCCTTGTATTCATCCCATTGTTATTGATGGGGTGTGCAACCGTGTTGTTTGAAATGGGTATCACGGCTCCAGAAAGAGATCATCCGGCTCAAGCACAAGCGAAATTACCTACCAACTCTTTGAGCCTGGGATTGACGCTCGCTCAGAATGCAAAAACCGACCAAAAATCATCGAAAAAACAACCAGCTGAGAGTCTTCAACGCCCGGAGGAAAGCCGTTCTTTTGATCCAAAAATCCGTCAACTTTCGCTTTTAAGTGATTCTGAATCCAGTTCGCTGGCTGATCTTGCTGCCAATCCAAATTTTACTGACTTGCCGAATTTGAGCGAATCCAACCAAGTCGTGTTTGCGAACTTACCTCCCTTGAATGAAACACAACTGGACTCGGTCGCCGCGACTTTTGAACCGGCTGTCGAATCTAAAGATCAAACGATTCGGATTGTTGCTCTTCCCAGTTTTGGAGCGCTTCAGGACTCGGATTCAAATGCTTGGGGTTCGCTAACTGATAGCGAAGCACGCGAAGTTGATGCCCAGCGGAACTTGGGCTACCTGAGTGAAGATCAAATGGAGCGATCATCTGACCGGCGAGTTGACGAACTCAATACAGCAGAAGGGCAGTTTGAGGTTGCAGGACAAAGTAACGCAAAATCGACGAAACGACCGGCGAAGCGTCAAATACAGCTTCAATCTGAAAATCCAAATTGGTGGGTTGAGGAAATAAACAAACCGTTGCTTGAAAGTCGCAACCCAATATTTACGACACTTGATGAAGTGATTTTTACTGCGTTGAAAAATGCACCTCAAATTCAGATCTTAAATACGCAACCTCGAATTCAAGAACTGCTTCGAGATGAAACGGCAGCTGACTTTGACTGGGCAGCATTTGTTGAATCACGTTTTAATGACCAAAACGACCCGATCGGATCGACATTGACTCAGGGAAATTTGACCTCGGGCAGATTTGAACAGCGAGATTGGGCCTTTGAAGCGGGTGTGACTAAAAGACTTACCACCGGCGGCGATTTACGCGTTGGGCAAAGTTTTGGAACGGTTGATAACAACTCAAATTTTCTTAACCCGCCCAACCAGGGAAGTGCGCGATTGTTACTGGATTATCGCCAACCGTTGCTGCGGGGCGCTGGGCGAGGATTCAACACAAGCCAGATTGTGTTGGCAGATCTTGACTTTCAATCCATTACCAATGAGTCCCGGGCACAACTTCAAGCATATTTAGTTGAAGTCGTTGATGCGTTTTGGGATATCTATCAAAGGCGAGCTTTGTTGGTTCAGAGTCGCCGCTCAATGGAACGCGCCCAAGAGTTGTATCGCCAGCTAAAATCACGCGATGGTATTGATGTTACAAACGATCAACTGTTGAGAGCCGAGGCCGCCATCGCGTCGCGTCGATCAAGTTTGATCAGGGCAGAATACGATTTGATCAATGCACAAGACGTCCTGATCAACCTTGCCGTTGGTCAAAACGCAGATAACCTGGATACCGTCGAGTTGCTCCCAGAAACATTAGTGTTACCGATGGGAGTTGAATTTGAATCAACTCAATTGGTTCAAGCCGCAATTCACAATCGACCTGAAGTACAGCAGGCGCTTACGAGAATCAGAACTGGCGCTATTCAAAGTAAGATCGCATTGAATTTGCTCCGGCCCAGACTCGACGCCGTTATCTCGACTTTTGTCTCTGGTTTGCGAGGTGACAACGACGTTGGCGGTGCATTTAGTGATCAATTTTCTGTGGGCGAACCCAGCTACACCGTTGGATTCGAATTTGAGGTTCCGTTTGGAAATCGTGCGGCCAAATTGCGTTTGGAACGAAGGCAGCTTGAAGCAGCGAATTTTCAACAAGAGTTTCGAAGGCAAGTCGGAGACGTTGTGCTAGATGTTCGTGTCGCTGGACGAGAAATTGAACGTTTGAATAAAGAGAACAAGAACAACTTCTTGGCGATGAATAAAGCGTCACAAGAGCTAACATTGATTCGCCAAAGACAACAATTGAACCTGGACGACAACAAAACAGGTAGCCTCTACATCGAGGACTTACTCGGTTCTCAAGCCCGTTTAACTGCGGCTGAAAATCGACTTGTCATTAGTCAGACGGAGCAAGCCGTTGCTTTGGTGGATTTGAAGCGGGCAACAGGAGAATTGTTTCGCTCAGGAATAGGGGATTGTTACGCCTCAGAGTGTGTTGTCTCCGATATCCTGTTGGAGTCGCCTGTTCCTTCATCCGAGCCACTGTCGTCAAATCCGTTTGATCATCAAGGATCGGTGATTTATCAATCCGACCCAACTGTGAATCAATAGTCGGTCTCTATCAAAACCAAGCAATCAGATTGAAAAAAGCCCCCGCATTAACAATTAACGCAGGGGCTTTGGTTTTATCAACAAGCAATCTTAGAGCAAGAAACGAATTCTTTTCGTTTCTGAACTAAATTTAGACGACTAGTAGCCACCACCTTTGTAACCGCCTCGATCAC
>CAYZGP010000084.1:0-26343 GCA_964478065.1 uncultured Pirellulaceae bacterium
ATTCACCGGTGAACGGGTCGCGGGCGATCGCTTCCACGTTCAGTGCATTTACAAACGGCCCGATGATTTCTTCGTTCGTGGCTGGATTGGTATCCGTTGCATCTGCGGCAACCAGCGAGTCGGCTTGGTCGCTTGCCAGGATGACAGTCTGTAGCGCACCTACCCAGTTATGTGCCTCCAGCGTTCGGACTTCAATTGTTCCAGTCGAAACTTCCAGTTCCCAATCACCTGCCTGGCTTTCATGGCCGGTCACGTCGTCCGACGCCGCCACATCGGCACCGGTGATCGCGCTGATCGATTCGATAAACTGTTCGCCTTCTGCGTTACCTGCCAGATCGCAACCGTAGAACAACAGGTCCGCATCTTCAGTCAATGCATCTGCCCAGCTTGCCAACTGGTTCACGTATTGATTCAGGTTATCTGCCGAAAGCGTAGCATTGCCGAGCTGGACTTCGCCTTCATCACCGTGGGAAATGATATGAATCGCGCTGTATTGCTGGTCCCCTTCAAGCAGTTCTGAGATCTGTGCAATACCATCTTGATTGGCATCGAGA
This sequence comes from uncultured Pirellulaceae bacterium, assembly GCA_964478065.1. Lineage (GTDB taxonomy): Bacteria > Planctomycetota > Planctomycetia > Pirellulales > Pirellulaceae > Mariniblastus. The sequence continues at coordinate 555 of CAYZGP010000084.1, forward strand.
ATTCGAATTTCAAAGGTGGATTCGGGCCGGTTTTCCAGTACTTCGGCCAACAACGCGTCAGCGTCCTCGACACCCGGATCGACAATGATCAACTCCCGAGGGGCACTGGCTGCCGCACTTTGAAGATCCTGAACCTGTGCCGGAATTGCTTGATCCGCTTCGCCTTGAGGCATAATGAACGTCGCGTCAGGTACACCGTCGAATAGTACGCGATCTTCCAGAGATTCAAAAATTGAGTTGACACGAAAATGCGAATGGAACGGGTTCGTTGGCATAGCGATTCCATAGATTTGAAAACAGGGGACCGAAGCGAATAACCGGCGCGGATGTATGCTACGGATTAAAAGGTAAGCTGAACGCAGTATTTTGAATTGCAAAAGTGGGAGGAATTTGGCAACTCGAAATGCACTTTTCATTTATCGCAACGTCGTCCAGACATCATGAGATGATGTCTAAGTAAGTATGGACGTTGGTGTTTCAGAGAAAGGGCCGTGCCGACTTTTTGGATGACAAGGGAAGGCCTCAGATTGGCGGAAGGCGGTTGCTAGCATGTGTGGTGTGGTCACAATTCAGCTTGGGCTACCTCTAAAGAACTGTCTTTTTGGCCAAGCATTTCTGGGAATGAGCGCTTAACCTTGCAAGCTTTCTGAGTTTAAGTCTTGTGACTTTTTGCAAACGTTAGAACGGCTTGAGAGATCGAGAGGCGCACGTCAAGCGCATAATTTTTGGACTAGCTCTTCGCGGTTTTTTGCCACCCAAACGTAGGTTGCTTGTTTGCTTTTGGTTCGACGGGCGCGCGGGATCAAACAAATTCAGCTGTACGGAATGAACAACCCGAATAAAGTGCAACTTCAATTTCAATTAAAGATCGCGTCGCAAACTAATGGATGATTTCTGCAAGCGTATCTGTAATTTGTAAGTGGCTGTTGCTACGATTATTCACCAAAGATGGCGCTGATTGATTCGTGTTGGTGAATGCGTTTGATTGCTTCGGCCATAATCGGGGCGACACTCAAGACGACCATGTTGGGAAGCATTTTCTCTTCGGGAATCGGAATGCTGTCGGTCACCACGATGCTGTCGACGGGCGCATTTTTTAAATTTTCGATTGCTTTGCCTGCAAAAACACCGTGCGAAGAGGCCACGTGAATCTCTTTCGCACCTTTGCTTTTGACCAACTCGGCAGCACCGCAAATCGAGCCCGCGGTACTGATCATGTCGTCAAACATCAACGCAACTTTTCCTTCAAGTGATCCACCAATGATGTTTTCTTGCGAGACTTTGTCGGCAGATAAACGGCGTTTGTCGATAATGGCAATTTCACCGCCCAGTCGTTTTGCATGTCCGACGGCACGTTTGATGCTGCCTTCGTCCGGACTGACGATCACTAATTTATCTTCCGGAATATTCATTTTCTTAAAGTGATCATTCAGGATCGGCGCGGCGTACATGTGGTCAACCGGCACGTCAAAGAAACCTTGAATCTGAGCCGCGTGAAGGTCCATTGTTAAAACGCGATTAGCACCAGCACGCGTCAACATATTTGCCACAAGTTTTGCTGTAATCGGCACGCGCCCTTCGTCTTTGCGATCCTGTCTGGCATAGCCAAAGTAAGGAATCACGGCGGTAATTCGTTCGGCACTCGCACGCATACAAGTATCGATCAAGATTAACAATTCCATCAACGAATCGTTAACGGGTGGGCTAGTTGGTTGGATCAGGAAGACATCCCGACCTCGAACGTCCTCGATTTTGCAATGAAACTCGCCGTCAGGAAACGTTTCCAGGCGAACGTCGCTGAGGTCGAATTTAAGATGAGCGGCAATTTTGTTTGCCAAATCCGGATTGGCTCGTCCGGTAAACAGTTTCATTTGCATTATGTAAACGTTTTGGTTTGGGATCGGCTTCTGAGAAATGGAACAACAGCCACGAATCACCTTAAGTCAAACGAAATGTAATATCTCGAAGCGATGAGCAGTGCGTCCAATAGTGGATTGGGTTTTGAAGGTTGCCCTTTGAGTTACATTTCTTGCATCGCACGCTCAACATCGGCAAGATGCTCAACGGTGTTGACGCTAAGTGCTTCGATCGGTTTAAGAACCGGCAATGCCCTGACGTCTTCTTTGTCGCTTAAGAGAATCGCGGGAATGTCGGTGATGTAATATTCTTTTTGCAGATTGTCGTCGGTCAATCGATCCAATGCGGCCAACATTTTTTGGCAATCGAACACGTAGGTGCTCATGTTGACTTCGGCGATCTTTCGTTGTTCTTCCGTTGCGTCTTTGTGTTCAACGATTCCGATGAATTTGTCGTCGGCGTCTCGTACGATTCGCCCAAGTCCTGTTGGGTCGTCATGGATCAGCGTGCCGAGAATACAAGCCGGTTTGGTTTTCTCAAAATCATCCAGCAGCGCCTTGATCGATGAAGATTGAAGCATCGGCGAGTCACCGGCGACCACGACGACAGGACCATCATGTTTGGCTAGTTGTTCACGGCACATCATGACGGCGTGTCCGGTGCCAAGCTGTTCCGATTGAGTGGCGAACTGGAGTTTGTCATCCGATCCCAGTTCTGCTTTGACCAACTCTTCCTTGTAGCCAACCACGACGACCATTCCAGCGACGCCTGCTTGGTAAAGCGAATCCAAAACATAAGAAACCAGAGGGCGCCCGTTGGCTTGGCAAAGAACTTTTGGGAGGTCGGACTTCATTCGAGTCCCTTTACCGGCGGCCAAAACTACAGCGATCGGAGCGTCCATGAATCTTTCTTTCATCAAGTGGGCGAGTTATTCGAAAGCCTATCAAACTCGAAATCGCGATTGATTTCTAGGTCCCTTCCAGTTGTTGGAACGTATTGCGGATTTTTGGAGCCAGAAAGTTGTATCTCGTGTTGAGATAGGTGGTTTTGGCGACCAATTGCATCTTGTATCTTCTCACAAAATTGTCGAATCCTAATTTTCGCAAAGCTATTTGGCGAGCACCCTCAAGACCACCGGATTCGAAGACGGCTTGCCCGATTCACCGGCCTCTAAAAAGATCAAACGCTCACAAGGTTTGACCCACTCTTCCGCGGTAATGAAAAAACTACGCTTCGTTTCGCCTTTAGGGATCAGCACGCCGTTAAGCCCCGTGTGGTTGACGTATACGCCGAAAGGAAGGTTTAGCGCGGCGTCCTGTTTGCCAAAATTGACCAAGCCGTCATACCCGTCGCGCCGAATTTGAACTTGGGCAGTGATGGTTTCGCCGGGGTGGATCTCCAAGACCTGGCGCCGGTCGCGGTTGAAGTAAGGCATAGCACCTTCGTCACAGCCCAAACCGACTCGCAGTTTTGGCTCACCTGTAAGTTTGACCGTTCCTAACGATTGGGTACGTTTAACTTTCTTGCCATTGATCAACGCCGTCGCCGTGACTTTAATCTCGTGTGAATCCGCTGGAACTTCTGCGTTGTCGGCGGCGTGCAAAACGAAAAAGGCACGCAGGACTTCCTCGGCGATTGTGACTGGGCCGATTGCCTTGATGCCGCTGGGCAAGTTTTCAACAGCGATTGAAACGGGACCAGAGAAATTGTCTTTGCGGTCGATTTTGACTTCAACCTTTTTATAAGTCCCCTTCGCCATTTTTGGATTGGCTGCGAGCTTCTTGAGTTCGAAACTCGGTTGTTCAGGGCGAACGATCAAGTCGTACTTGTAATCGTCGCCACTAAAATCACGCGAGTCACGGACTTTGACAAAATAGTCGCCAGCTTCTGGTGCGGTGAAAGTCAGTTTGGAGTCCGCACCTTTTTCCTGTTCGGCGTCGTCATCGTTTTCGTAATTCAAGAGAAACTGTGGCAGACCTGACTCCGGGAATTTTGCACCTGGTGGGTGGGCATCAACGATATAGCACGGTTCGTGAAGCGCGTGTGCGATCGGCGTCGTATCAAACATTGAATGCCGATTGCCAAAGTTCGGGAAAACGTCGTAGCCAGAATCGGGACCACGCGGATAATGGTAGAGCTTGACCACTTCTCCGTTGCAGTAAAGCAATTGGTTCAATCGCATCTCTTCCCAGTTGTGAATCCGGAAATCATCAGCCTGTTTGGAGTTCTTGCCGCGAAATGTGAAATAGGAATCGCGAGTCGCGCGAAGCAATACACGGGGAACAGGTTTGCCGTTTGAATCAAAAATCGCAACGTGCGTATCAACCGGCGATTTGTTCTGGCTTGCTTTGGTTTCGATGATCCAACGCTCTCCAGTCTTGGCCGTAAATTTGAATAGGTCGACATCGGGTTTGACGGTGTTTTCCTTGGTGGGATGAATGATTCCCGAAACGACGAAAGGGGCTTTTAATGCGTTTGCTGATCCAATTTTATCATTGGGTTCGGTCTCTTTTTGTTTGGCTTTTTCAAGCTCAGCCAATTTGAATTCGCCTGGCGACGCATCTGTTTCCGCAAGCGAGCCAGGAGCCGAATTGTCGGAATTCGAAGTTGATTTTGAGAGTTCAGTCCCCGGCCATTCCAGGAAATCAACCGAGCCATCCATCCGTCCAACTGCCAAACGGTCTTTGTAAACGGCTACCGCTTGGACGCTCGCCGGTTGAGCTTCGAATTGGAATTGTTGTGTGAGCGTTTTGATGTCCCAGATCTTGATCGAGCCATCACTGGCGACCGAGATCAAATGCAATCCGTCTGGATGGAATCGCAGGATCTCAATGGGAGACTCGTGGGCAAACCGAGATGCGACCAATTCGTTGGTTTGATTTGGCTTGCGTGAAACAAGTTTCCATTTGCGTATGCGATTGTCTTCACCGCCACCCACAATAAATTTTCCGTCAGGACTAACTGCAGTTGTATATTGTTCTTTAAGTGGCTCCCCTCTCGTGTCCAGACGTGTCGCGTCGCTAACACGCCAGACCTTAACCGTCGCGTCAGCACTGGCGGTAATCAGCAACTCGCCCGTTGGGTCAAAAACATTTTCGAAAACTGCATCGTTGTGTCCTTTGAAAGTTCGTATCGGTTTTTCCGATTTCATTTCCCAAAGCACGGATGTTTTGTCGTAGCTGGATGTCGCGATCAGTTTCTCGTCGCTGGAAACGGTTGCCGAATAGACCAAGTCGCGATGTCCTCGAAATTTTCGTATGACTGTTTCCTTGGCCAAGTTCACCAGAATCGCTTCACCGTATAAACCTGCCACCCCTGCGCCGAGTAAAAGATGTTGATCGTCTTTCAAAAATTGAACCGAATTAATTTTTACGTTGAGGTTGGTAAAAGACGTTTTTGGAGAAGCTTTCTCGTCATAAGTCTCAACGTCGTAAACCTTGACAGTACCGTAACGCGAAATCGCAATTGATTTTCCGTCTTTAGAAAAAGCGAGCGCGGTCACAGGTTGGATTTCGGTTTTTGAAACAATTTTTGGAGTTGTCAACTTCGACTGGCTGGCGGAGTTTCCATCTGGTCCTTTGGCTCCGTTTTCAATCCAATCCGCGATCAATTGAATTTCGTCATCACTTGGTTGAGGTTCGTCCGCGGGCGGCATTTGCGGTTCAAGCTTGCCTTGCATCATTTGAATCATTCGGCTGGAGGCTGTGCTGCCAGCCGTAAACGCGGTGCCACTTTCGCCTCCTTTTTGCATTTGCTCAAACGTGTCCAATCGAAAGTCGCCGTTGGTTTCGTCTTCGTTGTGGCAACCCGCGCAATACTTGGTCAGGATAATTTGAACATTTTTGTAATTCGTATCATCGGCCCGAATGGTCACTGCGCACGCGAAAGTGATGGCGAGTGACATCATTGCAATTCGGATTGTTTGGTTTTGCATGGTGGTTCAGTTGATCGTTGCGGTATGAAGCAAGGCTTGTTCAGTGCTGGAACAGGAACTCGCGGCTACTCATAAGGCTCCAGTAAAGGTCTTCGATGACTTCGCGGCGGGAAGCTTCGTCGGACTCCGAAAACACTTCTTGCAGCTTTTTCATTTCGTCATCAGTAGGATTGCGGGCAAGCGTTTTTAAATAAGCCGTGTTGATGATCTGGGCGGTCGATTCATTTGAAGCGTTGAGTTCCAGCGCTTTTGTGACACAACTTTTTTCGTTCTTTAATTTTTCATTGATCGTCACACCATTTGCGATGTGTAAAACCTGGACCATGCTCGGTTTGTTCGTCCGTTCGCAATCGCAAACAATGTCGCGCTTGTTTCGTCCAAACGTTGAGAGGAACTGAGAGATGACGGCCGAGTCGTGCAGTTGAATTGCACGCGTACCCAGTGGATAAGCCTTTGTTTTCTTTACGTCCGCGCCGCTATATCCGATTTGCGTGAACGCGGTTGGGACTTCGGAGACTTGGGAAACCGCGTCCAGTAAAACTTCGGCCATCAAACGGCGTGGGTAGTACCGCGCGTAAAATCGGTCGTCTGCTTCGTTGCCCGGAATTGTCTGACTGCTCCGCTGGTAAGTTTCTGACTGCATGATCAACCGCATCAGTGATTTAAGGTCGTAGTTTTCTTTGACGACGAAATCCGCCAGCGCGGCAAGTAACGGCTCGTTGGTTGAAGGATTGGAGACTCGCATATCGTCAACGTTTTCGACCAAACCTCGGCCCATGAAATTTGCCCAAATTCGATTGGTGACGCAGCGGCTGAAATACGGATTCTCTTTGGCGGTCAGCCATTTGGCCAAATGAATCCGACGGTCTGATGGGTCGTCAAACGCAAGCGGCGTTCCGTCGAGTGGCGTTGGCGGTTGCGGTTTTCCAGTAAGCGGCTGAGTTAATTCTCCCGAGTTCGTCACGATCAACGTCCGTAGTCCATCTCCGTTTCGTGGGTCGCCGCCCCATCCTTTAGCGCGCACGCGTGAGAAAAGGTTGGCCATTGCATAGTATTGATCGTTGGTCCATTTCTCCAGCGGATGGTTATGGCATTTCGCGCAACCGATCGAAAGTCCCAGGAAAGCTTGCGAAACATTTTCGGCCATGTCTTCTGGCGTTTGATGCAACGCGTAAAAATTAGTCGCGCCGTTTTCATAGCTGCTTCCCTGTGACGTTACGACATCACGAACGACGACATCCCAGGGCGTATTATTCTTGATGTGCTTGCGCAGCCATTGGTAATAAGACTTTACAGCTTGCGGTCGAAGTCGTTTGCCAGAGATCAATAAAACGTCTGACCAGCGATAGGCCCAGTAGTCAACAAACTCTTCGCGTTCAAGCAACGAATCGATCAGTGTGTCGCGTTTGTTTTTTGACTGGTCCTTGGTGAAAGCTTCGACTTCTTCGATTGTTGGAAGCATTCCAATCGTGTCTAGAAAAGCCCGCCGAATAAACGTGGCATCACCACTACGGGGTGAAGGTTCAAGGTTGAGCGATTTGAGTTTGGCTAAAACCAGTTCATCGACAAAGTTATTCCGTTTAGATTTTTCATAAATCGTTTCGTCAATTTTGTTGTCGAACGGGACTTGGATTTTCGCCATCGTCAGTTGGCTGGAAAACCAAACGATGACGGCTGCTTCGCCTCGGCCGACGACTTTCGCCTCGCCCATTTCGTTTACGGTGACCGCTGGCAAGTTGGTTGAATTGAATCTTGCGAGCGATGTCACATCAATGATTTTGCCATCATCGTAGTGGGCTTTGACGGTCAATTGCTGTTTCGCGTCAGCGGCGAGGGTGACTTGGTTTGGCGAGACGACGAGCTTTTCCAGTGTCGCATCTTTTTCCGAAGGACCAGGTGCTCCGTTTGCGATCCAGTTGGCCAGCACTTTGTAATTTTTTGATTTAGCATTGAGCTTCAACCCGCCTTTGTGAGGCAAAAGCCCCGTTGGTTTGGTCAGCAACAAACTCCGCCCGGGATCGGCTAATTCAATGCGGCGTCCGCGCGATTGTTGTGTGATCGCAAAATGATCGCCGCGTGGGTTGTAGGCGTTGAGTGAAAGTTTAAAACCGCCTTTGCCTGCCAACGCTCCGTGACATGCGCCCGAGTTGCAGCCGAGTTTTGAAATGATCGGAAGAACGTCTCGCGTGAATTCTGGCGTCGCGTTTTCGTTTGCATCCGCTTTGATGGTCTGACCAGAGGCAGTGCCAAGCCACAAAACGACTGTCGAAAGTAACGTGTAAATCGAAATTTGAAATCGGGTTTTCATAAACGCTTTGTTCGTTTTAATTGTTCGTTTTTATTGTTAGTGCGTTTGTTGTTATTCAATGTGTTTAAATCGATAGGTAAATGCGCCCAGTAATTCCTCATGTTTGGCGTTGTGGCATTGAAGGCAGGCGTTGAACGCGCGAACGGCTCCGACCATTAACAAACCATCGGTCGTTTGTTGTTTGACAATTTCCGTTGGGGCAGCAGCAGGGCTTTGTAGGGTTTCAAGTGCCGATAATTCGAACTTCGTGAGTTCACGGGTTGGCGTGTCTTCTCCGCTCAACTGATCCATGCGAGGTAAGTGATCCAAAACATAAACCCGAGGCGTGTCGAATCGTCGCAAGCTAATTAGTTCAAGCGATTGGAGTTCAAGATTTCCGGACTCGAGAAACTCACCTGACATTTCTTGAATGGGGAATTGGAATGCATGGGGCTGGTTGCCAACCACAATTCTCGGTTGGGTAACGATTCCCAACGTGGCAGGGTGGGCGAAATCGATAAGACTATGGCTATGCATTTGCTTGTATGAATTTGCGTTACCAATTAACGGATCATCGAATCGCCAACGCAGGTCAGGTAAAACAACGCCTTCTCCGTTGAATGGAAGATTCTGAATATTGTTCTGTTCCACATGGTTGAGCGTCGGTTGCAAAAATCGTCCCACTCCGAATCCCGGCGATTTGACGAACATTTCGACTTGCCCGTCGTGGATTGCAAGTAGAGTTGTGTTTTGCCCTCTAAATCCCGTCGTTTGGTTTTCGGCGAATTCGAATTCAATTTCAGAATTCGACAATGATGCAGGCATCTCATCCAATGCATGGTCATGGAATTCATCAGTCTCAAATTTCGCTTCGTATGTTAACCGTGAACTAATGTCGGCTGGTTGAAATTTTTTCGCTGCTTTGGCGTATTCCAAGTAACCAGGCATCCCTAAAACAACGCCGATGAGAAACGAAACAAGTGCCATCGTTGCTGAAACAAGCAAAGTTTTCTTCGGTGAGATCGGATGCGCGGTTTTGGAAAAGGCAACTAGTATTCCATGGAAAAAACAATTTAGAGCCATGACAACCGAAAAGTACAGAAACATGGGGTTGAACTGGAAGAAAATGACGACGCAGATCGATACAATGCAGCGCCAATATTTTTGCCTAGGCAAGCAATTCCAAAATTGAATTGTCAGAATGGATGAGAAAAAAATACACACCCAAAAGAATGGATTCGCAACGCCCATATACGCCATGATTGCAAGAAAGGCACACAAATAAGCCATGGCGATCATTAAGTCTCGGATGGACCATCTCAATCGATTTTTGTTAATCGGAGTTGAGTCTGCGTTTGTAGTCACGAGTGTACCTAAAACAATTCTTTGATTTCACGAGAGCCAAAATCGACCAGCGGAAATGGCCGACCGCCAGGCCCCGGAAGTTCTGCTTGAAGGTCGAGTCCGAGCGAATGAAAAATGGTTGCGATCACATCGCCGGGTGGTGTTGGCCGATCAGCCGGAACGGCTCCGATCGGATCGCTGGCTCCGACCGCCCTGCCCCCTTTGATTCCACCGCCAGCAAAACCAACAGTGAAACACTGAGGCCAGTGGTCTCGACCGCCAGCAGGATTGACTTTGGGGGTGCGACCAAATTCAGCAAGGTTTGTAACCAAAGTGTTATCCAACATTCCGCGTTGATCGAGGTCTTCTATCAAAGCGCTGTACGCGCGATCGTAGGTCGGCGCGACAATGTTCTTCATGCCTTCGATCGAAGTAAACGGTTTGGAGCCGTGAATGTCCCACGTGATTTCATCAAACACCGTCAGGAAGGTGTTGATCGTCACGAAGCGCACCCCGGCTTCGATCAATCGTCTGGCCAGCAGACAACATTGGCCAAATCGATTCATTCCATAACGTTCTCGCGTTTTCGTTTTCTCTTTCGAAAGATCAAACGCATTACGTGCTTTGGTGCTCGTCATCAAGCGATATGCCGTATGAAAATTCTCGTTCAGCAATTTCGCATCGTCGCTTTTCTCGAAATCGGAAATACGATTGTCCACGATCTCGCGAAGTTTCTTGCGGCGTTCAAGTCGAACCGTTCCGATGTCTTGCGGTGGAAGAAGGTCGGGGACTTTGAAATTTGGCTTCGACGGGTCGGCCATCAAAGCGAATGGATCGTGAGATTTTCCAAGGAACCCACCTGCTTGTCCGTTTGGCAATCCGCCACCTCCGCGGCCCATTAGTTGTGGCAACACGACGTGTGGGGGAAGGTCCGATTTGCGTCCTTTTAAAAACGAAACGACTGAACCGGCATGTGGTGTTTCGACTCCGCCCGTGAATTGGCGACCAGTTTGCATCATCTGCCAGCCAGCGTCATGAACGGCGGCGGAGGTATGGTAACAACTGCGAACGATCGAGAATTTGTCTGCGATCTTGGCGTGCATCGGGAGAATTTCGGAGACTTGAAAGTTGTCCGAGTTGGTGCTGATTGGTTTGAACGGGCCACGGACTTCGGCGGGCGCGTCGGGTTTCATGTCGAATGTGTCGAGTTGGCTGGGAGCACCGAGGTTAAAGATCATGATGCAGGCTTTTTCATCGCTGCCTTCTTTGACTGCTCCTTTGTCTTTGGCCCAAAGGTAATCAGAAAGCGTCATGCCTAACGCACCCAATGCGCCGACGCGAAGGAAGTCACGCCGGGTGGTTCCGTTGCAGTTGTGGTTTTTGCCTTTGCCAATGAACTCAAGCATGTCGTGCCTTTGCCGTTGAGTCGGAAGTAAACGAAACCGGAATGGGTGACTAATTCGTTTTAGGGAAAAGTTTCTTTCTCATGCATCATCGTAATTGGTTTTGCGCGCCCGATCAAATTTCAAACAGGTTCAAAATTAATTCATCGTCCAGTCGAGTGGCGACGTGATGAACATGGCTGAAGTCTTGGCCTTGGCTATGTTCAGTTGGGATGGCGATTGTGTATGCGCCAGATGCTGCGCCGGCGCGACTTCCTGTGTGGCTGTCTTCGAGGACCAGCATGTTTTGGGGAGAGATTTGAAAACGTTCAGCCGCAGCGAGATAGACTTCGGGGTGTGGTTTTCCGTTTGTTACGTCTTCAGAAGTAAGCACGAATTCGAAACGCGGTTGGAGATCAAAAAATCCCAACGCACGTTTTGCAAATTGCCGGTGGCTGCTCGTGACGACGGCTTTGGGGATTGACTGCCCTTCAAGCGTTTCGAGCAATTTTTCCAAGCCCGGCATGGTGGCGATTTCGTCGGGAAGCAAGTCACCAAAAATTTCGTCGGTCTCGGACTGAAGTTCTTCCACTGACTCGCTAAGATCGCAGCGTTTGCGCATGATGTCGAAAGCAACCGGTCCGGGCAATCCCATCATCTCCAGTTTTAACTCGCGCGAATACTGTTTGCCTCGCCGTTGTAAAAGAATCTCGCCAACTTGATCGTACAGGTCTTCGGTGTTGAACATCAAGCCATCCATGTCAAACGCGACGGCTTTGATTTTGGGCAGATTCAAATTGTTTCCTTTGGAGTTTTAGTTGCAGACTGTGCTTGAATTCATTTGGTTTCGGGCTGGCGAATATTAACAAACCAGATTATCTCAGTTGACCCGACATCATCAAATACGCCGTTGCCCATATCACGGCCGTGAATGCATTAGTAAACAATAGTCCAACTAACACGGCCATACAGCCGAGAATTGCAAGTCCAGACGTCGCAAAAAACAGAACGATCGCGTTGAGTAAATTTTTTGAGCCGATTATTGACCCGACTGAGAAACTGCCAATCACTGAAGCTTTGTCATCGACAATCAGTGAGTAGCATGGCCAAAGGATAATCATTGAAAGGGCAACCAATAATATGATGCCTATTGCAACGAGAGCCAGTGCTGCGATTCCAGTAAAGCCAGCTAGGAATGCCATGCCTAATGGGATGATCAAAAGCAAGAGATAGAATCCGATAAGCGGGAAGAATTTTCTTCCGCCACCAAAGAGGTCGCCATAACTCGCGCGCTGTCCGCGTAAAAGCTTCAGGCACAACTGGGTCATTCCAATCATTAGAAAGAAACCGAATAGACTGAGAAAGATTGAGACCAGCGATAAGATCAATCCCAAGCCTGGGTCAACGCCGCCTTCAACAATTTGTCTGCAAGCGTTGCCGATAATGCCAAAGACCGCCATTGTCGTACTCGCACCTAGCAATAGGCCCATATTCTTAGTGAACACATCCCAGGCAACGCTAAAGATCCGCCCAAGGTCTGCTTCGACTGGATTGATACGGCCAGTCAGCTTACCTTTGCCCAATCCACGCGCAGTTGGTGCTGCGGTTGCGGCATAAGGATTCGATGTTGCGGCATAGGATTGCTGTACCGATGCAGCTGCAAATGGATTGGCCGGGGTTTGTGAAGCCAAACCGGCACTCGGGTTCTGTGGAATTTGCCCGGCAGCGCCCCCTCCTGCCAGCGAAGGAAAGTAGGTCGAAGCCGGTTGTCCAGCGGACTGGCCGACCGCGCGAATTTTGCAGTTCGCAGATACACGACCTTGGTTCACCCAATTGTTAAGTTCTGTTTGGCTAACTGGACCATAAGTCTGTCCTGCAACCGAATCTATATAAAACTGACCCGATTGTGGATTTGATGTCGCTGCAGCGGCTGGCGGCGTGGAAGGAGCGGGAGCTTGTGGCGTTTGTTGTTGTGTCGCAGGGGCGGCCGAATTAGCAGATTGGGCAGGAATTCGATTGATCGAACTGCACTGTGGGCAACGTGCCCGCTTACCTGCGTTTTGGTCAGCAACTTTTAATAAGCATTGGCACTGCGGGCAGTTGAATTCAATAGGCATCAAGTCGATCCTGGAACGTTGTTGACAAGTGGGGAACCGATCTTGATTGTTGATTGAAAGGATCGGGCCAATATTGCTTACTTTTATAAAGATATTTAAGCCCGCCCGCAAATTCGAATATGAATTTCGATGACGAACCTTTTCACGGGCGCAATGTCTTTGCCAAAGCGGGACGAATTCGAGTTCCGAGTTCGCACGATAAAGATGTTTACATTTTGAAAAGGAGAAAGATATGTCGCGAAAGCGCAAACGCAATCGGCAAAAATTTAAAAAGCCTGCTCAATCGGGGGGAATTTTAAGCCAGGGATCACCGAATTTTGCACCGAAATCTACTGCTTCCAACCACGTGTTGTCTTGTCTTTAGCGAACAATTGGTTGACGCCACCGAAGTCGTCTTGGAAATCAAATCCGGCGAAGGGGGCGACGACTCAAAGCTCTTTGTGCACGATCTTTATCAAGCACTTGCTAAATTTCTGATCGCCCAGAATCTTCGAATCGACGAAATGTCCGCCGTGCCAGGCCAAGTCGTGGCCGTCGTTCGCGGTAAAAATGTCTGGGAAAATGTTCGCCACGAAGTCGGTAGTCACTGTGTCCAGCGGATCCCTCCGACTGAAACGAAAGGTCGCCGACATACCTCTTATCTTTCGGTTGCTGTTTTTCCGATTGTTGAATCGATTGAAACAAATCTCGATTTATCCGATGTCGAAATCAAGACCCAAGGCGGACACGGTCCGGGAGGCCAGCATCAGAATCGGCGTGACAGCGCCGTGAGGATGACGCATCGACCAACTGGCATCCAGGTCTTCATCAACGGAAGAAGTCAACTTGCCAATCGTCGAGAGGGCTTTCGGGTGTTGACCGCACGAGTAAATGAGCATTTACGCCAACAGTCAAACGCGAGTTATCTGGGGAATCGTAAAGCTCAATTGGGCCACCGTGGCCGCGGCAATAAAATTCGAACGTATAACTTTATCGACGATCGCGCGGTCGATCATCGCACAGGAAAAAAAGCCAGTGCGAAGAAAGTTCTCGGACAGGGGAAATTCGACTTGCTGAGGTAAATCGTTTTTTAAATTGCCAATCGATGCACAGGGTACAGGGCGTTGGGCAAACCAATGTCCTGTTGCCTTTCTTACTTGCGATTGATTTCCGTCTAGTCGTGCGTCAAATCTGAATTGGGTGCCAGAACCCTGGGACAAACAAACTATTCATTTCAGCTTTGACGAAAGTCTAGCTCCACTGAGCATCTTGGAATTCATCTCGCTCGGCAAGCATCTTCTCAAGAGCAGTAACTACTTTCGATATTGCCGGAGCAGTGTTGATTCTCTTAAACAGCCGCTTGAATAAACCGGGCTCTGCACTGACAAAGATACGAAAGTCTGTGATCTCCAAACGATCACTATCCGTTTTCGAAAGTTGGTCGGTGTCTTCGTCGTATTCAGAGACATCGTCGATTGGCCCGCATCCAAGCCAAAGCGAGAATTCGTCGTTTTTCGTATACACGAGCCAGCCCCAATCCTCGCAAGCGATGTTCTCGGTTTCAATTCCATAGCTTGGGAGGTTGTCGCGAACAAACTCGGCAAGTCGCTTGCCCCATCGACCGGGATTCACAGTCTCTTCGTCTTCGTTCTCGTATTTGGGAAACGCCGAAGATTTGAATTCAACACTGGTATTCATTCTTGTTTACCGTTTTCTTCGAATTCTCAATCGTGTGTCCGTCGTTTTTTGATTTAGACTAACCGTATCAAGCTTCAGCCAATTAAGCAACAAATGCCATTGCTGGTCTGATCACTCGCTGAACTCTACAATCAATGTAGCTCTAGATTTTTTACTTCTTCAGTCATACAACACAACGACCCAGGATCACTCGATGATATTGAATCGTCTTTCCATAACGTTAGCAATTTTCACTCTCGTTTATACTTCTTCATTAGCAAGCGCCCAGCAGATCAAAGTCGAAGCCGATCGGCGTTACGATGCATTGACTTGGGTTCAGAATTCGGCGGAATACAAACTGCTGGCACGGCAGACTTATGGATTGGCTCTGACGCAACTCTCGGTTGGCGTCCAAGATCGAAAATGGTCAGCCGATGAAGTCCAAGTTGCCGATGGCGGTTTTGAAGACAAAACACCGGCTGTGATTCTTGATTGTGACGAAACCGTTCTCGACAACTCTTTTTACAACGCAAGAAATGTTGTAACTGGTAGACAATATGATAGGGACGCGTGGAACGATTGGTGTGTTGAAGGCCGAGCCGAAGCGGTTCCGGGTGCACTTGAGTTTATCAAGGCAGCTGAAGGATTAGGTGTCAAAATTTTCTACATCACTAATCGCCAGGACGTTGTCAAAGATGTCACAATCAAAAACCTGAACAAGCTTGGTTTCAAATGCGACGAGCATAACGTGTTCACGAAAAACGAAGCTGAGGGCCGTGGCCACGACAAAGTTTCTCGCCGAGCCATGGTGGCCAAGGATCATCGAATCGTGTTGTTGATCGGCGATAACATGGGCGATTTGTGTTCGGGCATGTCGGTTCCCAACACAAAAAGACGAAACGAAGTCGCACTTGAGAAAAGTGAGATGCTTGGTTCGCGCTGGATCATGATTCCCAATCCAGTTTACGGAAGCTGGCAACGGTCTTTGCCTGAAGGCGACAAGGCTCTAAAGACTAAGTCGACGCCGGAAAAGGAAGTAGACGGCGATGATGAATCCGACGGTGATGAAACCGATAAGAACTAAAACTTTGCCCTGTCGCGTGGGTTCGCGTGGCGCAGTTGGTTGTGCTCGCCATTCAAGCCCTGTTTTTTCTTACAACGTGGCAGGATCAAATTTCTGATTGGCGATTGGCTTAGCTCGTCTAGAATGAACATAGGCTCGCGCTGGTCGGCACGAGCCCATGGTTTATGCTGTCGGGTTGGCGCAACGACCACGCCGACGGCTAATTCTCAAAAATTTGAATCTCTTACGCCTTGAAGACTGATTCTTTTTTGGCTTCTTTAGCCAAGAGGTAATAAAACACAGGTCGCAGTTTTTGCCTGTTGGATTTACCAATCTTGTCGATGGCGGAATTTACGATTGTGTCCAACGACTTGTCGTCTTTGCAGCCAAGTTTGCCGACTAGAAAACTCTTTTTGATTCCATCGAGCTCTTTGGAATCCGATGCTGCAACTAACAGTGCGTCTCGTTTGTAAATTGAGGGGCCAAGTGATTTGGCAATCGCAGTGAGCAGTTTGGAATCAACTTTGATTCCCTGATCGCCGCATTGCTTTTCACACCTTGCTAAAACTTGATCGAACTTGCTACTCATCACAAAACTCCATTAAAGGTAGGGGAAGGAAGACCAGGAGAGGTGACTAATTGTTGTGTTGGATTATCGCCAACTTAGCTTGTAAGTCAATTTTGGTTTGTTTTTTGGCAGGTTTTGGTTGTCCGACAGCCTTGGATTGCCTTGCGTTGGTTGATCAAACGAGTGTTTTACATAATCGAATGGGGCTCGCGTCACAAAACTTTGGTGAGCGAGGCGGCTCGATTTAGTAACCAGATCCAGAGGCCGAAATGTTCTCGATGGGATGCCAAGTCGTTTTGACTTCGCAGAAATCTTGGATCAAATATGGGTTTTGATTCTCTTCGTTGGCCCAGTCGGTTTCGCCAAAACTCTTTACACGCTTAACATTGTCGGCGGCGAATTCCTGAATGGATTTGAGCATCTTTTTGTCTTCGCAATCGAAAGCGATTGAGTTGATGTCCAAGTGACGGGCGAAATGCTCAAACAATTCCGACTTGTTGCCGGTAAGCAAATTGATGACGCCGCCAGGGACGTCGGAAGTCTGGAGGACTTCGGAGAAAGTCACAGCGCTCAATGGTTTTGACTCTGACGCCAATACGATGCATGAGTTGCCGCCTGCGATCACAGGCGCGATCAGTGAAACCAGTCCAAGTAGCGGACTTTCTTCTGAAGCGACGATAAAAACAACGCCAGTTGGTTCTAATACTGAAAAATTGAAATGCGATGAAGCAACCGGGTTGACCGAACTGAAAATCTGTTGGTACTTGTCGCACCAGCCTGCGTAGTAAATCAAACGATCAATACTTTGGCTGACTTCTTTGCGAGCCGCGGCCGCCGTTAATCCCTGTGTTTGAAGCTCGCTGACAAATTGCTCTGATCGGCCTTCGAGCATCTCTGCGATTCGATAAAGAATCTGGCCACGGTTATATGCGGTCCGCCCTGCCCAGCCGGATTGCGCCGCTCGCGCCGCGACGACGGCATTGCGAACGTCTTTTCGCGAACAGAGACAGATGTTGCCAAGCGGTTTTCCGTTGACTTCGGGCGAATAGTATCGGCCCGATTCAGTACGAGGGAACTTTCCGCCCATGTAAATTTTGTACGTCTTCAAAACTTCAATTCGATCTTCTGAAGCTTTAGTAGCGGTTCGGTTTGTCTTTGTCATGGTTCGTTGGTGGTTGAGTTGTTCTGTTTTGGTTTAAGTTCGCGGTGGTGTTTGTTGCTATACGTCGAGTTGTTACTCGCCGAATTATTACACAGCGAGTTGCTACACCTCGAGATAAGCGGCCAATCCGTGCAAGCCACCTTCGCGGCCGAATCCGCTTTCTTTGTAGCCACCGAATGGAGAAGCGGGATCGAACTTGTTGTAGGTGTTCGCCCAAACGACACCGGCACGCATTTGAGAAGTCATATTGAAAATCTTTGAGCCTTTGTCCGTCCACACGCCAGCCGACAAACCGAACGGCGTGTTGTTGGCTTTCTTGATGACTTCGGCGACGGTGCGAAAGGTTTGAACGGCAAGCACTGGGCCGAAAATTTCTTCCTGTGCGATACGATTGGACTGAGCCACGTCAGTAAACAGGGTCGGCGGGCACCAGTTTCCTTTGCCGGGCAGGCTGCACTCGGGTTGATAAAACTCGGCGCCTTCTTCTTTGCCGATCGCGATGTATTTGTTGATCGTGGTCAATTGCTCTTTGGAATTGATCGCACCTACATCAGTGTTTTTGTCGAGCGGATCTCCGACGATCAAAGTATTCATGCGATGTTTAAGTTTCGCAATGACTTCGTCGTGAACCGATTCTTGCACGAACAAACGACTGCCCGCACAACAAACGTGGCCTTGGTTAAAGTAAATGCCGTTGATGATTCCTTCGACGGCCTGGTCGATCGTAGCGTCTTCGAAAATGATGTTCGCAGCCTTGCCGCCGAGTTCGAGCGTGCAACGTTTTTTCGTTCCAGCAATGGACTTTTGAATGATTTTGCCAACGTTGGTCGATCCGGTGAACGCAATTTTGTTGATGTTCTTATGGTTCACGATCGCCGCGCCGACTTCGCCGTGACCGGTCACGATGTTGACGACGCCCGGTGGCAGGTCGGCTTGCTGGATGATCTCGGCAAGCTTCAATGCGGTCAGCGATGTGGTTTCGGCGGGCTTGAGCACAACGGTGTTACCCGTTGCAAGTGCCGGCGCAATTTTCCAAGCCGCCATCAGCAATGGGAAGTTCCACGGGATGACTTGGCCGGCCACGCCCAGCGATTTTGGATTGCGATTTGGAAAAGCATAATTGAGTTTGTCGGCCCAGCCTGCGTAGTAAAAAAAGTGTGCGGCAGCCAAAGGTACGTCGACGTCGCGCGACTCGCGAATTGGTTTTCCGCCGTCCATCGTTTCGATGACTGACATCTCGCGAGCTTTTTCCTGAAGCAATCGGGCAATGCGAAAGATGTATTTCGCTCGCTCGCTGGCTTTCATTTTCGACCAGGATTTGTCGTAGGCATTTCGCGCGGCTTTGACTGCTTTGTCTACGTCGGCGTCGGTCGCCTCGGTGATTTCTGCGATCGTTTGATCGGTGGCCGGGTTGGTGGACTTGAATTTTTTGCCACCAGCCGACTCTTGAAATTTCCCGTTGATAAACAGGCCGTAGGATTTCTCCAAATTGATATGGCCTGTGCTTTCAGGGGCGGGAGCGAGATCCCAAGTCATCGTTGAATCGTTCATCTTATGTTTCCGAACTCGAAAGGAGTCGAGGTTGTAGGGTTAGTCGTTGCGTGGCGGTCGATTTAATCTTGCGAAAAATAGTCTGCCGATTGGTAAGCGCCCGTTTGCTGTTTGACGACTTGCATCAAGACATCGTTGGCCAGTGAGCTGGCACCGAATCGGAACCACTGATTGGTTAGCCATTGGGTGCCCAGCGTTTCTTTGACCATGATCAAGTAATGAAGCGCTAATTTTGCTTTGGAGATTCCGCCTGCTGGTTTCATTCCAACCATGACGCCAGTTTTAAAATAATGGTCGCGAATCGCTTCGAGCATGACCAAAGTCACTGGCATGGTTGCGGCGGGTTTGATTTTTCCCGTTGATGTTTTTATGAAATCTGCGCCCGCAGCAATTGCGATGTCGCTGGCCAATCGGACTTTGTCGAGCGTCCCAAGTTCGCCCGTTTCCAAAATGGTTTTTAGTCGAGCCGAACCGCAGGCTTCTTTTACCGCCGCGATTTCTTCATAGACGTATTGGTAATCGCCTCGATGAAACCGGCCGCGGGAAATGACCATGTCGATTTCGTCTGCGCCCTGGTCGACCGCCATTTTTACGTCGTCGAGTTTGATTTCCAAAGACGAGTTTCCGCTTGGGAAAGCCGTTGCCACAGACGCGACTCTGATTCCCGAACCCGCGGTTTCTTTTTTTGCCAATCCTACAAAGTTTGGATAGACGCAAACCGCGGCGACAGTGGGTAGGCCTTCGACAGCATCGTGAAGGTGACGGGCTTTGTAACAAAGCTGTTTGACTTTACCTTCTGTGTCCATACCTTCAAGCGTCGTCAAGTCGATCATGTTGAGGACCATTCGTAGACCCGCAAGCTTGGTTTCTTTCTTGATACTTCGCGTAGTAAACCTTTTGGCACGCTCGACGACGCCGACTTGGTCAACGGTTGGTGAGTTGGCGCGGAAATTTTGATTGGCGGTGGTCATTTGGATTTTTGTTTTGCCGCTTTGACGGGAACAGTTGGTGTTGATTGAGTTAGTTGGCTATTGATTGTGCGATGTTCGTTCTTCGTTTACTTCAGACGCGACATCGTTGGAAATCCGACGCGCAAGTTTTGAAGTTGCGCGTAAACGAGGGAGCCTCTCTAGCGCCTCAAATCCCTCGCTAGCGCTTTGGGTTCCATTTTGTCGGAGCTTTATCAAACTGGAATTGAGGTAAACCGATTGAGCCAGTCGATTTTACCATGGGGGTTACTATTTCACATCCCACAGTTTTCACGACCGAAGTTAGTAGTCGGCCAGAAGCTGATGTCCATCCAATTAGCTGGTTTATTGGAGTGGACGGTTGCAAGCCAGGCGTTGAATCCAATGCATTGGGCGGGACGCTGTAACCAAGCGTCTTGAATTTCTAACTCGAATAACCGCTAATCAGCGTGTGGCTGAATTTTGCTCAAACCATTGGAATTGGAAGCTTGTCCAAAGAAACAACGTTAACTCAAAAATTGATTGCGGAATCGGCTGGGACTTTTGGCTTGGTCTTTACCGGTACCGGCGCTATCGTTTTAAACGATGTGTACGATGGAAGCCTCGGTCAAATCGGAATCGCATTGGCGTTTGGTTTGGCGGTAACGGCGATGATCATTGCTGTGGGAAAAATCTCGGGGGCTCATATTAACCCCGCGGTCACATTGGGTTTTGCTGCCGCTGGAAGGATGCCGTTAAGCCACGTTGCTCCGTACATTGCCAGCCAAATCGTCGGTGGTATCCTCGCGAGCATTTTGGTGGTTGCACTTTGCCCTGCTCATGAAACTTTGGGGGCAACGATTCCAGCTGGTTCGGTTTTGCAATCGTTCGTTTGGGAAATGGTGATGACATTGTTGTTGATGTGGGTGATTCTTATGATCACCGCGGGACCAAAAACGAATCTGATACTTATCGGGCTGGCCGTCGGGGCGGTTGTTGGATTGGAGGCATTTTTTGGCGGTCCGATTTCTGGCGCGTCAATGAATCCTGCTCGTTCAATCGGGCCCGCGATCGTGTCAATGAATCTATCGATTCTTTGGCTGTATATTGCCGCCCCAGTTATTGGTGCAATCGCGGCTGTTCCGTTTTGCCGCTGCACGCGTAATTCAGATTGTTGCTCGCTTCCAAGTTTCAGTTCGAATGCGTCATCGCCAGACATGCAGTGAGCTTCATGCAGTTAATGCTGTTGCGTTTTTTGATCGGCATCGGAGCCAGTAGACGCTGATTCATAGGCCGCTGTCTGTGGTCCAAATCCAGAAGCAATGGTTTCCATATCTAGCAGGCCCGTTGAATCAGTCGAAGGTGAAAATGCCCGCGCCATTCGTTCCCGCGATTCTCTCATCAAGCGATTGACAAACAGCCACATTCCAACCGCAATCAGCAACAGGAATAGCACTGTCAACAATGCCATCCGGGCGAGCTGTGACCCAAGGCCGGTGACTTCTGCGATTACCGATTCGTAATCTTGCACGGCCAAAACAACCAATCCCGTTTTCTTGTTTTCTTGAACGATAAACTTGCGTTCATTTTTGTCTCCATCGGAAACGACTAGACTCGCTTTGACCTCTTCGCGCCAAACAATCGACTGGGCACCATATTGGGTCTTGCCAAACTCGGTGTCAGCAACGGGGTCTTTGAAAAAATAGTTTTCTTCAACGATCGGTTTCGTATTCACGGTCAGGTTTGCCAGCTCTGCCGGAAGTTCAGGAAGGAATTCCTGGAGGGGCGATTCCTCGGATTGTTTTTCCAGCTCAGAAGTGAAAAGCGGATGTTGCAATATTTTTCCATTGGAATATCCATCTCCAGCGTCCTGATTTTCTTCCGCGTTGTCTGGGCGTTCATCCACTAGCATCGCATACTGGTCTTTTGAATTCACAAAATCAATCAAGCTTCCGAGATCAACTGTTGCAACAACGAGCCCTTGGATCTCCCCGTAGGAAACGATGGGCGCAGCAAACGCGACTTTCCAAGTGTTGGATTGCTGTGAGAGAAAAACGGGCGACAAAGCAGACGTTGTGTGGGATTTGTCTTCGACGAATTGGTTGATCGTTCGATTCTTCAAAGAGGCTTCGTCCATTCCAATTAGCGTCGGATCGTCTAGCGGCAAGTCACGGTGATTTCCGGTAAAGTAAGAACGAAACGCATAGTTCCGACCGAGCGTGGCGTTTTCTTGATCCTTTCCAAAGTCGGATGCAATCTGATTTCCATAGCGGTCACTCACAAACCAACTGGCGACAGTTGGGAATTCATGCTGCGTGTTTATCATTCGCTCACGCAGGAATTTTTGCAAACTTTGTCTCAATTCGTTTTCGATAAACGCCTTTCTGGTGGCAAGAATTTCTGGCGACTCGGTCTCGTTTGACTGGGAGTCCGCTGGCTTGGCGAGAATGGCTCGCATTTTGGAAAGCTCGGCATTGCCAATCACTTCTTCGAACGCATCTTTGAATTTCTGATCGCGCGAAAGTTGGCCAACAGCTCGGAAGTAGTCTTCCATTTGCTCGGCGGCGGTTCGGGCTGCGAGTTTGGCAGCGAACTTGTTACTGGAAATTGCTTTGATCGTTACCGCTTGCTTGGTTTGATTCAACGCTCGATTGAAAGCAAAATATCCAAACAGAGAAACCACGGTCATCAACAAGAGAGGGCCGAGTGCGCCCAGCAGCATCAGCGGACGCCGCGCCCAAACCACCTCACGCTGCCGCAACGCAAGCAACACGCTTTGCACGTTGGTGAATCGTTTCTTCGGATCAACTGCGATACAGCGATCAACGATGTCCGCCAACATTCGATCGACGCCAGGGACAGACCGATGCTCCGTCGGGATGGGAGCGGCCTTCAATGCCTCGCGGTACTTGGCCAGTCGATCGCCAATTTCATCGGTGGTCTCAATTGTTTTGGCGACTTTGGGTGAATAGTAAGGCGGTTTGCCGGTGAGCATGCTGAACAACAAAGCGCCTAATCCATAAACGTCCCAACCCGCGTCAGGAATCGCCGTCATGTCGGCCTGTTCGGGAGCCATGTAAAACAGCGTGCCCAGCGCTGGGGTGTCGTCTGTCATCAAACGGGACTGGCCAAAATCGGCAACGCGTGGTTTGGCGTTTTGGTCAAGCAATATGTTTCCGGGCTTTAAGTCACAATGCAAAATGCCTTTGCTGTGAAAAAGCATCATCCCGGTGGCGATTTCCTGAAACAGTTCAACCGCTTCGGCAGCCGGCATAGAGTTGCCGTTCTTCAAACGATTTTCAAGCGAACCCTGCTCGATGTAATCCATCACGTAATAGGGCGGATTGGATTCCCAGCCGACATCAAAAACTTGCACGACGTAGCGACTGTCAGCAGACAAAGCCAGAAGTTTCTCGACCTCTTGTGCGAGCAACTGAACGTCGGCGTTGGATCGTCGGGTGTAGAATTTTACCGCGACGCGCTGGCCAAGTTTTAAATTCGTCGCAGTCCAAACTTCACCGTAAGAACCGCTGCCGATAAATCGTTGCAGTTTATAGCCAGGAATCTGAGCCGGTGGTCGCGTTGACTCAAGACTCAGCTCTTGAGCCTTTCTTTGCTCTTCGGGAGATTGATGCTGGGTTCGGTCCGAAGTCATCGGGAACTTGGGTTAAATTGTTTCGAGTTCGTTTTTGAAATCCGCCGCTCCGAAAGTCGGAGCGTGCGTTGGTGAAGCATGCATCGCATGGCGAGTGTTTATTTCTTCTCAGCTTTTATCAATTTGAAGTTGTCCACGTAAAGCACATTGTCAGCGTCTTTTCCAATGTCCTCCAAAGTGCCTTGGGCTTGCAAAGCAAATGCAACCCGTTTGGTGTCGAATTTTGCAAGGTTTTCGATTGAACCCGCGTTGGCAAACATGTCGCCTTTGAGTTTGAAAGTAAATGTTTGGTACTCGTTTGTCAGCTCGATCAAGCCGCCTTTGTCATCGTCGCCACGAGTCAGGCTCAACACAATGTCTTCGTTTTGGTCATCGTCTTTGGCGACCACGTCATCTTCGACGAGAAAGTTAAAAAAGAGTTTTGAGCTTGGAAGCGATTCTGTGCCAGAGATTTTTGCATCGAAGGAAACAGAATAGCCTTCGAGATCTGTGGACTTAAACGGAGTCGCAAGATCCATCGCCGAGCCGGCTGACCAAAGCACATAGTTGTAAGAAGCGCCGCCAGGAATTTCGATTTTGGTTGTGTCCAGTGTGGCCGTCAAGCAATGATCGGGCTTGCCACCGGTTTCGGAAATTGAATTCTTCACGACCAGATTCTTGCCAGCTGACTTACCTTCTTCTTCACCCTCAACTCCATATCCACCGTGACAATAGCTATAGTCGTAGGCGCGGTCGGTTGTGAAATTGGATTGGGCAATCGTCTCGGACTGCATTTTTGATTCTTGGCCTTCGGCAACCGTTAGGCAGGAGGCGAAAGCGATCAAGATGACGGACAATGATTTTAGGTTAAGTAGCATGTTGTTCTCTTGTTCGAAGCTAAAAGGGTCTCGTGTCCGTATGATATCAAAAGTCGACTTTTGATGTTGGCTAAAATTCAATCGCCACACCAGTTCATTTACTCTCGGTCGATTGGGCTGAACGTTTCGTCTTCCAAGTCGGAACCGATTGGCTGGTCGTCGATGGCTTTCATTGCGGCTTTGGTAATGAAAAGTGAAACTGTCATGGCGAAAACCAGAAAAATACCAATCCCCAATGCCCAGCGCGCGGTGGCTTCATTTGCTGCTGTGAAAACCGCCACGCAACTGGGTATCCCAAACGCCCCAACGTAAGTGGAGGGTATCACGATGATTGATATCAAAGTTCGCCAGCCCGTCGTTTGAATTCCAGCTTGTGCAACCGTTCTAACCGTGGTCCACCAAATGAGAATCATGACAAGTACGAAAGTGACACAGAAAAAGATAAACTCTCGCAGATCGATTTGATTCCTGAGTACGACCAACGGAATTTGGACCATGAAAATCAAGCTAAAAAAATCGACGATAAAGATTCGTACTTCCGCGCGTCGACGTTTGGCTGCGTAATCGAAATGGCGTAAAATATAACCGGCGAAGAAAAGAGGTGCGGCAATTCCAAACAAGAGAAGCGATATTTCTACCCATTCAGCCATCGAAAATTGAACTTTCATCGGTTTGACGAAACGCATTTCGAACTTCGTCGGGAATGCGAGTCAATTGTAACGACTTTAGATCGACAAACACCCAAGTCGTTTCGGCTTCGGCCAATCGTTTTCCATCGGATTTGCGTACGATTTGATATCGCCGATCCGACGAGACTTTTTCCATACTCGCGATCCATGTGCGGACTTCGATTTCGTCATTAAGCAAAGCCGGAATGCGATATTTGATTTTGTGAGCGCGGACGATGAACCCAAATCCTGACTCTCGGTAACGTTGTGATGACCAACCGACATGTTTCGAATGGGACGTTGCAGCCTTGAGGCACCATTTCAAATAACGCAAGTTGTTGACGTGGTTCATCTCGTCCAGATCATCTTCGACGACGGTCAAGCGATGATGATAGATCGGACTAAGCGGTTGGTCAGGCACGATTTTTGATCAGATAAATGTTACGAAAAAGCCAGCTTGGCACGCGTATCATAATTCATTTAGTGCCCTTCCATCTACACGCCAACCGTCGTAGGTCAAGCTGTGCTTAATATTGCCCAAACGACAAATTGAAAGTGATCAATTCCAACGCCACTTGCCTTCAGTAACGATTGCTAAGTACTAGGCGCGACGGCTGGCGAATCATCGGTGTTTTCTTGCTCGGCTTCGGTTGGCTCAGCGATCGGCGGCTCCGAACTTTCAACTGGCTCGTCGATCACTGGTTCGACTGGAGAACTTTCATCATCCGAGTCATTCCCGTC
>CAYZGP010000085.1:0-4203 GCA_964478065.1 uncultured Pirellulaceae bacterium
TTCGCACCCTGTGCGACTTAAGCGCTTTTTTGTAAATCCGCTGCCATTGACTAAATCACGTTTTTGGCCAATCGGACTTCAGCGCCTTTTGCATCTCGACATTCCAGTTCCAAATGTTCTGGGAATACTGTTTCGCTTCCGAGGATTCGAATGTCGACCGTTCCGCGGCCTTCGAGTTCTGCCAGTTCGCGTCGTTTTTGGTTGTTCAAGTAAGAGGCGACTTTCTCGTTCACGCGAACGGAGATGGTTGCCATGTTCTTTTGCTCGGTGGCTAACATGAGCATTCTCAGAACGTCGAGCGCCATGCTTTCTTCGGTTTTGACATTGCCACGTCCATTGCAGCAAGGACACTCCTGGTACAGGCTTCGCTTGAGCCCCGGTTTGATTCGTTGCCGAGTCATTTCAATCAATCCGAATGGGCTGATGCGAAGGATCTTGGTCCGGGCACGGTCACGCTTCATTGAATCGCGAA
The DNA here is from genome assembly GCA_964478065.1 of uncultured Pirellulaceae bacterium. Taxonomy (GTDB): domain Bacteria; phylum Planctomycetota; class Planctomycetia; order Pirellulales; family Pirellulaceae; genus Mariniblastus. The sequence continues at coordinate 473 of CAYZGP010000085.1, forward strand.
GCATGCGTTCGACGCTGCGTCGATGCTTGTCTCGACGCATGTCGATAAAGTCATTCACGATCACGCCGCCGAGGTCACGCAGGCGAAGCTGACGCGAGATTTCTTTGGCAGCTGCCATGTTCAGGCGGTATGCCGATTCCTCTGCCGAATCGTCCGTGCGAAAGCTTCCGCTGTTGACGTCGATGGCGACGAGGGCTTCGGTTTGGTCGATCACGATTGAGCCACCATCAGGAAGTGGCACTTCGCGGGCGTGAATTTTTGCGATTTCGGATTCGACTTTGTAGTGGTGGAAAAGTGGATCCTTGCCTTTGTACAACTCCAGTCTGTCGGAGTAACGCGGCACGACCAGTTTCAGGAATTCCTGGCACCGAGAGAACGCCGTTTCGCTATCGATCATGATTGTGTCGATGTCGGCGGTCAGGATGTCACGAATCGTGCGAATGATCATGTCGCTTTCTTCGTAAATGTCGATCGGGCCGGGGACGGTTTGGACCCGTTTGGAGATCACTTTCCAAAGTCGCAGCAGGTACGCAAGGTCGCGCGAAAGCTCTTTGCGTGATCGACCGGCTCCAGCAGTTCGGACGATGAATCCGAGGCCCTTGGGCGGCTTAAGGTCGTAAAGGTATTCTTTTAAGCGTTTGCGTTCTTCTTCGTCTTCGATCTTTCGAGAGACGCCAACACGTCCGAGAGCCGGCATCAAGACCAAGTATCGGCCGGGGATGCTGATGTAAGTCGAGAGGGTCGGGCCTTTGTTGCCGATCCCTTCTTTGATGACTTGAACCAATACCTCATCACCACGTTTGAAGATCTCCTGAATCGGAGGCTTCACGCGGGGGCGAAATCCGCCGTGAGTGGGTGGGCGATTGCGACTACGTGGATTGTTGGCAGCGGCTTCTTTTTCCTTTCGCATCATCTCGTCAGGATCGTAACCGCCTTGTTTAAAGTATCGCGGTTCGACGTCGCTGATGTGGAGGAATCCATTTCGGCCTACGCCAAAGTCAACAAACACCGCTTGGATGCTTGGCTCAAGATTGACAATTTTGCCTTTGTAAACATTGCCTACGTAGTTGTCCTGGCTTTCACGTTCGACATAGAGTTCTTCAAGTCGTCCGTCCTCGACGATCGCGATCCGATTCTCTTCGGATTGCGATGCGTTGATTAGCATGGTTGTTTTCATAGTAATTTTTGCTTTCATGGCGGCCCGTCGTTTGTGTGAGCGGGCGGGTTTGCCCTTTCTCACTGGTTTGAACGGGCAGCATTTGTATTTGTGTTGTTTTAGGGGTGCGCGGGTTTGGGATCTCCACGCGGACCGGGTTGAGATTGCTCGTGATCTGGGCAACGCGTTTAAGATACGCATCGGTCGAGAACATTTTTGAAAAGAAGCGATCAACCGCGGGTTGAGCAAGCGAAGTTTGATGCAGACTCGACGAAACGACACACATTGGAGCGCAAGCGGTCCATGAGGATGCAGTTTCGGATTTTAGAAAACGAGTTGTCATCAATTGTTGCTCGAATAACGAGTGCAAATTGAATCAACTGTCTGTCTGGATCGGCGTTGTCGTTGATCTATCTGTGAATGTTTGATCCATCAGCAATTTCAGCCTTAGTGAAATTGCCCGGAACGACTTACGCATTTTTAACTTATTGATTTAGTTGTTCGAATCTCTTGAATCGGCGGTAGCTGGGAACCCGGAAATCAAAAGCCCCTCAAGGGCTTCGATCGCAGGTTGGGCATCATCTCCTGTAGCCTCGACACAAATCTGTGTTCCCTGTGTCGCTCCAAGTGTCAAGATTGACAGCACGCTTTTGCCGTTGATCCGAAGGTCTTCTTTGACCAATTCGATCTTGCTTTCAAATTTTGCGGCCGTTTCAGCAAACAAATAGGCAGGGCGCATATGCAAACCTTGCGGATTGTTGATCGTGACCATCGTTGACCGAAATTGATCAGACATAAGTTAGTTGAACCATCGAGCTAGTTGAATCACTAGTAACCGGATCTACGAAACGAACTGATTGTTGTCAGCTTCTTCGAGGATCTGTTGAATGTCTTCGGCAGTACGTGACTGCTTAAGAAATCGACAAAAGGTTTCATCCTGCAGTTGCTTGGAAATGTTTTCCAAGGCTCGCAGGTGATCATTTGGTTGGTCAGGTGGTGAGATCAACATGAAAAAGAGTTGAACTTGCTCGCCATCAAGACTCTGGAAATCAATCCCGGATGGGCTGACTCCGACGGTTCCGACAGGTTTGGAAACAGAAGGGTGTTTGGTGTGAGGAACAGCGATGCCTCGTCCAATTCCCGTGCTTCCCAATTCTTCGCGCTTCAAAACGGCTTGGACAATAGTCTCTTGGTTGTCCGCACCGATTTGACCGGAGTCGACCAAGCTGGTTACCAACTCGCGGATGACGTCTTCTTTGGTAGAAGCCGTCAGTTCTGCTTTGATCGCTTCGGTTTTCACGAAATCAGAAAACTTCATAAATGGTTCCTTGTATGTTTTGACGTACTTTGAATCGTCTTGATCGAGAGCTTTGTAGTTTGAAAACTTAAGTTCCTGATCGACTAATACTGGTACGCCGATTGATTGCTTAGCAATTACTCAGCCGATTCTTCGTTGGTCTCTTCGAGAATCTTATGGTCCCGGCTGCGATTGCCAATTAGTTTTTCTTTATGTTTTTTTAGTTGTTGCTCAATCTTCGCGATTGCACTGTCCAATGCGACAATCACATTGGACCCTGTGTCGGAAGCAAAGAAATCGCTCGTCTCTTCGGCAGAAACGATAATCTCAACTTTTGGATTTTCGGAGTGTTTCAAGTCGGCGATAACTTGGATGGCTGTCGTGCGATCGAAAAAACGGGGAAGTTTCGCGACTTTCGATTTCATGGTCTCTTGAACCGAATCGAAGATGCTCCCGTTTTTCGCGGTGACTTTTATTTCCACCCTGTACCCCCTGCTGAATTACTAGTAGACAAAGGCCGTTTCGCCTCACCCAACCCATTGAGATTGTAATGGTAGCCATATTTTTGAACAAATCCAAATGACAGCTGAGCCAGAAAAAGCGACTAGTTTCTAAGGCTTTTCAGCTGTCTTTCGGATTGGACATTTCTTGACTCTGCTGGACATCCACCGGGGGGGGCGAAGCCTACTCCACAAAGATCGCTGGCACTTTTGCTTTGCGTACTGCCGCATTGAACTCGTCCAAGCCTTCTTTGACTGTTTTGGACTGCTTGGCCAAAAGTTCATCAATTTCCTTGAGCAAGACATCTCTCACCTCAATCGCCTGACGAGTGGGCCGATAGTCCCCCGTGCTGACGACTCCCACAAGCGAGCTCAATCGGTTATTGAGTTTAATGGGGAAGTTCAGCGGGTCTTGGGAGCTCTGATTTTGAGTTTGGTAAAGCTCTTTCTCAACATCGGTCAATTTGGCCACTAACTCTTTGGCTTTATCGACAAGCTCCTTTTGAGCTGGATCTTTGGCGATCCGTTTTTGCAAACTCTGGATCTGACTGCGGACATCACGTATTTGCTTGATCACAGTGTGGACCTCGGAAAGCTTGTCCCGCACTCCGATCAGGAATTCAAACTGAGCCTGAAAGTCCTTTTGGGTTGCCGCAGAGCGCGGGTCCTTTTTGATTTCAAAATTAGCCGTGAGATTGAATATGTCCTCAACATTGGGTTGTTCCTCGTCAGCCTTATCTTTCGATTTCGATTTTGCTTTTGATTTAGGTTTTGATTT
>CAYZGP010000085.1:4303-18246 GCA_964478065.1 uncultured Pirellulaceae bacterium
TTTTGATTTAGGTTTTGATTTCGATTTTGCTTTTTTTGAATCGTCCTCGTTGTCACTGTCAGCCGGCTCGGCAGGTTTGGTTTGCGTCAGTGTTACTTGGTACTCGCCAGGCACCGCCAGCGGTCCGCCCGTGCCGCCGCCCCACAACACCATGCCAGCAAACGATTCCGCTCCTGAGTAACGCATGTTCCAACGAATTTGGTTCATGCCTTTGGTTGGTTTGAGCGAGAGTTCCTTTTTCTCTTTGTCTGGTTTTGAACTGAGGGCTTGGATCAACTCACCTGCAGCGTCGCGGATTTCAATTCGCGTGACCGTTTTGTCCTGAGGTTTTTCCTTTAAGTGAAAACGAATCGGAACACCCGAAGCCACATTCTGTCCCGACGTCCGACCTGGCCGGCTACTGCCACCTCCACGCATCCGAAGTGTTGGCCGCGTTTGAAACAGGTAAGCGTCTTCGTCCAACAATTCATGATTCCACTGTCGAAGCGTAGAAAGATCGTCCAGTACCCAAAACGCTCGGCCTTGGGTTGCAACGATCAAGTCACCTTCTTTGATCGCAAGATCTGTCACAGGGACGATCGGAACGTTGCACTGAAATGCTTTCCAGTTTTTCCCGTCGTCAAACGAAACATACAAACCCGATTCTGTTCCTGCAAACAGCAATCCTTCTCGCTCGGAGTCGGCGCGGATCACACGAGTAAAGTGTTTACGATCGATGCCATTGTTGATCGCGGTCCAGGTTTTCCCATAGTCCATCGTTTTGAACAGGTAAGGTTTGAAATCGTCTAGCTTGTAACGTGTTGCCGCAACGTAAAGTCCGCCCGGTTGTGTGGGATGGGCTTCGATCGAATTGATTTGAGCCCACTCAGGCAAATCGGGTGGCGTCACGTTTTCCCATTTCTTGCCTGCGTCACGTGTGATGTGAATCAGTCCGTCATCCGATCCGGCCCAGATGGTGCCTTTTTCGGTGGCGGATTCGGCAAGTGCAAAAATGGTGCAATAGTATTCGACGCTCGTGTTGTCTTGAGTAATTGGTCCGCCAGAAGATCCAAGCTTCGTAGCGTCGTTTCGGGTTAAGTCATCACTGATTTTGGTCCAGCTTTCACCGCCGTTGGTTGTTTTGAACAAGACGTTGCCGGCAGCATAAAGCACTTTTGGATCGTGCTTGGAAAACACGATTGGGAAGTTCCATTGAAAACGATACTTGCCGTCCCCTGCCCCGTGACCCATCGGATTGTCTGGCCAGATATGGACGTTGCGAATTTCGTTGGTCCGATGATTAATGCGAGTCAAATACCCCCCGTAAGATCCGCCGTAAACGATCTCTGGGTCATTCGGGTCGGGCGCAATAAAGCCACTCTCTCCACCGGCAGTCGATTCCCAATCACGCTCTCCGATACTTCGACCGCCAGTGCGACTGAGGATTCGAACGGTCGAGTTGTCTTGTTGGGCACCATAGATTCGATACGGGAAATGGTTGTCCGTTGTCACGCGATAGAACTGAGCCGTCGGTTGGTTCTCATACGTCGACCACGTCTGTCCGCGGTTAAAGGAAATTTGCACACCGCCATCATCCGCGATTGCCAGTCGCTCCGGATCATTGGGCGCGATCCACAAATCGTGGTGATCACCGTGTGGTGTTCCAATGGAACCAAACGATTTTCCGCCATCGCCTGAACGCCAAAATCGAACATTGAGAACGTAAACTTCATCGATGCTGTTTGGTCCGGCGTAAACTCGTGTGTAGTACCAGGCTCGCTGGCGCAGTTTTCTTTCCTCGTTGACGCGTGTCCAGCTTTCGCCGGCGTTGTCGCTGCGAAACAGTCCGCCATTGTCGGCTTCGATCATCGCCCAGACCCGGTTCGAGTCGACGGGAGAAACGGTGATGCCGCAAATGCCGATGGTGCCTTTGGGCAGTCCGTCGTTACGTGTGATGTTTTTCCAAGTCTCGCCGCCGTCGGTGCTTTTCCAAACGCCCGACCCTTCGCCGCCGCTTTCTAAACTGTAAGGTGTGCGAAACACTTTCCAAGTCGCAGCATAGAGTACATCTGAGTTGCCCGGATCGATGATCAAGTCAACCGCGCCGGCTTCTTCGCTGGCGAATAAAACTTTCTTCCAACTCTCGCCCCCGTCAACGCTTTTGAATACACCTCGCTCTTGGTTAGGCCCGTACAAGTGACCAAGCACAGCAGCGTAGACGATGTCCGGGTTGGTTGGGTGGATGCGAATTCTTGGGATGCGGCGCGAGTCTTCAAGGCCGATCGACTTCCAAGTCTTTCCCGCGTCGACTGATTTCCACATGCCGTAGCCGTGTGAGACGTTTCCGCGAACGGTGACTTCACCACCACCGACGTAGATGATGTTCGGATTGGAAGGCGCGACTTCGATGGCTCCAATCGTGCCGCCAAAATATCCATCGGTGATGTTTTCCCAACTGGATCCAGCGTCTTCGGTTTTCCAAACGCCGCCACCTGCAGCGCCCATGTAGTAAAGCATCGGGTTGTCGGCGACACCTGCCGTTGCTGCCGCACGACCACCTCGGTAAGGGCCGATCGAGCGAAACGAAAGCGAGTCAAACAGGACCTTGTCTGGATCGTTGCCTGCCTCGTCGTCGGCTGATGTAACAGCGGCAAATCCACTCTCTGCGGTAATGGCTCCCAGCAACAGGAATGCAGTCGTGAGGAAGAATCTGAAGGAAGTTCTTGCGCTAAAGTCTTTGATCATCGTTGAGAATCCCGAAGCGGTTCGACAGAAATTTTAGTTTTGATAGACATCTATTGTACTTTGATAAATCGATCTTCAAAGCGAATGATGGACCAGACTGAGCGATCGGGAAGTATTAATTCTGAATCGAGCCGCACAATGTGAGTTTGCACGCAGTAGTCTGCCATGAGCGCAGCAGGAGAATTATTCTGAGGCTTTCCGCCTGCGATGAAAAAGCAACGCGAAGGCACGATTAGCCTTCAAAGCATGAAAAAAGCCTAGCCAACGCGATCGTAGACTTCGAATGAATAATCAAAGCTGTTTTTCTCATCCGCTTGGTGACGCGTTTGGCTTGTTAGATTCCACTGATCCCAGTCAATCTTCGGAAGCACCGTGTCGCCTTCGATTTCTGTGTGAACACGGGTCAGTTGAATCTCGGTCACCAGGGGAAGGGCCAGCCGATAGATTTCCGCACCACCTGTAATGAAAGGGCAACCGTCTGTCTGGCCTTCATTCTCGCGGTAACAAATTTCAATTGCGGATTCGATTGAGTTGGCGATTTTCGCGCCCTCGAATTCAAACCCAGTTTGCCGTGTCACGATCACGGTCGTGCGCCCAGGAAGTAATCGCCCAATCGAATCAAACGTTTTGCGGCCCATGATAATGTGATGCCCCATCGTCAATTTCTTAAATCGTTTTAAATCTGCAGAAAGCCGCCAGGGCAAATCGCCGTCGACTCCAATTACGTCGTTCTCAGACGCGGCGACGATCATGGATAGTTTTCGAGTGTTGGGCATGGCAGAGTGTCGAGGGTGAAAGTCAGTCGGCTGGATCGCCAAACAATATGTGTGCAAAACGAGTTGCGTGTTCCGCCCAGTCGTTATCACGATAGATGGCTATCACGATTGAAGTCTATCAGACGGCGACCGCGCCTTTGATGTGCGGATGGGCTTCGTAATTCTCAAGCGTGAAATCTTCAAACTTGAAATCGAAAACGGATTTGATTTCTGGGTTCAATTTCAATTGAGGCAATGCAAAAGGATCTCGCGTCAGCTGAAGTTTCACTTGATCCATATGATTGGAATAAAGGTGAGCGTCACCAAGTGTGTGGACGAAATCACCGGGCTTCAAATCGGTAACCTGAGCGATCATCATCGTCAGCGCCGCATACGAAGCAATATTAAACGGCACGCCCAAAAACACGTCCGCGCTTCGCTGGTACAGTTGGCACGAAAGCTCTCCGTTGGCAACGTAAAATTGAAAGAACGCATGGCAAGGCGGCAGCTTCATCTTTGGAATTTCGGCTACGTTCCAAGCACTAACGATCAGGCGACGCGAATCGGGATTGGTTTTGATCTGTTCAATGACTTCTGAAATTTGATCGACCGTTTTTCCGTCAGCGCCCAGCCATGAACGCCACTGTGAACCGTAGACCGGGCCAAGGTCACCATTCTCGTCGGCCCACTCATTCCAAATCCGCACTCCGTTTTCTTGCAAGTAACGAACATTCGTGTCGCCGGTCAGAAACCAGATCAGTTCGTGGATGATGCTCTTGAGGTGAAGCTTCTTCGTCGTGACCAATGGAAACGAATTTCGCAGGTCGTATCGCATTTGGTAACCAAATACACTCTTCGTTCCAGTTCCCGTCCGGTCTGTCTTTTCGACGCCATGATCAAGGATATGTTGAATCAATTCGAGATATTGTTGCATCCACAATTTGTACGTAAGCATCCAGTAAACTGCAAGCGGCATTTACTTTTGGTCGGTGTGGGTCGATATTCGGTCGCTTTCAAATTGGCCCTTAACACGCAGAACAACAATTTCTCAGCCCTCACCCACACTCGCCGTGACGAAGCAAAACCATCTGGCAGATATTAATTTGCTGGTCGTCGCCATTATTTGGGGTGTCAACATTACCGTCATGAAGCTGGCGTTAGAGAAAGTTGATCCATATATGTTCAATGCGTTTCGACTCAGTTTGTCCGCTGTTGTGCTTGGGGTTTGCAGTTGGTTTGAATCCAAACGCAGTCAACAGCCAGATAGTAAAAGCTCATCCCAAGGTCTCAGTCGATTGGAAGTCAGAGCCAAAGCGATGTCGCCCATGCAAAAGTGGATTTCGATTTTCGCGTTCGCTTGTTTTACAGGCTGGCTGTATCAAATTCTCTTCGCGATCGGTATGGCTCGGACGACGGCGGGTAACACGGCGCTGATCATGTCGTCGATGCCAATGTGGACTGCGGTTCTTTCGTTTCTCCTGTTGCGCGAAAAACTGAAGTTGGCTTGGATTGGCCTGACCATTACGTTTCTTGGAACGATTGTGGTGACGCTTCAGGGCAGCAAAGAATTCAGCTTTGGAGTTGAAAGCTTTGTCGGGAACTTGTTGGTTCTTAGTGCGGCCATTGCTTGGGCGATCGGGGCCGTGATCAGCCGGCCATTGTTGACGTTTGTTTCGCCAATTCGATTGGCGTTTTATGCGACCGCGGGGACTTTGCCGCTGCACTACTGCATGCCGTTTCTAATGTCGACTTCATCCGTCAGCGATTTGGGCACCGCGAGTGTTGTCTGGGCCATTCTCTATTCCGGAATTTTCTCAACGGGTTTGGCTTACGCGATGTGGAATTTTGGCGTTCTGCGATTGGGCGCTTCGCATGCTGCGGTGTACCAGAACCTGGTTCCATTTGTCGCCTTGATTGCTGCCTGGATTTCACCCCTGCGTGAAGTAATTACGCCGATTCAATTTTTCGGCGGCGTAATGATCGTGATTGGGTTGTTCATCACCCGCCGATTGAGACCGAAGGGTTAAAAGGATGGGGAGCTAAGAAGCCGAGTGTTTCGCTGTGGTCGCGGCAAATTGCGAGCATCTCTTCCGTGTTCTCCATTTGATATGTCATTCCAGCTTTAGCCAAAACTGCTTTTTTACAGACAATAAAAAGTGCTATCGGCCGGACAACCGAAACCCCACCAAAATCTGTCGATTTCAAGTTCCGTGGAATCCGAAGAACGTGAATAACTCACCATTTCTGCGCATCCAACCAACCAGTTGTCCCACTCCTGCACATTAAGCAAGGTCCTTTTCGATGCAACGGTTTTCAATTATCGTCCCTGTTTATGGCAACGCACGGCTGTTTGATGACACGCTGGCGTCAGTGCTTCGATATCGACCGAGCAACAGTCAGGTTTTGGTTGTCCATGATGAAGCTTATCAGGACAGTTATGGGCTTGATGGCGAAGTTGAATTTGTCGCAACTGAACATCGCGATAGTTTGGCTGGTTTTTTGAATTGCGGTTTGAGTTTGGCTACCGGAGAATTTGTTGCCTTGATCAGACCGGGCGTTGAGCTCGATGAAGGCTGGGATGAGTCAGTTGAAAACGCCTTTGACGATGATCGTGTCGCGAGCGTGACTCCGATCATAACCACGCCAGCTCGACCCGAAACGATGGTGGCTGCAGGGGTTGCCAAAGGAGTTGGGTTTCACCGAAAAGTCATCGGTTTAAAAACGAAAATCGCCCAGCGAACGATTCGGCGAGTTTTCAATAGCAAGTCCATTGGTCCAACTTCATGGGCAGCGTTTTATAGACGTGAAGCGTTAAACCAGGTCGGCACGTTGGATGAGCGGCTGGATTCGCATTTCGTTGATCTGGATTTGGCGTTGAGCTTACGGTCTCTTGGCTATCGTAATGAATTTTGTCCTGACTGTGTGGTTACTGTTGATCGCGCGCGGCTGGTCACCAATGAGTTGACGCTGCCTCATGGTTTGTCCGCTCAGCGTGCGGCTGTTCGGCATCCCAAATTTGCTTCGACCTCTGCTTTATCATCAGCACTCAATTTTATTTCGGAAATCGCTGCGTCGCCGTTTAGTCCTTGGCATTTTCGACACGCGATCCAGCGATTGGGCGCGATGCGATTGGCCAAGACGGACAAAGCATTTGCAGATCAGATTTCACTGCAAAAGCGTCAAAATAAACGCGCTCAAGCGCTCGGGCTTCGCTTGTTCGAATCCGATTTGATTGAAGCAGATCCAGTTGGCCAAACGAGAACATACGATTCAGCCCGCAAGGCAGCTTAAGAATCGCCTTAAGTTAGCCGCATTAAGTACGCCGCTGTAAGTCCCTTCTATTGTTGCCGTTCTTGTCAGGTTGAGAATCTCGACTGGTCTCAACAATTCCCGGCAAAGACCACTACCCGACGATAACGGCGAATTGTCCGTGCTGATAACGCAGTTTTGGTAAGTCAGCCCACTTTTGATTTGCAGATTGCTGCCGATATCATGCAACGCTTTGGACAATGCTTCGACACTCAAGGCCTGTCTCGTTATACTGGCGTTCTTAAACTTGAATCGTCTCGCGATCAACTGAATCGTAATTCGAAACGACGTGGCGACAAGAACATCCAACGGAGCAGAGAATGTACTTTCGATTGGCCAAGCGAATGCTGATGGAAACAGACAAGCGTCTGTTGTGGAAGCTTGCTTGGAATATGGGATTTAAGGGTTGGCGAAGTGTGCAGAAACACAAAAGCCGCTTGAAGAAGGGGAAGTTCTTTCCGCCTTATCTTTACATCTCCATCATTAACTCCTGCAACCTTCGTTGTACCGGATGTTGGGTCGACGTCGCGGCGAAGCAACACAAAATCGACGTTGATCAAATGAATCGGATGATCACGTCTGCCAAGAAAATGGGTAATTCGTTTTTCGGTTTGCTTGGTGGCGAACCGTTTATGCACAAAGAGCTTTTCGATATTCTCGAAGCCCATCCAGATGTGTATTTTCAAGTCTTCACCAATGGCCACTTTATCACTGACGAAGTCGCCAAACGTTTGCGCAAATGTGGAAACGTGACGCCTTTGATTAGCGTCGAAGGAACCGAGATCATCAGCGATTCACGTCGTGGAAAATCAGGCGTGCTTTCGGCGACCATGACTGGATTGCAAAATTGTCTCGATAACAAAGTCATGACGGGCGTTTGCACGAGCCTTTGCCAAACCAATTTTGACGACCTGCTTCGCGAAGAGTGGGTCGACCGCCTAATCGAAATGGGTGTGCTGTACACTTGGTATCATGTTTATCGGCCGATGGGACCTGATCCGGCTCCTGAACTTGCTTTGACCCCTGAGCAACAACGAACCGCGCGGCAGTTTGTTGTCGACATGCGGTGCAAGAAACCGATCATTGTGATTGACGCTTACTACGACGCAGATGGAAAAGCGCTTTGTCCTGCCGCCACTGGGTTCACCCATCACATCAATCCATGGGGCGACATTGAGCCGTGCCCGATTATTCAGTTCGCCAAAGAATCAATCCACGACGAGCGGCCTTTGGATCAGGTATTTAATGAGTCCGCATTTTTGACGGATTTTCGCAAGACGGCAGCGGAACACACTCGCGGCTGTATCGTGTTGGAGCGGCCAGATTTGATCGAAGCGTTGGCCGACCGTCACGGCGCCAAGGACTCTACGGCTCGCAAAACGGCTTTGGCGGAACTGCGGGCAACTCAACCTAATCCGTCTCAATATTCACCTGACCTTGAACCGATACCAGAGAAAAGTTGGGCGTACCGTCTTGCTAAGAAAATCGCTTATCACGATTACGGCGTGTACGACAAACACTTTGACCAAGCAAATTGGCAGGATCCAAGAGAAGCCGAGCCACCGACTTCAGAACCTGAATTGATCCAGTTGAAGTGATTGGCTAAGCCCATGATTGGAGCAGGAAAACGTTACTGCACGACTTAAAATGGTTGGCTGTCTAGAGGCTCATGACATGGAAAAGTACGGATCAATTGCGATTATCGCAGCTGTTGTATTCTTTATTATCGGCGGGATCGCTTGGTCGATTTACGCAAACAAGAAAAGACGTGAAGCGATTTTGGCAACGGCCGAATCAATGGGTTTGACATTTTTCAAAGACGGCGATCAGGCTTTGCTTTCGCACTTTTCGAGCTTCAAGCTCTTCAACCAAGGCCGCGGTCGCAAGATGAAGAATTTGATCCAAGGCGACAGTGGCGAAGTCAAAATTGCGATCTTTGACTATCAATACACGACTGGCGGCGGCAAAAACAGCCACACGTTCAATCAGTCGGTCGTCTCATTGCAATCGCCCGAATTGGTTTGCCCCGATTTTACGATGCGCCCTGAAGGCTTGTTCGACAAAGTTGGAAGTGCGTTGGGGTTTCAGGATATCGACTTTGACTCCCATCCAAAGTTTTCAAAGTTGTTTGTTTTGCAAAGCAGTAATGAGGAAGCGGTTCGGAATTACTTCTCACCCCAGTTGTTGGAGTTTTTTGAATCCAAGAAAGGCGTCTCGGTCGAAGCCCAGCCAGGTTCGATGTTTTTCTATCGTTCCGGAAAACGAATCAAGCCTGATCAAATCAAAGACAACCTTGCACAGGCTTACGAGATTTTCGGCATGATGGTCGACAATGCGTAATTTCTTTCTGCAACCAAGATTGCTTGGCTGTAGATGCGACTTTGGTACACAAAAAAATCCCAACGTCCAAGTAACGGGCGTTGGGATTTTTATTTGACTGATAAATTCTCTTCGAATTAGGTGTCGATTTATTCTTCTTTCTTATCCTTTGCGTCGCCTATACCGGCCGACGCGCCTCTCATACTGCCTGGTCCATCTTCGGATGCGGATTCGCCTTTGATGGCTTCGCCGCCAGCCTTGGCGTTCTCCTGTGAAGTGAAGAATTTATACATCACATACTTGCTACAGGAATCGGATTTCCCATCTCCGTCAACGTCTCCCATAACAGGAAGGATCATTCCAAGGAGAAGCAGCCCAATGACTATAAAGGGGATTGAGACGGGGAATTTTTTTGAGGTTTGGATAGTTGGTTCTGTATTCATGCTGCGTCCTTAATATGGTCGTTTGAAGGCCAGAAATTGCTTCGGACGGTCAAACATTGCGAACAAATGATAAAAATGGATGGTTCAATAAGGTTTGATAAACTATCAATTGAACATTTCTACTCCCAGCCTAACGACGAATCAACGTAGCTTCAATGAGCTTTTTCGAGATTGCAGCTGTTTTGAATTGAGTTTTGGTAATCCTTAGGAATTCCCAATGCAGGACAAGCGAAAAGCTCCCAAAGACTTGGGCCTGACAATTTACGATTCCCTCACGGATCACCCAAACCAATTTCTTTCTCAGTCTCAGTTGGAGCAAACGCTGAAGGATAAATTGCATGGGCTTAAGCTCGATCAGCCTATTCGTACACGATCCAAAGTTGTCAAAACGGCGATCTGCCAAGCACTTGGTTATCCGGTTCCCAAAAGCTTTCTCAAATCGCAGCCCCGTTTTCCCGGCCAGAATTTTGACGTTTATACGCAAAAATCAAACAACCTTCAGATATGGAACGAAGCACTTTCGGCATCACGCCGTTACGTTTTGGTGCGAGTCAACGACGACGATCTGGTCACAACCGTTCGAGTCGTGACAGGTGCGCAGCTGGCGAAATTGGACACCACCGGAACGCTGACGCAAAAATATCAGGCTACGGCGATGGACAAAGTCACAACGTCGCGATTGGTTTCTTCTATCGATACCGCATCGTTGATGATTGCAATGCACAATGGAGAGAACCAGTTCTTCAAAGACCTTTTGCCAGTCGAGTTGGCTTTCGTAAGACTCAAGCCTTTGTTGGGAACATTGATCGAGAACCCAGGTGCCGATCAAGAACGCAATCGCGGATGGGCGCTTCATAAACTGGTGAGTAAGCAATTTGATCTGGCGAAAGCAGAAGACGATGGCCAAGTTCCTGATGTGTTGCCGCAGTTGATGGAACTAAAGCTACAAACCAGCCCAACGGTTGATCTGGGTTTGGTTTCACCGGGCAGCGACGAAGTGATCTCTGATTTTAACAACTCGGAGCTGGCCGGATTGAAGTTCGCTGATATTCGCTACGCTATTTTCTACGGCACGCCGGTGGGAGACAAAATTCGACTGGATCATTTGGTGGTGACCTCTGGAGCGGACTTCTTTTGCTTTTTCAAACGACTGGAAGGCAACGTTGTGAATAAGAAGAATCAAATCCGGTTGCCCAAAGGGTTCTTTGGCGATTAAGCAACGACAAGCATTCATGTGAAAGTAACGGCGTTGAGGTCGATTCACAGAGCTATTGAGGCTCGTCGAAACCAAACGCTTCCCATACCCATGATTCCACTTTTGCGGTGTCTTTTGCGGATGGCGTTTCGACCAATCGTTTGACGCATCTGATGATCTTTTTTGAGATCTTTGAATGGAGATCTGGCAGTGGGAATTCGTTGACGTATTGCGTCATGAACCGCCGACGACCGGCGTAAAGTTTGTTGTGAAACACCGTGTCATAAAATTTGGTCGCCAGTGTTGAATTGGCAACGGCCAGCATGAGGTAAATCCAGTCTTCGTCAACGCCATCGCGAAGCTTGCTCCAATAACAATCGCCATTGACGATCGCGCCTGATGAATCGAGAAAGAATTTTGGCTCATCAGAAATGTCTGGCCAGACAATTTTCGGTTTGGCCCAATCAGCAGGTTGGTGCGGAACCCAAATTTCAAACCACTCTCGTCCGGAATCGATGACATACTTTCGGCCTTCCAAGCGATCACGATGGGTTTCAAAATACGCAGCAGCGCGTGGGTGTTTGGAAAGGTCAATCGCGACTCGTTTTGACTGATTCTTTTTGTACGGATAGAGAACAGTTTTTTGCGGTGAATCCATTTTCCAACGCGCAGCCACATGATGTGTGATCAAAGGCACTCGTAATTTTTGTTCGGGCGTAACATCGGGATCAAGCTGTTTCCACCTCTCGCGAATGAAAACCGCATCGGCCGTTGTTTTGATTCCAACTTTTATCTGAGCCAATTCGCCAAACGTTTTTGTTTGCTTGGCACGGATACGATTAAGCCAAACCCGCGTATCGATGTTTGAAAGCGTCCAAACGGCACCAGGTTGATCGGCATTCAAGGTTCCGCGTTCAATGCGAAAGCAGTCAGCTTCGGATTGGAATTCGCCAGAGAAACTTGAGTCTTCAATAGCGTCAATCAACTCGCGTTGGGGGAACTGTTCAGTTGTATTTTCAATTTGATAAACGCGTTGAAATGTAGGTTTGTTTGATTCGGCCGGCGAAGTATCCGATTTCAATGGAGCGGATTTCTTGACGCCAGAGATCACGACTGGCAAAACGGAAGCACTAAACAGCCGTGTATCGCCAAGGTCCACAATTGATTCAAGCTCGAATCGTTCGCAAAGCAGACGACGCATTGTCTGGCCTGATTTGACGGTAAGAAAACGGTTGGAGGTTAAGAGCCCCATCGCGCCGTTTTCGCACAACGCTTCACAGATCGCCATGGTAAAGGCTTGGTATAAATCGACGCGACCAGTGAGCCCAAAGTCTTTTGCGAGTTTTTGCGCCGCAGCTCCGCCGAGGACTTGGGTGCGAACGTAGGGCGGGTTGGAGATGATGCAATCGAATGGTTGCTGGATATTGAGCGTTAGAAAATCTTGGCTACGAATATCCACTCTAGATATTTGACGGGGTGTAACGAGTGAGCTGATTCGTTCTTTTGTTTGAGCTACGGCGTCAGGGTCGGTGTCGAAGCCGTGAACCTCAAGTGAAACGTTTTTGAGGCTTCGAACGTTCCCAATGGCTTCAATCAGCGCAGCCAAAAGTTCACCGTCTCCACAGGCCGGATCCAAAATCCTGATTACGCCGTCTCTACACGATTGCAATTTTGCTGGACGGATACACGCCGCGGTTTGGCGAGCTAGAAACCCTGCCAAGATTGATGGCGTGTAGTGAATTCCATTTTGCTTTTTAAGGGCCGCGTCCATGTGACTAGTAGACGCGACGAGCGTTGGGTTTCAAGTGGTCCTCGGCTTGCTACGAAAATCTGCGCAATGTTCCCCCCCCAAAAAAAACTGCTGGAATTTACGACTCTGATACGTACAATTCGCGCTCACAACTAAGTTTTTGGAGAAACCACGATGACTGAAATTGAAGAACTAAAAGATCGAATTGAGAAACTAGAGCAAGAACAAAAGGCCCTTCGACGACAGATGCTCAAGTTTAAAAATTTCATGAACGAAGCGAGTCCGCCAAGGCAAAAACCACAAATCATCGTTGGCCCGAGCGAAACACGCAAGTTAGAAACGCCGCCAACCAAACCGCGACCTGGGCACCCATTTTGCAATGATGAGCAAAATCTATAGTGCACATGACGTCTCCGGTGGAGCAGCCTGCCCCAACAAAGATAATTCGCACTGACGGCTCCAGCCTCAAATTGCCACAAGTTATCGGTTAAGAAACTTTTCAGCCTGCGGCACCCATGATTCGGTGATCGTCCGCTCTGAGCAATCAAGCGCTTCAGCAATGGCATGAATATTCTGCTCATTCCAATCAAGCATTTGTTCAAATCGGTAAATTCCAATTCGATTCAAATCGCTTTCAGTTGATGGCTCAAGCCCTTCAATCTGGCTCAAATCATCAAGCTTGAACGGACGCGTGCTGAAAACTCTTCCGAAACTCAAGTGCTCGGGAATTTCTTTAAGTGTACTGAGCCAACCCAACGCCTGAGTTAAATCGATTCCGAATCTTGGCCCGGCGAACCATTGAGTCAACAGTCGCCGTTGTTGCGGATTTAACTCGTTGACTTGTGATTGATTGTAAAGCCCCATGCGATACAACTCATCTCTTACTTCACTGGAAACACCAGACAGAGAAACTGCGAAGTCGTCGACGTGATGCGGGATGCCGTATCCGAAATTCGGATTGCCTCGGAGTTCCCATTCCGCCTGATTCCAGTCGGTGCGATCCCCGCCATGTAACCCGCGTTCGTTGCGGTAGGAAAATATTTCGTAAGCCTTGGTTCGAATTTCATCCATCGAAGGCGTCAACGTGTTTCCATCTGATGCAATTCGCCACTGCTCCATGTCCAGATACCAGCCGCGTCGTCGGAACCATGTCTGCAGTTTCGTTATCGATTCGGGCGAGAGATTGTGTAGTTGCTCAAAGTTGTAAATCCCCATTTTCCTCAATTCAATACTCTGCGGTCCGTCAATTCCCTCAAGCAACGTCAAGTCATCACGCCATTGAGGAACGGTTTGGAATAGAACTGGCGGTGCATTTGGGTCGACGTTTGAACTTGTCGACGAGATCTGTGATGCACTGGGTGACGACATTGCCCCTGCAGGATGCATAGTCTTGCTGGCTCCTGTCGTCTGCGATTCGCCAGAAGTATGGGATCCACCAGACGTATGAG
>CAYZGP010000085.1:18346-26246 GCA_964478065.1 uncultured Pirellulaceae bacterium
TCCACCAGACGTATGAGATCCACCGCCAGAAGTACGTGATTCATCAGACTTACGGGATTCAAATGGCAGCGAAAGAGGAGCAGCCGGTAGTGATGTTCCTTCAAAATCTGCAGGGTTAATTTTCGATGTTTGAGTTGCGGGCGTGTTGTCAACCGCTCCGGCAAAACCGACAACTCGATTCTCAGTCTTGCTCGCGATACCGGTCTTGTTCGCGACACCGGTTTTGTTGGCGATCTCTGAATCATTGGCGTTTGGATCAAGATTCCAGCGTTCTACAAGGTTCCAGTTCCAATCGATTCCACGACTTTTCATGTGCAGATAAAACTGAGACTTTTCTTCCGGCGTCAAAGCTGCCAATTGCTGAGGATTCTTCAATCCCAGGTCCGCAAATTCCTTGGCCAGTTTCGGATCAACTCCGTCCATTTGGTCCCAGTCAACGACTGGCCCAGCTGAAAACGGCAGAGCGAATTGCTTTTCATTGGGAGCATCACCAAAGGGTCGGTTAGGGGCTGTTGCCGGTGGTTGGTGTGCCATTGCCGGTGACGAATCGAAATTTCCATGTTTGACAGAAGTGTTTGGCGATACGAAACCACTAGAGGTCGTGGCGCTCTGATCTGACACGTTACCAGTGGTTTTCACATCGACCGAAGAACCTGTGGTTGACTTTTCGCTCCACGAATTTGCGCCGATCGCCGCTCCGCCTGCCAAGCCAGCCGCACCCAAAAGACCAGTCTTCCAGCCTGAAAGCTGGTTCCAGTCCCAGCTTAACCCCTTGGATTTGAGTTGCGTTTCAAGTTTGGCACGATCTTCAACTGAAAACGCTTCTAGCTGCTCGACGTTTTTGACACCTAAAGATTTGAGTTCTGCAGCGACTTTGGGTTCAACGCCTTTGACAGTTGACCAATCAACTTCCGCCCCAGAAACCTGTGGCAAAGAAATAGCAGGTTTCAAGTTGGAGATGTTGGAACTATTCCAAGCAACGCCCTTCTTGTTCAGGAGAGTCATTAGTGTCTGCTGTTTTTTGAGTGGCAAACTTTGAAGATGCTCGAGATTGCGGATTCCAAAAGACTGGAGTATTGCCCCAGTTTTTTTGTCGACACCTTTAACGTGCGCCCAATCAAAATTAGCCGCTTGCTTGGTTCGAGTCTCAAGCGTTTGTTTTAGCTGACGATTCGTTTTAGTTTGATGTTCCAAGGTTCGATTTAATTCGGACAAATCAGGCTCGGCCCATGCCAAACCCTTTGAATAATAACGATATACGAGCCAAGCAATAATTACACCAATGGCAGCACCGATTGCTGCGACGATGCCATGGTTAGCGCCCATTGACTCAAAAAATTGTTTTACGTTTTCGAACATGAAATTGGTCCGTGGAAGGCGGGAATAAAAAGTAGGAGATCACGGACATCCAACGCTGGCAACAGAACGTTCCAACGGAGAGCCCAATTCAAAAATATTTAATCTGATAACTGGATAAGTTCACGAAGTCGGTTTTCTTCTTCAAGCATTTGTTTGAGCTTGGATTGTGCCGAGTGGATATCAGATTTGGCCGTTAAGAAACGACGCTCTTTGGATCTCAAGAATATATAGACGCAGTAGAATGCAACGACCACACAAACTGAAAAAAGCAACAGGTACACGTACATTTTTGAGGTCCTCGAGAAACAAATGAATCCAAGAAGTCGGTACAAATCAGTGGAATACGAACTAGGCTTTGCCTTGAAAAGGTTTAGGAACAAAGTCTTGGGCTTAGGCCATTTTTAGATTGATTGTCGCGGTTTACCAGTTGAAAAACTAAAGACTCGAATACAGTGGGGTTTCGGGTTCGACTGGGGAACTTGACACTTTAAGATCCCCCAATATAGCCCATTGTCCAACAGAAATCTCGTCTACCTCGACTGTGTGACCGGGAAATGTTTACTGTCGATTAGTTGGTGCGGAATTCGTTGGTTGGCTTAGCGGAACTCGTCAAGAGTTCTGTTTTTTACATGACGCCCAAACTCAAGTGCCCAAAACTCTTGACGAGTTCTGCTACGGCGGGTCCCAAAAACGGCTCAGTTGTCGCGCGCAAAACCGTATAAACCGTGGCTATCGCCAAAACGGCTCAGGTAGGGATTTGCAGATAAACGATGCGAGGGCAAGTAAAGTCGGAAGACTGCTTACTTTGCTTCGATTGAGATTTCCAACTTCGGCTCGGCTTTGAGTGAGTTGGTGATGAAGCAGGTTTGCTCGGCTTTCTCAAGCAATCGTTTGGCTCGGTCGGCGTCGGCGTCTGCCGGGATCGTCAAATTGGCTTTGATGTTCAACTCGGTGAACTGAACGGCTCGTTCGACTTTGTCCAATGTTCCGCTTACGTGGCAATTAAGATCGGTCCAAGTATATTTTGATGCCGCGGCGATGGCTTTGAAAGAAAGCACAAAGCAATCGGCAACAGCTCCTACGAGCAAGTCTTCTGGTGACCACTGCTCACCCGATCCACCAAACACTTTCGGTGGCCCCGATTCGATCGTCGGAAGCCCGTCCGCTGTAAGTGAAACCAAACTCTCTGGTTGGAGGCTGCCGGATACGCAATAGTCGTGTGGAAAACTCATGTCGATCTTCTGAAAAGGGTTGTTGAATCAGTCTTAAAAAATCATAGCCGGAGTCCTACCCAATGAATAGGACTTCGGCTATTTGTGGACCAAGATATTGCTTTGCGGCCACAGAATGGTCGCGGGCAACAAAGTTGTTCTATTGCGTTTCGCCCAAGCTGGTGACGACGCGATCGATCAGGTTGAATTCACAGGCTTCTTCAGCCGTCATGAAGTTATCGCGATCAGTGTTCTCTTCGATTTCTTCCAGCGTCTTGCCAGTGTGTTTGACTTGAAGATTGTTCAAGCGATCTTTCACTCGGCGAAGCTCTTTGCGGTGAATCATGATTTCTTCCGCCGTTCCCTGCATTCCTGCAAGTGGCTGGTGGATCATGATGCTCGCGTTTGGCAAAGCGTATCGTTTGCCTGCCGTGCCCGCAGTCAGCAACATCGCACCCATCGATGCGGCTTGACCCAAACAGTAGGTCGCCACATCGCAAGAGATGAATTGCATCGTGTCGTATATGGCCAGCCCGGCGGTAACGCTTCCGCCAGGTGAGTTAATGTAAAGATGAATGTCTTTCTTCGGATCTTCCGATTGAAGAAAAAGCATTTGTGCGACCAACGAGTTGGCAAGATCTGCCGTGACTTGCTGGCCCAGAAAGATAATGCGATCTTTCAAAAGCCGACTGTAAATGTCGTAGACTCGTTCTTCGCGACCTGTGTTGTCGACAACGTAAGGAACGTATGCCATCGAATGCAACTCCGCCTATTGTGATTTGTTGATAAAAATGATTTGTGATTTTGATTGACTTGATTGCGAATCTTGTGATTCTCCAGTCGTCAATCAATTCAGGAAGCTCAATTAAATTAAGCGACTTCGTCGTCATCGTCTTCTTCACGACCGTGACGGATGGTGAGTTCGTCGACCAAGCCATATTCCTTGGCCTGTTCAGCAGTTAAAAAGAAATCGCGATCGGTGTCTTTGGCGATTTGTTCAACTGACTGGCCGGTGTGTTGGGCAAGAATCTCATTGAGTACCGATCGGTTCCGCAAGATCTCGTCGGCTTGGATTTCAATGTCGCTGACCTGACCACTTACACCACCATGCGGTTGGTGAATCATGACGCGAGAGTGTGGAAGACAGAAACGACGGCCTTTGGTGCCACCGGCAAGCAGAACCGCTGCTCCACTAGCTGCCTGACCAACACAGAATGTTGCGACCGGGCAAGACATGATTTGCATAACGTCGTAGATCGCCATGGTGGCAACGACGTCACCGCCGGGCGAGTTCAAGTAAAAGTTGATTGGCTTTTTCTTGTTCTCGCTTTGCAAGTACAACAGCTTCATGACCAATTCGTTGGCGTTGCCGGTGTGAATTTCGCCTTGAAGAAAGACGATCCGGTTTTCCAGCAAAAGATCACCCAGCGTCATTTGACGTTGGCGTTGATACGAAGCCGATGAGTATGAGTTTTGAATTTGAGAAAGCGGATCAGTCATTTGCGATCCGTTTCCCAGTCCGTGATTAATCTGTGAGTTGCCGTTCAAGACAATGTCCTTATCAAGCGTTTTAAGCGTTTGTTTTTTAGTGACTCAACACAATTGTTGATTGGGGAAACACACAATGGTGCCTTTGGCCAACAATTCCGCCCTCACCGTTAAAGTAAAGCTATCGGGATTACAAAAGCGAGACAAGACGGGATTTCGCAACGATGGACAGTTTGTGTTGGTAGCGTGGGTAAGTTTGGTCGTTAACGATTTGTGCCAGTGTGCGTGATCGCGGGGGATTAGCCCTGACCAAGGCCGCGTGGGGAGCCGCTTTTTGGTTGTGAACCGTTGAACACTGGTGATCGTATGCAAAGATAGCGGGGGAATTGATGCTAGACCAAGATCCAGACGAGCCAGCTGAAAAAGACCAACCGATTAGCGGCAAATCGAATAAAGCCAATTCGAAAAGACCCCAGTTTGCCTTGAAGACGTCCTTCATCGTTGTTGCGATTATTGGAATTCTGTTTGCGTATTATGCCAACGCAAAATACCAGTACGATCAAGAGACGCTTTTGATTGCGGAATTAGAGTCGAGTTTGAATCGGCAGTTTCCTGACGTAGGTGAGACGCGTGACCCGGATGAAATGATGGCCGTGTTTACGTCAATTTTTCGACGTCAATGGACAAGTGTCGGTGAATATATTCAGATTCCATGCTTCAAACGTGTGAGGAATATTTCATTGCGGCTTGCTGAGTGCGAAGACGGTATTCCGGATGTGGTGAATAAATTTTCCGCGTTAGAGTTGTTGATCATTCGAGACAACATCATTCGAGACGGCAAGTCCAAGCTGCCAAGGGCGTTACAAGATATCAAACGTCTTACTAAACAAGAGGTTGAGTTTTGGGCTGAAGAATTCCGAAAGTCTCATCCTGGCGTTGAAGTGCTTTTAATGTTGCCAGATAAATAATGGCGCCGACACCGACGTGATGCGTTTTGAAGATTTTGCTGATCGTCATGCTACAAAAAAAGCCAGTCACTAAGGACTGGCTTTGGTCGTTCAATGTTGTCGTTCAATGTTGCTTAAGCGAGATTAATCTCGTTCAGGCTTGAGGCCGGGAATTGGCTCTTGCTCGCCACCATCGTATTTGGCTTCAGGAATCGCATCCTTCTTGCCAGCAGCGAAGAAGTTCAGCGCGGTCGAGTCTTTGCCTTCATCGGTTTTGTACTCGGTGCCTTTGAATTTCGCACTGTCTGTGATCAGGTCGATGACTTTGCGTTCGATAATCATGTTTCGTAAAGAGTCCATTTGACCCTGACGCTCAAGTCGTGCGCGAATTCTTCGCGGTGAATCGTTTTGCTGGGCAGCGATTCGCGCGATTTCGATTTCGTAATCGCCAGGTTCGTCTTCGACTTTTTCCTCTTCAGCGATTCGCTCAAGGATAAAGTGCTCTTTCAAAAGCGTTTCCGTTTTCTCAAGAATGTTTTTGCGAAGTGTATTTTCGCGGCCAACAATTTCTTGCTCAGAAAAACCGCTTGAACGCATCTCCATGACGGCGCGATCAAGTTCACGTTTGGACTGACGACGCAGCAAATCAGGAGGAAGCTCCCAGTTTGCTGACTCAGTCAGGACTTTGCTGATCTGGTCCCGAATGGTTTCACGCTGAGCGTAGTTCAATCGCTCTTCCATTGAGCTGCGGACGAGTTCTTTTAGTTTGTCAACTGACTCAAGACCGAGTTGCTCGGCGATCTCAGACGGATCTTTGCCTTCGACGCGTTTTACGTCGAGGACTTCGAATTCCATTTCAACCGATTTGCCGCGAAGCTCTTCGTTGTCGGCGTGTTCGCTGATTTCGACAGTAGCCGTTTTCTTGTCTTCTGATTTGGCACCGATCATCAGTTTGTCAAAACCTTCAAGCGTTGCGTCGGCAAGGCTCAGGGTTGGGGCGACTTGAACGAGCTGTTCGCTTTGCTCGTTGACGACGGCTTCTTCGAATCGAGAAGTGATGTTGCAGACAACGTAGTCATCTGCTTTTACGGCTTCGTCGACCGGAGCCAGATCTGAAAATTGTTGTGACAATTTGCCGATGTGGCCATCAATGTCGCTGTCGGTGAACTCGCGCTCAGGACGCTCAAGCGATAGGCCTTTCCATTTTGGCAAATCGAATTCGGGGCGGACTTCGATGTTGAACTCGTAAGTCAAATCGCCTTCGTCGGGAATGTTGACTTGTTCGAAATCCAAATCAGGTTCGCTGATCGCAGAGAACTCTTGGTTGTCGCTGACTTGCGAAAGGCTGTCCATCAAAATGGAACCTTTGACTTGATTGGCAAGTTGCTTGCGGAATTTCTTTTCCACCAACATTCGAGGAGCCTTGCCGACGCGGAAGCCTGGGACTTCAGCCTTGGGAACCAGCTCGTCAAACTGTTTGTCAAAATAACGCTCGATGTCGTCACGCGGTACGGTGACCGTTACGTGGCGTTCGCAAGCGCTAGTTTCTTTGATATCGACCGACAAATTTAGTTTTTGTTTTTCTTCGGTTGTCGGTTCTTCGGTCGTCTCAGTATTCACTTGTCTTTTCCTGGGCAGTGATCATGCAATGGTTGAATAAGCTTTGAAATGCGTCTTTCAAAAGCCTTGTAGTCCAATCGCGTTGGTGATCGGGTAGAGTCTCGTTGCCAACGATGTTTGAGTTGGTGAGTTTAGTTGTGGTGAAAAAAAACGTTTCCCAAAAACCACTCACCACATGTGGCCCGACATTGTAGCCAATAAACATTGGAAACACAGTCCATTTGCGGCGTTTCAACCACAAAGTGGTAGCGAAGTTGTCGATGGATTTTGGAAGCTGAAGAAATGCTTGTCAGAGAGATCCCACCGAAGGGAAAAAGAAGAAAAGAGCGGGTGATCGGATTCGAACCGACGACATTCACGTTGGCAACGTGATGCTCTAGCCACTGAGCTACACCCGCGAAAATGTGCTGGTTTCAAATGGAGACCATACATCCTCTTCAAACGACAGACTCGGATTATACGCGGGAATTACTGGGTGGCAAGTGCCGTTGTAATCCGCGTACCCCTTGGTGTTTGCCATCAAAATATTTGATTCACTTCGGCGTTTGGCTTAAACTGACTCCAATCTTTGAGGGCAAAAACTCCCGTTTTCCAATATCTTCTTCTCTAGAAAACGAACCCTAGTTGCTTAGGCGTGATTCTGGCCCTTGAAAAGCTATCAGCCGTTTGGCGAGAGACTTCCAGATTCAAAGTTTTTGATTTATGATGCATGTCTTGCCGGTAATCTACATCAATGGTGGGATAAGTGCCAAAGACGCGAGTCGTGTTGGAACCAAGACAGTTTGACCATGAGGATTTTCGGTCATTCAAGCGAGGAAATGAAAGAGGTCAGTATGTTAGATGCGAAACTGGTTGTTGTTGGTGGAGACGCCAAAGCCGCAGAGGTTCGGCTAAAACTTCCTACCATCATCGGGCGAGGCAAAGAAGCTAGTTTGACCGTACCCCACGCTTTGGTTAGTCGACGCCATACTGAGATTTTTGAGCAAGACGGTGGTTTGTACGTGCGCGACCTTGGCTCGCTCAATGGCACTTTTGTAAACAACCTGCGAATCGAAAACGATCAACCGCTTGAGCCCAACCAGTTGCTGACTCTTGGCAACGTTACGTTTCGAGCTGTTTATGAGAAACAAACAGATGACAACTCGGTCGCTAAGCCATCGGACGAAACGGTAACTTTTGAAGAAGTCAACACAACAGAAGAAATGGCTTCAAAGCAATCACCAAGTGAAGCAATCCCAAACAAAGAAATTCCAAACAAAGAAATTCCAAACAAAG